>JAFMVE010000048.1 GCA_025499705.1 Carboxylicivirga caseinilyticus
CAAAGGACTTTCAAATTACTCCGAATGTTTTCAAATTAATTTGAAAGTTTTGCTGGTTTTCATCAAACCAACATGGACTTTACCGGATGCTTACGATAAAATGCAATATGATTGCCACATTAAAATATTAACATATATCTTATCTTTGATGATTGGTATAATCAAGAACGCTTATTCTTATGGGTAAAATAGCAACGAACACAGATATTCAAATCAAAATCTTGACAAAAAGAGGAATGATTTTAGATTATGATGAATCGAAAATAAAAGAATTCCTATTAGATATTGGCTATTACAGGCTTGGTTTTTACTGGAATCCTTTTGAAAAAGATGGAAACCATAACTTTGTTGAAAACACTAAATTCTCGGATGTTATTAAGTTGTATTATTTAGATGTCGATTTGAGGAATATCCTAAGCAAGTACCTAAATAGAATCGAAGTTAACTTCAGGACTAAGGTTGTATATTATGCATCTAATAAACACAAGGACTCCCCGACTTGGTTTGCTGACCCAAGTATAGTAAATCGTGAGGTCATTGATAAAATTGGAGATTACTATCATGAGAATTTTATACGTAGTAATAAGCCAATAAAAAATCACCATAAGAAATATATAAACGATAAATATGCTCCTGCTTGGAAAACAATTGAGTTTTTTACTTTTGGAACAGTACTAAGTATTTTTCGCAATTTGAAAAACAATGAGATACAAGAGCGCATATCAAAAGAGTTTGGCATTTTAAACCTATCTAAATTTATTAACTTACTTGAGAAAGTAATTTTAGTTAGAAATATATGTGCTCATGGTGGAATTCTTTTTGATATGCGAACACCTAAAGGTCTTTCGGTTCTTCCTGATATAACCTATAACAATAAAGATAGAAGCTCTTTAGATTCTTGCATTAAAGTCATTTCATTTTTAATAAAGCAAATATCGGTTAATAGACATGAAGAATTAACAATGGAGATACGGGAACTATTTGAAAGTCACAAAGAAAACGACCTATTAAAATCTATAATCGAGAATAAAATCAATTACGTATATGAAAAATAAATTTGACAAATTAATTTAGGTTACATATATTTGTGGTCTCAGTGCACTGCTATTCGAAAGAATCAAAGACGTCGCTTTAGTTTCTGCACTTAAAAATATTAAAATAAAACCTGGACTTGCTCCAGGTTTTTTTGTTGCTATCAACATCCTTATGAAATACAATAGTGTAAGTTAAAATCAATGTTTATCCGTATAGCCTTATTCGGTTAATTTCAACGCCTAGTATACGTTTAAAAAAGAAAGCAAAAGCGCATTTTTGGCTATTTTATTTGCCAATTATTATCATTTTCGCAACAAAAGAACACTTTTAAGTAAGCATTTATGTGCTTTTTTACTGTAAAAACCTGCTTTTATGCGCTTTTTCACTATTAAAAGTAGGTTTTGCGCAAATTTAGATTTTTAAATCTATATAGGCACTGCATACTTTATAGTCCAATAGTTTAAAGGCAGGTTTTCAACTTAAGTATAGAACAGAATATACGTTTAACTTTTTGGTATCAATTATCACTTTGGATACAAAACAATATTCTTAAATATCGGTTGAGAACATTTCTGCTAATGATTCTCCCTGTGCCAAAACTCTATCTGCTTCTAACTTTGCTAAATCTGGTGGATAGCCGTATCGCATCAATATTTTCTTTACAGTCAGTCGTAATTTTGCTTTTACGTCATCTCGCTTACTCCAATCAACCGTTGCATTTTTTCTAATGACATCTACAATTGTATGAATCAATTCTTTCATTTTAGCATCGTCTAAAAAGCTTGTTGATTCATTTTCATTCAAAACGCTATAAAAAGCATATTCCTCTGGAGTTAATCCAAGTTCATCAGATTTATGGTCTTCTAAACGCATTTCTTTTGCTATCTCAGATAGTTCCTGCAGGACTTGTGCTGAATCAATTTGATTGTTATGGTAACGTTTCACAACTGATTCTAACATTTCGGAAAAGCGTTTCCCTTGTACTAAGTTTTTTGTTTTTCTAACTCTAACTTCATCACTTAATAGCTTTTTAAGAAGTTCAAAAGCAACATTTTTTTGTTGCATATTTTTTACTTCTAACAAAAACTCATCAGATAGAATACTTACCGATGGACTTTCAATGCCTGCTGCTTCAAATATATCTATAACGCCATCACTTGACAGAGCGTTATCTACAATTTGCTTAATTGCTGTTTCTACTTCGTAATCTGATTTCACGCCACTGCCCGAAAACTTATTGATTCGCGCCTTTACGGCTTGGAAAAATGCCACTTCATCTTTTATAGCTTCTGCGTCAGGACTTGGAATAGACATTGCAAAAAGCTTTGACAGCAATGTCACTTCTTTCAAATATCGTTCTTTCAGCTTAACGTCCGATAAAATAAAGTTTTGCGCACCTAATAAAACTTGCAGTTTTTCTGCTGTGCCAACTTTGAAATATGCTTTAAAATCAAAACCATTAAACATCTGTTCAATGATTTCAAACTTTTCATTCATGCCAGCAATAGCTTCTTTTATATCTACAATTGGTTCACCTTCGCCACCAGATTGTAAATATGTTGCCATTGCATTCCTTAAGTCTTGACCAATACCAAAGTAATCAACAACTAAACCTCCTGGCTTATCTTTGTAAACTCTGTTTACACGAGCAATTGCTTGCATTAGATTATGCCCTTGCATTTTTTTATCGACATACATTGTATGGGTGCTCGGAGCATCAAAACCCGTTAGCCACATATCACGAACAATAACTAATTTTAGTTCATCATTCGTATCTTTCATTCGAGTGGCTAAATCTTTTCTTTGCTGTTTGGTTGTTTTATGGGGTTGAAATAATTCAGGGTCATCGGATGAGCTTGTCATAACAACCTTAATCATTCCTTTATTTAAGTCATCATTGTGCCATTCTGGTCTTAAGTCTATAATTTCGTTATATAGTTTAACACAAATATTACGTGTCATTCCAACAACCATAGCCTTACCCTCAAAGACTTTTTGCCTTTCTTCAAAGTGCATCACAATATCTTTGGCTACGTCTTTTAATCTGTCTGGATGCCCAACCACAGCATCAATAGTTGCTGTTTTCTTCTTGGCTTTTTCTATTTGTTCTTCAGTTGCATCAGCAATGTCGTTTATTTCATCGTCTAATGCTTTTGCTGTTTGTTCGTCAAGTTTGATCTTTACAAGACGAGACTCATAACTAATTGGCACAGTTGCACCATCGTCAACGGCTTGTTTTATGTCGTACACATCAATATAATCACCAAAAACAGCAGGGGTTGATTTGTCTTCTTTTTCAATAGGTGTTCCCGTAAAACCTATGTAAGAGGCATTAGGTAAAGCATCACGTAAATATTTTGCATTACCATATTTTATTTCTGACCCTATTACATTATTATTCTCATCTTTGACTTCGGATTCACGAGCTTTAAAACCATACTGACTGCGATGTGCTTCATCAGCAACAACAACAATGTTGGTTCGTTCTGATAGCATTTGATAAACATTACCTTCGGCTGGAGCAAATTTTTGAATGGTTGAGAATATTACACCACCACCTGATACTTTCAAAAGTTCTTTGATATGTTCCCTATTATTTGCCTGAACAGGTTTTTGACGTAAAAGCCCAACACAGTTTCCAAAAGTCCCGAAAAGTTGGTCGTCCAAATCATTTCTATCTGTTAACATCACAATAGTTGGATTTTCCATTTTCGGGTGAGTAATAATCTGCCCACTATAAAAAACCATTGAAAGAGATTTACCTGAACCTTGCGTATGCCAAATCACGCCAATTTTACGATCTCCATCTTGTGTATGCGTTGCTCTTAAAGTCTGCTCAACTGCTTTTTGAATAGCGTAATATTGATGATAAGCTGCTACCTTTTTAATCTTAACCTGAGAAATAAGACCTGTTTTTTCATCTTTCTTTTCCTCTTGCTCAAATACGGTACAGTAGCGAATTAACTCAACCAATGTTTTTTTATTGAGCATATATTCTGTTAGAATTTGCAATTCGGTTCTAACATCATGTTTAATTTCTTTTGGTGCCTTCCATGAAAGGTAACGTGAAAAAGGAGCTGAAACACTCGATGTCGTTGCATCAATACCGTCTGAAATAATACAAATGGAATTGTAAAAGAAAATACTCGGAACAGCTTTTTTATAATTCTGAATTTGCGTGTATGCTTTGCGTAATGTAGCTTTCTCGTCTGTGGCTGATTTAAGTTCAATAAAAACTAGGGGCAAGCCATTAATGAAAATAACAACATCAAACCTCTTTTCGTTATTATTCTCTTTAACAACTAGTTGATTGACCACCCAAAAACTATTGTTTTCTGGATTTTCAACATCCAATAAGTTTACATTTATCCCTTTAGTTTTTCCGTCTTTTGTATATTCTACTGTTACTCCACTTGTAAGTAATATATGGAAACGCTCATTGTTTTCCATTATATCTTCTGTCCCAAGATTAATTACTTTTTGATAAGCTTCAACTCTTGCAGATTCAGGGAGAGAAGGATTAAGCTTCTTAAGCGATTGTTTAAAATGTGACTCTAATATTACAGAAGCAAAATTCTCTCGTTGCGGATTATCACTATTTGGAGAAATATCCGTGCCATTAAAATACGTATACCCTTGACTAACTAACTGGTCAATTAAGGATTGTTCAATGGTATTTTCGTTTATTGTATTCATAGGCATTTATTCAAAATTCTCCTTTAAAAATTCAGCAACGGCATTTTCAACTATTTCACTTTTGGCTTTATATAGTGTTCCAATAAATTCCTTTACATCAGCATCTTTAATAATCCATTTAATTTGCTCGTTTGAATAAGACGCGTTTAATATTTGATTAATTTCTTCGTTTGAAAGGTAGTTTATAAAAGGAGCTAGTTTTTCAATTGCATTATGAGTAATATAAAAGTTCTCTGAATTTATTAATTGTGTAATATAATCTATAAACTGCTCTCTTTCTGATGTACTAACAATCTCACCTGAATCGACTTCAATTATGTATTGCGTATTCTCAATTTCGATAAGAACATTTTGGTTGTCTTCAACATTATGCCAATACTCAATAATATTTTCTTTTGAAATAATCACATCAAGTTCTTCATTTACTCTTTCAATAAAGTAATCATCAAAAAACTGAGAAACACTTTTTTGTTTAAACTCTTTGTAGTTTTCTATAACTACAATATTATGATGTTTATTAAGAGCTTCTTTTAATCTCAAATCTTTCGCACAAACAAATACATTTTTATTAGGTATTTCTTGAAGATACTCTAACACTGAAAAGTAAATAAGGGCATCTTTAAATCCCTTGTCTGTATTTTCACCGCTTTCAAAAGGAGCTTGTTTATGGATTGCTAATTCTTTTATTTGAGGTAAGACATTATTATCCTTTAAGTCAATAATCTCAAAAGGTATGGATTCTTCATCCTGTAATTTTTGAATATAATTTTCAATTTCAAAGGATTTAGTATCTTCTTCGTTAACGCCTATGAGTTTATGAAAAGGATTATTCAAAAATTTATCTTTATTACTTTTTAAAGCACTTCTTTTTTGTCTTTTAATCTCCTGAACAACAACCTCTGGGATAACAACCTCTGCATCTTGTGTAAATTGTTCTAGCATTTCTCTGCTTCCGAGGAAGGTATTCACCCCTGTATTTCTAGCAATATTGGTATCAAAGATTACTTTTTCTTTCATACATTATTCTTTAAAATCATTAACTCTAATCTCTCCGTTCAATAACTTGGGTAATAAAGTGTCTCTTGTTTTAGAAAGATTAATGATAGCTTCATTATTTGCCGAGATTTTACTTGTTGTCGAATCTGCTAAATCAGAAAATTTTTTTATCAATTTAAAATCAGAGGGCAAAAATATCTGATATTCAGGGATTGCCTTTTTTGATAAGTGAAGAACTGTAGTTCCATTTGCATAACCTATACAATGTCCTTTAAAAGCTCTATTCTTCATTAGATAATAAAGGAATGAAGAAGTCATGTCTTTATGCTCAGATACAACTTTTACCAAATCCATTGTTATATACATTTTGTCAAAACCTGCATTATCAAAAATGAATGCTGGGTTTCCTAACACCTCTGCATCCTGTGTTAAATCAGTATGAGCAACAACTAAATCCCCTTTTTGTACTTCTTGTTCTGGTTTAGGGGTTCCTTTAAATGGCTTAAAACCTCTGGATTGAAAGTCTCCGTTTCTTCCAAAATTCTTAAGAGTTACTAATGCTTCATTGCTTTCATCAACTAGTTCCTTCCCTTTGTAAGAGTAGCCATTTACAGTCTTAACTAATTCATGCATTTTATAAACTCTCCAACCATCAGGCATTTTATCTCCAACTTGGAATTTTCCAAACCATTCTTTAAAAATAGTTTGAGCAGTCTGCTCTAAAGTGTTGTTTTGAGCCTGTAGATTTTCAATTTTATCATCTAAGGAGTTTATTATCTGCATTATAGATTCTTGCTCAGCTAAGGAAGGTAGGTTAATCATTAGTTTACGCACAGCCTCTTTGGTTATAGTTTTTGTAACTGAACCTAATGCAAAACTCTTTACATACTTTTCATTAGTCTTTAGGTAATAATAAACATATTTAGGGACTGCTTTTTCTTTATTAATTCTAAGTAAGAACAAATTCATAGCTAATGAAATAGGCTTTTCAATTTTTGGCGTATAATACACAGAACCTGCATTTGCTATTTTATTCATTATCAAATCATCTCTTTGAACTTTAGATTTTGAAAGAAAATTATAAGCCTCTTCTGTTATGTATTTATTATTATTTACAAAATCATTTTGCTCAAAATTTGTGGTTCTAATCATTAAAGCATATTCCTCAGAATCAAAAAGCTGAACATTCTCTTTTAGTTTCTTGTATGCTCCATTAGCATGATAGTCAGTAAGTAAAACCAATAATTCAGATAGGGCAACAGATTTCCAATTTAAATTATTCATAGTGTAATACCGATTTTATCTAATTGAGAAGTGATTTCCTTATTTAACTCTTCCTCTTTCTCCATTTGTTTTTTCAATGTAGATGTTAAGCTTTTAATTTTATCATTGAATGATATACCATCATCTTCTTCATCTGGCATTCCCACATATCTAACTGGTGTCAATATGTATGCATGTTTCTGCAATTCTTCTTGGGTTGTAGATTTGCAAAAACCTTTTATATCAGCATAGTTTTCATTTTTTCGCCAATTGTGGTAGGTTTCAGCAATTTTTTGAATATCTCCCCATCCATTTTCGTAAAAGTCTCCTTGCTTTTCTTCATCATCGGCATCTGACAACTTTCTGTGAACACGGTCTTCCATGTAACCCATTTCCGAAGCGTCAATAAATAAAACTTGTTTACTATGACTGTTCTTTTCTCTACGAAGTAACCATATACAAGCAGGAATGCCTGTATTATAGAATAACTGCTTAGGCAAAGCAACAATACATTCAACTAAATCATTTTCAACTAAGTTTCTTCTAATATCACTTTCTCCTGAAGCATTCGAGCTTAAAGAACCATTCGCTAAAACTGTTGCCATTACACCTCTTGGAGATAAATGATATAACATATGCTGAATCCATCCAAAATTAGCATTTCCATTTGGAGGAGTTCCATATTTCCATCGACCGTCATCCTGCAAAATATCAACACCCCATTCTTTTTGGTTAAAAGGTGGATTGGCCAAAATATAGTCGGCTTTTAGGTCAGGATGAGCATCTTTTAAGAAAGAACCTTCAGTGTTCCATGCGACAAATTTTGAGTTGATATTTCGAATAGCAAGGTTCATTTTAGAAAGTTTCCAAGTGGTTTGGTTACTTTCTTGTCCATACACAGTAATATCTTTAATGCTTCGTCCATGAGCAGTTACAAACTTTTCACTCATAACAAACATTCCTCCGCTACCACTTGCAGGGTCATAAACTCTACCTTTGTATGGCTCTATCATTTCCACCATTAGCTTTACTATAGCTTTTGGCGTATAGAACTGTCCTCCCTTTTTACCTTCCGCATTGGCAAATTCCCCTAAGAAATACTCGTAAACTCTCCCAAAGAGGTCTTTTGAGTTTTTATTCTCGACTTGCAACTCAGTATTTGAAATCAAATCAATGAGTTCACCCAAAGATGTTTTATCCAAGTTGGCTTTGCCATAAACCTGTGGAAGTACATTTTTAAGCTCTTTATTTTCCTTTTCTATGGCTTCCATTGCTTCATCAATGGATTGTCCAATCGTTGGCAGTTTTGCTTGAGAATGAATATGACTCCACCGGGCGCCTTTGGGTACAAAAAATACGTTTTCCGCTATGTATTCGTCTCTATCTTCTGGGTCACTCCATTCATCAGCTTCTAGTTTGTGGTATAACTCCGAGAAGGATTCTGAAATGTATTTAAGAAATACTAACCCTAAAACAACGTGTTTGTATTCCGCAGCGTCAATGTTCTTTCTGAGTTTATCGGCTGCTTTAAAAAGTTTCTGTTCGAAACTCCCATTATCTTTCTTTGCCATTTATATACTATATTTTTATAACTATTACACTTCAATAAAAGTGTCACAAGATAAGAAAATATAGTTTTTGAATATTATGTTGTCTGATATGAAAACACCTTAACTGATACCATATCTAGTATATGAGTGAATTGAAAAAGATATTTGAGGAGTTGTGATTTTGTATGCAAATAGTATGCAAATAAAAAAAGCGCCCGATGTGGAAGCCACCGAACGCCTTTATTTTCAACGTGGAGAATATCGGAATCGAACCGATGACCTTTTGACTGCCAGTCAAACGCTCTAGCCAACTGAGCTAATCCCCCAAAATGTATAAAGGGTATGAGTCAAAACTCTCTAGCCTCCCGATAGCTATCGGGATGAGCTAATCCCCCAAAAACATAAAAAAACAGTCTTTTCTGCTTTAGCGTTGCAAATATATATGTTTTTTCAATATCTCATGATTCATCATTAAAAAAGATCAATCAAAATTACATTTTGGTGTGTTTATTGTTGTCTTTTATATTAGGTTCTTATTTTGGTCGAGCATTAAAATTGTATGGTTCAATCTCGGTCAGCAAATGTTTACCTTAATCTAATCATGAAACAATAAAGTTGTTGGGTAAACAAATAAAAACTGATAGAAATAGGATGGAAATTGATTTTAAAATTCTATTTTTATGCACTCAAAATTTAGGGAATAGGGTAATGTGCCCTATATAACATGAATAAAACTATTATTTATAGCTATCTTTAGGCACCAAAACTTTGATCTATTATGGAAGTAAAAAAGTCGCCGAAGGCAGATCTTGAGAACAAGAAAAGTGTCTTTATGCAGATCGGTTTGGTGGTTGTTCTGGCAGTTGTTTTAATTGCTTTCGAATGGACAACAACCGATGTGGACGTCTCTCAATTTGAGATGGTTGAAGACCTTGAAGCCGAGGAGGAAATTATGCCTATTACAAGGCAAGAGGAAGTGAAACCACCACCACCACCACCACCACCAAAGGTTGCAGATGTATTGAACATCGTAGAGGATGATGTGGAGTTGGATGAGGAGTTGGACATCGAGGATACAGAAATGGAGGAAGATACAGAAGTTGATTTCTCTGATCTGGCAATGGACGAAGAGGAGGCTGAAGATGCACCCGTATTCTTTATTGTAGAAGAGATGCCTGAATTCCCGGGAGGTGAGGAAGCATTACGTAAGTTTATTGCTCAATCAGTTAAGTATCCTGTAATTGCTCAGGAGAATGGTATTCAGGGACGTGTTTATGTTTCTTTCGTTGTGAACACAAAAGGTGCTGTAACAGATGTTAAGATTGCACGTGGAGTGGATCCAAACTTGGATAAAGAAGCGATTCGCGTGGTTAACTCAATGCCAGCTTGGAAACCTGGTAAGCAAAGGGGTAAAGCAGTAAAAGTATCTTATACTGTACCTATTAACTTTGTATTGCAGTAGATTATTTTTAAGTCTATATAAAAAACCCTCGCTTTTGGCGAGGGTTTTTTGTTGCTTATAATTGAGTATATTTGTGGCCTTAAAACATTAGTGTTAATGATTGAAAATCTGTCGACTCAGCAGGAGTTAGAGAAGGTAGTGCTGGTTAGTGTAAAAACACCGGAGTTAACTGAGCAACAAGTTGAGGAATATCTGGATGAATTGGCGTTTTTGGCTGAAACAGCAGGTGCAGAACCTGTGAAACGTTTTACACAGAATCTTCCAATGCCTGATCCTAAAACATTTGTGGGAAGTGGAAAGCTTCAGGAGATAGTGGATTATATGAAAGTTCATGAGGTGAAGACAATTATCTTTGATGATGAATTAAGTCCTTCGCAGCTTCGTAACCTGGAGAATAATCTTAAAGTTTTGGTGCTTGATCGTACCAACCTGATATTGGATATTTTTGCACGGAGAGCCCGTACTGCCCACGCAAAAACGCAAGTTGAATTAGCTCAATATCAATATCTTTTACCCCGCTTAACACGTATGTGGACTCACCTTGAACGTCAGCGTGGAGGTATTGGTATGCGTGGTCCCGGAGAAAAGGAAATTGAAACAGACCGCCGTATTATTAGGGATAAGATTGCTAAACTAAAAGTTGATCTTAAAAAGATTGATCAGCAAATGTTCACTCAACGTCAGAACAGAGGTAAATTGGTTCGTGTTGCTTTAGTTGGTTATACAAATGTGGGTAAGAGTACCTTGATGAATGTGTTGAGTAAATCGGAAGTATTTGCTGAAAATAAATTATTTGCCACACTTGACACAACAGTTCGTAAGGTTGTGGTGGATAATATACCTTTTCTTTTGGCTGATACTGTAGGTTTTATCCGTAAGTTACCACATCATCTGGTCGAGTCGTTTAAGTCTACGTTGGATGAGGTGCGTGAGGCAGACGTATTAATGCACATTGTGGATGTTTCTCATCCGGGTTTTGAACAACAGATAGAAGTTGTAACTAAAACGCTGCATGAAATCGATGATAGAGAAAAACCAACTATTTTGGTTTTTAATAAGGTAGATGCTTATTCATATATTCCGAAAGACGAAGATGATCTTACGCCAAAAACAAGAGCTAATTTTACTCTTGATGAAATGAAGGAAACATGGATGGGACAACAGGATAACTGTATTTTTATTTCAGCTTTAAACAAGGTTAATTTTATTGAATTTAAAAAGGTACTTTACAATGCCGTTAAGGAAATTCATACGAAAAGATTTCCATTTAATGACTATCTGTATCAAACCTATGATGACGATAATAATGATGAATAACCAGTTATAAAGAAAGGACGTTTTTATCGTCCTTTTTTTGTTGTTATGCGTAACAATTCTGCCTCTAAACTGTAGAACATATCAATAAAATAACACCCGTATACGTCAAGTATGTTATCAATAGATAAGTTCAAGATTAAAATTCATCTGATATACAGAGGCTTCTTTTATCATTTCTTTTTTTGGTTGGTCTCTTTATCATTATTTGTTTTTATCTCAGGAGTTCAATCTATCTACATCAATTATTTTAACTTGCTGTTGAAAGATGATGTGTATGGGAATACAATACTTCTTAGTTTTCTATTAGCTCTATTATTTGCTACACTTGATGCCTTGTTCTCTGATAAAATAATGAGGCACTCTCCTATTCGTTTTTTGGTGTCATTACGGTTTTTATTGTATTTCTTACTTGGTTATATAATCATTTTCTTTTCTGAAAATAAAAATCTGAAATGGGCAGAATTTGTCAATTATAAGGACTTGATAAATAAAATACCTGAATTGTCAATGACTCATGTCCGGTTCCTGATTTGGTTTTATATTTCGTGTTTATTAAATAGTTTGTTGCGCGGAGTATTGCATAAAATTGGTATGGATAATTTTATGTATTGGATGCTGGGTATGTTAAATAAACCAAGGGCCGAAAAGCGGATTTTCATGTTTATCGATATGAAATCATCGGTGACCATTGCCGAGCAGTTGGGGCATAAAAACTTTAGTTTTCTGGTTCAGGATGTGTTTGGAGACCTGGCTATTGTTGAGAACTATCACGGAGAAATTTATCAGTATCTGGGAGATGGTGCAATTATTTCATGGGACTTAAAAAAGGGACTGAGAAAAAATAATTGCTTGAAGGCTTTTTATGCTTTTCAAAAGGTGATAAATAGAAAAAGTTTCTTCTATGATTTTAGATATGGCTTGGTGCCTGAGTTTAAAGCAGGAATTCATATTGGAGAAATAATGGTTCTTCAGGTTGGACGGTATAAGCGAGATATATCTTATAATGGTGATACTTTGAATACGACAGCACGTATTGAATCAATGTGTAACGTTTGTCGCGAAAATCTTCTGATATCAGGCGTTTTATATGAGTCATTAAAAGATAAAGAAGGCTTCAGCTTTAAAGAGATTGACGGCAAGAAGGTGAGTTTAAAAGGCAAACGTCAATCAGTTCAGATATATGGAGTAAAGCATAAGCAAAAGACAAAAAGGAAGAAATAAAAAGGCCTGACCTAAATCAGACCTTCAATATGCTTATTGTTTGAAATTACTTTATCAAACCTTCTTTAATCATATATTCTGCTATTTGAACAGCATTTAAAGCAGCTCCTTTTTTAATCTGGTCAGAAACACACCAGAATGCCAAACCGTTAGGATTAGCTAAATCAGCACGTACACGACCCACAAAGACTTCATCTTTACCAGCCAAAAATAATGGCATTGGGTATTCTTTGTTTGCAGGATCATCCATTAAAATTACTCCATCTGCTTTTCTAAAAGCCTCCTGAGCCTGTTCCGGAGCAATTGCATTTTCTGTTTCAAGCCAGATAGACTCTGAGTGTGCACGAAGAATTGGAACACGAACACAAGTTGCACTCACCCGAACATCGCTGTGCATAATCTTACGTGTTTCGTTAAACATCTTCATTTCCTCCTTGGTGTAGTTGTTATCAGTAAAAACATCAACCTGAGGAATCAGGTTCATTGCCAATTGGTATTGAAAAGCTGAAACTTCAATGTCTTTACCTTCAACAATTGCTTTAGTCTGATTCTCCAGCTCTGCCATACCACTTGCTCCGGCACCACTTGATGCCTGATAAGTTGAAACATGCACTTGTTTGATATGCGATATTTCATTGATCGGCTTAAGAGCAACTACCATTTGAATAGTTGTACAATTGGGATTGGCAATAATATTGCGAGGAGCATTCTTGCAATCCTCAGCATTTACTTCCGGAACCACCAAAGGTACATCATCATCCATACGGAAAGCACTTGAGTTATCAATCATGATAGCTCCATGCTTCGTAATCGTTTCAGCAAATTCCTTTGACGTTCCTCCACCAGCAGACGTCAGGGCAATATCAATATCTTTAAAGTCATCGTTGTGTTTCAGCTCTTTGACAGTAAGGGTCTTTCCCTTGAAAGTGTAGGTTTTACCTGCACTTCGTGAAGATCCAAAGAGAACCAACTCATCTAATGGAAAATTTCTTTCTTCCAATACTTTTAAAAATTCTTGTCCTACTGCGCCACTGGCACCAACGATTGCAACTTTCATTGTTGTAAAATTTTAATTATATTTAATTGGGTGAGCATCAGCTTTATTTTAAGTGTGTTGTTGGTGGTTGCTTCTTGCTTACCTAATAATGCAAAAATAGGAATATTTGTTTTAAACCGTCACCCTATGAAACCCTTTTTCTTGCTTTTTATCGTTTGGCCATCAGTTCTATGCGCACAATTAAACGAAACGTTTTCCGATGGTGAAATCTTTAACAATCCACAATGGTTTGGTCAAGTTGATAGCTTTATTGTCAATTCTGATTATCAGCTGCAGTTGAATGCAACAGCCGCTGGGTCCTCTTTTCTTTTTACAAGTTCTGATGTTATAGAACAGGCAAACTGGAGTTTTAAAGTTAAATACGAGTTTAGTCCTTCTGGTTCAAATTATGCAAGAGTTTTTCTGGCAATGGATAATTCCGATCCATCAAATATCACCAATGCCATATTTTGTGATATTGGAAAAAATAGCGATCGTCTTGAATTAGGAGTCATTACAAATGGAGAAGAAAGAATAATAATTCAAGGTGAGGATGGAATACTAAGCCCGAGTTCTAATGAATTGATTATTCGTGTTACAAGGGAGGGAAATACCTGGACTTTAGAATATGATTCAGGATTAGGTTTTATGAAGGTTGGTGAAATGGATAGAATCATTGAAATGCAATCTTCATGGTTTGGAATACTTTGCAATTATACTGTTACAAGGGCACAGAAATTCTTTTTTGATGATATTAATGTCGACGGTGAACCTTATACAGATGTGCATCCGCCAAAAGTAATCGATTATGAGGTGGTTAATGGAGGATTGATTCGTATTGTTTTTAATGAGGATCTTAATATTAATTCTTTTAATGCAGGTAGTTTTTATTTGACAAAGTTAGAAAGAAGTGCATCAGTATTATTATACAATGAAGCATCCAAAATGGTAGAGTTGTATTTTAATCCGGGTTTGGAAGATGTCGAAGATGACATTTTGGTCTTGTCTCATTTGGAAGATCTAGCGGGTAATGTTATGGCCACAGAACTTATTGTCAGTTATCATAGGGTGAGGATAAATGATGTTCAATTGTTAACCACAGATTTAATGCAGTTTGAATTTTCAAAAGCAATTAATGCTGATAGCTGGATACAGGCCAATCTTTTGTTGGATAACCAAAAGCTGGAAGATTTTGAAGTGTCTGTTTCAGTAGAAGGTGTGATTCATCAATTAAAACTAGTTGCTGCATTGGAAGAAGGTAGAAAATATCAGTTGAAATTAAATGGTTTAAAAGATATTACAGGGGATACTCTAAAAAGCTTTCAACAAGATATTTGGTATTATCATCCTGCCCGGTTTGATATAGTGATTAATGAAGTAATGGTTGATCCTTCACCAACAGTTGCTCTTCCCGAGAATGAATATATTGAGTTGTATAACCGTTCTGAATTTGATTTGTCATTAAAAGATTGGAAAGTAATGGTTAATGATAAATCTTTTGACTTACCCGATAGTCTTATTAAAGCAGGTACATATGTATTACTCGTACCTTCCGGTTCATTGGATTTTTGGCAAGGCTCATTAGTTGGGGTAGATAAGTGGCAAACATTAAACAATTCAGGATTTGATTTAGTGGTAAAAAATGAGCAATCAGAAGTTATTGATGCTTTTAAATACAATCCGACTCAAATATATGGTGAGGGATTTAAAGAAGAAGGAGGTTGGTCGGTTGAACGCTTGGATGTAAATAATATGTCGGGTAAGCCTGATAATTGGAAATGGAGTGTTGATTATACTGGCGGGACTCCATTAAATGAAAATTCTGTAATGGTTGATAATCCTGATTTTGAACCGCCATGGTTTGTTTATAGTGAATTTTTTAACGATTCAACTCTTAGAATTCATTTTAGTGAAGTAATGAATTTACTTAATAATGAATGGAGTTTTGAAATCTTCCCTGTATTGGAAGATTTTAATTCATCTATTGATTCCGTCTTTTTATCATATGTTGATATTACAATAAATCCCCAATTGGAAATCAATAAAGTATATTCAATTGGATTTAATAAGACTAACGATTGGGCAGGGAATGATTTTTCAATTGAATTTCCAATACGTTTTGCTAAACCTGATTCTTTGGTTTCTGGTGATATCATAATTAATGAAGTATTATTTAATCCCAGTCCTGATGGCGTGGATTTTATTGAGTTGGTGAATCGTTCAAACAAAGTTATTAATCTTAACGATGTATATCTTGGTGATTGGGATGAAGATAAAACGATTAATAAATTATATCCGATAACTGACAGAAACAGAATGATTTTTCCTGATGATTATCTTTTATTAAGTCAAGATAGCTTGATTGTGCTAAATCTATATCGTTCTGAAAATCATTCAACCTTTCTAAATACGAAACTTCCTTCATTACCGGATGACGAAGGTGTTGTGATAATATGTAATCAGTCTGGTAATATCATAGATTATCTGGAATATAAAGATGATATGCATTTTGATTTGATTCGGGATCCGGAAGGTGTTTCTTTAGAGAGATTGGCTATTGATCAACCAACCAATGATCATCAAAATTGGCATTCTGCAGCATCAGATGTATTAGCAACACCAGGTTATTCGAATTCTCAAACCATAAAAATGCATTTTGACGACAAATCAATTTATCTGGATTACGATGTTTTTACACCCAATAATGATGGACGGAATGATCAGTTAATCATCCGGTATAATAATACTGAGACAGATGTAACTATTAATATCAGGATTTTTGATAGTACGGGACGTGAAGTTAGATACCTTGCAAACAATGTGCTGCTACACGCAAAGGGTTATTTTTTATGGGATGGACTTGATGATGCAAATGAGTGTTTAAAGCCAGGTATTTACATTGTTTATTGCCAGTGTTTATACCCCAATGGTATGGTTAAAAACGATAAATTAGTTTGTGTAATTGGAGTCGAAAGTTCTAATTAATAAGTACATGATTACCGAATATTTAATCAAAAAATTCAATTGTTTGATGTAAGAATTTAAGTAGTTTAAAAGCTTAAATACTGTTAAGTGTCATGTATTCAGCTGTATGTAGCTTTATTAATAAATGTGTGATTAAAACACAAAGAACTATATTTGCTTCTGTTAATCTTAATCAAGAATAACACTCCGGCGCAATAATCTGTGAATATTTTATGGAATGAAAAAAGTCATATTACAAAATATGATTGTAGAAAGCACACACACATTTTTTTGTTATGAAATTAAGAAATTTATCTATTAGAACTCGTTTGGCATTAGCAGGTTCGGTGTTACTGTTTTTTGTTGCTTTAGTTGGTTTAATTAATCATTTTTCATTAAAGCAAACCAATGAAATAGTAAGTGAGGTTGGTGAGTTAAAATTAGTCGAGAAAAATCTACAGAGCATTCGATTAAAAGTAATGTATTATATAAAGTTTAATGATTCTCAAATTGCAGAAGAGTGTTCATTATTACTTCAAGGGGCAATGGATGAAGTTACCAATTTGCTAACTAATAATGAGGATGAGAAAGATGAATTAGGTGATTTAAGACTTAATGTTGAAGATTACAAAGAAGGTTTTAGTAATTTTTCTCAACTCGAAAATCAAAAAGAAAATACACGGTTAAAATGGTCAGAGGAAGGAGTGAAACTCGGAGAATTATTAACCAGTAATGGTAGCTTAAATAATTTAGGAAGTCTATCTATACAATTATTAAATGCTCATAGTCAGTTACGAATATATGCATGGCAGTTTCTTGCAAATGAATCAGATAGTACGGGTGAATTAAATATCGATGCTGTCAATCAGATTGAGAACGGCATTCAAAAATGTAATCAGGTTGTTGAAAGGGCCATTAAACAATATAGTGGAAATTCGAATACTGCATTATCACTTAATAAGTTAAAAGAGGGCTACCGTAAATACCAGTTATCATTTATAGAATATAAAGAAGCATTGTTAGAGCAGAAAAAAGAGATGAAAACAATGCAGGCGCGCGGTGCCAAAGTTGCAGAATTAATTGATAATCTTGTTAACAGCCATATTGAGGAGCAGGAATTGGTAATGGAAACATCTGAAGCAAGATCGTTAATCGTGCTAATTTTGGCAATTATCCTTGGTGCCTTTGTATCACGATACTCATCTATTAGTATTACACGACCTCTAAATGAAAGCCTAAATCTTGCCAATTATCTGTCAGAAGGAGAATTGTATCACGATGTAAATACAAAGGGTAAGGATGAGCTTGCTAAGCTTAATGGAGCCATGTTAACAATGAATAATAAACTACGTGAGGTGGTGGGCGAGATAAAAGGCGGTTCTGAGCAACTGTCTGTTGCAAGCGAACAGGTTAATACTGCATCACAGGAATTATCTCAGGGCTCTAGTGAGCAAGCTGCATCGTTGGAAGAAGTTTCAACTACCATGGAAGAAATGTTGGCTAATATTCAGCAAAGTAATAACAATGCAAAAGTAAGTGCTGAAAAATCTGAATTAGCTTATAGCAGTCTTGTTGATGCAGAAGAGAAATCAAAAACAGCAATGGAAGCCAATAAAATAATTGCCAATAAAGTTGCCGTTATTAATGAGATAGCAATGCAAACAAATATATTGGCGCTTAATGCTGCGGTTGTAGCTGCCAGAGCAGGAGACCAAGGACGTGGATTTAATGTAGTTGCCAGTGAAGTTCGTAAGCTAGCCGAAAGAAGTCAGCAGGCTGCTGTTGAAATTATTAAGTTGGTTGAAAGTAGTAGAGAATCTTCAGTTTTGGCAAGTGAGAAATTAAGCAGTGTATTACCCGTAATTGAAGAGTCGAATTCTTTGATGAAAGAAGTTGCTGCAGCTGCTATGGAGCAGCGTGAAGGTGCCAGCCAGATTAATAATGCTTTGCATCAATTGAATATTGTTACCCAACAAAATGCTGCGGGAAGTGAAGAATTAGCGGGAAGTGCTGAAGAGTTGAGTTCTCAGTCGTTACAATTAAAGAACTTAATTGATTTCTTTAAAGTTGAGAAATCTGAATCTGAAAGACCTGTTGCTTTTAATGTTGAAAATAAAAACACCAATCAAAAGAATAATAGGGTACAAAGGGTTACAGAAACAGTTGTAGAAGAAGAATACGAACCATACACGGTTTAAATAACCAAACAACAATATATCAAGAGGCTGTCCTTTCTTTATTTGGACAGCCTTTTGTTTTTAGTTTTTAACCAAAGTTCCAATATTTTCTCCCTTCAGAACCTTAATCAGGTTACCTTTGGTATCCATATCAAAAACAACAATGGCAAGGTTGTTTTCTTTGCACATTGTGGTGGCTGTTAAATCCATTATTTTCAGTCCACGATTATAGATTTCATCGAAAGTAATTTCATCAAATTTAGTGGCATTGGGATCTTTTTCCGGGTCAGCAGTGTAAATTCCATCAACTCGGGTGCCTTTTAACATTACATCGGCTTCAATTTCGATACCTCGAAGAGAGGATCCTGTGTCGGTAGTAAAATATGGATTACCGGTACCACCAACCAAAATAACCACCTCACCGTTCTCAAGTGCTGCAACGGCCTTTGGTTTATCGTAATATTCGCCAACCGGTTCCATACGAATGGCAGATAAAAGTCTTGCCTTAACACCCATTGCAATCAATGCTGACTGAAGAGCCAGCCCGTTAATTGCTGTTGCCAGCATACCCATTTGGTCGCCTTTATAACGATCAAAACCTTTGGAAGCCCCAGCTAATCCACGAAAGATATTTCCGCCACCAATTACGATGCCAACTTGCACACCCATATCGGTTGCTTCTTTAATTTGTTTAGCATAGTCGTTTAAACGCTCCGGATCAATTCCGTAACCTTGTTCGCCCATTAGGGATTCGCCACTGAGTTTAAGGAGGATTCTTTTGTATTTCATTTTTTAATAGTATCAAGTATCTAGACAAATGTATCAAGATAAAAATTTGATTACAAATGGAATTATTTTCTCGATCTAGCAGATATGAAACAGTTATTTGGTATAGTCATTGTTGAAGTTGTAGGTCAAGTGTTTATGTGAATTCAACCTTTATTTCTTCAAAAGCTTGCTTGTAGTATGTACTTGTGCCTAATAATTCCTCATGTGATCCTCTATTCGTGATAGTGTTATTTTCGATTATTATAATATTGTCAGAGTGTCTGGCTAATTGTGGACGATGCGTAACAAATAATATTATCATGTCTTGTTTGAGATTATTCAATAAATCGATAACAAATTGTTCAGCTTTCCGACCCATAGCTGCTGTTGCTTCATCCAATAATAGTACCTTTGGTTTGGAATAAAGGGCTCGGGCCAATGCAATTAATTGCCGCTGTCCACCTGATATATTTGTTGCGTTCTCATTAATAATGGTTGCATAGCCCTGTTGTAGATCATTAAAGAATTTATCAAATCCATGGTTATTACAGAAATGCTCCATCTGTTTATAATCTGGAGTTTCAGATAAAGTAATGTTTTCGAATAGCGTATTATTGAATAGCTTCACATGTTGTTCAACAACTGCGACATGTTTCCGCCAATGATTCGTTTTAAAACAGTTCCAATCTTCTCCGTTAACTAAAATATCTCCTGATTCAATTTTATGAAAGCGTTGAAGAATAGAAAGTAAGGTACTTTTACCACAACCAATTTCTCCCAAAAGACTAGTAAACTGTCCCTTTTTTAGCTTTAAGTCAATATTTTTTAGTAATAATGATTTACCAGGAAAACGAAAGTTAAGTTTATCAATACTAATTTTTTGTATGCTTATAGGATTATTTGCGATTTCTAAATCATCTTTTAGGTATTCAGGTTCTGTGTTTGCATACTCATACATACGTTCAAAAGCGATACGTGCTTCCTGTAGTTGTATATTGGCTAACGCAATTCTTATAACGGCGGCAGTCATACTTCCGCATAAACTGATAATGGCCATTAATTGTCCTACTAAAAGCTGTGTGCTTAATACCAAATGTGCCGCCCAAGCTATAACACCAACCATTAGTAAAGTGTTAATTGCTTCAACCCACCAGTTAAGTTTAGCACTTAATACTCCTAATTGATAAACACCTTCCATAAAAATTCGATAGATTGCATTTACCGACCTTCCTAATAGGCTTTCAAGGTTATTGGTTTTGATGGTGTCAATGTTATTAAATGTATCGATATATTTGCTTTCAGTTACAGCATAACTTTTCATAACAGCTTGTTGCCCTCTGATTACGTTTCTGTTAAATCGCCACGCAATTAAACCAAAAAGAGGAATGGTCAATAAACTAATAAAACCGGTAGAGGTTGAATATACAAAGATGTATGAAATCGAAGCAATTGCAACTAATATATCTATCAATAATTCACTACTTAAATAAATTACCACGCGCTGAATTCGGCGAGCATCGTTTAATCGTGCCACCATATCGCCAGTTGAGATGCTGTTAAAAAAGCTTTTAGGCAAGTACAGTAATTTGCCAAAAAAAGATGTTACCAAACGTGTATTCATATCACGCCCTTGTCGTTGTAGAAAAATATTACGGATGTAACCGATTGTTGCATGCGCAATTAGAATTAAGCCAAAAACAATTAAGCCAAAAATAAGACTACGGATATCTTTAGCTGGCAGAATCACATCAATCAGCTTTTGTGAAAAGATTGCGGTTGCCAAACCTAATATTGAGATTCCAATCCCTAAAAATGCAGCAATTGCCAATATGGGATAATCGTCTTTAAGTAGTTGTAAAAACCAGGTTCGTTGATGGATTTTGTTCTTTTTCTTAGTGATAAATCCTTCACCTGGCTTCATTTTTAATAATGCACCACTTTTCCATATTTCTTGTAACTCAATTTGAGAATATTCAAGTATACCCAGGCTAGGATCACCGATTATAAACTTATTATTGACATAGGTATAACAGACAACAAAATGCTGACGATTATTGTCCATAATAACATGTAAGATAACCGGTACTGTTTGCTCTTTTAATGCTGACATATCAGCATTAAAACCTTTGACTTCAAAATTTAGCTTTTGAGCTGACTGGTATAAACCAAGTAGCGAGGTGCCATTCAAAGTGGTTCCACTACTTTCTCGTAGTTTTTCTTGTGAGATATCACCACCATAATATTTGACAATGGAGGATAAACAGGCTAGACCACAATAATACTGACTATGCTGTTTTGTAAATGTACGTTTTATATGTTTGAAGTTGGGCTGCATTCGGGTTGGTTTAATTTATTAATGTAATGAAGATAAAATTGCTTCAGGTTTGGTTTCGCCCAGATATTTATTCTGCAGTTGCCGATTTCGATCGTAGATAAAAACTGATGGGAATATTGAGGTTCCGAAAAATTTATAAAACGCATCATTTTTATCCATCAATATGTCTATTGCTTCTAAATCCCATAACTGATATTGTTTTACAAATTGATTAAGCCTGGAGAGGGAGTCATCATTTGTAATCATAATTATTTGAGTATTGACAAATGCTTCTTTATTTAAACGTAATGCCTGTGCCTCGTACTGACAATGCTCACATTCAGGATGAAAGTATATGACTACCATCGGCAAACCGTTATAATCGTGTAAACATACATCCTCATTATTAAGATTAGTAAACTGTCCGTTAGGTAAGATCTGTATATGGGTTTCAATTTCTTTCTTAGCCATATAGCTAGCTGTTATCTGAAAAACTCCATAACTTATTACTAATATTAGGAAGAGGAATATAATTCGTTTAATAATGTACTTCATACTATGCCATATTTAAACTAACAAACATGACTAATAGTACCCAAATTATAAGTCCACTACCGTATGATGATACTACCAATTGTAGCGATTTACCATATTTTATTGGCTGCAGATGTTTTGATTCTTTAATCGCAATTACTAACAATGAAGCCAAAACTAAAAAGTAAACTAATTCAAATACATTGAGCAGGCTTAAGGGATAAATAAATACAGGATCTACAGTATTGTATTCAAATAAGGACATGATTGAAAGTGGGGTGTATTGTAAATCCTGGAGATTGGAAACATTTTTAAAAAGTACCAGTTTAGCAAGTTTCACTACTCCCGATATGATATAAATAAAATCGGCAATAAGGGCTACTTTAAAATGTTTGCTAAAGTCAATTTTTATTTCAGAAAAATAGGTGCCAATGTAAAGGAATATTGAAGTGAAGAATATCCTAAATAGAAGCAAGAGTGGAATTAATAAAAAACTAATCCAACCATACTTTTTATTCATTAAAAAAATTGATTCAATTCTTCCTGAAGATAACTGTTCTGAAAATGTATTGAAGTAAATCTGTTCATTAATTAATAAATAGTCAGTAGCCAGCTTTAGAGTAAATGTGAATAGGACAATAATAGAATAAATTATCCAAGAATTTAAGCTCCAAAATTCTTGAATGATCCTGTTATTACTCATTTTTGTAAAATCATTGATTCATAAATAATCTCTATTGGAATCTATAACTCTTTAGGCTGTATGTTTTTTCTATTCTTATATAGAAGTACAGTGCCTAAAATAATATTTAAAGAAATAACAGATATGATGACGGTTATTTGTGAATTAACAAAGAAAGCTATAAAAGATGAACCAATTAATGTGCAAGAAAATAATATAATAAGATCTGATTTAAATTTTTTTATATTAATAATCGTCATTTTTTCTCTAATGGCAGCACCTATTATCCATCCTATTGTACAACCAATCCATGCCATTGTTATTGATATATATGTTTTATTCCCATGAAGATAAGCCCCTATGAATAATGTTAAAAATATCAATAATAAGAAAATGGATTTTTGAATAAATTTAGTTTTCATGTCTTCAATTTTTTATTATTCACTTTCTCTTAATTTTATAAAATTCAAGAGAAATAATAAGTAATATTGCTAATTGTTGATACCATAATAATTAACGCGTAAGAAATGTTGATAACTTAATCGAGATATTGATTAATAATACCTCGATTAAGTTATTAGTTTTCATGCATCTTTGCATACATAGGCTGTTAAACCACTCCATGCAAAACCAACAACAGCAGCACCTATACCTCCTGTAGCTACTCCAGCCATAGCTGACCAGAAAATACCAACTGCTGCCATACCTAAATTACATGAATAATAACTTTCTCCACCATTCAGGTTTTCCATCTGTTCAAAATTTAGTTCTTTCATGATTAAAAGTATTTAGTTAATATTGTAATGACAGGATAAATTAACTACATACTTACTATAGTTTCAATTATTAGGAATGAAAAAAACGTGAGCGTTAAGGAATTGATATTGAGTGTAATGTATTGTACTCTGAGTGTATTGTAAAGTGTAGTTGAGGGGAATTTATATCATAGATAATACTTATTTACTCATTTAAGGGCACAAAAAAAGGGGCTCGAAAGCCCCCTTTTATATATGCGAATTTATTTCTTAAGCGTCTAATGAAAAACGTTTGAAATCAACTGCAGTCAAGCCTTTACTTGCTCCATCAAGATATTGCTTGATAGAAAGCTTGTTGTCTTTTACAAAAGCCTGGTTTAACAAAGTGCTTTCTTTGAAGAACTTTTGTAAACGACCCATTGCAATTTTTTCCAACATAGCTTCTGGCTTACCTTCATTACGAGCCATTTCCTTACCGATTTCCAATTCTTTTTCTTTTACCTCAGCAGGAACGCTGTTTTCATCCAATGCAACTGGAGCCATAGCAGCAGCTTGCATTGCAACGTCTTTACCTACCTGTATATCGAAACCAGCCTGATTAAAACCAACCAATGTAGCTAATTTATTACCAGGGTGGATGTAAGCAACTACAGATTCAGCAGAAACAGTGTCAAAAGCTGAAAGATCAATTTTTTCACCAATTACACCAGTTTGCTCAGTAATTAGCTCCTGAACAGGACGACCGTCTAAGTCTATAGCTTTAACAGCTTCGATGTCGTTAGCACCAGCAGCAATAGCAGCATCAAGGATTGAAGTAGCAAATGCAACAAAACTCTCGTTTTTAGCAACGAAGTCAGTTTCACAGTTCAATACAATGATTGCACCATTTTTACCATCTTCAGTTACTTTAGATAATACAACTCCTTCAGTTGCGTCTCTGTCGGCACGTTTGCTAGCAATAGCCTGACCTTTTTTACGGATGATTTCAACAGCTTTATCGAAATCTCCTTCGGCTTCAGTTAAAGCTTTTTTACAATCCATCATACCGGCTCCGGTAGCCTTTCTTAGTTTGCTTACGTCAGCAGCAGTGATAGCCATGATATTTTCTTTTTAAAAAGTTAAAAATCAAATTACTCTTTAGTAGTTCCTTCTTCTTCAGAAGCTTCTTCAACTACTTCATCTTCTTTTTTAGCTTTAGCCTTTGCAGGTTCAGCTTTTTTGCTGCGAGCAGCTCTTTTTTCTTTAGGACCATCGCTATCTTTCTCAGCCTTACGCTCATTCAATCCTTCCTGCATAGCTTTTACCATTACATCGGTAATCAATTCGATAGACTTTGTAGCATCGTCGTTAGCTGGGATAACAAAGTCAATGTTTGATGGATCCGAGTTGGTATCAACA
Organism: Carboxylicivirga caseinilyticus; assembly: GCA_025499705.1. Taxonomy (GTDB): domain Bacteria; phylum Bacteroidota; class Bacteroidia; order Bacteroidales; family Marinilabiliaceae; genus Carboxylicivirga; species Carboxylicivirga caseinilyticus. Next base: position 25,169 of record JAFMVE010000048.1, read on the forward strand.
ATTCCGAAAACAGGGATGTTCAAGCGAATAGCTTCTTTTACTGCAATGTGTTCTTTCATTACATCGATAACGAACATAGCAGCTGGAAGACGAGTCAAATCAGCGATTGAACCTAAAGTTTTTTCCAACTTGGCACGCTGACGGGTAATTTGAAGTCTTTCACGTTTTGATAAGTTTTTCCATGACTGATCAACCATCAACTTATCAATAGAAGTCATTTTTTTCACTGCTTTACGGATAGTGGGGAAGTTGGTTAACATACCACCTGGCCATCTTTCAACCACATAAGGCATGTTTACACTTCCAACTTTATCAGCAATGATTTCTTTCGCTTGTTTCTTTGTTGCTACGAATAACACTTTCCGACCTGATTTTGCAATCTGTTTAAGTGCATCGGCAGCTTCATCGATTTTAACAGCTGTTTTGTGTAAGTCAAGAATGTGAATTCCATTACGCTCCATGAAAATGTAAGGAGCCATGGCTGGGTTCCACTTTCTCTTAAGGTGACCGAAGTGTACTCCGGCATTCAATAATTCCTCGAAATTAACTCTAGGCATTTTAATTTTTTTAAAGTTGTTTACTTTCTGTTTAAATCAATCCTTAAGTAGTTCCTCCAAAAAATGAGTAGTCTTAAAGATTTAGATACTAAACACACCTGATAAATATTAACGTTTAGAGAACTGGAATCTCTTACGTGCTTTTGGTTGACCTGGTTTCTTACGCTCAACAACACGAGAGTCGCGAGTCATGAAACCTTCAGCTTTCAAAGCAGGTTTATTTTCTGCGTCAATTTTCACAAGTGCGCGGGCAATAGCTAAACGCACTGCTTCCGCCTGACCTTTTACACCACCACCATAAAGGTTAATTTTGATGTCGTAGTTATCAGCAACACCGATAACATTCAAAGGTTGTTTTACAATGTATTGTAATGTAGCAGCTGGGAAGTAGTTAGACAAGTCACGCTTGTTAATGGTGATTTGACCTTTTCCTTCGCTCATGTAAATACGAGCAACTGCCTCTTTTCTTCTACCAATAGCATTAATCACTTCCATATTGCTTATTTAAGAGTGTTAATATCGATTACTTTAGGCTGCTGAGCTTCTTGCTTGTGCTCGTTGCCAGCATATACATACAGATTTCTGAAACACTGACGTCCAAGACGGTTTTTAGGAAGCATACCTTTAACCGCTCTTTCAACCAATCTTTCTGGTTTTTTAGCGAACAATTCCGCTGGAGTAACGTCTGTACGTCCACCTGGGTAACCACTGTGGTAATAGAAAAGGCGCTGGGTCCATTTGTTACCAGTCAATTTTACTTTGTCTGCATTTAAGATAATCACGTTATCTCCGCAGTCCATATGAGGAGTATAATTAGGCTTATACTTACCTCTTAATAATTTAGCCACTTTTGTAGCCAAACGACCAACCACCATATCAGTTGCATCAACAACTACCCACTCTTTGTTGATAGTAGCTTTAGTGGCTGAAAGCGTTTTGAAACTTAACGTATCCATTTCTTAACTTTATTATTTATAACAAATTGCAAAAGCGAAAGATTCCCCTAACCAACTCCGGATCCCACCCCGAAATCAGTAAAAAGAATAAATCAACTTTTCAGATCGGATAATAATCGGCCGCAAAAGTACTCTAATTATTTGTTATTTACTAATGTTATAATAAAAAAAATAGAGAAGATTTTGTTCGTTCATGAAAAAAGCGCCATCTTGTTTGGCCAAATTTTTATTTGATATGGAAAAGACGAAGTGGATGACTGAGGCAATTGAGCTTTCAAAAAATAATGTAAATAATGGGGGAGGCCCTTTTGGAGCTGTGATTGTAAGAAATAATGTCATTGTAGGGAGAGGCGTGAACAGGGTAACAGTAAATTGTGATCCTACTGCTCATGCAGAAGTTACTGCTATCAGAGAAGCTTCAAAAAATTTAGGCACCTTTGATTTGTCAGATTGTGAAATATATACTTCCTGTGAACCTTGTCCAATGTGCCTCGGAGCCATTTACTGGGCTCGCTTGAAGACTATCTATTATGGAAACACCAAGGTTGATGCTGCCAAGATTGGATTTGATGACCAGTTTATTTATGATGAGATTGACAGACCAATTAATGAAAGAAGTATTCCAACCAAGCAGATTTTGCCTGAAAAAGCCATCGAAGCTTTTAAGCTATGGGATGAAAAGGATGATAAAATTGAATATTAAAGTAGTCGGTTTGTTTTTAGTCAGTAGTCAAAAGTTGATAATTTTATTAATCCATTCATATTGAATCTTTTTTTAGTGTTTTATATGAAGTTAGATCAATCTTATTTTAGAAAAGATGTGTTGGAGGTAGCTCCTGATTTAATTGGAAAGGTTTTGGTACGTGTTTTTGATGATGGGACAACTGAAAAATGGCAAATCACCGAAACTGAAGCCTATAGGGGAGAGGAGGATGAAGCTTGTCATGCACGAAAAGGAAGAACTCCAAGAACAGAAGTGATGTATGCTGAAGGAGGTGCAGTTTATGTTTATTTAATTTACGGTATGTATTGGTTGTTAAATATCGTAACAGGTACTAAAGATGATCCGCAAGCTGTGTTAATTCGAGGTTTGAAAAATATTGATGGTCCTGGCAGAGTTGGTAAGGCTCTCCAACTTGATAAATCATTTTATGGTGAGAATATTATTACATCAACCAGAATGTGGATAGAAAACGGTTCAGAGAAGTTACAGCATAGTACTTCACCAAGGATTGGGATTGATTATGCACCGGATGAATGGAGGTTAAAACCATGGAGATACACGATTGCTGATTAGTCGATGTATCAATGTGTCAATTAATTTATTAGACAATGTTTAATTGTCGAGCTGCTGAGTTGTTGAATGGGATATGATACAACTAAACAACTCTACAAATCAACAGTTCAACTTTGTAATTGAAAATCGTCACATTGACACATCGAATAATTGATCAATTAATCGTTCTTCCAAAAGGGGTTAAGGCTACTCCGGCCAATTTAAAATGCTGACGGGCAAATGGTATTCCAATGATGGTAATGGCCAGTATTATTCCCCAAAAAACATGGGTTAGGGCAATGATGAAACCTCCGAATATTAACCAGATCACATTCATTATGGTATTTAAGCAGCCCGAAGCCTGAGGGTTATAACCTACTTTTGTGCCAAAAGGCCAAAGGGCAAGTATTCCCAATTTCATGGTTTGTAATCCAAATGGTATTCCAATAATAGTAAACATCATTACCAAACTACTGATAAAGTATTCGATGGCAATCATAAAACCACCAAAAAGAAGCCAGATAATATTTCCTAAGAATGACATTTTATTTTTTTTAGTAATGGAACGGCTCTTTATTTGCATTTATACAAATAGAGAACCGTTCCCTGTAATTATTTATAGTCATCAAGTTTTTCGGCCATTTCTTTTACATCTTCCACTTTAAAGTCACCGAAGAAAGAAAGTAATACGCCATTGGTTTCGCCTTGAAACAGAAGATGACATTCTTTGATTTTTCTGCCTGATCCGTTTACACGAATGTCAACGGTGCCGTTTTTATTGTCAATTTCGTACTCTTCTGCATCAATAACTCTGAATTTATTGAGTGGTAAATAGCGTAATGCTTCTCCTCTGAAATCTATACTTTCACCTGTTTCAGGTGCTTTGTAGATAACTACTTTTACTTCGTGTAAGTCACCTGTTACCTTGTTTTCTTTATCTCCTTTATCATTGTCAAAGTTCATGTTAACCGCGTCAAGCATCTCCTTCGAAAAAGAAAGCATGGTGATACCTTTTTGCAAAGCCAGTTTTTCAAATAAGCGGTCAGAAGGTCGGCTTTGCGCATTTACCGATAAATTGATAGTCAGTAAGGCAACTATTATAAATGATATTGTTTTCATCTTTTTTGATTTAAGTGTAGGTGTTAATAATTATTTGAATCGTCGTTGTAATTAATTAGTCTGTCGAGGTAGGGGCTGACTTCCAGTTTTTTGTTGTGAGGTATTTCAATATTTACAACTACTTCCTGCTTGCGTGCCAGAGCCTCGTCTCCCAGCATATAAGTGCGATCTAAATAAATGATTGAATCATTCTGAGCCCAATAGTATTCAGTTGAATTTGCATTGAATTCAGCCTCTTCTTCATTTATGCCTCTTGCTTTTTTGGTTATGGTAATCTCAAATTTATCACCTCTGGTAAGATTTATTCTTGGATCGCCTTCGATGATCAGCTTGCCATCCAATGAAGATAATTCAAGATTATTAATTTCAAGCAGATATTCTTTATTACCAAATGGTTTACTGTCGTTACCAACTTTCAGGTAAATTGCTTCAGCAGAAGTATCCATCAATTGATGAGTTTCGGACATGGTGCCTTCATCTTCAAATCCTTTTACCACCCTTAAAGCTGTAAAGAATAATAATACAAGGCCTGCAAGCCATAATCCAAGGGCGGTCATGCCAATAATCTTACCATTTGATTTAAACTGAAAGATCAATTTTAATCCCAGGTAAAGAATGATTAAAAATGGAATCCCGATTAATAAACCGGCAGCAATGTTAAACAGGGTAAGGTCGAGGTGCGATAAAAAATAGTCTGGAACATTGGTGATGTAAAAATTGCCTACTGAACTTGCCAAACCTGGCATTGAATCTTTTAGTACCAAAACTCCGGTTAATACCATTATGCTTAAAACGCTCCATAAAACGATCGCAATGCCCAGTATGGTGCCTAAAACCCGCAGAACAGCATTTAAACCATTTGCCATGGCATCTCCCGTTTTATTCATGCGATTTTGCATGTTTCTGTAATTTTGCGACTTGGTATATGTTTTAAACTTGTCGGATACAGAGTTATACTCATTTTTGATATTATCACTTACATCCTTAAAGGTTACTCCACCCCGCATTCTTAAACGTTGCTCAATGGTGCGTGCTTCTGGCATTGCAATCCACAATACAATATATACAATTGGCACTGCTCCAACCGAAAGTAAGGTAGTAACCACAGCAATGATACGGAACACAACAGGATCGATATCGAAATATGCTCCGAGTCCTCCACAAACACCTCCAAAAACTCTGTCTTCGCGACTTCGGTAAAGTCCTTTGCGCGTATAGTATGGAGGAGGTGCCGAATATTGTTGTTCCGATTCTTTCCGGGGTTCTTCAGCATCTTCTTCATCAACAATGTCGGACGGTTCACCAATGGTTTCGATTATTTCTTCAACCAGTGAAAGACGAATTATATCTTGTCCACTTTTGTAAATAAATAGTTCGGCAATACGGGCTTCAATATCATCTAATATCTCCTGAGCTTCTTCGTTTCTGCTTAATCTGGATTTAATAGTATCCAGGTATTTTTTTAGTTTCTCGTATGCATCTTCTTCAATTTGAAAAACACGTCCGTCGAGATTTATATTGATAGTTTTATTCATGATAGTTAAGTAAAAGAATTAGATAAATTCAACTTTTTATTTTATCAGTCACAACACGTTTAATATGCTTTTGAATGCTTGTATAGAGGTGTTCGTTTGCTTTTTGTCGAGCTTCCTTAACAGAGCATGATCCTAAAATATTTAGCTGCGCACTCATGTCAAAGTTCTCAGTGTGTATTGGTTTTTGACTTGATGGATTTTTCCAGCTGAAAACTCCTTCTGCCTCTATGCTGATTGGTTTATAAAAAGGCATATAAATTAGTTTACCAATGGAGCTTTTCTGTTCCACATAAACATGTATTAAATAGCAGTCAGGGTTTGTTCTCTCATTATCAATGGTGTCAAGTCCATGTAAAACAATTTCGTAAGGTTCATTAAATGAAATAATTGAATCTTCTGCTTCAGAATCAGCACTTGAATAGCTCGAAATTGATTCGTGGTATGAAGTCTTTTGATAGGATATGTTGGTGAACTTACCAATTAAGAGTAATCCGATGACTATTAGTAATCCTATTTTTATAGATTTTTTTCTCATAGTGGTTTGGTTTTTAGGGGTTAAGCCATAAGAAGAAATCCTCCGAACATCCAGAATATAACTTTAAGAACCAATGCTCCGAGTAACAGGAATGCTATTATATATATAATTACCTTGAATATTGTTTTGAAAATCAGTCCAATAATTAATAATACTAGGATTATTGGTAGAGCACCAGGGAAAAAAATATGATTAAACGTAGGAGCAATGCCGTGAGTCATCGACGAAAAAAATGCAAATGGTGCATGAATCACATGGGTACCCAGATCTATAAAATGACTAAAAGCAAAAAGACTTAGAATAACAGCAACTATTATTAACACTGTTTTATCTGATTTTGAAAATCTGCTGAAAAAATTCTCACCTTTTTTATAAGTCTCAGAATGCTTAAAGTTTTTAAAGTTCTTTTTAACCTCATCGTATTCATTCTTAATTGATTCTTCAATGGTGTTGATGGTAATGTGCTTTCCACGCATTTCCAATTTTTGAGCGGTTGTGATTGCCGGAGGAAGAGCCATCCATAAAACCAGATAGATTAAAATTATAGCACCCGATGTAAAAGGTATCAAGATCAATGCAATGATGCGAACAATGATACTGTCGATGTCGAAATAGGCTGCAATACCAGCGCAAACACCACCTAAGATTCGATTGTCGATGTCGCGATAAAACCGTTTGCTTGGTTTAACCAATGCTGTGGAGGTTGGACGGCTACTGGATTGTGATTTTTCTTCTTCGCCAGTCATATCTTCAGGTTGCCCCATAATCGAAATCATTTCCTCAACCATTTGCATGGTTACCACATCAGTCTCACGTTTGATTTTTTCTTCAAAAAGTTCAGCAATGCGCGATTCAATGTCTTTGATAATTTCGTCACCGCTTTCTTGTTTTTTAAAGCTTAGTTCAATTTTTTTCAAATAATCGCTTAATCGGGCATAAGCATCTTCGTCGATAAAAAACTGACTGCCGTTTATATTTATAGTTACTGTTTTGTTCATGGCTATAAATTATTGGGTTGGTGGATCAATTCAACTGCATTAACTAATTCTTTCCAGGACGCGTCCATTTCATTTAAAAAGGTTTTACCCTCTTCGGTCAATGCGTAATACTTTCTTGGCGGCCCCTGAGTTGATTCTTCCCAGCGATAACTTAAAAGTTTGTCATTTTTCAAGCGGGTTAGCAAAGGATACAGGGTTCCTTCAACAACAATCATCTTGGCCTCTTTTAATGTATTAATGATGTCGGAAGCGTAAGCATCGTTATTGGCCAGTATCGAAAGGATGCAATATTCGAGCACTCCTTTTCGCATTTGGGCTTTTATATTTTCTACATTCATATAAGCAGTATTAAAGGTTTGTTTCTAGATGTTCGAAAGTGGTTTTTGTTTAAATAAGAAACCATTTTCAAAACACCGGCTTATATCCAAACTGTCTTTCTTTGTTTTGATTGAGTCAGTTGGTTTATTTGAGTTCTCCTTTTTAGGTGTTGCCGTTTGGCAACCTTTTTTAGTCATCAGTTCAATTTTTTCAAGTGAATCTGTTTTTGAGATTTGGGCGTAATTCAATGGGACAAATGAAAGAATTGCCAGCGCTAACAAAACTCGTTTAAGTTTATTTCGTCTAAATGGTCTCATGACAGAATACTATTTTAAACAATGATATTGGTAATACAAATATATATACAAAAACAGGTACTATGCAATACAAAGTACCATATTTTTTTATCATTTTATTTTCATTTATGCTTGAATCTTAGCTATAGTAAGGGTTTTAGAAAGAAAAATTTTTTCAATCAGGGTGATTATTTTTTTTACTTTTGCTGCAAATTGAGTTCATTTAGATGTTTGAATCAGGATATTTAGCACTTTTTTTAGCTTCTTTTCTGGCTGCAACCGTGGTTCCTTTCAGTTCAGAAGCCATATTATCAGGAATGCTGGCAACGGGTTATGATTTATATTTGAGTCTGGCATTGGCAACATTGGGTAATTGGTTAGGAGGATTGAGTTCGTATTATATTGGATGGTTAGGTAAAACGGAGTGGATCGAAAAATATCTGAGAATTAAACACGAGCAGATTGTTAAAAATCAAAACAAGATTGCCGGTAAGGAATTGTGGATCTCTTTTTTTTGTTGGTTGCCGGGCGTTGGTGACGTGCTGGCTGTTCTTTTGGGCCTATTAAAAGTAAATGTGTGGAATGCTGCTATTGGCATGTTGCTCGGAAAGCTTGTGCGATATATAATATGGGCATTACTGACTCTTAAGGTAATTGAATTGTTTTGATTACTTATAAATCACATCAGTAATATAAATTCTTAGAAAGCTTTTGAGGAAGTCTTCTTAATTTTTATCATTTTTGTGCCTGTTTTAAAAATGATTAATAGTTTTTCGGACTTATTCGAAGCTTTAAAAGATACAGTCAGCCGAAGAAATTGTATGTTGTTTCTAAGTTGATTTTAATTGATTGAATGTTATGACAATAGAAAAAACTGAAGGAATCAGTAATTCATCGTTTGATATTGCTGTACAAAAAAGCCATGCGTTGGAAGCTGATTTGCAATTGAATCCTCAAAAACATCGTGTGCTAACAGGTGATCGCCCAACAGGAAATCTTCATATCGGCCATTATTTTGGATCATTGCAAAATCGTGTTCGTTTGCAAAATATGGGAGTTGAGACTTTTATTGTTATTGCAGATTATCAGGTTTTAACTGACCGGGATGTTTTTAAAGATATTTCGAAGTTTGTGTTGGAATTAACCATCGATTATCTGGCTTGTGGTTTGGATCCTCACAAATTTAAAACACATATTTTTCCGCATAGCCATATCCCTGAATTAAACCAGTTATTGGTACCTTTTCTTTCATTGGTTTCAAATGCAGAGTTGAGTAAGAACCCAACAATTAAGGAAGAAATTCAGGCATCAGGACAAAATGTGATTAATGCTGGTATGTATACTTATCCTGTTCATCAGGCAGCTGATATCCTTTTCTGTAAAAGTGATGTGGTTCCGGTAGGGAAAGATCAGTTACCACATATTGAATTGACTCGTAATATTGCCAAGCGATTCAATAAAAAATTCAAATCTCGCGTATTTCGTGAACCTACAGGTTTATTGAGTGAAACTCCAATGATTCTAGGTTTAGATGGTGGTCAGAAGATGAGTAAAAGTAGAAATAATACCATCATGATTAAGGCCACTGAAGATGAAACTTTGAAAGCGGTTAAATCAGCCAAAACGGATTCAGAAAGATTGATTACATATGATCCTGATAATCGTCCTGAAGTTGCCAATTTGTTGAGAATTGCAGCATTGGCATCAGGTGGTTCTCCTGAGCAACTGGCTGCTGAAATCGGAGATCAGGGAGCTGGTAAATTGAAGCAGGTGGTTACAGAATCTATTAACGAACATTTTCGTGAGATTCGTCAACGTCGCACACAGCTAGAGAGTAATCTTGATTTTGTAAAAGGGATATTAAGAGAAGGTATTTCGGAAGCACGAGGTGTTGCACAAGCTACTCTTGAAGAAGTAAGAGCCGCAATGAATATGGAAATTTAAAAGATTATTCTTGTATAGAATATAGAAAGAAGGGAGGCAGATGCTTCCCTTTTTTTATTGCGCTAAAATGGGATTTAATAAAAATTTAACCTGACGTATTTGTACGTCATAAATAATTGACGTATTTTTACGTCAAAATTAAGAATTATGGCAGAAGCAAAATTTCAGTTATTTGATGACGATTTGCAGGAGCTGGCTCAGCTTTTTAAAGCTTTGGGGCATCCGGCACGATTGCAGATTCTTAAATTTCTGGCATCAAAAAATGCCTGTTTCACTGGTGATATAACAGAGGAGTTGCCATTAGGGCGAACAACTGTCAATCAGCATCTGAATGAACTTAAGAAAGCAAATTTGATTCAGGGTTCTGTTCAGGGAGTAAAAACCAACTATTGTGTAAATGTCTCAGAGATAAGAAAATTGGAAGCCTTGGGAAAGGATTTTTTTGATGGTTTAAATACAATTGAATGTACAGATTGTTAATTGAAATAAAATAATCAGAATATTATGAAAGTATTGATTTTATGCACAGGTAACAGTTGTCGAAGCCAAATGGCTCATGGTTTTTTACAGTCGTTCGACAAGAATCTGCAGGTTTTCTCGGCCGGAACAGAAGCTTCTGGTAAACTTAATGCGAAAGCCGTTCAGGTAATGAGCGAAATAGGTATTGATATCAGTGGACATACCAGTGATTCTGTTTCAAAGTATCTGGATGAAGAATGGGATTTTGTGATAACAGTTTGTGGCGGAGCCAACGAAAGCTGTCCTGCATTTATCGGAAAGGTTAAAAACAGAGTGCACATTGGATTTGACGATCCATCTCATGCCGAAGGAACAGATGAATTTATCATGAGTGAGTTTCATCGTGTTCGAGATGAGATTAAAGAACAGTTTTATCAGTTCTACTTAGAAAATATGAAAGGTAAATAACTTAATTTCAAACGATGAAACCAGAGGATTTAAAGTTAATTGTTCAGGAAAAATACGGTGAAATTGCACATCAAAGCAGAGACTTTAATGCAGGTTCGTGTTGTGGAAGTACGGGATGTTGCGATACTGTTGATTATAGCATCTTTGCCGATAGTTACGACCAGCTTGACGGATATAATCCTGATGCTGACCTTGGTTTGGGTTGTGGTTTGCCAACTCAGTATGCCGGAATCAATCAGGGCGATTCAGTATTGGATTTAGGAAGCGGTGCTGGTAATGATTGTTTTGTTGCCCGTCAGTTGGTTGGCGAAGAAGGTATGGTAACAGGAATTGACTTTACCGATGAGATGCTGAAGAAAGCAAAAGCCAATGCCTCCAAGCTTAATTTTAACAATGTTGAGTTTGTAAAGGGTGATATTGAAGAGATGCCACTTCCGGATAATAACTTCAATGTGGTTATCAGTAATTGTGTTTTAAACCTGGTTCCTGATAAGAAAAAAGCCTTTTCTGAAATATATCGCGTACTGAAACCTGGAGGTCATTTTTCTATTTCGGATGTAGTGCTCGAAGGTGAATTACCTGCTGATTTGCAAAGTGCAGCAGAGATGTATGCAGGATGTGTGTCAGGAGCCATTCAAAAAGAGGATTATCTGCAGGTGATTAAGGATGTTGGTTTTAAATCAGTTCAAATCAAAAAGGAAAAAGTGATTACTGTACCGGATGAAATACTTTTAAAGTATATTTCTCAAAATGAAATTGAGAATTTGAAAGCAAAAGGGACCGGTATTTTTAGTATTACAGTTGTTGGCACCAAATAACTATGGGACAGAAAAAGCAAATTGGTTTCTTTGAGAAGTATCTTACTCTTTGGGTTGCTTTATGCATTGTAGCAGGTATTACTATTGGTCATTTTTTAGGTGATACAGTTAATGTGCTGAGCGGTTTTGAGATTTCCGGAGTAAATGTATTGGTGGCTGTTTTAGTTTGGCTGATGATTTACCCGATGATGCTTCAGGTGGATTTTAGCAGTATTAAAAATGTTGGAAAAAGACCTAAAGGTTTGATGCTAACTCTAGTGGTTAATTGGTTGATAAAGCCTTTTACCATGGCATTTTTTGCCTGGATATTCTTTGATAAGTTATATGCGGCTTATATCGATCCATCACAGGCAGGTGAATATATTGCGGGAGCCATTCTGTTAGGTGCTGCTCCTTGCACAGCAATGGTTTTTGTGTGGTCGTACCTCACCGATGGCGATCCGAACTATACGTTAGTTCAGGTATCTGTTAACGATCTTATTATTCTGGTGGCATTTGTTCCCATTGTCGGCTTATTGCTTGGGATCACCAATGTGAGTATACCATATGATACGCTGGTTGTAAGTGTTGTAGTTTTTGTGGTAGTGCCTTTATTGGCAGGCTCTATTACGAACAGAATGCTTATCAAAAGAAAAGGAAAAGAGTGGTTTACTGATACGTTTCTTCCGAAATTTAAACCGGTAAGTATTGTTGCACTTTTAGCTACGTTGGTTTTGCTCTTTGCTTTTCAGGGACATAACATTGTGAAGGAGCCTTTTATTATTCTTTTGGTTGCGATACCGTTGGTGCTTCAAACCTACTTTATCTTTTTTATAGCATGGTTTGGAGGACGAAAATTAAAATTACCTCATGCAATTTGTTCTCCAGCATCGATGATTGGAGCGAGTAACTTTTTTGAACTTGCAGTGGCAGTTGCAATTGCTTTGTTCGGATTACATTCACCAGCTGCATTGGTAACAGTTGTTGGGGTGTTGGTTGAGGTGCCTGTGATGTTATCTTTGGTAGCCTTGGCCAACCGTTGGAAATATTAAGAAGAAAAGATTGATAGTATTTAGTAAGTAGTTTAAATGTAGAGAACTACTGACTATGACTTCAAACAATTTGAGAGATTATTTTGTAACCATTGAATTATCTTCAACTCTCAAACTTCGGAGTGAAAGCTTAGGACATTGATGAACAATCTTTCGTTTTTTGTCTTTTATCTATTTCTGAATGATTATTTTTGCATCATGATTTATTTAGTATTAGGTATCGTCTTAGCCTTGGTTGTGGCGGTGGTTTTTTCACGTAAATCCAAACCGGGGGAGGAAGAGAAGAAAGTGGAGGTGCCCGATGATTGTTGTGGTGCCCATGAAGTTTGTGAAGCCGATAGTTTACTAAGTGCTGATGGTAAAGCCGAATACTTCGAAGATGAAGAATTAGACAACTACAAGAGTAAAGCAGCAGATAGTTATACCGACGAACAGATAGAGGAATTCAGAGATGTTCTTTTTACTTTGAAAGAACGGGAAGTAGCTGGCTGGTTAAAGAGTTTGCAGGCACGAAATATCAATCCTCCTGAGATAATCAGAGAAGAAGCCTTGATGATTGTAGCGGAAAGAAGATTTGTCAATTGATAAATTAACCAATTGTTTATTTGTGTAATTGCCTAATTGTTGAGTTGTTATTTTCAACTTAACAACTCAACAAATGCTCATCTTAACAATCATAAATCACAATATATATCATTTTCATGAAGAGAGAAAAGCTGTATCTTGAAATCCAATTCAAAATACAGTTCTCATGTTTTCAAAAGATGTATATATAAATCGTAGGAAAAAGCTGCAATCTAAAGTTGAATCAGGTATCATCCTGATGTTGGGTAACAACGACTCACCTATGAACTATGCTGATAATGTATATCATTTCCGTCAGGATAGTACTTTCTTATATTTTTTCGGAATTGATTTGCAGAATCATGCTGCCATTATCGATATTGATAATAACAAGGAATATTTGTTTGGAGACGATATTTCATTAGGTCACATAATCTGGATGGGACCTCAACCTACCATGGAAGAAAAAGCATTTCAGGTTGGCGTTGAGAATGTAAGATCTATGTCAGATTTGTCAAAGATGGTGAATGATGCGATAAAGCAAGGACGAAAGGTTCATTTTACGCCTCCATATCGTGGTGAAAACATTATGTGGATGAGCGATTTGTTGGATGTACATCATTCCAAAGTCAAAGAGATGGCCTCACTGGAACTGACCAAAGCCTGTATTAATATAAGATCAGTGAAAGAGGTGTGCGAGATTGAAGAGATGGAGCGTCATATGGCTACAGCATACAAAATGCATACAACGGCCATGAAAATGGCTCACGATGGAGTTAGTGAGCAAGAGATAAGTGGCGCTTTGGAAGGAGTTTCGATGTCAGGTGGTGGAATTGTTTCATTCCCTATCATTTGTAGTAAGCGTGGAGAGACGCTTCATAATCATTATCACGGAAATATATTACAAAAGGGTGATTTACTCTTGGTGGATGCAGGAAGTGAATCGCCTCTTCATTATGCAACTGATCATACCCGAACAACCGCAGTAGGAGGTAAATATTCGCAACGACAGAAGGAGGTATATGAAATAGTATTAGCCGCCAATAACATAGCCCGCGAAGCAACAAAACCAGGTGTTACCTATAAAGAGTGTCATTTGATTGCCGCACGGGTTATTGCTTCAGGATTGAAAGACCTGGGATTAATGAAAGGTGATGTGGATGACGCTGTTGCTCAGGGAGCGCATGCTATGTTTTTTCCTCATGGATTGGGGCATATGCTGGGACTTGATGTACATGACATGGAAGACTACAATGATACACTTGTGGGGTATATGGATGAAATGGAACGGAGCACTCAGTTTGGTTTATCTGCATTACGTTTAGGACGTACTTTGGAGAAAAACTGGGTTGTAACCAACGAACCCGGTATTTATTTTATTCCAGCTTTAATTGATACCTGGAGGACCGAAGGTAAGTTTAAGGATTTTATCAATTACGACAAGGTAGAGAGTTACAAAGATTTTGGTGGAATACGTCTTGAAGATGATATTCTATTAACTGACGATGGCTGCAGAATTTTGGGAGAACGCATTCCTATCACAATTGATGATGTTGAAGCTGTGGTGCAGGGCAAAGTTTAAGATTAAAATGTTCAGTTTAAAAAAATAACTATATTTGAATGAGCTCTGTACAGAGCTCATTTTTTATCTGATTAACCTAAATTATTACGAATGACACGAATTTTGTATTTGTTTATTGGGCTGATATTGATTGGAAATATCAGTGCCCAGGAAAAAGCTAAATTTGAATTTACCAATATTTACGATATCAAAGCTACTCCTGTAAAAAGTCAGGGTAATACGGGTACATGTTGGGCATTTAGTACCACTTCATTTATCGAATCTGAAATAATTAGATTAGGTGGACCCGAACAGGATTTGTCAGAAATGTACTTTGTTCGTTATGTTTACCCTAAAAAAGCTCAGAAATATGTGATGCTTCATGGTATGGGGAATTTTAGTCAGGGTGGATTGGCTCATGATGTAATGAATTGCATCCGAAATTATGGTATGGCCACTGAAGATGCTTACCCTGGACGAAAAGATATAAACCAGCCACATAATCATACTGAGTTGGAATCATCACAAAAAGTATTACTTGATAATTTTATTGAACAGCGTAAGGCTGAGCCTAGTCCAGTATGGTATGAGGTACTTGCAGGTGTTTTAGATCCATATCTGGGAAAAGTTCCTGAAAAAGTAGAAGGAGTTACTCCACAAGAATTTGCCACAAAGATGAAGATCAATCCGGATGATTACGTAGAATTAACATCTTACACGCATTATCCATTATATCAGCAATCTGATCTAGAAATACCTGATAATTGGGCACATGAAAGATATTATAACGTGACATTGGATGAATTGATTGAAGTTATGAATAATGCCTTGTCTAATGGCTATTCTATTGCCTGGGATGGAGATGTAAGTGAGAAATTTTTCTCGCATAAAAATGGAGTTGCCTTGGTTCCTGTAGATCAAAGTAAAGGTTTTCAACCTCAGGAAGAAAAAGAGATTACTCCGGAAATCCGTCAAGAGGCATTTATGTCATGGCAATCAACCGATGATCATCTGATGCATTTAACTGGAATGGCTAAAGATCAGAATGGGAAAGTTTATTATACTACAAAAAACAGCTGGGGTGAAAAAAGTAATGCCTTTGGAGGGTATTTGTATATGTCGGAGAGTTATGTGAGATTACATACAGTTTCTGTGATGGTTCATAAAGATGCCTTGCCTAAAGCAATTGCAAAGAAGTTAGCATTGAACTAATAATATGTATATAAAAGAAAGCCGGAGATCAAAAGATTATCCGGCTTTTTTATGTTGACTATAGTTATAAACTCCAGTATGTCATGTCTTTTATCTTTCCGCGATAAATGCCTTTCACGTCAACAAAAACACCTTCTTCAACCATAATGGATTTGAAATAAGCTTCATCAAGGTTTATATAGTCTGTATGGTTAACTGCAACAATAATACCATTGTATTTATCCTTGATTTCATCAATCAGACCATAACCGTATTCGTGCATTAATTCTTCTGAAGAAGCATGAGGATCAATGACATCAACCTTCACACTAAATGATTTAAGTTCGTTAACAACATCAGCAACCTTTGAATTTCTAATATCACTTACATTCTCCTTAAATGTTGCACCCATCAACAGAACTTTAGCTCCATTTATTTTATTACCGTTCGAAATCATTTTCTTAACGAGTGTTTTGGCAACATATGCTCCCATCGAGTCGTTGATCGTTCTACCCCCTGTTATGATCTTTGAATGATAGCCCAACTCATTGGCTTTGTATGTCAGGTAATATGGGTCAACACCAATACAGTGACCTCCAACCAAACCTGGGAAGAATTTAAGGAAGTTCCATTTTGTACCTGCCGCTTCCAGTACTTCAAAGGTATTGATGTTCATTCTGTCAAATATCAACGATAATTCATTCATCAAAGCAATGTTGACATCACGTTGAGTATTCTCAATAATCTTTGCAGCTTCTGCAACTTTAATACAGCTTGCTTTGTGGATACCGGCTTTAATAATGCTGGCATAAACAGCTTCAATAATTTCTGCTGATTCCGCGTCACTCCCTGATACTATTTTTAATATTTTGGTAAGTGTGTGTTCTTTATCTCCCGGATTAATTCTCTCAGGGCTATAACCCACTTTGAAATCAACATTAAATTTCAAACCCGATTCAGCTTCCAGAATAGGTACACAATCTTCTTCGGTACATCCAGGGTAAACCGTCGATTCAAAGACAACGATATCACCTTTTTTAAGTGCTTTACCTACAGTTCTGGTTGCACCTAATAAAGGAGTCAGATCAGGTAAATTGTGTTGATTGATTGGTGTGGGAACCGCAACCACATGAAAGTTGGCTTCTTTAAGATCATCTGGACTTGCGGTAAAATGGATATCGCAACCATCAAAGTCTTCGCTAACTAATTCATTACTTGGATCTATTTTGTTACGCATTAGATCAACTCGATCTTGCTTAATATCAAAACCAATGACTGACATTTTTCTTGCAAATTCCAGAGCAATTGGTAATCCTACATAACCAAGTCCGATTACAGACAGTTTAATCTCTTTATTTAGTAGTTTCTCTAACATGATTTATAAATTGGCTGGTTTGTTTAGATAAATTCTTTCGATGATATCAACCACTTTAAGGCCTTCAAGCGCATTGGTTGTAATGGTTGTATTTCCTTTTATTACCTCAACAACATTATCAATAACGTAATGATGATTGGCTGCAGATCCTTTATAAGGTCCATAATCATTTGGCGGGTTTGATTCTGCCAAAACAGGCATCTGGTAATCTTTTACATGGCATTCAACAACCTCATTCATATACTGACCAGAAACTTTAACAGTTCCCTGACTACCGATTATGGTAATGCTACTTTCAAGATTTTTGTCCCACACAGCAGTACTGTAATTCAAGCTGCCTGATCCGCCATTGATAAAGTCAAATGTAACAAATCCACTGTCCTCGAAATCTGTGGATTTTTGATGTGCAAAATCTTTAAAATTTCCTTGAATATTAGTGATGTCTCCAAAAAGCCAGTACATGATATCAATAAAATGAGAGAACTGAGTGAATAATGTACCCCCATCCAGCTCTCTGTTACCATGCCAGTTTCCTTTGCTGTAATAACGATCATCACGATTCCAGTAGCAATTGAGTTGAACCATAAAAATGTCACCTAATCTTTTCGCTTCTACCATTTCTTTAAGCCAGACACTTGGAGGTGAATAGCGATTTTGCATCACAGCAAATACCTGTTTTGACATTTGTAGCGCCTTGAAGATTACTTTTTCAGCGTCTGCTTTGCTCAAAGCCATTGGTTTTTCAACAACTACATGTTTTTTTGCCTCTAAAGCTTCAATTGCCTGCTCTGCATGCAGACCGTTAGGAGTGCATATGTTTACGACGTCCACATCAGGCTGGTTTTTTAATAGTTCACTAATTGAAGTGTAAAAAGGAACATTTTCTTGCCAGTTTAGATCTTCTTTGGGTCTGATATCGCACACTGCCAGTAGCTCAGCATCCTCATTGCGTTTGATCATTTCTGAATGACGCTTGCCAATATGTCCCAGGCCTATTACGGCAAATTTTATCTTTTGATTTGTACTCATTTATTTTGGTAACTTTCTTACGTTATTTTCCTCCAGAATGTATTTGTCTTGACTTTCAGGGCAGGTGGCAATTCCTTGTTCATTAAATTGTAACTGATGACCAAACTCACTCATCCAGCCAATTTGCTTTGATGGATTACCAACTACTAAAGCATATGGAGGTATGGTTTTAGTTACAACAGCTCCTGCTCCAATAAAAGCATATTCGCCAATATCGTGTCCACAAACAATGGTGGCGTTGGCTCCGATTGTAGCACCTTTTTTTACCGTTGTTTTCTGATATTGTCCTCTTCTGTTAATGGCACTTCGTGGATTAATCACATTGGTAAAAACCATTGACGGACCTAAAAATACATCATCTTCACAAATAACGCCTGTATAAATGGAAACATTATTCTGTACTTTTACATTTTTCCCAAGTTTTACATCCGGTGAAATAACAACGTTCTGGCCAATGTTGCAGTTGTCTCCAATTACACAGTTAGGCATAATGTGAGAAAAGTGCCATATTTTAACGCCTTTGCCAATAATGCACGGAGAATCGATTACAGCTGTTTCATGCGCAAAAAATTGTTTATTGGCCATGATTGAAAAAGCGTTTAATGGTTGATGTAATATCTTTTAGCTGTTCTTCAGATAGCTCTGTATGCATTGGCAATGATAGAACCTGTGTGCTTAGATCTTCTGAGTTAGGCAATGATGAATCAGAATCCTGATATGCAGCAAAGGCTTCCTGCTGATGCAAAGGAACAGGATAATAAACCATGGATGGTATATTATTTTCTTTCAAAAAGTTTTGTAATTTATCCCTCTCTCCATTCTTAACCTTTATGGTGTATTGATGGAATATATGATCTGAATCTGAACTTCGCGTAGGAATTACAAGATTATCAATCTCTTTTAATTCTTCGTCGTACCATTTTGCTGCAGTTTTGCGTCTGTTGTTAAAATCATCCAAATGTTTTAGTTTAACATCTAAAACAGCAGCCTGCAAAGTGTCAAGCCTGGAGTTGACTCCGATAATCTGATGGTAATATTTCTTTTGGGAACCATGATTGACAATCATTCGCATTTTTTCCGCCAAAGAATCATTATTTGTGAAGCAGGCACCTCCATCACCAAAACATCCTAAGTTTTTGGAAGGAAAAAAGGATGTGCAGCCAATATCACCAATTGTACCAAGTTTTGTTGTGCTTCCATTAACATTATAATCACAACCAATGGCTTGAGCTGTATCTTCAACAACTTTTAAGTGATGTTTTTTAGCGATACTCATTATGGCATTCATATCAGCACCTTGACCAAACAGGTGAACCGGTATGATTGCTTTTGTCATAGGTGTAATAGCCTTTTCAACTTCTTCAGGAAGTAATGTGAAGGTATCTGGTTCTACATCTACAAGAACAGGTTTTAATTTTAGTAGGGCAATAACTTCAACTGTTGCAATAAAAGTAAATGTAGAGGTGATTACTTCATCTCCGGGTTGAAGGTTCAAAGCCATAAGAGCTATTTGTAGAGCATCTGTTCCATTTGCACAAGGGATAACATGCTTAACATTTAGGTACTTCTCAAGATTGGATTGAAATACTTTGACAGCAGGACCATTAATGAAAGATGTTTGTTCTAAAACATCGGCCATTGCTTTGTCAATGTCACTTTTTAGACGTAAGTATTGACTGTGCAGGTCTACCATTTTATGCTGTTCCATCAATTTAATTTTGAGTTGTGAATTTAGATAAAATCAAAAACCGAAGTTCATTCCAAGTGAAACTATTTGATTACCTGCAAGAAAGTAGGGATTAGTGTACTTTTCTGAGTCAGTGCCATCGTATAAATTATGCTGATATTCAACAAAAATATATCCGTCGTTCACAATTTGGTAACTTCCTTTGAGCGTAAAATTAGTGTTTTTGTAGCGTACTTCGTTCATAAAAGGCAATCCTCTTCTTATTTCTTCCTGCTCCTGATTAATTTCAGTATGCAAATCCATTTCATTATTATCAAAAATACTCTGATAATCTTTGCCTTTTCGAATGATAGTTAACCTGGCAGACAAATCAAGGCCTTTTAATGGCTTATGCCTTATCATAAAAAATAATTCATCGGAATTATCAAGTGTGTAGCTTCCCAAGGTGTATTGATTACTCATGAAAGAAAGCGAAGGTACAAAGTGCTGATACACCAATGGACGTATAATTGTATATTCTGCAGTGAAAGATGTATTGTGGAGGATATCCGTTAAACGTCCGCCAATTTTCCAAGCGACATCATTTGATTGTTCATTCTTTTTAAGCAGGTTGCTAATGCTTATCTCATCAATGAATAAGCTGGTGTATAGATGAAGGTTTTTAATTTGTCGGCTATCAATATCGATAAACATCTGGGCATTTTGTCCAACCCAGTTATCCCACGAATTATAAGTGTGGTCAGCCGATTTATAAAATAAAAAAGGTACAGCATAGGCTGGATTGAAATTGACATCACTATATATAATGGAGTTGCCGAATGAGATATTTAGTTTTGACCATGGTCGAATCGTAAAGATATTAGAGGCTACAAATTTATTGGTATAAACTTCCCGTTCACCGTTAAATACCGAATATGTTCTGGATGAATCGACCACTTCACTAACCAGCCATCCGTGTAAATAATTAAAGTCAAACCATTTTGCCGGTGATATCTTAAATGACAAATATCCAAATGAAGGCGTGCGACCAGAAAATATTACTGACTGGCTATAACTATTTCCCCATTGAAAGTGATCTTTATGTAATCCGATACTTCCCCATTTCCATGAATAGGTTATCCCTCCTCTTGTTTCTGAATAATCCTTGTTGTCGTTGTCTCCTTTATATACAACCCCAGATCTATTGGTAATGTACTCGGGTCCTCCTAAAAAGAATGATTCATGATTGTCGCGTAAGCTTCCGTAAATGGAAACATGTTTTCCGATGGTACCATAAAATTCAGCACCTCCCCAACGATGGTATTCAGTTTTATCACCATTATTAAAAAACTGTCCACCAAGAATTGGATTTATGGTCAGATTGAATAATGAGTCGCTGAAATAAAATAAGTCCCATCTCTTGTCAAACGATTTGCCAATTAATAGTTCTTTATTAAAATCTTTAAGATAAAAAGTCAGTTCTTTTTGCTGACGGTTACTTAAGAGTGGATTTTGGTCGCATAACCTTAACCATTCTGCTATTTGTTGTCGGCTGTAGGGTTTAATGCTGGAATTAACATCGATAAGTCCTTTGTTGGCAAGTTCATCTATAAAATCATAAACCGATTCATTACTGATATGATAGGGAGTGTTTTGGCTAATGGAATAAAAACACGATGTAGTGAGAAAAGTTATGAAGAGTATTATTTTTTTCATGGCGCTTTACTGGTTGAAACGAAGATACATAAAAGGGTAATGTCTTCAAACTGAAGTTGACAAAGCAGACTATTGCTGTGGTGTATCAAAAGAAAGAGGGTGTCCAAAAAGTGATTCTGCAAATAAGGAATCTTTCAAATTGTAACTTTACTTTCATTATACCCCACCAAACCTCCCCTAAAAGGGA
>JAFMVE010000049.1 GCA_025499705.1 Carboxylicivirga caseinilyticus
CAATTTGTAATAAAATATCATTTTATGTCACCCCTAAATCCCCTGAAGGGGACTTAAGCCTCCCTTATAGGGGAGGTTTGGTGGGGTATAATGAATGTAAAGTTACAATTTGAAAGATTCCTTATTTGCAGAATCACTTTTTGGACACCCTCATTCTATTACCTATCTCTTGACTTTGTAAAAAATTAAGCCTTATTGGGAATTGGGGCTTAAAGAATATTTCATCATTTATTGGAGGAAAAATGAAAAGAATTTTACTATTAAGTGTTCTAATGGTTGTGGTATGTATTACCACTTCTGAGGCACAAACAAAGACAGATGTATCTGCACAGGTTGGCAAGGGTATTCAATTCAAATCGGAAAATGACCTTTTTTATTTAAAGTTCACCACTCGTATTCAAACCAGATGGGACTTTGTTAACACTTACAGTAACGAATCAGAGGCTGCTGAATTTGCAAACAAAGCATGGGTTAAACGTTCTCGTTTGAAGTTTGATGGATACTTTCTAAATCCTAGCCTGGTTTATAAAATTGAATATGATGTTATGGGTGGATATGTGAGAGATGCCATCTTCAAATACAAAAAGAACAACATTGAATTATGGTTTGGCCAGGGCAAACTACCTGGAAACAGGGAACGCGTTGTGTCATCTGCAAATTTGCAAATGGTTGATCGTTCAATATTTAACGACAATTATAATATTGACAGGGATATTGGTGTTCAGTTTCACCACAAATTTATGATTGGTAAAACTATTGTTGCTGATCGCTGGGCTTTCACGTCGGGTGACGGAATCAGAAACAATGAATACGCACCTGGTCTAAGTTTGACCGGACAAATTGAAGTTCAACCATTAGGCGAATTTAAATCTAAAGGTGACTATAAATCGGCAGATTTGAACCGGGAAGAAACACCTAAGATTGCTATTGCAGCTTATACCAACTTCAATTCACATTCATATAAAGACAGAGGTCAGGTTGGAAAAGTAATAGGTGGTGAAGCTGATTTATTAAACATCGGAGGTGACTTTCTATTAAAATATCGTGGTTACTCGCTTATGATTGAAGCTGCCAACAGATCTGTGACTGATGATGCTAAAAAATTCGTTTATAATGACAACGGTGATGTTGAAGCCGCATTCTATACCGGATATGGTGCCAACATTCAAACCGGATATGTTTTTAAGAACAACTGGGAGCTATCGGGACGTTATTCATTTACAAAACCTAAAGAAATTGACTTTCACGATGAGATGACCGACTATACTTTGGGTGTTAGTAAATACATAATTGGTCACAATTTTAAGTTTCAAGGAGATGTTACTTTTCGTGATAAAATGGCTGGAAGAGATCAAATTATTACCAGATTACAGATGGAATTGCAGTTTTAAACAACACATCTAACACAATATAAAAGGCTGTCCAATAAAAAAATGGACAGCCTTTTTTAATTTCAGCCCCTATTTTTTTATTGGTCTCAATAGTAGTTAAAACTATGCACTTTAGTGCATATCGCTTTAGCTTCTAAAAATGTTATTTTTATGTCATGGTGCAGCGCAGTAATGGACATACCGTTTCAGAGATGACAGTTCATATAGTTTGGTCGACCAAATATCGCTATCCAGTTCTACAAGGTGATATTAAAGTAAGGTGTCGAAAAATATTAATGCAAATATGTGAAGCAGAAGATGTGTTGATATTAAAAGGTGTTGTCTCATCCGATCACATTCATATGCATATCAATTATCGTCCATCACAAAGTATTAGTGAGTTAGTGCGAAAGTTAAAGGGAAGAACTTCTCGCAAACTTCAGCAAGAATTTCCATCCTTGAATAAACGATACTGGGGTAGACACTTTTGGGCAATTGGCTTTGGATGTTGGAGCTCTGGAAATATTACAGACCAGATGGTAAATGAATATTTGGAACATCATCGAAAACCAGAAGACCAAGATGGATCAAACTTCATCCTCGAATAGCGCAAGAATGACTTTCAGTCATTCTGTTCATCCCCAAAACTATGGACTTGCAGTCCATAGTGGTTTATTTAATTTTCGTTAAAAGTGTATGTTCTCATAAAAATCCCTATTTATAGGGATTTGTTGTATTAAAGAAATTTTTCATTTTTGTATTGATGAAAAAAGAGTACAACACATACTTAAATCTGCTGAAACGAATAAGTATCCTGCTTGTCGTGGCGTTTACCCTGCAGGTTGTAAATAATGCTCTCTTTTTTCATTCACACAAAACAGCCAGTGGAAAAATCTTCCACCATGCTCATCCTAATGGAGGCAATCACTCTCATAGTGATTGCGAGTTTAGTTTTTACGAGCAACAGCAACTTTTATGTAATTCTGATATAAACCCATTAGTTGCTGAAGTTCCTTTTCAATTCAAGATAACTTTCGAACCGTCTGGTTCGGGATTAAATCTTTCTTTACATTTTAATTGTCTATCCCACAGAGGCCCTCCAGTATGCTAAACCTTATTTAGTAATACGAAAAATTAAAATATTCCACCATAATTCACTACAAAATGAAAACCAACTATTTGTATGGCCTTGCTATGGTCATATTGTCCCTATTTTCTATTAATATTTCTAGTGTAAAGGCACAGGCCGCCCCACCCGAACCTATTTGTAATCTTAAAGGAACCATAACATCAAAAGGCGAACCTTTGGCATTTGCAACGGTTTCAATCAGCAATACCACTTTGGGTGCTGTTTCAGATCTGAATGGTTTATTTGAATTAAACCTTGTACCACAGGGAGAATTTATTGTAAAAGCTCAGGCCCTTGGATATAAACCAGTTGAAAAACTAATTCAGTTTGAAGCAGGTAAAACCAACAATATAACATTCAACCTGGAAGAAGATGTGTTAGGTATTGAGCAGGTAGTAGTAACCGCCGACAGAAAAGAAACCAAGCGTACTGATGCCTCAATGATTGTTAATACTGTAACTCCTAAACTACTTGAAAACACGGAGACTATATCAATTGGCGAAGGACTGAATTATGTTCCTGGTTTACGATTGGAAAATAATTGTCAGAATTGCGGATTTACTCAAGTTCGAATGAATGGTATGGATGGAGCGCATTCGCAGGTATTAATAAACAACAGAGCCATCTTTAGTAATCTGGCTGGTGTTTATGGTCTTGAACTGATGCCTTCCAGCATGATAGATCGAATTGAGGTAATAAGAGGTGGTGGATCCGCATTATATGGAAGTAATGCCATAGCAGGTACCATTAATCTAATTACCAAAGATCCACTATCCAATTCTTATAATATAGGTACACAATACAGCTCAGTTGGAGTCGGGTCCGATGGTGGAGCAGCATCTGATTACTCAGTTAACTTAAATGCAACAATTGTTAGTGAAGATAAAAAAACCGGTTTGGCATTATTTGGATTTTATCGAGACAAAGATCCGTTTGATTCCAACGGAGATGGCTATTCTGAAATCTCACAAATTGACAACCTTACGTTTGGTGCCCGTTTAAACCATCGCATCGATTACAGAAGTAAAATTACTTTGGATTTTATGCGAATGAATGAAGAACGTCGAGGTGGTAATAAATTTGACTATCCAAATCACGAAGCTGATATATCAGAAGCTGTTGAACACAAAATAACCACTACTGCCCTAACCTATGAACGCTTTGTTGGTACAGGAAGCGTGTGGTCGGTATACGGATCTGCACAAAATGTTATCAGAGCCTCTTATTATGGTGCCGAGCAAAGTTTATCCGATTATGGTCATACCAACGGACTAACCTACAACATAGGTACACAATTCAAAACTGATTTTGGTAATAATTCAATTATATCGGGTATTGAAGCGGTTAATGATGTGATGGATGATAAGAAATTAGGGTATCTTGATTTGGAAACAGGTGAACATGTACCTAATACTCAAATTACGGATCAGAAGAAATCAATTTATGGAGTTTTTGCTCAATATGACAGAAAGATTGGTAATGTAAAAGTATCAGTTGGTGCAAGATTCGATCAATATAAAATTACTGACATAGAGCATAAAGACGGTAACAATAGTGGAAAAGTTTTTAGTCCGCGAATGAATGTATTGTGGCACATCTCACCTTCACTACAATGGAGAGCCAGTTATTCTCAGGGATATCGTGCTCCACAGGTATTTGATGAAGATCTTCATATTGAAACATCCGGATCACGAAAAGTAGTATATGCCAATGAAGCGGACCTAAAACAGGAAACAAGCCACAGTTACATGACTTCTTTTGATTTCAATAAGACAATGGGTACATGGAATATTGGTTTACTAGCAGAAGGCTTTTACACCAAACTTAATGATGCTTTTGCTTCTACACCAGAATATGACGAACAAACAGGCGTAACAACCTATATTAGAAGCAATGATGAAAATGGAGCTACAGTGCAAGGAGTTAATTTTGAAGCAACCATATCTCCTATTAACAAAGTTTACTTCAGAGCTGGTTACACTATTCAGTCAAGCACCTTTGGATCAGAACAGGAATTAAACGAAAAAGACTTTCTTCGTACCCCTGGCAATTATGGATTCTTTTCTTTTGATTATGATGTATTTCCAAAACTTTGCCTGATAACAACCGGAACTTATACAGGTAAAATGAAAGTAGCTTATTATGGTGAAAACTTTACGGCGCAGGATAACATCATTACAGAAGAAGAAGGTATAGTTGGTACAATCAGAACAACACCTACCTTTTTCGATCTGGGCTTTAAAGCTGAATATAAAATAAATATTGGAGGATTACCTTTTAAACTGTTTGGAGGTGTTAAGAACATATTTAATTCTTACCAGGATGATTTTGATTCAGGTATCAACCGTGATCCGGGTTATGTTTATGGCCCAATGAATCCAAGAACGATTTACTGTGGCATTAAATTAAGTAACATACTATAATCATTTATACTACTACTTAAAATCCCCATTAACATTTGTTAGTGGGGATTTTTATTTAATGCTACTGAATTATCTAATCCATTTTCTTTCAGGAGTTGTACAATCATATACCTTTAAATCAAGGTTCTCACCAATTTTCATTGCTTCATCTAATGCTTTTTCTTTATTAAATGAGCAAAGTTTAATCACCCGCTTATGATCATCCACAGCCAATACTAACTTGTATAAGTAATCACTTGTATCAGCTTCTCCACTATCTCCTTCGCTAACCGATAAATACCTCACAACTGAAACATACTTTATGGCTGGCAAGTGTCTCCAACCCCCCATTGTATAGCCTAATACCTTTGAAAAGTTTCTGTATCGATTGTTTCCTACATCCAATTCGATACCAGCAGAATAAGTCATTGCAGCAATACCTATTGCGATAGCCATTAAACCCGTTTCAATCGAATAATAAGAAAGTATAACAGCTGCTACATAATAGGATATAAAATAGACATTTAGCCTATTAGCTGTGAAGGTAGATTTATACATCATAGTATGTTTAGGTTGTTTCCGCCATAAATATATAAAAGATTATTTACAAATAATATACATATTTACACTTTAATTAACATTTAATACTCAAACACAAAGAACTAGTTGCCTAAAAATCAAAAGGCTACCCATTGGATAGCCTTTTGTATTTATTAAATACATTGTATTGTTATGACAAACCTGAGATAACTCCTTCAGAGTTAATATCCATTCCTTCTGCTGCAGGAACCGCAGGTAGACCTGGCATACGCATCATTTTACCCAGAATAGGAATTATAAACCCCGCTCCGGCTGCAAACTCAAATTCTCTTACGGTAACTTTAAATCCTTTAGGACGACCAATTAAGCTTTCATTATCTGAGAAAGATTTTTGAGTTTTAGCCATACAAACTGGTAACTTATCTAATCCCAGAGTTTCAATTTTCTTAATATCTGCTAATGCCTCTTTCGAAAAATCAACACCATCAGCACCATATATTTCACGGGCAATAGTTTCTATTTTTTCAATTACAGAGGATTGATGATCATAAAGTGGCTTAAAATCACTCTCCCCTTCTTCAATAGCCCTAACAACAGCCTGTGCCAATTCCAAGGTGCCATCGCCACCTAATCCCCAACCTTGACTGATAACAGCTTCAACACCCATTTCTTTACAACGGCACTTTACCAAAGCAATCTCTTCTTCACTGTCGGATACAAAATTATTGATGGCCACAACAGGCTTTAATCCAAATTTAAACGCATTTTCGATATGTTTCTCCAGGTTGGCAAAACCAGCTTCCACCTTTTCTCTGCTTGGGGTATCGTATTCTTCTTTAACAGCTCCACCATGATGACGCAGTGCCCTAATGGTTGCCACAATAACCATGGTATTCGGCTTCAGATCTCCTGCAACTGATTTAATATTAAGAAACTTCTCTGCACCCAAATCTGCACCAAATCCAGCTTCTGTAACCACATAATCAGATAATGATAGGCCCATTTTAGTAGCCAAAATTGTATTAGTACCCTGTGCAATGTTTGCAAAAGGTCCTCCATGAATAATGGCCGGATTTCCTTCGAGTGTTTGCACCAGATTTGGTTTTATTGCTTCTTTTAATAGTAAAGCCATAGGACCTTGTGCATTTAAATCCCTGGCATAGATTGGTTTCTTATCGAATGTAAAACCAACAAATATATTTCCTAATCGCTCTTTAAGATCATCCAAACTGGTTGCCATACAAAGTATTGCCATCACCTCCGATGCTGCCGTAATATTAAACCCATCCTGTCGGGGAATACCATTTGCTGTTCCTCCCAGACCGATGGTAATATCACGCAAAGCTCTATCATTCATATCAATAACACGTTTCCAAACAATAGTACGCGGATCAATATTTAAATTACGTGTCTTGCTTTGAATATTATTATCAATTAATGCAGCCAAAAGATTATTTGCTTTTTCAATGGCAGAAAAATCACCTGTAAAATGCAAATTGATATCTTCCATTGGAACAACCTGAGAATAACCTCCTCCTGCTGCACCACCTTTAATTCCAAATACGGGTCCTAACGAAGGTTCGCGCAAAACAGCAGTTGCCTGCTTGCCTATTTTATTTAATCCCTCGGTAAGCCCAATGGAAACAGTTGTTTTACCTTCTCCAGCAGGTGTTGGTGTTAGAGCAGTTACCAAAATCAACTTATTCTCCTTCACTTTTTCTTCATCGATTAAACTCAACGGTAGTTTAGCTTTATATTTACCGTACATTTCTAATTCATCCGGATCAATATTAAGCTTTGCAGCAATTTTTGAAATATGCTGCATTTGTGCCGATTGGGCAATCTCTAAGTCTGTTTTGAATTTTTTGGTTGTGTTCAACTCCATTAATAGCTACTCTAAAAGTTTCTAAATTACTCTCTTCAAAAATTGAAGCTGCAAAAATACATTCTTCTTATTAATTGTAAAGGTGATATTTATCAGAAAATCTAAATCTTAACATTATAAAAACAAAAACCCGTCAAAAAGATGACGGGTTTAACAATTTATTGCCTGTTTTAATGTCAATTTCTAATTCTGCAAACTACCTCCGGTGAATGATCTCTCACTCTGTAATAACCACGCTCATAAGGTATGTAATAGTAACCATCTCTATACAGATAATTATAACCATTATAACCTCTTACTGAACAATGACTAGGTGCATATCTAACGGTTGGCAGCTGCACTTCAGCCTCAATGTATCCTCTACCTGGCAAGTAAGTATAAAATCTACCTTGGCAATGATAATAAGTATCATAACCTATCACAAAACTAATATAATGGGTTGATGGAAGCCTTTGCAAATACACATAGTGGTTATGATGCTTCGGATGATTGTAACCATTACGATGAACATGCACAGTTGTTGAATGGTGTCCAGGAACATTGCATCCGGCATGACAATGATCTTCTACATACTGATAATGGTGTTTTTTGTTACTATTGTTTACTTTTTTGTATTTCTGATTGTTTTTGTTATTCTTCACATAACTAGTTGATTTGTTATTTGTCTGAGTAGACTGACGTTTAACCCGTGTTCTGTTGTTATCACTTGACCTTACCTCATTTCTGGATGTTCTGGATGATCTTTTCTCCTGTCCAAAAATATTATTGCCCGAAATAAAAATAAAGGTTCCTATCAATACCGTGTATATTAATTGTTTCGCTTTCATGGCTTCTAGTTTTAAGTTAGACATGTTATCAGGCTTAATGCATTAGCTTTGTTAGATCTATCCAAACTCCATGCCAAAACTTAACAATTATTAACAGGACATCCTGCCAGAAACCTACTTAACCACTATAAAACAATCAGTTATACCTTATCTATTTTTTTTGCTTCATTCCAGATCTTATCCATTTCTTCAAGAGACATTGCCTTTAAATCGAGTCCGGCTTTGATAGTTTTTTCCTCCAGATAATTAAATCGGAGAATAAATTTACGATTGGTTCTTTCCAATGCATTTTCAGGATTTACGCCATAGAGACGGGCCGCATTGATAATGGAAAACAATAAATCACCAAACTCAGCTTCAATTTTATCCTGATCCATCTGATCAATTTCAACTTTCAACTCTCCCAATTCTTCATGAACCTTATCCCAAACTTGTTCTTTATGTTCCCAGTCAAATCCAACTCCACGGGCCTTGTCCTGTATTCTGTTAGCTTTCACCATAGCAGGTAAACTCATTGGCACACCCGACAAAACAGATTTATTACCATCTTTTTCTTTAAGTTTAAGCTTTTCCC
Organism: Carboxylicivirga caseinilyticus; assembly: GCA_025499705.1. GTDB lineage: Bacteria > Bacteroidota > Bacteroidia > Bacteroidales > Marinilabiliaceae > Carboxylicivirga > Carboxylicivirga caseinilyticus. The sequence goes on from JAFMVE010000049.1 coordinate 8,728, forward strand.
AGTTTTCTTCAACTTCACGTGCATCATCTACTTTTACTTCGCCAAAAATATGCGGATGTCGATAAATCAGCTTTTCATTTAAAGCTTCTATTACCTCCTTCATTGTAAAATCATGGGTTTCTGCACCTATTTTAGCATAAAACACAATGTGTAATAGCACGTCTCCCAGTTCCTTCTTAATCAGCTTCGGATCTTTTTTGATAATAGCATCCGCTAATTCGTATGTCTCCTCAATGGTTAATGTGCGCAACGATTCATTCGTTTGCTCTTTATCCCAGGGACACTTACTGCGCAATTCATCCATTATTTCCAATAATTCTTTAAACGCAACCAGGGTTAATTCATGTGTGTTATTACTCATAATGTTTAAAAGCCTTCGATGATTAATAATAGTACAAATATATCGGAAACTTGAGGTCATTTTAAATTATAGTCTATCTATTTGTTCAATTTAACTTTTGCTTTCATTTGGGGTATTTTGAAAGAAGAGAAATGTAAAAATTGTTGTTACTTTGCATTAGAGTAAATGACGGAATATTGACCTTTATATGATTGAAAAATTGATTTATCTCGAATCAGTCGATTTGGTAGAGTTTTTAGGTGTAAAAAATGCGAAACTAGAACTCATTAAAAACAGGTTCCCAAAACTAAAGATTGTTGCCCGGGGCAATTGGTTAAAAGCCATTGGGGATGCTGAAGAAATGGCTGATTTCGAAGAAAAAATCAATAATCTGATTGAGCATTACAATCAATACAATGTTTTAAAAGAAGCTACTATCTCCGAAATACTTGAAGGCGATAGTATAACTGAAGCTAAGAGCGACAGCGATATTATCCTTTATGGCATCAGCGGAAGACCTATTAAAGCAAGAACAGAAAACCAGGATAAATTAGTAAAGTCGTTTAAGAATAACGATTTATTATTTGCCATTGGTCCGGCAGGTTCGGGTAAAACCTATACGGCCATTGCTTTAGCAGTAGCTGCTCTTAAGAACAGACAGGTCAGAAGAATCATTTTAAGTCGACCAGCTGTTGAAGCCGGTGAAAAACTGGGTTTTTTACCGGGTGATATGAAAGAGAAGATTGATCCGTACTTACAACCTTTGTACGATGCTCTGCAGGATATGATTCCTCCTACCCGACTAAAAGAATACATGGAAAACGGCACTATACAGATTGCACCACTGGCGTTTATGCGTGGACGTACACTAAATGATGCCTGCGTAATATTAGATGAAGCCCAGAACACAACAAATAACCAACTTAAGATGTTTCTTACCCGTATGGGTGCTTATGCCAAGTTTATTGTAACGGGTGATGTAACTCAGATTGACTTACCTAACCCTCGCAGTTCGGGCTTGATACAAGGTATGAAAATACTTAAGGGAATTGATCGGATTGCTATCATTGAATTCAATAAAAAGGACATTGTGCGACACCAATTAGTGCAGGATATTGTTGAAGCATATGATAAAAAACAAAAAGAAGACGACAAGAAATAAAAACAAATATCAAATATCTACTATAAAATGAGTAAAGCAATTATTAAGACCGACTATCAGTTTCCTGGTCAAAAGAGTGTTTACAAAGGAAAAGTTCGAGATGTTTATAACATCAACGACGATTATTTAGTAATGGTTGTTTCTGACCGTCTTTCTGCATTTGATGTTGTTCTTCCTAAAGGAATTCCTTACAAAGGACAAGTGTTGAACCAAATTGCAGCTAAATTTTTAGATGCAACTGCTGATATCGTACCTAACTGGAAAATTGCCACTCCCGATCCTAACGTTACAGTTGGTCATATGTGTGAGCCTTTTGCAGTAGAAATGATTGTTCGTGGATATCTTACCGGTAGCTCATGGCGTTTATACAAAGATGGTGGACGTGAAATTTGTGGTGTACCGCTTCCTGAAGGCTTAAAGGAACACCAGGCATTTCCTGAACCAATTCTAACACCTACTACCAAAGCTGAATTAGGAGCACACGACGAAAATATCACGCGTGAAGAAATTTTGAAACAAGGATTAGTTTCAGAAGAAGATTATATTGAATTGGAGAGAATCTCATTGGCACTTTTCAAGCGTGGTAGTGAAATTGCCAAAGAAAAAGGATTGATTTTGGTAGATACCAAATATGAGTTTGGTAAAAAAGATGGACAGATTTACCTGATTGATGAAATCCATACACCTGACTCATCCCGTTATTTCTATGCCGACGGTTATCAGGAACGTTTTGATAAAGGTGAAAACCAAAAGCAACTTTCTAAAGAATTTGTACGTGAATGGTTAATGGAAAACAACTTCCAGGGACGCAAAGGTGATGTTTTACCAGAAATTCCAGACGAGTTTGTTGATCAGATTTCTGAACGATACATTGAATTATATGAAAGTATTACAGGTGATAAATTCGAAAAGGCCGATGTTTCAACTGTTGTAAGTCGTGTTGAAAAGAACGTAACGGATTATTTGAACAATTTGTAATAATATTCCATCTATTCAGATACTTAAGGCACTCATAAGAGTGCCTTTTTATTTTAAATACATCCTGAAAAATCATCGCAAAAGACAAAAATCTGCTGCAAAACATGTTAATGTTTGTTAAATATTTTGGAAGCAATCATTCTAAATAAGGTTGTAATCTTCACATTACAATTTAAAGTTTTATATTGCAATCTCCACATAGCACCTATTCAACTTCATTGATATCAGGCATTTTCATTTTCGGCATATAAGAATCTTGAATATGATCATTATTTAGAATGTCTGAATTCCAACCTCTTAAATAAGACTTAAAAGTCTTTTATAGCGTTGAAAATTTAATTTTTTGCTATTTACTTTGCACCCGAAACATCGCTAGAAATTATATAGCATATTATATAAAAGGTAAATATCAATTAATCATGAGCAAGATTAAAGACATGTTCAGAGATGGACTTTGGAACAAAGAAATTAACGTAAGAAACTTTGTTCAAATGAACATCACCCCTTATGAAGGAGACAGTTCTTTCTTATGTGGTCCAACAGAAAGAACCCAAAAATTATGGGATCTTTGTAAGGAGGCTATTAAGGAAGAAACCGAAAATAACGGAGTGCGTTCAATCGATACAGAAATTGTATCAAACATCACCGCTTTTGATGCTGGTTATATCCAAAAAGATCTTGAATTGATCGTTGGTCTTCAAACAGACGAGCTTTTAAAACGTGCCATGAAGCCTTACGGAGGTATTGCAGTGGTAGAAAAAGCCTGTAGTGAACAAGGTTTGGAGGTTTCAGATCGCGTTAAAGATATTTTCCGTAATTATGCTAAAACACACAATGATGGTGTATTTGATGTATATACTGATGAAATACGTAAGTTCCGTTCATTAGGATTCTTAACCGGACTACCTGATAATTATGCACGCGGTCGTATTATTGGTGATTATCGTCGTTTGGCCTTATATGGTATCGACCGTTTAATTGAGGCTAAAAAAGAAGATCTGCGTGGATTATTAGGCCCTATGACCGATGATAAAATCCGTTTGCGCGAAGAGGTAGCTGAGCAGATCAAAGCTTTGGCTCAAATTAAAGAACTAGGTACCAAATATGGCTTGGATTTAAGTCGTCCTGCAGAATCAGCACAGGAAGCTGTTCAATGGGTTTATATGGCTTATCTTGCAGCTGTAAAAGAGCAAGACGGTGCTGCCATGTCATTGGGTAATGTTTCATCATTCCTTGACATTTATATTGAGTACGATCTACAAAATGGAACAATTACTGAAGAACGCGCTCAGGAATTTATCGATCAGTTTGTAATGAAATTACGTATGGTTCGTCACCTGCGTATGAATGCATATAATGAAATTTTTGCCGGCGACCCAACCTGGGTAACTGAAGCTATCGGTGGACGTTTAATGGACGGTCGTCACAAGATTACCAAAACATCTTTCCGTTTTCTACAAACATTATACAACTTAGGTCCTTCTCCGGAGCCTAACATGACTGTACTTTGGTCAAACACTTTGCCTGAAAACTTTAAGAACTTCTGTGCTCAGGTATCAATCGATACATCATCAATTCAGTACGAAAACGATGATTTGATGCAAAGCACACGTAAATCAGATGACTACGGTATTGCTTGTTGTGTTTCGTTCCAGGAAATTGGTAAACACATCCAGTTCTTTGGAGCCCGTACCAACCTTGCTAAAACCTTATTATTAGCAATCAATGGCGGACGTTGTGAGATGTCGGGTAAACAAATGATTGAAGGTGTTCCTGCTTTGAAAAGTGATGTTCTTGACTTTGACGAAATAATGGCTAATTACAAAATTGCCATGAAAGAAGTTGCTCGTGTTTACAACGAGTCGATGAACATCATCCATTACATGCACGATAAATATTACTACGAAAAAGCTCAGATGGCATTTGTTGATACCAATCCACGTATCAACCTGGCTTATGGAATCGCCGGTTTGTCAATTGTAGCAGACTCCTTATCGGCTATTAAGCATGCTAAAGTAAAAGTGGTTCGTAACGAACAAGGTTTAAGTACCGACTTCAAAATCGAAGGTGATTTCCCTTGTTATGGTAACGACGATGATCGTGTAGACAATCTGGCGGTAGAAGTATCAGGGTATTTCAATAGCTTATTATCAGAGCTAGGTGTATATAAAAATGCTGAGCCTACCATGTCGATATTAACCATTACTTCAAACGTGGTTTACGGATTGAAAACAGGTGCTACGCCTGATGGTCGAGCACATGGTGTGCCATTTGCACCAGGAGCCAACCCAATGCATGGTCGTGATAAAAACGGAGCCATTGCATCGTTAAACTCAGTGGCTAAGTTAGACTATAAAAATGCATTGGATGGTATTTCAAATACCTTCAGCATTGTGCCTAAATCATTAGGTGCTGACGAAAATGTTCGTCGTGAGAACCTTGTTACCATGATGGATGCCTACTTCTCAAAAGAAGCACATCACTTAAATGTAAACGTGTTGAACCGCGAACTTTTGGAAGATGCAATGGAAAATCCGGGAGAATATCCTCAGTTGACCATTCGTGTATCGGGTTACGCTGTTAACTTTGTAAAACTTACACGTGAGCAACAATTGGAAGTGATTTCAAGAAGCTTCTTCGATCGCATGTAGCAGGCAAATGATCAATATACAGGAGGCAGTTGCTATGTAGCTTCTGCCTTCTTCTCTTATTTACCTTTTTAAACTAACGCCATGTTAAACGTTCATTCATTTGAATCGTTGGGGACTTATGATGGTCCCGGAATTCGTCTTGTGGTTTTTTTGCAGGGCTGTAATTTTAAATGTTTGTACTGTGCCAATCCTGATACCATTGAATGTAAAGGAGGCAAACCTACTTCGGCTGAAGAGATTGTAAGCATGGCTATAAACCAACAACCTTTCTTTGGTAAAAAAGGTGGTTTAACCTTTTCAGGTGGTGAACCCTTGCTTCAGGCTAAGGAATTAATACCGGTTTTAAAAGCGTTAAAGGCAGAAGGTTTTCATATTTGTGTTGATACCAACGGTAGTGTTCTTAATGACTTTGTAAAGGAAGCCCTGGAATATATCGATATTGTTCTGCTCGACATCAAGCAGATGAATGAAGAGCGTCATCGCGCATTGGTTGGACAAAGCAATGATAAAACACTTAAACTGGCTGAATACCTTAACGAAATAAATAAACCTGTTTGGTTACGTTATGTTTTGGTACCCGGATACAGCGACGATCTGAAAGATCTGAAACAACTGGGAGAACACTTTGGTGGATACGAAAACATTGAAAAGCTGGAAATACAGCCATATCATCACCTGGGAGCTCATAAATATGATCACCTGGGCTGGAAATACGAACTGGAAGGCGTTCCATCCAATACTCCTGAACAATTGGAAACTGCCTACCAAATATTCAAGCAGTATTTTAAGGAAGTAATAATTAACTAAGAAAAGGATCAAACTTTTTTGTTTTTAGCAAAGCATTATAAAAAATGAACTACTATAACTCAAAAGAAATTGTATCGGTTGTTAATAAAGTAGCCGAGACAAAAACCAATACATCAGTCGCAAATACCATTGTATTAGCCATTCTTGCCGGAGGTTATATTGCCATGGGAGGATTACTTGCTGTGGTAGTAGGTGGTGGACTTCCCGGATTAGAGGCTTCCAATCCAGGTATTCAGAAGTTCTTATTTGGGGCCGTTTTCCCATTGGGACTCATCTTAGTTGCTATTGCCGGAGCCGATCTTTTCACTGGTAATACGGCTTATTTTATTCCTTCATGGTTTCAGGGTAAAACAAACTTTCAATCCATCTTAAAAAACTGGTCGTTAGTCTATCTTGGCAATTTTATTGGTTCAATCATTGTTGCTCTGTGTTTTGCTTATTTAACTGATTTATTTGCTAAAGATCCCTGGTTAGAAAGCATCAGAGGCATTGCTGAAGCAAAAACAGCTAATCCGTTTTACAAAGCCTTTTTAAAAGGTATTGGCTGTAACTGGATGGTTGCGCTGGCCATGTGGCTTTCATATGGTGCCAAAGATATTTCGGGTAAGATATTAGGAATTTGGTTCCCGGTTATGGCCTTTGTGGCAATGGGATTTGAGCACTCGATAGCCAATATGTTTTTTATACCTACAGCTATTTTTTATGGAGCTGATGTTACCTGGACAAGCTTTGTGGTAAATAATCTGATTCCGGTTACCCTGGGTAATATTGTTGGTGGTGCCTTATTTGTGGGTGCAGCCTACTGGTTTGTATACGAACGCAACAATTCATAAACATCCATATAGTCGAATGAATTTTAAAACCGGAGATGCTTATCTTCGGTTTTCTTGTTTTATAGGTACGACTCCGCTGGAGTCGTTGATAGCATCATATTATCTCGCTATAAAGATGGAACTCCTCTGGAGTTCATCTCAAAAAACCACTTTATAACCATAAATCTATTGCTCAAATAATTGATACCAGAGGCATCATATATTTATAGAATATCCATCCAATACAACAGCCGACTCCAGCGGAGTCGAATATCTATTTACCATGCCAATCAAACAAATTTATCCTTAAATTCAACATTAAATAACTTCAATAATTTGACGTATTCATCTTTAAAACTACTCTTGTTATGATGGACCTTCTGATTCTCGATATACTTGATCACCGCATCTAACTGAGATTGACCATAAGAAAAAGCCCCAAATCCCTCCTGCCATTTAAACTTATAACTACTAAATCCTTTATCTTCTATAAAATTTGTGGATGATTTTTTGATTTCTCTTACCAGATCTGATAAACAACAGGAAGGCTTCATTCCAATTAGAAAATGGATATGATTATCTGTTCCATTAATGGATAGCATTTTCTGCCCTTTTTCTTTTACAATACCTGAGATATATTTGTGTAATTCAGCTTCCCATTCCGACTGGATGGAAGCTTCTCTGTTTTGTATGGCAAATACAATCTGAATGTAGATTTGAGAATAGGTATTGGCCATGGTAATGTAGGTTTGGTGTATATATTCGACTCCGCTGGAGTCGTTTTTTAAATTACAACTTTTTCTATAGATATAGAACTCCTCTGGAGTTCAAAGTCAATAATTTCCCTTGTATAGATTCCCTTTAATTTCAATCTACAAAAAAGCTAATAATACCAGAGATATTATATATTTATAAAATGTTCGAAGAATTAACTCCATTTGAGCCATTAAAAGCATTCCCTTTCTACAAATGCGTAACTCGTAAGGAGTTCAAAACAGTAAGTATTCCTTTAATCAAAATCTAACATAAGCTTCTGTTCATCCAATTTTAAAGACTTTTATTGATGCCAGAGGCATCATATATTTATAGAATATATGATCAACTCAACACTCGACTCCAGAGGAGTCGAATAACTATCAATTATGCCAATCAAACATATTTTCAACTATACCTAATTATCTTCTTTAGCCAGTTCATGGACAGAAACATCATCAATAAAAACGTCTTTCACCACCGCATCCCCATTCATAATACTTACAAGAGCGTATGATATTTTACTGGTGTCGTTTAATGCCTCACGATGAACAATCTCAGCATTTTTGGCTTTAGATTCCTCCATATAAAAACGATTAAAATCGTAATCCACCCGTATCATTGCTGTGTCATTCCAAATACGATTACCAATAGTTGCCTTCACAAACAGTTGATTATCATCAATTATTGCTCTGGAAACCGATTCTATCTTAGCAAATCCATCCTTATCCATGCTAAAATAAACAAATACCTCATCTCCCCGACTCCAACTTTCTGTACTGTCTTTCTTGATGCTATTTTCTTCATAATCCAATACAATATATTTTCCTCTGAACGGATCATTAGGATCGATTGGTGCTGTTTTTAGTTTAATTTCTGTTCCTTCTCTTAAAATTGCTTCTCTGTCCCAAATCATTTTAGAGGGTACAAACAATTGTACCAATGCTACCAGAATAAAAAGGGGCAATATTATACTTTTCCTATTCATTAGATTTCCTTTTTTTCAGCATTACATAATTTGAAGCAAAAAAGCCCACTCCCACTATAACAAATAACACACCTCTCAAAACAAAACTCAGATCCGAATCAAAGAACCGACAAACAACCAATGCGGTAATGATTAGCAATCCATAATTCAATATTCCAAAATGATTTTTTTGAGCTCCCTGAAGAATAATTAAAATACCTAAACCCAATACAAATAAATTAATCAGGATAATCGCTACCGAAGAATTCAATCCAATAATATAAGTTGGTATCAACAAAAGAAATATAAACGAGAATGGATTCATGTTTTCAATCGTCAATTCTCTTTTTCGATAGAATAGCATCACCAATGCTAAGGCAATCAAAACTATAATTGAGAGAAATTCGTTCGAGCGTACCAATTCATTCATCAAAACTTCAGTCGTCCTCAGATGATCCCAAAACCAGTTAAAACTCAACATCAATAATATAATAATACTACCTAAGCTCCCCATAACGCTATAGCCATTACTTAATAATCTTTGCTTAGAAATGAATTCCCTGTCACCAATCAGACTAAAAATGCCAAATAAGACAATATATGCTATATACATTAACTCATCGAATTTTTCAGCCAGTGTACCAAGAATGATAACCAGCGATAAAGGAATGATCCAATTATGAAAAACCATAAAATTACTCGTTGGCTTTTTCCGATACAAATGATAATAATGAGGCATTATTAATAGTAATGACACCCAATACATGTATGAATCTGACGACGGATAAGTCCAGTAACTGGTTTCTGCAGCATAATAGGTAATTCCAGCCAAACAAAGCAATGATGCAACCGAAGATTTCATCAGATAAATCAGTGGAATACACAACAACATCCATGTAAGCAAAAATGAACTTAAATTACCCGGAATATTGTATATCTGACTCACCAGTGAGATACTTGCTCCAACAGCGAAAAACAAAAAAGCACTTACACTTTCTCGCCATGCAATACTATCCCTTTTCTTTAGAATAACCCATCCGCTCAAATACTGACCGATAATAAGAGGAAGAAAAGCAAATATGGTTTTTGTCATTCTCGAAAGCTCATCCCAGTTATGAGCGATGATCAGAATAAGCCCAAGTCCAACCAATATAGCACCCAAGACACCAAAAACAATAAAAAGTTTATTGGTTGAGGAACTTTTTTTGCTTTTATAGTAATCCTGAATACGTTTTGCTGTTTCATCAGTGATAACACCTTCCTGCAATAATTCCGGTATTTCTTTTAGTATACCCATAAGTTAGTTGATAAGTGGTCAAACATTGCAATTCTAAAATAAACAATATATTAATATTATCAACACTTATAATCAATAACCATTATTGCAGAGTATAACGTAGTATAGCAACGGAACAAACTACAGTAGTAATGACGTCCAACCTAAGTAGCAAAGATTCAAAACTGTGGAAGTAATGTTCTAAAGTTGTTTAGCAATAACTAAAAACAGTCTAGTACACGTTAGAAGTGAGGTAACAGCGAATAAAAGCACCGAAATTATGACAAATGATAAGGTATCACCACAAAAAAGCAACGTAGCAAGGGGTAAAAGTTAGGTAGCACCCCAAAAAAGTTTGGAAGCAGAGGGTAATAGCAGCCAAATTGACAGATTGATAGAAAATCTATAACAAACAGCTATCTTCGCAGCAAACAATCAAAATATGAACAGACTCGACCTCATCAAACGACTCCTGCCCGGCTTTTTACCCATCATTATTTTTATTGTAGTTGATGAAATATGGGGAACTCTCTATGGTTTAATTATTGCTATTGCAGTAGGAATAATCGAGTTGGCATACAGCTATATTAAAGAACGAAAAACAGACCGGTTTGTAATACTTGATGTTGGGTTACTTGTTGCACTCGGGGCTGTTTCTATCGCTTTGGATAACGAGATATTTTTTAAATTGAAACCCGGAATCATCAGTCTTTTAATGACGGGTATGATAGGCTTTTCCTCTTTTTCGAAACACAATATTCTTCTTCAGATGAGCCAACGTTATATGAAGCAGATACAGATGAATCCATACCAGGTTTGGGAAATGCAACAAAGCATGAAACGTATCTTTTGGGTGATGCTGGTATATTCTTGGGCTGCCATTGCTTCTTCATTTGTTGAGATAAAAGAGGTATGGAGTTTTATAAATGGTGCCGGAATGTTTGTTGTGATGGGTATTTTCTTTGCTTTTGAATGGTACACGAAAAAGAAACAAGCTCCAAAGCTACAAAAAGAAGAATGGTTGCCTTTGGTGAATGAAAAAGGCCAGGTATTGGGTTCTGCTCCCCGATCAGTGGTTCATAATGGATCAAAACTATTACACCCGGTGGTTCATTTACATGTTTTTAATGATGGAAAACTACTATTACAAAAGCGACCTATGAATAAGCTGGTTCAGCCCGGCAAATGGGATACAGCAGTTGGTGGTCATGTAAGTGCAGGCGAAAATATTGAGCAAGCTCTGCAAAAAGAGACTTTTGAAGAAATTGGTTTGCAGCAATTCAAAGCTGAAGGACTAAAGCCCTATTTATGGAAAAGCGAAATAGAACATGAGTTGGTATTTCTTTTCAAAACTAACCATAAAGGTCCATTCAAAAAAGCTGAAACCGAAGTAGATGAACTACGTTTCTGGTCGATAGACGAGATCAATGAGAATTTGGGTAAAAATGTTTTTACGCCCAACTTTGAGCATGAGTTTAGGACTTATTTTGCTAAATAATATTGTAGGTAAAAGTGCTCTCTTTCATCTAAGCATATAAAGAACGGTCTTTAAATATAATCAACCACAAATTTCACTAATTAACACAAATTGTTCCGCATTAGCGGAACATCAATTGGTGAATCGAAGATCGACGTAGTCAAAATTTAAAAATCAGCAAAGCTAAATATGCGCTTAATAAGTAATGATCTAAACCTTATGTTTAAAAGAATAGCTCTGAAAATTATCTTTTAACCCAACAATTAAACAAATTAATAATACATCAATTGCTTTACTGAAAATTGATTAATTGTCACATTGAAAATCGACTAATTGAATAATCAGCCAATCGTCTAATCAATCAATTGTCCAATCAAGACAGGCTCTTCCCTAGAATCTGTTAAACCTGTTAGCTTCACTTTGTAAAAGCTATTCTTCTTGACCTCATCAGCTTTAAACTGAACCGGAACATAATATTCACCATAACCATGAGCAAAGCCTCTTTTATCAATCTTTTCAACCAAAACAGTTTGCTCTGATCCAATAAACTGTTGGCGGTAATTTCTTTTGGCCTCCGCAGTCTTATGTCGTAGTTGTTCACTCCTATCCGACTTAACTTTTTCCGGAATCACATTGGTCATTCGGGCAGCCCGGGTGTTATCCCTTTTTGAGTATTTGAAAGTATGCACATGGCTAAAACCAATCTGATCAACCGAATCTAATGAAGCCTGAAAATCCTCTTCAGATTCACCCGGAAAGCCAACAATAATATCTGTTGTAATATTAAATTTCGGATCAATTTCTCTCAGGCGCTGAACAATCTGTTTGTACGAACGATAGGTGTACATTCTTCGCATCTGCAACAAAACAGATTCAGAAGCACTTTGTAAGCACAAATGCAAATGAGGCGTCATTTTAGGATGTGTCAATAAAGCAAAAAACTCATCGTCGAAACCATCAGGTTCAATGGATGAAATACGCACCCTGAAATCAAATGGCAGATCCAGTATTTTTGCCAGAAGCCCTGAGAATTTGACTCCTTCGTGCTCATAACGGCTAATATTCACACCGGTTATCACAACTTCTTTATAGCCAAAACCAACCACTTCTGTAATATTCTTCAGAATATCCTCTACTGGCCGACTGGTAGCTCTTCCTCTTACTTTGGGAATAATACAGAAAGTACAGAAGTTATCACACCCATCCTGAATCTTGATCATACTGCGCGTATGAAATGTCTCAGATGCTGGCGCATAGTTAAAAACGCCACCTTGTGTAGTATTTGCAGGAACAATCTCTTTATTAAAATGAGCCTGCACCAATTGAGGAATAGCACTTTTGTTTTCGTTATCCACCACATAGGCATTGGGATACAGTTCTTCCAAAGCCTCTTTATGATGATTGGCCATACAGCCGGTTATAATCAGCATTCCGTTATGACCATTCTTCAACGCATGATTAACTGCATACCGCGATTTTTGATCGCTTTGGTTAGTAACGGTACAGGTATTCACCACAAACACATCGGTATCTTTGCTGTCTTCTACCACATCGTAGCCCATAGCCACAAATTTCGATGCCATCGCATCGGTTTCAAACTGATTTAACCGACAGCCCAAAGTCTTAAAACCTACCCTTTTCTTTGCTAACTGAAACATTATACCTCCTGCAAACTTTCTACTTCAACCAACTCGCCTTCCACTGAAAAATTTGTTGCCGATGTAATTTTTACTTTTACAAACTGACCAATCAAACTCTTATCTTCTGATGCAAATCGAACGGTGATCTTACCTTCAGTCTGACCACTTAAGTAGCCACTCTTACGATCGGTATCGCGCACCAGAATGATGAATTCCTTATCCACCATATTTCGATTGTATTTACCTGAAACTTCTGCCAAGTCTTCAGTCAATAAAGCTAAACGCTCTTTCTTTATCTTATGATCCACATCATCGGGCCAGCTATATGATGCCGCCCCCGGACGTTTCGAATACATGGCAATGTAAGCCATATTGTATTCAAACTCTCGCATGGCCTTGCGTGTATTCTGAAACTGCTCTTCCGTTTCACCTGAAAAACCAACAATAATATCGGTAAACAAGGTTGCCTGTGGTATCAGTTCACGAATAGCTTCTATCGATTCGCGATACTTTTTAACCGAATGTTTACGGTTCATCTTAATCAACACCTTATCATCTCCCGATTGAATAGGAAGATGAATCTGCTTTCCAAGGCATTTGTATTTAGCAATTACTTCAATCACTTCACGTCCCATATCACGCGGATGCGGAGAGGTAAAATATACCCAGAAACGATGCTGAGTTGATTCACCAATCTTACCTATCTCCTCAAGCAACTGTGCAAAGTTGATTTCTGCACCTTTTTTATCCAGCCCATATGAGTTTACATTTTGTCCTAACAAAGTAATCGACTTGTATCCTTTCTCAACAAGACTTCTTACCTCGCTTATGATTTCCACCGATGGACGACTTACTTCTCTGCCACGAGTATAAGGAACTGCACAAAACGAACAGAACTTATCACAACCATTTTGAATTGGTATAAAAGCTTCAAAAGAACTGTTATACTTGGGTTTAACCTTCCAGAAAAAGTTAATTTCTTCTTTTGGATTCAGATTTTCTTTTTCCAGTCCGGCAGGTGTGGTTATACCATATTGCGATAACATTTGCGGAAACTTAGGAAGCTCGCGCATGGCAAATACGATATCAAAAAGCTTCAGAAACTTCTCTTCATCAGCAGGTAAAATACATCCGCTAATAAATGTAATCAGGTTCTGCGATTGCTTGCGTTTATTCCAAAGTGCTATTTTTGAATACACCTTGTCTATGGCTTTCTGTCGAACTGAACAAGCAAGAATACCAATAATATTAGCCTCTTCTTCATTTTCTACCCATTGATAACCCATGCCTTCCAGCACATTTCTCACTCTTTCACTGTCAGACATATTCATCTGACATCCCAATGTCACTAAATGGTACTTCATCATATTAGCTTCTAGCTGTTAGCTGCTGGCTACTAGCTTTAATTTGTTAAAAATAAACTTCTGCGTGAATGTTATCGGTACTTACCCCCTGCTCTTCCAATATATCATACACATCATGTATCATATTGCAATTCCCACACAAGAAATACTGAACATCCTTACCGAATTTGTTTTCTTTCAGGTAATCAGTAACCCTTCCATAATAGTTACCTGTTCCCTCACGCGATGTACACTTTACATAACGCTTTTTGTCGTATGTTTCTGACTCATATCCTTCCGACCCATATTTTACACCATGCAACAAAGTATAATCAATCTCAGGTTTTGATAAGACAAAACTATGAAAAGGTGAAACTCCGGTACCACTGGCAATAAATACGTATTTCTGATTCTTTGGCAGTTTGTTATTGATTGTAAAATAACCTACAGGTTCTTCTACCACAACAAAGCCACCTTTCTGAAGTTTCTTCAGGCTTGGCGAAACCAACCCATTTTCAACTTCCTTCACCAGTATTTCAATATAATCATCATTTTCGGCACTATATATTGAATATTCCCGAGTATGAATTCCATTAGGTGGTCCTACACATATATGCTGACCAGCTTCAAACTCCAGTCCCTTGCGCTCAAAACGCATAACAAAAGTTGAATCTGTTAAATTACGAACTTCTAAAATTTCGTGTAAATCGGTTTTAATCTTATTGGCCACAGGCACTTTATGACTCATTTTATCTAAACTTTTCTAATTAATTAAATAAGGTTACTGCTTTAAACAGGCTCAGAACAATTTGGTTTAAATTAAGAGAATGCAAAATTGGTACTTTTTTACTTAATTAGACAAAGAAAAGTTCGTTAAAAAAGGATAATTTTATCCTTATATATTTAAGCACAAAAATATTAGCTAAAAAAAGTTTTTGAAAGAACTTCATAAGGATAAACAAGATTTCATTTTGTAATGCATTTATTTTAGCTATTTTTATTCACGTTTAACCCAAATAATATTTCCAAACCATCTATGAATGAATTAAATCGAAGGTTCGTTATCACCTTTCTTTTAGTATCAATACTTTCAGTATCTGCTTATTCACAATTTTCACAGTATCGCTTTGAAAGTCTGGATACAGATGATGGGCTTAGTAATAACTCGGTTAATTCCATTATACAGGACAGCAGAGGTTACATTTGGTTTGGAAGTTATTATGGATTAAACAGGTACGATGGATATGAAATAACTAATTTCTACCATAAGCACGATGAACCCAACACTATTTCTGACAACTTCATTACTTCGCTGGTAGAAGACGAAGAAGGAAATATATGGATAGGTACAAAATTCGGATTAAACAGATTTCATCACGACACTGAACAAATCAGTACATTTTATGTAGACACAGTCCAAGGTTATTCTATCTCAAATAACCAGATTGGTGCCCTATTAATGGACGATCAAAACAGGTTATGGATTGGAACAATGGGTGGAGGATTAAATTCTTATAATAAAGAGACAAAAACTTTTGATGCCTTTCCACAAAACCATAGGCAATATAACTACATTAATTATATATCTGCATTGTGCAATGGTAGTGATGATGAACTGTGGATGGGGACCTATGGAAATGGACTTAGTCTGTATAACAAAAATTCCAGGACATTTAAACACTTCGACTTTGAAAACATGCAAATTAACAGTTTGCTTGATGATGGATTGGGTTTTATCTGGATTGCCACCAATAACATGGGTTTATATAAATTTAGTAAGGAGAATTATCAATATATAAAGCTAAATCTTAACAAAGATGGTAATGACAATATCAACATTATTATGTCCTTATCTCAATCTCAAGATGGCAAAATATTAGCTTCAATTGATGGTGATTGTATTTATGTGATTGATCAAACAAATAATCAGGTAATCTACAATACAGAACTGGCAAAAGCATTCAGAGGACTTGATACCAAAGCCGTTTATACAGTATTTGTTGATGGAAACGGATTATATTGGATTGGTACTATAGGTAAAGGTATCAGATTGTTAAATCTGGACCGAAACCGCTTTACCTATTTTACCAATGAGCCGAATAATCCCTTCAGCCTGAGTGAAGATGCTGTGATATCATTACTGCAGGACAATAAGGATAGAATCTGGATTGGAACTGACGGTGGAGGCCTAAACCTTTTTGATATACATAACGGAAGATTTAAGAGATATACTCAACAAAGTTCTAACCTGAAAAGTAATGTTATTAAACGATTGTTTGAAGATATAAAAGGTAACATCTGGTTGGGTACTTATGGTGGTGGATTAGCTTTATTCAACCCTTCAAACGGTAATTTTAACTCATACAATCCAATTGAACCTACTAAAAATGAAGAACTTTATTTATCGGTATGGTCAATCGGCCAACAGGAAGCTAACCAGCTTTGGGTAGGTACACTTGGGAATGGTCTTTTTAATTTTGATATTCAATCAAAAGAGTTCAAACCTTTAAAAGAAATATTTCCCGCTTTAGGCTATGTCTTAAATGATTATATACTAAGCTTAAAAGTTGACTCTAAAAACAATTTATGGATTGGAACCAGCAATGGTGTTTACGTATGGTACTATCAAACCAAACAATATAAGCGCTGGCTATTTGATGAGATCAACAATAGTGGCGTTGGCAAGAATGCAATATTAACCATTAATGAGAGTTATGATGGCAACATGTGGCTTGGCACAAACGGCGGTGGAGTCATTATTATCGATCCCCAAAATGGTACTTTTAATGAACTAGGCATAAAAGATGGATTGGCTCAGGAACAGGTTTATGATATCAAACAAGATAACAACAATCGGATATGGATTGCCACCCAGGGAGGAATATCAAAATACGATATAGAAACCGGACGTTTCCAGAATTTTGATAATCGGGATGGATTGATTGGCAGTGCTTTCAACACTTTGATGATAACCGATTCTGATCTGATATTTGCTGGAAGTGTTAAAGGTTTAAATTATTTCAATCCTAACATTACAAAAGAAAATGCTTATGTTCCTCATGTTCAGTTGACCAACCTACTGATTAATAATGTACCCGTAAAAGTAGGTAGTGCTAATAGTCCGTTGACTAAAAACATTGCTGATACTAAAGAATTGGTACTAAATCACAAACAAAATAATTTTGGAATTGAATTCGTGGCCATCAACTACTATTCAGAAAAAAACACCTATAGCTACCTGTTAGAAAACTCTTCTGAAAGCTGGAGTGAAAATTCTACAAACCGTATTGCCAAATACAATAATTTAAAACCGGGTAATTACATTTTTCGAGTTAAAGCTGCCAATAATGATGGTATCTGGAGTCATTCAGAGACAATACTTCACGTAAAAGTATTAGCACCATGGTGGAAAAGATGGTATGCCTTTCTTGCCTATTTTCTTACTCTGGGCATTATTATATATGCCTATATTCGTTATTCTATTCTTTGGATTGATTTAAAAAGAAAACTTCAGTTTGAATCAATGGAAAGTCAGCGTATTAAGGAGCTTAACCAGATGCGTCTGCAATTTTTCACCAACATATCTCATGAATTCCGTACGCCATTAACCTTAATTGCCGGCCCATTGGAAGCCCTTCGAAAAAGACTAACCCTGAATAACGATGACAAGGAGCTCTTTGTGATTATGCATAAAAACACCAACCTTTTATTACGATTAATAAATCAGGTGATGGATTTCAGAAAAGTTGAAACCGGCTCAATGGAATTAAATGTTACCACAGGCGATATTATTTCGTTTATAAAAGAGTCAGCTCAGGCTTTTTCATATATGGCTACTGAACACCAAATTAATTTCAAAATCAAAACTAGTATTGAAAGCCTTGTTATTCAATTTGATGAAGATGTTATTGAAAAGGTAATATACAACCTCCTATCTAATGCTTTTAAATATGGCAAAGAAAATGGCGAAGTAATTCTATCAGTAGATATTGAAGAATGTTTAGACAAAAAAGATCGCAATTGTTTATTAATAGCAGTTATTGATGATGGACCCGGTATTCAAACTGATGATCCGGATAAAGTATTCGAACAATACAAACAATTTAATCAAGGTATCCATAAACATAATCCAGGCACAGGAATTGGGCTTCCATTAGCCAAATCACTGGTAAAGCTACATGGTGGCACACTTAATGTGAAGTCGGAAAAAGGAATTGGAACTACTTTTACTGCTTCCATTCCCTTTGTGATCGATAACAGAGACCTAGAATCACATAACAATCAAAAACACTTTGAAGTGCCTCTTGCCACAGTCAACTCAACACCCAATTCTGAACCTTATAAAGAGGTAAAACATAAATACACATTAATAATAATCGATGATAATGGAGAAGTGATTAATTATTTAAACAGCATTCTTCGCAATCATTACAATATTATTAAGGCATATGATGGAGAGCAGGCCCATAAATTAATAGTTAACCGTTCAGTAGATTTAATAATTACCGACGTGATGATGCCCAAGTTGAACGGAATTGAATTATGCCAATTAGTTAAAAATGATATCCAAACCAGTCACATACCGATTATTTTGCTTTCGGCCAAAAGTTCAGTTGAAAACAGAATCGAGGGTATATCAATTGGAGCAGATGCTTATGTTCCAAAACCCTTCAACCCTGATTTATTAATTGCATACATCGAAAACCTGCTACATAGCAGGGAGAAACTAAAGGAACTGTTTACAGGTAATTCTATCATTGTTCCATCAGAAGTAACTTCAAGTGGTATTGATGAGAAATTTGTGACAAAAGCGCTTGAAATTGTTAAAACAAATATGGCCGACGAAACTTTTGGAGTTATTGAGCTTGGTAATGAACTGAATATGAGTCGTAGTAACTTACATAGAAAACTAAAGGCTTTAACTGGTAAATCAACATCTGATTTCATCAGAACCATTCGCTTGAAAGAAGGAGCCATAAAACTTATTTCAACAGATTTGCAGATAGCCGAAATTGCTTATCAGGTTGGCTTTAACAGCAGCTCATATTTCATTAAAAGCTTTAAAAAAGAATTTAATATGTCGCCAGGACAGTATAAACAAATGCAATATAAGTGGAAATAAGTCTAATTGGGAGAAATAGACATCTTACTTTGAAGATTATTCATTATTTTGCGACTTAAATTCAAGCTTTTAATTTTTATTCATATCAATATATGAATGTCATATTCGGGGGATTATTCTATTTTTTTATAGCTATTATTGGTATAACGCCATTTTTTATTCTCTATCTTTTTTCTGATTTTACCAGAATAATTTTAGGAAATTGGATAAAATACAGGCAAAAAGTAATTCAGTCAAACCTTAAAAGAGTATTTCCTGATAAACGTGAAAGTGAAATAAATGAACTGATTAAACTTACTTATCAAAACCTGGCTGATAATCTGGCCGAGAGTCTTAAAACATTCACTTTACGCAAATCAACCATCGCAAAACGTCATACAATTCTTAACCCGGAATTATTAGATAAATATCTGCAAAACGGTCAAAGCGTAATTGGAGTTACAGCCCATTATAATAATTGGGAATGGGGAAGCGTATCAGCAGGAGTGCAAACACCATACCGATATATCGCATTTTACAAACCCATCAGAAATAAAATCATTAATAAAGCAATCCTTAAAAGCAGGTCAAGATGCGGAACTGAATTAGTTTCCATTTACGAAACTTCAAAAACATTTGAAGCAAACAAAAATAAACCATGCGTATACCTTATGGCTGCCGATCAAAGTCCATCGGATAAACAATTAAAACATGCCTACTGGATTGATTTCTTAGGACAAAGAACAGCCTTTCTTCATGGGATGGAGAAACATGCAAAAGCTAATAACTACCCTGTTATTTATATTAATATTCAACGAATTAAAAGGGGATTCTATACCGTTGAATTGTCAGATTTATGTAGTAATCCCAGCGCTTTAAAGGATGGAGAGTTAACAAAGCGCTATGTCAAAAAACTGGAGGAAATCATAATTGCAAAACCGGAAAACTGGTTATGGTCTCACAAAAGATGGAAACACTCTCCTGAAACAAAATAGGGGAAACACATGATTGATGAACATATCGCACACATGCTGCGTAATAGAGCTGAGAAATATGATCTGAGGGAAGTATTCAGGTACAAAATTGAAAATACTTATCATTCAATTAACTGGAGAACATTTAAGAACCAATCTGAAATTATAGCATCCTTTCTATTAAATTGTGGCGTTAATATTCAGGATAATATCGGAATATTTAGTTATAACTGTCCACAATGGACAATTGCAGATTTAGCTATATTATCCTGCCGATGTGTGATAGTTCCCTTCTACTCCACCTCAACTACACAACAACTCGAATACATCATCAATGAAACGGAAATGAAGATACTATTCATTGGCGATGAAGAACAAGTTCAAAAAGCACTTCCTCTGTTAAATATTGATACATGCTCGTTAGAATTGATCATCACCTTTAATTGTCCTCAGCAAAAGGATGATCGTGTGATTGAATTGGAGACAATCATGAACTCAAATTATTCAAATCGAACACAAACTGAACTCGCTGAAAGATTAAACAGTGGACAATCAAGCGATTTAGCTACCATCATATATACTTCAGGAACAACAGGTGAACCTAAAGGTGTTATGCTGGATCACAGCAATTTTATGGCATCATTCAGAATACACAAAAAAAGGCTTTCTGTTGATGACACTGATATTTCCTTATGTTTTTTACCATTAAGCCACATTTTTGAACGAGGATGGACTTATTTTCTTTTATATTCAGGTGGAACGAACGTTTACAACAAAGATCCTAAAGAAATTACAAAAGAGCTTCCGATTGTACAACCAACTGTAATGTGTGTAGTACCACGCTTTTTTGAAAAAGTCTATGATCGTATTATCTCTGTATCAGAAGAAGGTGGTACTATTAAAAAAAGCATATTCAACTGGTCAATTGCTGTTGGTCATAAATACATTGAATATCAAAAAGATGACATAAAAACACCATACTTGTTATCAATTAAACACTCTGTTGCTGATAAACTGGTATTTTCTAAAATCAGAAAATTCTTTGGTAATCAGATTAAATTCATGCCTTGTTCGGGCGCGGCCATGACACCAGAATTAAAACGCTTTTTTCACGCATTGGGCATATTTGTAAATTACGGTTACGGTGCAACAGAAACATTGGCAACTGTTTCGTGCATGCGAAGTGATAAATATGATTTTAATTACACTGGCGAAATCATGCCAGAAATAGAAGTTAAAATTTCGGAAGACAATATGATTCTTGTCAAAGGCGAGACCATATTTAAAGGTTACTATAAGAAACCCGAACAAACCAACGAAGTATTAATCGATGGATGGTATTATACAGGCGACCAGGGACAACTAACCGGAAATAACCAACTTTATATGTCAGAACGTATTAAAGACATTATAAAAACATCTACCGGTAAATATATATCACCTCAAAAAATTGAACTTCTTTTATCAAAAAGTGAAATGATTGAGCAAACATGTATAATTGGAGATAGCCGACACTATATTACAGCCCTATTAGTGCCGGCTTATGAGAAATTATCTGAATGGCTTAAGCAAAAAGGAGAAACTATTTCTGAAGTGAATCAAATGATAACCCACAAAATGGTTCAGACGTATTTTGAAGAAATTATTGAGGAAATACAAAGCGAATTACCAATACACGAACAAATAGTAAAATTTGCTCTGTTGCCAGAGCCCTTTACTATTGAAAATGGAATGCTTACAAATTCATTGAAAGTAAGACGTAAGCAGGTAATTTCATGCTATCAAAATCTGATTGAAAGTTTATATTAATAAAAATGGCAACCTGATAAGATTGCCATTTTCTATACTAAGGTAAGTAAATTTATTTCTTTGCTTCCACCCACTTACGGGCATTAACAAAAGCTTCAATCCAGGGAGTTACCTCATCCGCTTTACGATCAGTTGGGTAATGTGCCCATTGCCAAGGGAAGATAGCTCTCTCCAAATGAGGCATCATAGCTAAGTGACGTCCATCTTTAGAGCAGATTGCCGCGGTTGCAAAATCACTTCCGTTTGGATTAGCAGGATATGCATCATACGAATATTTACCTGCAATGTGATATTGATCCTCTGCATAAGGCATATTGAATTTTCCTTCTCCGTGAGCAATCCAAACACCTAAGCGACTTCCTGCCAAGGTATTTAACATTACTGAATTGTTCTTAGCAATGTCCATATTTATGAAGTTCGATTCGAACTTATGCGACTCATTATGCAGCATTGTTGGTTTTTCGGCGTGATCAGGATAAACAAGACCCAACTCAACCATTAACTGACATCCGTTACAAACACCTAAACTCAAGGTATCCTCGCGAGCATAGAATGCATCCAATGCAGCTTTTGCTTTTTCGTTATAAAGGAAAGCTCCGGCCCATCCTTTAGCAGAACCCAGTACATCTGAGTTTGAGAATCCTCCTACAAAAACAATAAAGTTAATGTCTTCCAATCTTTCTCTGCCTGTAATTAAATCGGTCATGTGAACATCTTTCACATCAAAACCGGCTAAATACATTGAGTAAGCCATCTCACGATCACCATTCACACCTTTCTCACGAATGATAGCTGCTTTAACTCCTGATTTCCCTTTACGAACAGCATCCAAACCTAAATCGGCCAACTTACCGCTGAATCCTTCAGTAAAGTTGAATTGTAAAGGTTGATTTTTATAATTATCGAAACGCTCTTTGGCCAACTTCTCAGTACTTTGTCTTCTGTCTAACAAATACGAAGTTTTGTACCATGCGTCTCTCATTTCGTTAATATTGAATGATAAAGTATCAGCTCCTTTAATAATCGTTAAAGTTCTTTCCTCGACAGGAGAACCGATTACGGTGAAACCTAATTCTTTTTCTTCTAACAGAGCAGTTACTTTAGCCACATCTTTCACCTGAATCAACACACCCGGATTTTCAGCAAATAGAATCTTCACTAAATCTTCTTCAGCAATATCTGATAAATCAGCTTTAATACCGTGAGTGGTATTGGCAAAATTCATTTCTAACAATGCGGTTGCCATACCACCGGCAGAAATATCATGACCTGCTAAAATTAACTCATCTTCAATTAAAGACTGAATTGTTTCCAAACCAGTTTTGAAGTAATCAGTATCTGTTACAGTTGGAGCTTCTGCTCCTAGCTTATTCACAACCTGAGCAAAAGTACTACCACCTAATTTATGGCTATCGAACGATAAATCGATGTAGATAATTGACGTATCAGTATCCTTAACCAATACTGGCTCAACAATCTTTTTCACGTCGCTTACTTCAGCTGCTGCAGAAATAATAACGGTTCCCGGAGAATAAACCACATCTCCGTCTTTATATTTCTGAGTCATCGAAAGTGAATCCTTACCCGTTGGGATATTGATTCCCAAATCTGTTGCAAAGTCACTTACTGCCTCAACAGCTTTATATAAACGGGCATCTTCACCTGCATTCTTACAAGGCCACATCCAGTTGGCACTTAACGAAACACCTTTAATACCGTGAGCAAATGGTGCCCAAACAAGGTTCGTTAACGACTCGGCAATAGATAATACAGAACCAGCAGCAGGATCGATCATTGCAGCAACTGGTGCATGACCTACAGAAGTAGCCAAACCAGAAGTACCTGTATAATCGATGGTAGTTGCACCAAGGTTATTCAATGGGATTTGAACCTCACCGGCACATTGTTGCTTAGCCACTTTACCAGTAACAGAGCGGTCCACTTTGTTGGTTAACCAATCTTTACAGGCAACAGCCTCTAATTGCAATACATTTTTAAGGTATTCCTCAATTTTTGATTCATCATATACAACAGGTGCAAACGATTCTTCAACCGTTTTGTCCGTCATGATGGTTTTAGGAGGATTACCGAACATATCAGAAAGTTGCCAGTTGATTGGCGCATTTCCTTTATCATCCTTGAAAACGAAGCTCATATCGCCGGTTGTTTCTCCAACCACATACATTGGAGAACGCTCGCGATCAGCAACCAATTTCAAACGCTCAATATCTTTTTCTTTTAATACCAATCCCATTCTTTCCTGCGACTCGTTACCAGCAATTTCTTTAGCCGATAATGTTGGGTCACCAACAGGAAGTTTGTCAAGATGAATAGTGCCACCTGTTTCTTCAACCAACTCCGACAAACAGTTTAAGTGACCACCTGCACCGTGGTCATGAATTAACACAATCGGGTTTTCATCAGCTTCAGCCATCGCTCGAATGGCATTCATGGCACGTTTTTGCATTTCAGGGTTTGAACGCTGAACGGCATTCAACTCAATGCTGTTATCAAATTCACCGGTAGCAACCGATGATACAGCACCACCACCCATACCAATGCGGTAGTTATCACCACCCAGGATCACAACTTTATCTCCAGCTTCTGGTGTATCTTTTAAAGCATCCGATTTTTTAGCAAATCCAATACCACCGGCCATCATAATCACCTTATCGAAGGCAAATTTCTTTTGGTTCTCGAAATGCTCAAAAGTCAATACCGAACCACAAATCATGGGCTGACCGAACTTGTTACCAAAATCACTGGCACCGTTGGAAGCTTTTATAAGTATTTGCTCTGGCGTTTGATATAACCATGGACGAGCTTCAGTGGCTTGCTCCCAAGCTCTTCCTTCTTCTGAACGTGAATAAGAAGTCATGTAAACAGCTGTACCTGCCAATGGCAAAGATGCTTTACCTCCACCCAAACGATCGCGAATCTCGCCTCCTGAACCTGTTGCTGCCCCATTAAAAGGTTCAACTGTTGTTGGGAAGTTATGCGTTTCGGCCTTAAGAGAAAGAACCGTATCAATTTCTTTAGTCTGGAAAAAATCAGGTTTATCCTGTGTTTCGGGTGCAAACTGAATGGCTTTAGGCCCTTCGATAAACGCAACGTTATCTTTATAAGCCGAAACCAGATAATTTGGATTTTCTTCAGAAGTACGCTTAATCAGCTTAAATAAAGAACTTGGTTTTTCTTCACCATCGATGATAAATGTACCATTAAATATTTTATGACGACAGTGTTCTGAATTCACCTGAGAGAATCCAAAAACCTCACTGTCGGTTAATTTTCTTCCTAATTTCTTAGCTAATCCGTCAAGATAGCCAACTTCGTCATCGCTCAATGCCAAGCCTTCAGCTTTGTTGTAAGCAGCAACGTCTTCAATTTCAACAATCGGATCAGATTCTTTATCAATCGTAAAGATTTCTTGAGCCAATCCTTTGTATAACACCTGCAGCATAGGGTCGAACTCTGCTTTATCCGAATCCACCTCGAAAAATTCCTCGATACGAAGAATTCCACTGATTCCCATGTTTTGGGTAATCTCCACCGCATTGGTGCTCCATGGAGTAATCATCTCCTTACGTGGACCAACAAAAAAGCCTTCTAAAGTTTTACTTTCAGAAAGCTTTGCCCCGCTAAATAGCCATTCGAGTTTCTTAATGTCTTCAGCCAACAAGTCGGATTGGGTGCCGACAGCCAAGATTTTCTTATTGTTTCCCTTGAAAAACAGGACCATGAATGAAATTTTAGAATTGAATATTTGTTTGTGCTGCAAATTTAAGATAAAAACAGAAAAGCATCACATTCTAAAACATTAAAGCACATAAAAAATAATGTTTCTATGGAAGGTTTAAGAACCCATATTCCAAACCATCCTTAAACAATACATTTTTATATGTACTTATGACCTTTTCACTTTTATTAATTGTATTTATTATTTATATATAAAAACAAAAAATGAGGCTACTTTCAAGTAACCTCATTTCGTAATCCAAAATTCAACATGAATTTATTTGAAGCAATTTTTTATCTGTAACGTACGGTTGTTTCAACATTAATCCAGGAGCCAACAGTATATTTCGA
Source organism: Carboxylicivirga caseinilyticus (assembly GCA_025499705.1). Taxonomy (GTDB): domain Bacteria; phylum Bacteroidota; class Bacteroidia; order Bacteroidales; family Marinilabiliaceae; genus Carboxylicivirga; species Carboxylicivirga caseinilyticus. The sequence continues at coordinate 34,907 of JAFMVE010000049.1, forward strand.
CCCCTCTTCAATACCTTGAAAGAAACCTGTTTCCTTGTCTGGAATATATTGTGAATAAACATGAATCTGTTTATCAGCTTCTTCACCACACTCAGGATCTACTGCCTTTGCTTTCTTATATTGATCAATAGCAGCCCAATACACAGTTCTGTGTTCGAAATCATTAGAACCATACTTTTTACTTTCCATGGCATAAATATTACCAATTAAGATGTAAGGCATTCCCCATTTACTCTTATTCTGAATAGCTTTGACAGCATATTCTCTTGCCTTTGGTCCATCTTTTGAATAGGAGAAAGTAAGCAATGCCAATTCATAATAATATTTAGCTCTTAAATCATCTACCTCCACCAAATCAATTGCCTTATTATAATATTCGATAGCCCTATCTGTCTGTTCTTGTTTTAAGAAATATCTAGCTAAAAAATAGGCAGCTGAGGCGTTAGGATTAAGTTTATAGTTTTGTTCAGATGCTTTTGCAAACAATTCATTATTAGTACAGTCAAGATTATTCATTAATTGTAACATACGATTTATTGCACCCTGATTATCCTTAATATCCTCATAACGTGGAGTCAGGGCCAATTCAATTTGATTGCAATCATTTAATCCTGTCCCAGCTAATGTCTCACCGCAAGCTTTACTAATTTGAGCTAATAAAGCCTGCTTTTCAGGATTCTTTTCATTTTCTATGTGAATATTAACTATTTCATCGACCTTAATAAAAACATCCAATGCTTCATCTGGGCTAACTCTATCTTGCTTAACCAATGCAGCTGTAGTATTAAACCAATTTAAAGCAACCAATGGTTCAACAGATAGTTTTTGTGAATCGTAACATTCTTCAAAATATCCAAGAGATTCTTCTAATGTCTCTACATTATTTCTACGATACTTTAACAAATCCATTGCTTTTCTTCCCAAAATCCATCCTTTCGGATACTTTGGATGAGAACCAAAATATTTGATTCTTTGGTCATAAACCATCATAATACTATCCAAATAAGCTTCCTTCCTTGAAGCATCTTTCTCTTTTTTCATGTAATGCTTATACAAGGCTACTCCATCGGAATATATACTAACCGTTACATCAGGGCAATTTTTAAACATTTCACGCCATGCTGGCATGGCATAATCATACATCTTTTTTTTAAAAGATAAACTGTATAGTGAATAGTTTTTTAAACACTCAATACTATCTTGCTCTTGATTAGTTTCCTGAGCCTGAGTACTGAACTGTATTAACCCCATAAATACAAGTGCAATAACAATAAATCTCTTCATGACAATTCTAGGTTAAAGTTTAACGACATATGTGCATATTAAGTTAATGAATCAATATTTATGCCACAAATCTTTAAACACCAAATTATCAAATAATTGAATTATCAATTATTTATCAATTGTGTTTATATACGAACAATCAGTGTTCGTTATCGTACATTTGACGAGATTTAAGAATTCTTTGTACTTTAGCAGTTATAAAATAACAAAATTCAATCAGCAATCAATAGCAAAAAACCTTCATTTTAAAGAACTAAGAGAGGTTATTAATACAAATCCAACAAGATATTATGAAAACAATTATTGATTTTTTTGAAGAAACTGTCAAAAACTATCCAAATAATACCTTTGTATGGGAAAAAGAAGATGATTCTTTTAAAAATTACAGCTATCAGGAAATAAAAAAGGAAGTTTACACCTTTGCTAATGGATTATTATCTTTAGGCATTCAAAATGGAGACCGTTTAGCTCTTTTGTCAGAAGGCAGAAGATTATGGTTAGTTAGCGAATTAGCAATCTTTCACATTGGAGCCATAAACGTTCCACTTTCTACGAAACTTGAGGCTGATACTGATCTTATTTTCAGATTAAACCATTCAGAGTCTGAAATAATCATTGTATCAAAGAACCAATTACCCAAAATCAGATTAATTAAGGATCAATTAGTTAATGTAAAAAGGTACATTATACTTGATTCAATAGAGAATCTGGAGGAAAATGAAATAAGCATTAACACACTATACACTAAAGCGAAGGAATTTGATACTGAAAAACCAAATGCTTTAAACGAAGCCATTCAAAAAGTAACACCTGATACTTTTGGAAATATCTGTTATACATCTGGAACAACTGCAGACCCTAAAGGCATAATATTATCTCAAAGAAATTATACCGCTAATATTGAGCAGGCATTTAGTTACATAGAAATTCCTCAGCATTACAAAACATTGGTTGTTTTACCATGGGATCACGCTTTCGCTCACACTGCAGCCTTATACTCTTTTATGCATAAGGGAGCCTCAATAGCATCTGTTCAGATTGGTCGTAATCAGCACGAAACACTAAAAAATTTCGTCAATAATATGATGGAAGTCAAACCCGAAATATTAATGAGTGTTCCTGCATTAGCTAAAAATTTCAAAAAAAACATAGAAAAAGGGATTGAAGCAAAAGGAAATATTGCGACAATTTTATTTAAAAACGGATTGAAATTTGCTTATTGGTATAATGGAACAGGCGATAATGCAGGTAAAGGCCTTAAGATTTTAACGAAACCAATCTATTCTATTTTTAAAAGTATTCTCTTTAATAAGATAAAAGAAAAATTTGGAGGTCAACTACAATATTTTATTGGTGGAGGGGCCTTATTAGATATTGAACTTCAGCGATTCTTTTATGCCATTGGTATGCCAATGTACCAAGGTTATGGATTAAGTGAAGCCTCACCTATTATTTCTGCTAATACTCCCAAATTTCACAAACTTGGTTCATCTGGAAAAGTTGTGAATGACCTGGAAATAAAAATTTGCGATGAAGAAGGAAATGAACTTCCAATTGGTGAAAAAGGAGAAATCGTTATCAAGGGTGAAAATGTTATGAAAGGTTACTGGAAAAACCCTGATGCTACTGAAGAAACAATAAAAGAAGGTTGGTTATTTACCGGTGATTTAGGATATCTGGATTCAGAAAATTATTTATATGTTTTAGGTCGCTTCAAAAGCCTGCTAATTGGTGCTGATGGAGAAAAATATAGCCCTGAAGGAATTGAGGAGGCTATAATAGATCACTGTCAGTTTATCGACCAGTTTGTTTTACACAATAATCAAAGTCCTTACACCACAGGTTTAATTGTGCCTAATAAAGAGAAAATTCAATTATGGTTGAAACAATATAATAAGTCAATAGAAAATTCAGATACTATTCAGGAAATTCTTGATATACTGAAAAACGAAATTGACCAAGTAAAAAATTCAACTTCACCTGAATTAACTTTCCCTACAAGATGGATGCCATCTACATCAGTTATTTTACCTGAAGCATTTACTGAAGATAATAAATTAATAAATAGTACAATGAAAGTGGTTAGAGGGAAAGTGGAAGAATATTTCAAACAGGAAATTGAATTCTTATATACCTCCGCAGGGAAAAATTTTAACTCAGAATTAAATAAAAACAATTTAAAATCATTTATAATTGGTTAGTGATAGACTATATTTTCAAGAAGTTTACTACATTTAATCAAAATTTAGTAACAATTTGGGCTAAATTTAAGTCTAAAGGAACGTAACATTCACTATTAAAAATTGATAATCTATAAAGTTTTTAGCTTAGAAATGCCATTTTTATGCTTTTTACAAAAAATTGATTTTTCTAATAACAAACTTTTTCACATTTTTACATTCAAAATTCAAAGCACATTCGAATGCCGAAACCAATACGATATCTCATCCTAACACTAACTGTGTTTGCTTTTGTCAGTCAAGCATCAGCTCAACGAAGACGCAGATCAACATTATGGGATGGAGTGCACCTTACGCCACGGGCGGGTATTAACATGTTTTATGGTGATTTAGTTGATCAATCCAGAACCAGTTATTCATTGGGAGGTGCTGCTGAAAAAGAGTTGTTACCATTTTTATCTGCCCGGATTCAATTGATGGGTGGAAATATGAAGGGTGAACAAAACTATACCGACACGGATGTATTGTATACCTATTTTGAAAATTACTATGCTGATTTTATGGTTGGACTAAAGTTCAAACCATTAGACTTGGCATTAGGTTATTTTAAACAGAGATCTTTTAGTCCATATATGATCGGACAGTTTGGTTTAGTTTATTACAATACAAAAACATGGTATGGTCCTGCAGGATTTGATCCCAACACATTGAGACATCACGTTTCAGGAATTGCGCCAGCTGTGTCAGGAGGCTTAGGTTTATCCTACTGGGTTAATTCTGTAATTAGTGTAAATGCAGAATACACTGCAACATTACCTTTTACTGATATGGTTGACGGACATAAAGAATGGTATAGCGGCACTCCCGATAACATTGTAGCAGTTCACCCGACAGATGCATCCGATTTTTATTATACAGCAACAATTGGCGTTTCTTTCCTACTCAAAGATAGTAAATGGAAAAACGAACCTAAATACAACAGAAAAGCTTACCTAAAAACAAGACGACAAATGAGTACTTCTTCGAGGAAAAATCTCAAATCGATAAACAAACGACGAAAATCACTTAGAAGAAGATAAAAATATTTAAAGAGCTGCACTTGCGGCTCTTTTTTGTTACCATTCTTTATCTTTTCTTAAATTTGACCAAATCAAGACTGAAAGAATGGATTTTAAAATTACGGCAGACTTCTCTCCTACAGGAGATCAACCTCAAGCTATTATTGCCCTAAAAGAGGGAATATCTAATAACGCCAAGCATCAAACACTTTTAGGAGTTACAGGGTCAGGTAAAACCTTTACCATGGCTAATGTTATTAAAGAAACTCAAAGACCTACTTTAATTCTATCACATAATAAAACACTTGCTGCACAGCTTTATGGTGAGTTTAAAACCTTCTTTCCTGATAATGCAGTTGAATATTTTGTTTCCTATTACGATTATTACCAACCAGAGGCATACCTTCCCGTGACAGACACTTATATTGAAAAGGATCTTTCAATAAATGATGAAATTGAAAAACTACGACTCAGTGCAACGTCTGCGTTACTATCAGGAAGACGGGATGTAATTGTAGTGTCTTCTGTTTCTTGTTTATATGGAATAGGAAATCCGGAAGACTTTCATGAAGGTGTCATATATCTTAAAGTTGGAGATCAGATAACCAGAAATGCTTTTTTACGCCAATTAGTGGACAGTCTATACTCCAGAAACGAAGTAATGTTTGAAAGAGGAAATTTCCGCGTAAAAGGTGACACTGTTGAAATTTTCCTTGCCTATTCAGATTATGCATTCCGAGTTATTTTCTGGGGAGATGAAATTGAAGAAATTGAAACTTTCAATCCTGACAGCGGAGCAAAAATCGAATCACTAGATTCAACAGTTATCTATCCTGCTAATATATTTATTACCTCAAAGGCAAAAACCCAACAAGCCATTAAAGAAATTCAGGATGATTTAGTTCAACACTTATCATTCCTGAGAGAAAATGGTAAGAAGCAGGAGGCAAAAAGACTTGATGAAAGAGTTAATTACGATCTTGAAATGATTCGAGAACTTGGGTATTGTCCTGGAATAGAAAATTACTCCAGATATTTTGATGGTAGAAAAGAAGGAACTCGTCCCTTCTGCCTACTCGACTATTTTCCTGAAGATTTCCTAACCATAATTGATGAAAGCCACGTAACTATTCCTCAAATCAGAGCCATGTATGGTGGCGATAAATCAAGAAAACAAAACCTGGTTGAATATGGATTCAGATTACCCGCTGCAATGGACAACAGACCGCTTAGATTTGAGGAATTCGAACAATTAGTTAATCAAGTTATTTATGTTAGTGCAACCCCTGCTGATTATGAGTTAGAAAAATCTGAAGGTGTTATTGTTGAACAACTAATTCGTCCAACCGGACTAATTGACCCCGTCATCGATATCCGACCAAGCTTAAATCAAATTGACGACCTCATTAATGAAATACAGGAAAGAATTGAGAAAAATGAGCGTACTCTTGTAACTACCTTAACAAAACGGATGGCTGAAGAATTAACTAAATACTTAAACCGAGTATCTGTTAATTGCGAATATATTCATTCTGATGTTGACACTTTAGAGCGTGTAAAGATAATGGAAAACCTTCGGGCAGGAACATTAGATGTACTGGTTGGAGTTAACCTTTTAAGAGAGGGATTAGATTTACCAGAAGTATCTCTGGTTGCTATTCTTGATGCTGATAAAGAAGGTTTCTTGCGATCTGAACGATCACTTACCCAAACAGCAGGACGAGCAGCCCGAAATTTGAACGGAAAAGTTATCATGTATGCGGATAAAATTACCAAAAGTATGCAGGCAACTATTGATAGCACTAATTACAGGAGGTTGAAACAGCTTAAGTACAATGAAGAAAACAACATCACTCCTACTCAAATAAACAAGCAAAATACAAATGTTTTAAAAGGTAAAGCAAAAGCTTACGTTGAACCCGAAGGGAAAGATATTGCTGCCGATCCTGTAGTTGGCTACATGAGTAAAGAAGCTTTGCAGAAAACTATAGATAAAACAAAAAAGGAAATGCAAAAAGCAGCAAAAGAACTGGATTTTATACTTGCTGCTCAATACAGAGATGAAATTATTCGATTAGAAGAACTATTAAACAAAAAGCCCTCGAAATAATCGAGGGCTCCTGTTTTGTGCGAAAGACACCCATTTTCAGAACATGGAGTTAACAAGGTCATAAATTTGTTGCTGGATATTGTTGTTTCTTAAACGGACTGT
>JAFMVE010000004.1 GCA_025499705.1 Carboxylicivirga caseinilyticus
ATGGCAAAAGTGCCTGTTTTCGGGGTTTTGTTACACTTTTAAGATAGTGATAATTACTTAATTATCAAAGAAATAAATCAACTTCTGAATATCCCAGACTAAAATGAGGGTGTCCAAAATTGAGGCACCCTCTTTTTATTGTATTGCCTTAATCGACCAATTCATTTACTATTGGATCAAACTGATGAATTGCTATTTCAGCAATTTTTTCAATAATATTTTTGGGATATGAGCCTAATAAGTCTCTACGTTTAGTTAGGTATGATATGCGAACCGGTGAGAACCTCTTAAATGCTTTTACATACTTATTACTGAATAATGAACCTGCTGATATAACAGATTCGAGAATAAACAACTCAATGCTTTTTTCCATCAATGAAAAGAAGACAGATTTGTTAGCATAACTGAGCTGTTCAACACTCTTTAATATCATTTCTCCCAGCCAGAAAGTTCTGCTGGCATATTCATCAATTACATCTCTTCTTGCAGCCTCCGAAAAACAGGTCATTAAACCCTGTCTGCTATCGGTATAAACATCCTGAAGATCATCCAGAATCTGAAGGTAGGCACCATAACCATATAAGAACTTTTCCTGTTCTTCATTAAGGTTACCCAAAATAAGATAACCATCGGCCATTACCGAACAACCACCCTTATTCACACAAATATCAAATACCTCTTCTTTAGGTAATGAATGGCTTTCGGTTAACAATGCGGAACTCTTGGTCTGAGCTTCATGAATAGCTAATAAACTTGTATAAACATCCGGATATAAATCCCGTGGCCATTCCTCTTCTATCTTAGCTACCAGTTGAAATATTTTAGTTTCTGTAGCGTTCGCTGCTTCTACAACCTGATTATCCAACCTTTTATAGAATCGTTCTGCAAAAGCCTGTTTTTCTTCGGCCGAAACACTCACATCATCAATAAAATTATCGGTATACGGATATAACATGCTATATGCAAAAATGGATGGAGTAAGTCTTATTTGCTGACCAAAGAGATACTGAAGTCCATTCATAATCCATACATTCCGACATGCCTGAAAAATTTCTTCCAAACCCAATTCTTTATCAAAACTGCGTGCTTCGTTAATAAAATGTAAGGTGTTAGCAATCATATCATTCGATAAGATAATGTCGAGCTGATCATCGGAATAATCCAGTCCTTCTTTTAAAAAGTTTCTTATTTGAGAAAATACAGGGTTCTCAGACGATTGATTATTATCTGTTTTACTTTCATTTAAACTCTCGCGAAGGGAATGAAAGAAAGAATCAAACTTCTTTTCGTGCAAGATCTTTTGATGAAAGGAATATTCTTTGTTTAATCTGGGAAAATCTGTAGAACTGGTTTCCCAAAGTTCTCTGAAGTAGGTAAGGTGGTGCATCAATTGTTTTATATTAAATCACTAAGATAGAATTTTATATAAACTGTTGAAATAGTATGTCTCAATCAACCTGCATTACAATTAATTATTTACATACCTCAGAAATTCTACTTCCACAATACGAAGCTGACCATTAGCTTTTGCCCCATTCGGATCACGATAGAGGTCCAATTCAACATTGGCAGCATCCAGTTCAGTTATCTGCCCATAAGCATCCTGCTCGGTATTGGCACCAATAAGCTTTATGGTTACCTCAGCCCCTTTCAAACCTTTAAGAGGCAAAATAACGTAACCAAGACTCCTGGATGTCTTTCCTGAAAAAGCCAACTGACCATCAACCAATATTTCAATGGGATACTCTCTCATGCGCCAACCCGACAATTTGATGATACACTCATCCAAAACAGATTCTTCTTCCAACTTATATTTTATCCAACCGGTTTCGATAGTTCCATCGTTTTTCCACTCTGTCAGTTCATTATCATCGAAACTATTGGTGACATTTTCAATATTATGTCCGGCTACCGCACTCTTGATGGGAATATCCACTTTACTTACAAGATATGATGGTCCTTTGGGAGTCGGTCCTCTGTCCAAATAAACATCCAATCCGTCAGATGGCAGTTGTAACGACAATCCATCATTAACCTGAAATGGATGAGTAGAAAAAGTAATTTCATCTGACTCCAATCCATTGGCTGAAGCTTTTACATAAATCTTTCCGTCTTTTGTTGTTGATCTGATTAAAGCCCTATTTACTCCGCATTCCACAGGTAATTCTTTTGATAAAATATAATTGTCCTTTCCCTGTGCAATACCTCCCAGCCATTGACCTTCGCCTGTTAATTGAAATTGTATTAAATCATTTGCCAACGGACACCTTCGACCTTTTGAATCAGTTACTTCAACCTGAAGGATTGCGATATCAGCACCATCGGCTTTTGTACCTGAAGGATTCTCAATCAAACTCAGTTTAATATTCGAAGGTTTACCAATGGTCTCAATGGAATCCTCACTTAATATATTACCATTTTTATCATACGAAACAGCCTTAATCACACCTTCTTCCCAATGAATATCTTTAAAGGTATTCAGGAATCGATACTCGTTAAGACCTTTCCCTTTTGATTTTCCGTTAATAAAAAGCTCTACCTCATCACCTGTTGATACCACATAAATATCTTTTTGGATGGTATCGTTATAATTCCAGTGTCCAATAATATGAGTATGATGCTTCTCAGTATCTACCCAGCCATCCCACATAACCTGATGAGCGTAAAAATTATCTTTGGGTATACGCATTGCATCAACCTCTCCACTTCTGCGGTAGTTCTCAGCACCTCTGTAATGCGTATTTGTATCTGAAAAAATGATATTTGCACCTCCAGAACTAACCCTCTTACCTGTTCCGGGACGCATCTCCCAATAATCGAACCAACGAATAATATTTTCAATGGCATGAGAATCCTGGTTGCGATTGTAATCACTTGCATCTTTATCGCGGTATAAAGGCCCATCGCCGTTTTTATGATACGGATAGGAAAACTCATCCCAATATTTCCTAAGGCCTTCATCACGCGAATATTCCATTGCCCACATTGGGATATCAGCACTTTTATTAATATACAACATCTCGCCTCCGTATTCAGCTACTTTGCTATCCAGCATCTCACGCGACCCAACGGCTCTTCCTCCATAAGGATCATATAAATCTCTTATCTGTTTGAGCTCAGCCATATGTTCTTCACTAATAGACTCGTTCCCTCCTTCATAAAAGATTATACTCGGATTATTTCGATTATAGATAATTGCATCTCTCATTAGCTCAACCCTTTGCTCCCATCTACGATCATTTACATCTCTTTCAGCATCACCGGCCGGCATAGCCTGAATCAATCCCACGCGATCGCAACTTTCAACATCCTGCTTCCATGGAGTTACATGCATCCATCTTACCAGATTTCCATTGCTTTGAACCATCAGATTGTTGGTATAATCACTCATCCAGGGAGGACACGACATTCCAATAGCCGGCCATTCGTTACTGGTGCGTTGAGCATATCCTTTAAGTTGCAACACACGGTCATTCAGATAAAACATTCCATCTTTAAAGGCCGTCTTACGAAAACCAGTGCACGTAATTACCTCATCAAGACTTTTACCATCAATCAAAACTGATGTTTTAACATTGTACAGATAACCATAGCCCCAGCTCCAGAATTCGATATTATTAACCTTACCTGAAGCTTTAAGAATGGCCTTTTCTCCTTTCGCCAGATAGCTTGTTTCACCTAAAAAAGAACTCAATAATTTTCCATCAAGTTCATACAGATCAACCTTTAGCAGCACAGATTGGTCATCATCAGACTCATTTTTAATTTCAGCTTCGGCGTTCAGATTTATTGATTGAGTATCGATATTAATATCTGTGGCATAAATATATGTTCCAATTGTTTCAAGGTTTGAATACAAAGGCAATGTTTGATAAACATCAGACATTACATGTAAAAACACATTTTTAGGAATTCCACCATAATTAGCATTGAAGTTATCGTTGTTCCACTGAAATCCACTTCCTGTATCTCTTTCTTTATATTTCCAGTCGTTATCAGTTTTAACTGCAATTACATTTTCATTAGTGCCATAATTCAGGTAATCGGTAATATCAAAACCAACTGCCATCACACCGTTCTCATGATAACCCAGATAATGACCGTTGATATAAAAATCAGCACCCTGTCGCACTCCCTCGAACTCAACAAAAACCTTTTTACCTTTGGTTGTTTTGGGTATTCGAAAGTGTTTGCGATACCAGGCAATCCCTGTTGACAGATCGTGAATGGATTTTTTAAATGCTTCTTCCTGATTCCAGGCATAAGGCAAAGTCACTTCTTTCCAGGTTTTATCTAAAAGACTGGTTGACTCTCCATTATCAAGATCACCAACATGGATGAGCCATTGAGAATTGAAATTATACTTAACCCGATTGGCTTTAGTATGATTGAGCGAAAAGATATTGGATAAACAGAAAAACAATATGAAAGGTAATGCGATGTATTTCATTTGACAGATTTGATCAGATTAAAGGGATAAGGGATAGTATTGCGGTAAAACACTCCCTGCACAATCAAAAATAAAATTAAAATATTTATCTCACCTCCTAATTCTTATAGAAATTAAGAATTTAGCCTAACAAGCCTATCTCTTTCAAGTTAATATATAGCTACAAAAAAAAGGAGGCAAACGCCTCCTCAACTATTCTCCAATAAACTAATCCAGTGCGAAACGGTATTAATTTATTTTATTTATTCAACCTACTCTAACGTTTTTGCCGATGGATGGGCATCTTCAAGCTCGGTACCCCACTCTTTATTTGCTTTTGGCCCCATCACAAACTCCAATACTCCACCATTATGAATTTCTTCGTGTGAGAACCATGGTTTATTTAAAGGTTTACCATTCAACATAGCTGATTGCACATATTTATTTTCGTCTGATGCATTATGCGCAACTATCTCCAACACTTTATTATCACCTAACTGTATTTCAGCTTTTTCAAAAACAGGACTGCCGACATTATAAGCTCCTGAACCCGGTGTTACCGGATAGAATCCTAACTGACTAAAGGCCACAAAGGCTGACATGCCTCCTCCATCTTCATCTCCGGGAACTCCCATTAAATCGTTTCGAAACCACTCTTTTAGAAGTTTTCTGATACGTTTTTGTGTTTTCCATGGTTGTCCGGCATAATTATACAGATATGGAATGTGTAGAGAGGGTTCGTTAGCCATTGAGAATTGTCCCACATTACCCGTATGGTCAGGTAGTTGAGCATAGAAGGAATACTTACTCCTCCCAAGAGGTTCATTAAAAGTTGCATCCAGATTAGATATAAATTGCTCACGACCTCCCATCAATGCAATCAGATCTGCAACACTATGGGGCACATCCCAACGATAAACCCAGGCATTGTTTTCTCCGTAATATTTTCTGGCTCCCATGCCTCCTGAAAACTTATAATCAAAAGGTTCGATAAAATCGCCTTTATCATTTTTAGGATGAAAGAAATGTGTATCAGAATTGAAGATTGTTCTGTAATTAAATGAACGATTCAGAAAATACTCGTACTCATCCTGTTTATTTAACAACATAGCCAACTGCGACAAACACCACTCATCATAAACCGTTCCCAGTGTAACAGCAACTGGTTGCCTACTTTCAAAACCATGAACTTCAGGTACCGTTTCCTGCTCTCCTTCATTCAATGCCGGGAAATACCCATTTTGTTTGTAAAAAAGATCCAGTTCACCTGCAGGCATGCCTGACCAAGGCGCTAACGTTTTTTCCGTGATGGCACTTTTACAAGCCAGATAAGCCTTCTCCAAATCAAAATCAGTCAACCCTTTAGTATAGGCATCCAAAACGGTTGCAACCCCATGGTTAGAATTCATCCGACGACTATCACCCGTAATCTCAGGAAATGTTGGCATCCAGAAATGATCCATTTGCTCTGCCATCCTCAGGAAAGACTTAATGATATCTGTTTCCAGCTTTTTTTCAGTCAAGCAGCGTAATGGATGAGTAGCCCGATAGGTATCCCAAATCCAGTCATCTGTATAAAACGGGGTTCCTTCATCATCATGTATCTTACCATCGAAGGCACTGTAATATCTTCCATCTTCTGAAATACAGACAGGACGTTCGTAGGTACGATAAACTGAAGTATAAAACACAACCTTGTCATCTTCAGTTCCACCTGCAACTTTGGTTTTCGATAAAGCATTATTCCATTCATATCGTCCCTCTTCTTTGATTCTATCCAAATCAAAATCCTTTATCTCTCTGTACAAATTAGCCTTTGCCTGTTCAACACTTATGAAAGATATTCCATATTTCGCACAAACCTTATTGACACCTTTATCAAATGCAAGTGCAATACTTACATTTCTTCCATTACCGCTTTTCTCTTCTGATATCTCACCATCTTTCAACAAACCAGCTTTTATAGAAGGTTTGTCCATCTCCATGTATAGATAAACCTTTGTAGTTTTCTCTCTAACCGCATTAGAAACAACCTGAAACCCGGTGACAGCTCCATCTGAATAAGCTATTTCTCCAGATTGATTATTAATGACAATTGAGTTATTTTGTCCGGATGCAAATTCAAATGAATAGATTCCGGCCTGATGAGAAACCGCATATTTCACCTCAATTTGCTCTTCATCAAGGTAAATATCCCAGGAATAAGGGGAGATTTTTTCCTGATCATAACTGTATTTGTAAACTGACTGCAACTTGTCATCAACTGATGAAACCGGGTTTATATTAAAAGCTGAACTACCCCTGTGGCTAGTGGTTACAACCGGTAGTCCAAATAATTTATCGGTTGTATAATCATTTCTGCTTGGAATAACCCTTAACATACTATTGGGGAGATGTATAGTAGGAAAAGTAGGTACCAATAAATGACTTATATTACCCATATAAGGATTAACAAAATCAATCGGTTGCCTTTGCTCATTGGATTTATTGCCTGAGGGGTTACAGGCATAAAATACTACAATGAGAACTGTAATAATACTGTTCTTTAATTTCATGATTAGGTTTAATTTTAATTGAATCTCAATAGAATAACAAGTATATCAACAATACAAAACACACTAGATATTTCTCTTATCTATCGTTCAAGATTCAATAGGTTATTTTTAAGTATCCAAAATTAACTTTTTTATATAAAACATAAAGTTTAATGTTAATTCTTACTCATTCTTACAAACCACAATTTTATCTTGACAATATTACCTAGTCATTATAATTAATGAATTCAAAATCCAGCATTCAAGTCAAATAGTTGCAAAAGGGCACAAAAAAAGGGGGCAACCACTCCCCCTTTTCCACGTTAACAAATATTAAACTAATAACCAGTGTTCTGAGTTATTAAACCACCAGTGTTATCGACTTCCGTTTGAGGAAGAGGGAAGAAGATATTTTTAGGCATTTGAAGGTTAGTAGCATGAAATAATGGTTCTCCTGAATCATCAACGGTAACAGATCCGTCTTCTTCCATTGTTAATGCTGCTTTAACTTTATAGCCGTCAGTTTTTACAATTTGCTCCAATCTTCCGGTACGAACCAAATCATGGAAACGATGACCTTCACCACAAAGCTCCACACGTCGTTCATGATAAATCGCATCTAATAAAGCCGCACCACTTGCTGTAATATCTGGTAATACTGTTTCATTTCCTTGGCGGGCACGTTCACGAACATAATTCAAATAGATTTTAGCTGTTGATTCATCATTAGTATGATAACATGCTTCGGCATATAGAAGGTAAATATCAGCTAAACGGATAATACGCTCGTTTACAGGTGAGTTCCGGAAGTTTCCTAAATTATAATAATCTGCACGTTCAAGAAAATGTTTATAATTACTAAAGCCAGTCAAATCTTCATTTACTGTAGGAATTGTTCCATCATCTTCTGCCCATTTTACAGCATAAGTCAAAGAGTTAATCAAAGACTGCTCGCGGCGAGGATCACCATCTTCAAAGGCTAGATATAAATCATAAGTTGCCTGATAGCGACCATATGGATCGGCAGCTCCTAACCAAGGCATATTAAGGAAAGTAGTAAAATTACCGTTGTTGGTAAAAGCACCATCATCCAAAGGAGAATCATAAAACTGAACCTCAAAAATAGAACCTATCCCATTCTCACCTGCTTCAGTAAAAATATCATGATAATTGCCCTGATACAGATCATAATTCAATTTAAATAACTCTTTTGCATAAGTCTTAGCATCTTCCCATTTTGATTCATCATAAAACGACTGTGATGAGTATCCTGCACTGGCCTGGGTTACACAAACTTTAACCAACATACCAAGAGCTGCTCCTTTTGTAGCCCTACCTAATTCACCTAAATCGGCTACCTCATCTTTTGTTGGCAGATCTTGCCAGGCTTCGTTTAAATCTTTCTCTATTTGTTCAAAAACCTTGTCAGCACTTTCACGTGTCTGATCCAGATCATCCTGTAAAAGAGGTACCGTAATCAATGGAACATCACCATACATTTTTACTAAATCGTAGTAATAATATGCGCGCATAAATTTAGCTTCAGCCACAACTCTTGCTTGCAAATCTTTGTCTTTCACTCCCGAAATATCAACTCCTTCAACATTCTGTATTAGCTTATTAGCAATTAATATTCCTCGGTAGTTATAACGATAGTTATACAAAAACAAGAAATGAGACGCATCAAACGTAAATTCTCTTAAAGGCAAATCTTCACGATCGACGGCATCGTCAGTACTAGAATTATTTATTGAGGTACGCCCCCAATTGTAATGGTATTCCCACATGGGAGCATAACAAGCATTAGCTGCTGTTATCAGCTCTGCATCATTAGAGTAAAAACTACCTTCGGTTTGCTCACCTATTTTATCTGTATCCAGGTAATCTTCGCTACAGGCCACTGCAGCAAACACCATCAATCCTGCTAAAAATATATTTTTGATCTTATTCATCTTCTTCAATAATTTAGAAAGTTACACTTGCTCCAAACGAATATGTTCTCGACTGAGGATAAGTACCATAATCGATACCTTGAGTAAGAGTTCCTCCTCCTATTTCAGGATCTAATCCTGAGTATTTGGTGAATGTTAACAGG
Source organism: Carboxylicivirga caseinilyticus (assembly GCA_025499705.1). Taxonomy (GTDB): domain Bacteria; phylum Bacteroidota; class Bacteroidia; order Bacteroidales; family Marinilabiliaceae; genus Carboxylicivirga; species Carboxylicivirga caseinilyticus. The sequence goes on from JAFMVE010000004.1 coordinate 9,059, forward strand.
TTCTGACCTGAGAAGTACAAACGAACATTGGATAACCATGGAGTTATGTTTCTGAATGTATAACCCAATTGGAAGTTCTTTAAACGCACATATGAACCATCCTCAATATAGAAATCAGACTGTTTAAGATTATATTCTGTTGTAGCTGCATTCAACCCAAACATAGAATTTGATCCGTTAGCTGCTGTCCAGTGGTTCTTGTAATCTTCAGTTAAAGCAAAACGCTTGTAATCAGCATAGTTATAATACTTAAATCCATTAAATATTTCATTACCGGCAACACCCTGGAAGAACAGTGTCATATCCCAGTTTTTATATTCCAAATCAATATTTAAACCATAGTACCAATCCGGGATCGGACTTCCGATCATCACACGGTCGTTGGCATCCAATACACCATCTGGCTCTTCCAATACTCCGTCGTTATCTTTATCTGTCCATTGGTCTTTAAATCTGAAGTCTCCAGCTCCAATCGGATCACCAGCTTGTGGACTTGAGGCCACTTCACCATCAGTCTGGAAAACTCCTTCGACCTCATATCCATAAAATGCTCCAATTGGTAACCCTTCAGCTGTGCGGGTAACCGAGCCAACCAAACTTACACTACCACTCACGATAGGTACTCCTCCACCTAAACTGGTAACTTCGTTCTTTATATGAGAAGCATTCAGATTCACATTAAACTTTAGATCGTTACCTATTTTTCCACGATATCCTAAATCAAATTCAATCCCCTTATTCTCAACAGTTCCTGCATTAACATAAGGACTTCCGTCGTAACCTGCGTATTCTGCAATGGGTATCTGAACCAGCATATCCTTTGTTTGCTTCACAAAATAATCAGCTGATAAAGAAATTTTATCCTGCAAAAAGGCTAAGTCAATACCAAAGTTGGTTGACTCAACTGTTTCCCATTGCACTTCTGTGTTGGCCATTTTTACAGGGGCTGCACCGGCTTGTTCCTGATCGCCAAAAACATAACTATACTCAACTCTGGCATCACTACTCTGAACTGTAGATGTAAAAGAATAAGGATCAATTTTAGCATTACCAACACGTCCCCAACCTGCTCTAAGCATGATACGATTAACAAGATCTTCAGATAACCAATCCATAAAGGCTTCATCCCTCAATCTCCAACCAAAGGACATCGATGGGAAATTACCCATTCGTTTATCAGGACCAAAAACTGAAGAACCATCACGACGGAAAGAAGCAGTTAGGAAATATTTACCAGCAAAATCATAATTTACACGAGCCAGATAAGAAAACATTCTGATATCTGTTCCCGAGTTCCATGCAGTTGTGCTCTCCAAATCAGTAGATGCCGAAATATATTGTAATTCCTCACTATCATTTGGCACATTATTACGCGCTGCACCAAGATATTCATACTTGGTTTGCTCAGCCGTAAAACCTCCCAAAACAGTAAGGTTGTGTTTTTCTTTTGAGAAAATATATCTGATCGTATTTTCACTTAATACACCATCTGTATCACTTGTTTGTTTTGAAATACTGTTTACAGTTCTTAACTCATTTCCATAATTATAAGTTGGATAATAAGTTTTGCTTTTAGTTCTTCTTAAATTCAGGCTTAAAGCACTCTTCAAAAACAGATTTTTTACCGGCTCAAATTGAACATATGAACGAGCAAGAATACTTAATACTTTAGCATTATAAACATCCCTGTTTAGTTGCGCCACGGGATTCGCCAAATCGGAATAAGGAGTAGATGCATACTCTCCACTTTCCTGATAAACCGGAGTAAGAGGATCCAAACGCTGCGCAAGCGTCAATACACCACTTATTGCATTGCTGGTAACCTGATCGCTGTTTTCATTGGCAATAGCCACATTAAATCCTGCTTCCCACTTATCTCCCATAAAGTAATTGTTGTTAATGCGGGCATTCAACCGTTCATAAGCTGAATTCAAAACAATTCCTTCATTCTTAAAATAACCAACACTAATAAGAGAATTCGATTTTTCACTACCTCTTGAGATGGTTGCATTGGCTTTGTAAATCTTACCTGTTTGGGTTACTTCATCAAACCAGTTTGTTGTATTGTTTACATTATCAGAAGGCGACAATAGATTTAGAGATGTATATGCACTTGAACCGGTAAAAGCAGCTGCATTATTTTGCGACTGATTATATATTTCCAACCAATCTGAAGAATTCATCAGATTTGGTTTTTTCCAGGCCTGTTGCACCCCACTCATTAACTCCAATTGCACCTTTACATCTTCAGATTTACCTGTTTTTGTTGTAATTAAAACAACTCCATTGGCACCTCTGGAACCATAAATAGCTGTAGCAGAAGCATCTTTTAATACTTCCATATTAGAAACATCACTCGAATTCAGGAATGATATATCATCAAGAAAAATACCATCTACAACGTATAATGGAGAAGAATTATTTACTGTTCCTGTTCCCCGCACACGAACAGATAAACCTGAACCCGGTGCACCAGATGTTTGAGTTACCATAACACCAGATGCTCTACCCTGCAATAGAGTAGCTGCACTGGCCACCGGTTGATTCTCCAAAGCCTCAGCATTTACTGATGAAACAGAACCAGTAATATCACTCTTTTTTTGCACTCCATATCCAACAGCCACCACTTCATCAAGTCCAAAATACTCAGGTTCCAACTTAACATTGATTTCAGTTTGATCTCCCACTTGCACTTCTTGTGAAACCATACCAATAAAACTAAAAACCAAAACTTCACCTGAATTTACTTCGATGGTATAGGATCCATTTACACTGGTAATGGTTCCCTCTGATGGATTACTTTTTACTGTAACATTAACCCCGGGTAAGGGAATGTTTTGATCATCTTTTACTATTCCGCTTATTGTTTTTGTTTGTGCCTGACCAAAGACTATGATCGAACACAATAAAAACAAGCTCAACAGACTTTTTTTCATAGATAAGTAATTAAAGTGTTAATACATGATTATCAATAATTATATAGTTCTTAATCAATCATTTTCATCCTTTCATACTCTTTAAAAAAGGCATGTAATATCCTATCAAGCAAAGCATCTTAGAATGCTCAGCAGGCATTTGGCTATATATTTTTTGGATTTATTTCCCCAAGCGACAGATTATTCTGTCAACACACAAAAATCCGGATCTTAACTGACTTTAATCTGTTTATCGTTTTAACTTCTCAATTTCTATAATTTCCTCACTCCTATACCTGGCAACTCACTTAAAGTAACCTTCCCATCAATCACCTTCATTCCCTCAAATACATCATTTGATATTAGCAGATTACCATCTAAATCTGCCCAATCAACCAAAGGTGAAAGTTGTGATGCAGCTGATATCGCACAGGAAGTAGCTGTCATACAACCAATCATCACTTTCATATCCAATGCTCTGGCAATGGTCATCATCTTTTTAGCTGCCAGTAAACCACCACATTTCATTAACTTCACATTGATACCTGAATAGACTCCTTTCAAAGGCATTACATCATGTATGGTCTGAAGTGCTTCATCGGCAATAATTGGCAACGGACTATTCTCCGATAACCAGGCAATCTCATCCATCTTTTCCTTTTCTTTCGACATAGGCTGCTCAACAAATACAACTCCCTGATCTTTTAGCCAATGAATCATATCCAATGCTTCCTTTTTATCTGTCCATCCCTGGTTAACATCAACGCATAAAGGTTTATCTGTAACCGAGCGGATCGTACGAATCATCTCCTTATCATTATCCTTGCCCAGCTTAACTTTTAAAATTTTATATGGGGAAGCCTCCTCCACTTTTTCCTTTACAACATCCGGCTGATCAATTCCAATAGTAAAACTTGTGTTGGGCGTTTTGGAAGCATCCAATCCCCATATTTTATGTATCGGCTGACCAACAATCTTTCCTACGAGATCATGCAACGCAATATCGATTGAAGCTTTAGCGGCATAATTACCAACATCAACTCCATCTACATATGTCAAAATTTCTTCAAGCAAAAAGGGGCTAGTGAATTGCTCCAATTTAATTTGCGACAAGAATTTTGCAGCTGTGTCGTGCGACTCACCCAGATATGGCGGCATAGCTGCTTCACCATATCCAACAAATCCATCGTATTCAATTTCAACCAACATAACAGGAGTGGTTGTACGCGAACTGGAAGCAATGGTAAAAGTATGCTTCAATTGAAGGTTATATGGCTTAAAACTTAATTTCATTTTTGATGTGGATCTAAGGTTCTTTTCTTGTTTAGCATTACACGACACAAAAGAGCTTGCTATCAGGCCAGATCCTGCCAGCACACCTGCATTTTTAATAAAATCTCTTCTATTGGTCATACTCCTCGATTACTTTAGTAAAACATACCATGGATGACTTGCTACAGAAACCATTCCTTCACTTTCTTCCTGGCCAACATATCTTTGAGCTCCCAACCATGAAAGCAATCTATCTTTACTAAAATTAACTCTGGTTGAATCCAGACTATTTATCATCACAAAACCGGAAGCATGTATAAACTCATGATTACCAATATACATTCCAACATGCGTAACCTTGTTAGCCTCTTTATTTCCAAAAAATAATAAATCGCCTTGTTTTAATTTATCCAAATCCAAGTCTATACCTTCGCCATAATGGATTTGCTGAGATGCATCTCTCATCAAAACATATCCATTCAAAAAATAAATTGTTTTAACAAAACCAGAACAGTCAAGTGCTTTAGAAGAAGTACCTCCCCATAAATATGGCAATCCAAGTAGGTTTTTAGCATCCTCAACCAATGCTTTTGGATTTAAATCAATTTTATTCAGCCAGGTTTCAAAATCCAATATAGAATCTTCCGACACTTTACCCTGCCGACCATCCGGAAGTGCCAACTTACATTCTGAGTTGTCTTTTTCAATCAATTCAACAATGCTTCCCTTCACCATATCACAAACAACCATTCCTTGTTCATCCCTTAACCATGCATCATTCAGAATAATAACTCTTTTACTTCCTTTCCAATTTTGAAATTCCTCATCACTCAAGTTAGTCAGAGATGAATTATTTGTCCAACCAATATATTTATCCGGACATTGAACTAAACTCCAGTCTCCATCCGTTTTTAATACTTTTACCGGAGTACCCAGAATTATTTGAGAAACCAACTGAGAGGAATGGCGGGGAAATTCGCGCAAATTAGCCACACTTATAGTTACCAGCGCATAACATCCAAATTCATTTGAAACCGGCAATACAACCAGACTATCAATAACTGTTTTATGTATCTTATTAAGATGATTCAATAAATCTGCCTTTGCATCATTAGAGGTTGTTTCGCCTTTTATTATTAAATCACCATTACGAAATAACACCTCCACATCAAAAACAGCTACACGTGTATCCGGAACATACTTCTGCTTAACCTGCTCTAATTCCATAGCAACTTCGTGCATCGCATTATTACAACTGCCGAACACAACAAGCAGAACCAATTGTAATATGTAGTAAAATCTTTTCATATTTCGGTATGTTGTATTACATCTTACATTTATCAAATGTATAAATAGTTTTACTAATAACAAACAATCTTTCAAATTTTTCTTCCACACCCTTATAGACTTCATTTATTTCCGAAAAATTTTGAATTAAGAACGAGCTCAACCCCTGCTCAATTAATTTTTTAGTAAATAAAAATGCTTATATATTTGTATTACATATTTCATTTACCGATTTAAAGCAAATAATCATCCATTATGAAACTTTCATTACAACAGCTATTGATTTACCTAATACTATTATTGTGCATACAATTAGTTGATGCACAAAAAACCTTTACCGGAATTGAAGTATTACAGGCAACAAACTTTAAATCACTTCAAGGTAAACGTGTAGGACTTATTACTAATCCAACGGGGGTTAACAGTCAACTTATTTCTACCATCGATATTTTACACGAGACACCTCTTGTAAATCTTGTTGCTTTATATGGTCCTGAACATGGCGTAAGAGGGGATTATTCTGCAGGCGATCATGTTGAGTCTTTTACAGACCCTAAAACTCAATTACCAGTTTACAGCCTGTACGGTAAAAACAGAAAACCAAACAGCGAGATGCTACAAAATGTAGATATTCTGGTTTATGACATACAGGATATTGGTTCACGTTCATACACTTATATAAGTACTCTCGGACTCGCCATGGAAGCTGCTGCCGAGAATAATAAAAAGCTATTAGTACTGGATCGTCCTAACCCATTGGGTGGTGAAAAAATTGAAGGATTAATTACTGAACCTGAATTTACTTCATTTGTTAGTCAGTATCCAATACCCTACCTGCATAGTATGACAGTTGGGGAACTTGCCTTATTCTTAAATGGTGAAAAACTTTTAAACAACGGTATTCAATGTGATTTAGAAGTAATTAAAATGGAAGACTGGAAAAGATCCATGACTTTCGATCAAACAGGACTACCTTGGGTGCCATCATCACCTCATATACCAAATGCTCAATCATGCTTTTACTATCCGGTTAGTGGAATTCTGGGTGAATTAATGGTATTTAATATTGGCGTTGGCTATACACTTCCCTTCCATTTATTTGCAACCGAATGGATGAATGCAGACAGCATTGCCAACAATCTGAATAATCTTCATCTCAATGGCGTCATCTTTCGCCCAATACACTTTAAACCTTATTATAGTGTTTCTAAAGGAAAGATGGTACACGGAATTCAGGTACATATCACAAATTACAAAGAAGCTAATTTATCCTTAATACAATTTTATGTACTTCAGGAGGCGCATAAACTTTGGCCGGAATACAATGTATTTGAACTATGCTCAGGCGATCGCATCACAATGTTTGATAAAGTATGTGGCAGTGATAAACTAAGAAAAGAATTCACAAAAAACTGGCTGGTAAGTGATATTATTCCCCTTTGGATGGATAGCATTGAAGAATTCAGAGCACAATCTAAAAAATACTATCTATATAACTAAACAACAACAAGTAATACTTAAATTAAAATCCGAATTGAAAAGTAAACTACCAGACAATTCGGATTAACTATATTCACTTTTATATAATTAGACCTTGATAAATATCTTTCGTTTGTAAAGAATCCAACCGATAAACCAAAAGAAAATGATATGAGCAATACCAAACAATAATGACCCATTCATATTTCCGGCCAACGGCACAAAAACCTTCTGATATAATGCCTGATAACCATTTAAAACATCTTCTCCGGAATTGATATGAATCATTTTATAAAGGATTCGAACCCAAATACCGGATAATGCATAAATAAATAAAGGATTCATTCCAAAGACCACAAAAAAAGATGTCCACTTTTTATATTCCTTGATATCAATGATCCATATCAACACAGCCAGAAACATAGTACCTAATCCCGCTGTGTAAATCACATATGAACCTGTCCAAATTGGCTTATTGATTGGCCAAACGAAATCCCACAACCAACCTGCAGCCGTTAAAATAGCACCAACAATCAGCAAATGCAATGGCAACTTAACTTTTTCTATGGTTTTTATAGAACGGCCAACCAGATAACCTATCAATGTTGTAACAACAGCAGGTAAAGTGCTTAATAAACCTTCAGGATCAAATGCAATGCCAAATCCATGATAAATATGCTGCTCTCCAAAAAGCCATTTATCAATACCAGTTACAACATTACCATCCAGACTGTATGGATCTGCCCCTCCAAAGAAATAAAGAATAGCCCAATAGGCTAACAAGATTCCACCTCCAATATATTGTATGGTACGATACTTAAAAGACAGTACTAACAATGCACTTACGCCATACACTATGGCAATACGCTGTAATACGCCCAATATTCTTAGATGAGAAAAATCCTGACTCCACTGTGGGAAAGAGTTTAAGAATAAACCAATAGCAAAAATCAGAATTGTTCGTTTTACAATTTTAAAAACCGATTGTTTATTAAGTTCGCTTCCATATTTAGTAAAAGAAAAGAACATAGATACTCCCATTACAAACAGGAAGAAAGGAAATACCAAATCAGTGGGTGTACATCCATGCCACTCTGAATGCAGTAAGGGTGGATAAACATACGACCAACTTCCGGGTGTGTTAACCAGAATCATTCCTGCAATGGTAATCCCCCGAAGAACATCGAGAGCAAGGTAACGTTGTGATTTACTCATACTTTTGGGATTAATTAATTAGCTTTTAGCTACTAGCTCATGGCATATAGCTTATTTATATTTTAATGAGAATAACTTCAAATCTAAAACTTAAAAACAAGCACAACAATAACTCAATGATTTTTAGTTATCTGTTGGTTGCTTTTTAATACCAAATAAAGGATCTATTTTCAAGAAACGAATAATCACAAATGCCGGGATCGTACAAACCATTACCCAAATAAAAAAGTACTGATAACCTATCATATCCTGTATCCATCCCGAAATCATACCCGGCAACATCATACCCAAAGCCATAAACCCAGTACAGAATGCAAAATGTGCTGTTTTATGCTCTCCTTCTGAGACATAAATCTGATATAACATAAAAGCTGTAAATCCAAATCCATACCCAAATTGCTCAATTGCTACTGCAACACTCACCATTATAATCGATTCGGGCAAAGCATAAGATAAAAACACATATACCAGATTAGGAATATTAATAGCAATAACCATTGGCAACAACCAGTATTTCAGTCCTTTTTTTGAAGCTACAAGCCCCCCTAAAATTCCTCCTATCGTTAGAAAAATAACCCCAATAGTTCCATAAACAATTCCCACATCACTGGTGCTCAAACCCAATCCTCCCACTTCCCGGGAATCCAAAAGGAAAGGTGATGCCATCTTCACAAGTTGAGATTCTCCCAGGCGATAAAAAAGCAAAACTCCTAATATGACCCAAATATCTTTTTTAGCAAAAAAAGTCTGAAATGTCTTACCGAAATCATTCATTATCTCTCCAAAGCTTTTTACTTCCTTATCCATATCATCCTGAGGATGTGGCAGTACAAACTTATGAAACAAAGCAAGCAGCAAAAACAAACCGGTAACAACATAAAAAGTTAACGACCATGCAAGGGGGATACTTGGACCCTCATTACCAAACAAAGTCATTTCTTCCAACTGACCAGCCAGAAAAACCAAAGCTCCCTGACCTGTAATCATTGCCAAACGATAAAAAGTACTACGAATACCTATAAAATATGCCTGTTGACTATCATTCAACCCAAACATATAAAAACCATCGGCAGCGATATCGTGTGTAGCCGAACTAAAGGCCAGTAACCAAAAGAATGCCAATGTTGATTGAAAGAAAAAGCCGGTTGGAATCGTAAAAGCAACTCCTGCCATTCCTGCTCCAATCAACAATTGCATAGCAATTATCCACCATCTCTTACTTTTTAGAGTATCCACTACAGGACTCCAGAAAGGCTTGATTACCCATGGTAAATATAACCAGGAAGTGTACAAAGCAATATCTGTATTAGAAATATCAAGCTTTTTATACATGATCACTGCCAGTGTCATAACTACCACATAAGGTATTCCTTCTGCAAAGTATAAGCTGGGCACCCATGCCCAGGGAGATGTAGATTTTTTGTTCATGTTTTCTAAGTCCGAAGCGTCAAGTCCAAAGTCTGTAACGCCTAATTTATATTCAAGCTATCAGCCATTAGCTATAAGCTTTTCCCTCTTCTTCCTTCTGCCTCTAAACTACTGCCTATCTACTACTGACCACTGACTACTTTCTACTGACTAATATCTCTTCTCCAATCCTGCCCCTCTGAAATAGTGCATTAAGATAGCATTATAATCGTAACCTTTGGCGCCCATTACAGCTGCTCCAATCTGACAAAGTCCAACTCCATGCCCCCATCCGGCTCCTTTAAGAGTAAATTTCATTTGCTGTTCTTTTTCTTCTTTTTCTACCACAAAAGCAGAACTATACAGATGCGATTCTGACAAAGCCTTACGAATCTCTAACTCTTTGCCAATGATCAATGTCTTTTTATCTCCTACGATTTTCAGTTTTATCAATCGCCCGGAATCACCACGTTCAACTGGAATTAAATCCAGAATCAGTCCAAAATCCATACCTGTGCGACGAGCAATCAAACTACTTAAATCCTGTTGTGAATACGTAACCTGCCAGCGATAAAAATCATTTGTTTCCTGATCATAATCATTTAACACCTGACTTAAAACCTCTTTATCATTGGTATTGCAGAAAGCATCGGGCTCTCCCAAAATCCACTTTTCGGCTGAGGGTTCATTGTCCAGATCAAGACTAAAGCCTGTTGGAATGGTATCGTTATCCACAAACTTTTGCAGGTAAGGATGATTAACCGGTTCCCAAACTTTCTCAAACACCTCAACCATACCTCCACAGCATTTTGAGAAACGCGCATCACATATAGCATTGTTATAAGTGAGTACTTCACCCCAGGTTTCTTTAACAGCCTGCACAACCATAGGTGTATTAGCCCTTGTAATCCCTTGGTAGCGCTGACAATGGTCATCGGCACAAACATCGAAATTAGCATGATCCTCACGATCGTACCATCGGATCAACTCTGTTTCTGATTGATAAACCGAACTGTATTTCTCTGTCTCCTGAGCCAACGCTTTATTTTTTTCAATCTGAGCCAACAACCAACTACGAGAAATTACTGCATGAGCTTTCAAAAGCTGAAGGGAAGAAGTGGCACTCATTTCTGAAGAGATTACACTCATCAGATAATCTTCTACTGAAAGAATATTGATAGCCGTGATCTTATCATCTTCAATCAATAGCTTCAGGCTCCCTTTAAACATTTGATCCTCGTCGCGCTCCCAATGAAAATTAATTCCTATGGTCACCTTATGAAGCGTAAAAGTTCCTTCTTCATTCTGAGGTTTAAGAGTGGCCCCATTTGTCAGCTGAAAAGTTTGACTACCGTTAGACAGAACTATTGAACCATCCTTTAGCTCAGCAACCCACTTATCAGACAGAATCTTACCCTCTTTTGTAACAAAAGGCGAATGTAAAGTAAATTCAAAGCGGGGTTTAAATAATATACCCACATTTATTACCGGTATGTGATTCATTTTTGAATTGATTTTTCGATTAAAGTTTGAATTAACTCTTCACATTTCTGAGAATCCAGGCAAACCTGATTCAGTATTTCTTCCACATCATTTGCTGTTAATTTCTCGTAATCCTCCTGTCGCGGAGTAATAAATACGCCGCCCATATCTACAGATGCAGGACTAATTAAAATTTGTTCTGTTCCTTCTTTAAAATAACTGGCAGGTCGGTGTAATATTCGAGGAAAAACATGAACCACATATTCACCTTCTTCAAAGTATGATAGAACGTTCAACATGGGTTCAACTTCATCTTTTTGACTCTGAACCAACAAGTCATATAATTCATTAAACAAAGAAACGATTGCAGCAGACTCCGAACTCATTAGTGTAATCACGCCTCTGTTATAGTTTTTCCATGTATATATAGCCACATCATTGCTTAGACCTGATAACTTTGCAAACCTGCCACTTTTAAAATCCTCTTCAATAGGCATAAAACCCTTATTACCTGCCTGAAAATGAAAATGATCAGGTGCAGATGCTCCGCATTTGGGTCCATTATAGAACAAGGTATATTCAGGAAGTTCGTAAGCCAGATCCAACATTGATTTAAAATAAGGCTGAATCAACTGAAGCGTATGTTTTTTGTGTGGAATAGTCAGGTGCTTATTGAAAATTGGAAAAGGATTAACAAGGATAGTATAGTCCTCAAAATCAACACCACGTTGCTGTTCAGGCCTGTTTTGTTCACATAAAAAACAGGGCCGTTCTTGAATCGATCGGGCATCCACCTTAGCAGCCGACGATCTGATTCGCTCAGGATTAAACTGAATTTTCACTTCACTTCCTCCTGATAAAATCAAACTCCGGGTCTTCACTAAATTCAGACCTTTAAAATTAATTGCTGCCAGATCCCAATTGGTAAGTTGAGATTCTATCAGTTCATTAACCTTATATAATATATCCATAGTAATCCTTACGATTTTAGTCAATATTTAGAAGTTTTATTCCCTGACTTCTAATTACCGCATGGCTATCATTTGCTGACGAGCCTTAAACTCCATGGTTCTGATCTTATCTTTATAGAAGTTATGAGCATTCATTTTAACTATATCCAAAGATGCATCGGAATTGTCATCCCAGCGACGACACAAGTACAAAGGATCATATATTCGACCAATCTGGTAATGACGACTGATATTTAAGCCTAAGGCATAATCCTCACCATAACTTGTATTAGGCACCTTAACCTGGCGCAAAACAGGAGTATAAAAAGCACGTGGAGCACCCAAACCATTAATTCGCAATGCATTATTACGTCCGTTATCTGGGGTCCATTCTTTATGATCAATTAATCCGGGAGGTATCTCTTCCAATTTAAAATTCACCATCTGATAACTTCCTACCACCATGGCACAATTTTGCTCATAAAAGGCTTTTACGATTCGATCCAAAACTGTTTCATCGATATACAAATCATCACTATCTAACTGAACAGCAAACTTACCACATCGATCATCTTCAACAGCGCGATTCCAGCATCCACCAATACCCAAATCGTCACGTTCAGGTATTATATGAACGATTCTATCATCCTTAAATGACTGGATTATCTCAGTGGTTTTATCCGTTGAATGATTATCCACAATAATGAGGTTAAAAAGAAAATCTGTTTTTTGCTTTAACACCGATTCAATGGCATCAGCTACTGTTTTCTCGCGGTTTCGGACCGGAATAATAACAGATGCTTCAACAAGAAATTCTTCTTCTGAAAACTCAATTTGTTTAAATTCAGGCTTCAGATATGCACCAACTTTTTTAAGATGAGCCGTGCAGGCTACTTCCATTTCAATCTGGCGATCACGATTACGAGGATCAACATAGTCAAACATTTTCTCGCCCGATTTACGGGTATCCAATTCCACTTCGGTGTACAATAACTCAGGCAAATGGAATAACTCATAGGATTGCGATACTCGCAGGCGAAGATCGTACATTGCCGCATGGATATAATCAGCATCCATATCTTTAACAGCACTCAGTAAAGCCTCTTTTTTATATAGAATCAGCGAACCAAAATCAAAATCATCCCTTAAGCTTCCTTGTTGATAATCAACCACCGGATGAGCAGATAATTTCCCTTCCTTTCTTTCATAAAAATCAGCATATACCAACCCAGCTCCTGTATCATCACATGCTTTACACATTCTCTCCAGGGCATTCATTCCTACCTCAAGGGCCATGGTTTTGGAATACACCACCACATAATCTCCAAGTGATTCCTCAATTATTTTTTTCCAGGTTGCTGAGGCGAATAAGCCTACTTTTGACACGATTACCGCTACACCCTCCAGATTAACATCTTCAGGTGCCACCACTACAATTTTATCCACTAAAGCCGAAGCCTTTAATGCCTTAATGGTTACTTCCAACTCATTGGTTGGAGCAAATGGAAGAATACATGATATTTTTCCGCTCATCTCTATATGTATTATTTATTGTTCTTCATTAAAAAATTCAGAATAGCTTTCATCAGGCTATCTCTTTCCTGCTCTGAAATAATCGTTTCAAACGGGAAGCCGAAAATAACCGTTTTATAATCACCTTGATATAAGACTGCAGCACTGGCATTGTTTTCATCATATCGAAAAGCAGTTAATGCCTTATCTCCAACAGCTTCTATCGCATCAGGCGCTTCAACCGTGTAAATATCCGGACGATAAACCGTATTAAAACATAACTCTCCTTTAAAAACTGATGTTGCATAATCCGTTGCATATACATTTCCACTCTTTACCGCATGGTTCGTTCTCCATTTAAAACCCAAAACATCAGCCGCAAATTTAGCTACAATTGTGTCACCTGTCATATAAATATCAGATCCAACATAGGCCCCATTCATAAATATATTTTGATTATTCTTTGTAAGATCAACTACCTTATTCATAAATTCTTTGGTGTAAATCTGATATTGAACTGCACTGTCCTGATATGAATAACTCGTCTTTTCTTCGCCTAGAATAATATCAACAGCTTTATATTTTGATGCATCATAATCAGGCTGGCTAAACTCCTCATCACTAACCGAAACAAAAGAATAACCTGCTTTTAATATTGATTGACCGTGAACAAACACATTATCAAAAGTATTTCCTTTAATTATCTTACCCTCGTAATCAGCATAGCTTGCCCCCCAACCTGGACTATCATCATCCAGCCATTGAGATTTTCTGTTATAATCGTACTGAAACCCGGTAAAGGCCAAATCAAATTTATCAGGCACACCCTGATCTTCCCACCAGGCCACACCTGCAAAGTCACCTTCATCGATAAAAGCCGGAGCACTAACCCTGTCAAAAGCATTTACTACCAAAACTTTTTCTGAATCATCACCTAAAATTCCTAATGACAATATCTCACTTGCAAAACTTTCACCACCATCATTTATTGCTGTTACCTTGTAACTATAAATACATCCAACTTCAGGCTGAGGCAATTGATAATATGTACCTTCAACGATAGTACCATTATCAAATCCATTATCATTGATTCGTTGATAAACTTTATATTTTGTTGGTGTGGCAGATGGTTCCAATGAATCAATAACCGGTTGCCAGCTTAATTCATATGTCCCATTCTTTTGCCGAATGGCTAAATGATCAACCATCAATGGTTGAACAACATATTCACGGCCTTCCTGAAAAGCAAGAAATTTCAGCATACCTTTATAAACAGCCCGGCATACATCAAACCTGAATTCAGGGTCAAGTCCATAGCGCATATCTGCCACATTCTGATGCGACAACAACTCCAGTAACATGGTTGGCACATTTGGACGCCAGGCTTCGGAATATTGTTTATCCCATAAACCACGACGTGTCCAGTCCGTTTTATACAAGGCCCTGATATCATCTACGATTTGCGTTTGGATAATATCAGCCAAATCACGACTCGCCAATTTAGATTGACCATTTGGAAATTTACCATCATCCCGTTTAGTACTGAAAATTCCCAATGTTCCAATAACGGAATCATTGGGTGTAATACCTGCATCAGTATGAAATGCAAAAGCCAGATCTATGGGAAGATTCAACCCTTCAGCATTCCGATTCCTGGTAGGTCCGTTTGGCGCTCCCATCAGGTAATCCACCCATTCGCCACGACTCTGATAATCGTCGTTATAATCATTTTTCTCATCATTCAAACTGAACACAAGCGTATCGGGCATGCCTGCATACTGAAGCCAATACCGGGCAGCTTCCATATAACGCGGACGACCAGATAATTTGGCCGAGAATATTTCTGTATCAACTTTAACAGCTTCCACATCAGTATTGCCCGAATTATTTAACGACCATTGATTAGGAATCACCTCATCCGAAGGCTTGCGTGCTACATTACCCATACCTCCACCCAACCTCACAGCGTCAAGTGATATATTTCCATTGCCTGAAACTTCTATTAAAGCCTCCTCAGCACTCTTAAAATGAAAGGTTCCAAGATAAATCCATGTTCCACCTCCCATTGTTTGATTTACCCAATAACTGGTTTCTCCACCACTATGAAAAACTTTGTAAGTAACCTCCTTTGAATTATCCTGATTTTGCTGATAAGAAACATAAACAGCATAATCACCCGTTTCGGGCACTTTTGCTTTGTACTCTGCCACTTTACCACTTGCCGCTACAACCTCTAAAGATGTTCCAGTTTGAAAAGGATTATCTCCCACAAACAAAGTGTCTTTGTAGGCAAAACCTTTCTGATGCTTTATTTCTAAATTCTTTTCAAGAGAGAATTGCGCTTTAGATGATGAAAAATCATTGTCAATAATTACTTCGTTGGATTGCAAACACCTTTCACGAGGCAAGAACACATTGGCACCTGCATTTTCCAACATCGGAACCAGATAAGGCAACACATAAGCCATGGGTGAAATATCTTCGACCGATCCATACAGCCTAGCTCGCTGCCACTCCCATCTATCCAGTTTCGATTCGTAACACCAACCATGACTATGCCATAAAGCAATCAGCTTATCAGATAAACCCTGAGAATATTCCAACTGACCTTGCATGTGTATAAATCCAACTTTTTCTTTTCCCTGAGCTATTCGATTCTCATCAACCTCCTGACTTGTACGATAAATATTTGGAACCAGCTGAGACAATTCATAGCCATTAGTAAAAACCTGAACTTCGTAATCTTTAACTCTTCTATTATGGTGCTTTGATAGATTATTTTTAAATTCTGAAACCATTTCTGATCGCCATGGCAAATAAGAAAGCACTGTATTAAAAAAATAGTTTACCTGATTAGCTCTTTCATCAATCTGTAAAGAATCAAGTCTAATAATTCCCAACCCATCCCATTGAATCAAAGGATTATGCCAATCAATCATGGATTTATTCAATCGCTTCTCTATTCTATCAGAATGAGTATTTTGAGCATCTATAGAATGCACTACTATAATCAGGATTAACATTATTCCTGTTATTATTCGCAAGTCGGGAGAAATTACTTTTTTCATTAATCAAACTTATTCAATTCGACATTTCAAAAATAGAAAGATTTTAATAGGATTCAAATTTCTGTCATACATCTTACGTATTATTCTTGATTTCTATAAAATTTATTCATATTTTTGCCCAATAACCTTTATAAATGACATCTTTCAGCCTCTTAAAAAATTTAGAATTAATCATTAAGCTGATTGAATCATAAATTTACAATACATATCATACAAATATGATACTAATAGCAGATAGCGGATCTACCAAGACAGAATGGCGACTTGTTTCAAATGATAATAACAGTAACGAAACATGCATCACTAAAGGGATTAATCCATTTTATCAAGACACTGCTGAAATCCTGCAAAGTTTACAAGAGGAATATACATTAAATAATAGAAAGCCCCAATTCATTTTCTTTTATGGTGCTGGCTGCGCCAATCAAGAAAAAAACAAAGTTGTTGAAAATGCCTTATCTGCATTTTTCACCTCAGAACACATATCTATCAACAGCGACCTGGTTGGTGCTGCCCGATCTCTTTGTCAAACAGAAGAAGGCATTGCCTGCATCCTGGGCACAGGCTCCAACTCATGCCATTTCGACGGAGAAGTTATTACTAAAAATGTTTCACCATTGGGTTTTATTATTGGTGATGAAGGCAGTGGAGCTGTTTTAGGGAAAAGATTAATGGGCGATATTCTAAAGAATCAGCTTTCTTCACCATTAGTTGATTTGTTTTTTAATACTTACAAAACAGATCGAGCAGAAATTCTGGATCACATTTACAAAAAACCTTTTCCGAATCGTTATCTGGCTCAATACACAAAATTTATTTCAGCCAACGTTCACAATAAAGAATTAGAAGATTTAGTGATTTCATCCTTCAAGGATTTCATTCAACGAAACCTTCTTCAATATAACAACTTACCCCAACTACCTATTCATTTTACCGGAAGCATTGCCTTTTATTTCAAAGTTCAACTCGAGAAGGCTTTGGCAACTTTTAAACTAACCGCAGGTAAAATAAGCCAATCACCTATGGAGGGATTAATTCATTACCACCTACAGCAAAACATGAACCATGAATAACAAAACAAAAAAAGAAACCAGCGTCACCGAATCATCATCTCATTACGATAATCTGGATAAAATGAATGTTGAGGAATTACTTACCAGTATCAACAAAGAAGACGCTACGGTTCATCTTGCTGTTGAAAAAGCCTTACCACAAATAACCGCATTGACTGAAAGAATAGTTAAACGGATGAAAAAAGGTGGAAGGATATTTTACCTGGGAGCAGGAACCAGTGGACGTTTAGGCGTTTTGGATGCATCCGAACTACCTCCAACATTCGGAGTTCCCAATAATATGGTTATAGGATTAATAGCCGGAGGAGATACTGCATTACGACAAGCTGTTGAATCAGCTGAAGATGATCCGGAGATGGCCTGGAAAGAATTAAACGAATATAAAGTAGATGAACTGGATACGGTTATAGGGATTGCAGCTTCAGGGACAACCCCCTATGTTATTGGAGGCATTGAACTTGCCCGTAAAAACGGATTGCTTACAGGCTGTATCACCTGCAATCCAAATAGTAAGGTAGCTGAAGTAACCGAATTCCCCGTAGAAGCCATTGTTGGTCCTGAATTCGTTACCGGAAGTACCCGAATGAAAGCCGGAACAGCTCAAAAGATGATTTTAAATATGATCACCACAACCACAATGATTAAACTCGGCAGGGTAAAAGGTAACAAAATGGTGAACATGCAATTAACCAACAAAAAACTAATAGACAGAGGTTCGCGAATGATAATGGACGAAATCAAACTGGATTATTCCGAATCAAAGGATCTACTATTAAAATATGGTTCAGTTAAAAAAGCTATTGACGCCTACAAAGATAAACCTTAATAAATGCGACAAAAAAAGAGGCGACTTCACTAAAGCAGTCGCCTCTTTTATCAATCCAAACTAACTATGTTATTTTTTAATAACTTTAAATGTTGCTGATTCCACATCTGAATCAACCTTAACGATATACATACCTTTTTGATCCAGAGCAATTATTTCTTTCTTAGCATTTGTTTCAATCTGTTTTACTAATCCTCCGGCTAAGTCATACACTGAAATTACTGAAGATTTACCATTCATTTCAACATTGAATTCTCCTGAAGAAACTGTTGGGTAAACCTTAATGGCACTTTCTTTTCCATTTCCTATTCCGGTTGCAACTTCAAATTGTATTGTATAAGTAACAGTTGTTGCCAAATCTGTTGCTGTAACAACTACTGTTCCAACACCTGGAAGTGACTCTGGCGCATTTACCTGATAGGTTGCACCTGCAACTTTTACTGTACCGTCAATAGCAGGTGTTGATCCTGCATCAACCGAAACTACGTAATTTAAATTAGCTGAATGGAAACCTTCAACAGTTACACCATTAACTGTCAGATCACTTAAAGTTGCATCATTTGAAGCACTCTCTACAGGAAATGAAGTAATAAGACCTCTCGCTTTAATGGTGGCTTCATCCATCTCGCCTGAATAGATGTTAAATTCATACACATCACCCAACCAGATCGGATCGTTATATCCACCATAACAAATCCAAGCATTTTCGTTACTTAAGTCAGCAACATAATAATCCTCATGAAGTAATGTCTTCTGAACCTTTGTACCATTAATGTATAATGAAATAGAATCATTTGTCATAGTAGTAACATAATGATACATATCACCTTCAGACGCTTCACCAACAGTCTCAGCCCTGTATGCTCCCTGCCACTCATCAACTACTGCTCTTGTAAAGTCATCATTATTCTGAACAGATAACCAATATGATTTATATCCCCACAGTCCGCCAAAATATGCCAACATAGACCAACCTGGATTATAACCAGCTTTTACATATGTTTCAAGAGTAATTGAAGGATAGGTATTGATTCCAATTTCAGCAGCAGGCAATGTTACATAACCACCAGTACCATCACTAACAAAAACACCTTCTGCAACATGACCACCAGTAACGACTCCATCTGCACTACCTTCCATATCTCTGGCTGTTCCATCTTCAAATGTATATGAGTGCATTAATGTTAAGTCGGTATCTTTTCTATAATGAATCACATAATCTGTTGTATTTGATGGATCGGGAGCAGTAACAGTTATCACAATATCACCAGAGGCATCATTAACAGTAACACCAGCACCTGCCCCGGTAATATTTGATGATAAATCTGTAGGTATAGCCGTAATATCAATAGCATCAACACCAACCGGAACAGTCATGTAATACTCTGTAACAAAAGGTTCAAATGCAGGTTTAATACTTGCCTGATCACATGCCAAAGATGAAAGATGAGAATCGTAAGGATCTACTAAATCACTAGGTTCTCTTAACATCCATGTTATCCTGTCAGCACCTGATGGTTTATCAGAATAGATACTGGTACCTACATTATTATCATTAGTTCCCAAGTAATATTTTCCTTCAACATTATCTTTTCGAACAACTGTAATAATCCTGTACTTACCTTGTTCAAATTCTTCAAATTCAAATCTACAACTATCCAGATTTTGAGTTAATTGATCGGTCATCAACATATCCCAAGACGAAACATTAATTTTTGTGAGTGTAATATATTCACTATTTCCGTTTTGCAAATAATATTGACCTTCAACACCACTATCTACCAGTTTGAATAATTGAGGAGTACTATTCAATAATGGTTGCTGTAACTTGATATAACTTGAAGGTTTTCCTTCAATAACAAACTGCGAAGCCTCGTGTTGAATGTAAAAGTCTTTACCTACCTGTAAGGTTGACTCATATACATTTACTATATAATCATTTGTATTCTGTCCGTCCTGCGAAGTAACTGTTATAGTAACAGCACCCGCTCCATCAACTAATGTTAATTCTCCGTCACCCTGAACATCTGCACCAGACCACATTGGCACACCTGTAATAGTAACAACTGTGGTACCATTAGGCACAATTGCTGTATATTCATTAACTAATGCATCAAAATCGGTTGTTAAATGACCAGCAGATAGAGTAATATCACTTAAATTAGCATTTTCTGCTGCAGGATCAAGATATATAGACACATAGTAAGTTTGTGTTGAGGTACCATCCAATGCCGTTACAACAATTTCAATATCAATACCATCACCCACCCATGTAATAACACCATCAGCTGAGAGCTCATTACCAATAGCATCAAAAAATTCAACAGTAGCACCTTCTGCTGTCGTAACCCAGTCAAGGTCAACAGAAGTTGTACCATATGGTACCATCAATTCATAAGTATCAATTGCAGAATCAAATGTAGGATTCAAAGTTCCAAGACTTGAAGATAAACTTGATAAAGTTGCATCGGATTCTTTTGTAAACTGAATATAATAAGATAATGAATAGCTCTGGTCAGCAGATGTCAGAACAATCTCTGTTCTACCTGTTAATGAAGTAGCAGGGATTATTTCTACGGTAACACCATCACCAGCAGTTGCTGTTATTTCAGGTAATTCTGATACACCTGCTGGAATATCAACAGAATAAAGAGCAACATCCGTTGGATCAAAATCAGTAACAGCCTCTCCTCCTATTGTTAAAGTCTGAATTAGAAGATCTGATACCTCAGTTAAGGTAAAAGCATCAATTTTAAAAAATCCCCTATCGGTATTGCCACCCTGAAAATCAAACGCATACTGACTAGCATCACCATTGGTTCTTGCTCCAATAGTTAAGTTACCGTCAGTTACTTCTATAATTAATGAAATTGGATAAAAAGGTCCATTTTCTGCAGCTGCAGTTTGAATCCCAGCAAAAGAATATGATTCAGTCTCAGCAATTATAGCAATGTTCTGATCTGAATAATTCTTTTTAAAGCCATAAAGCATACTTTTATTATTGGCATACAGGCGCTGTGTAGATATTCGTTTAGTTACACCGTCAGTTCATGAAGTGACATCAGTAACTGTCATTAAACAACCCACTTTGTAAAAACCATTTGGAAGTCCGGTAACAGATTGAGACCACTCAACATCTCCAATTGGTCTATTCCAAACCCCTGCATTATAGGTTTCATCCTGAGTCCCATCTCCGTCATTACCAGTTGTATTCCATGCATAACCATCGGCTCCAGTAAGAGTCCATCCTGTTAAATCGCCAGTTTCAAAACTAGGATTCGTCAGATAGGTAGCAGTGACATCCTGTGCATGGATAGAAATTCCACTTATCAATCCTATCAAGAAAAACAAGCCCCATTTTAATAGTAGATTTTTTTGTCTCATACTCAATTGTATTTAATTGCTAATTGTTAAAAAGTGTGATAAAATTATATTAAAATCTAAATCTTCACCATCCTTTTTTCGTCATAAAGCAACATTTTTTCGTCAACTGTCATATTTACTTAATCACTTAACAAAAAAACACTTAATTACATGATAATAAGCACCTAACAAATAAAGAAACTTACCTAAAAATTAGTCAATTATAAGTCAGAATTTATAATAAACAATTCACTATACAATCTTTTATCATATCTTATAAACAACCACACGATCAATAATATCTTCATCAATAAAAAAAGCAGCACAACTAATTGCACTGCTTTTGTATCATTGAAAATTACTAAACCTTATTTAAAATATCTATCGTAAATTTGCATGTTTCGCTCAAGCAATTCAACCGAAGATTTATATGCCTTATCTCCATCATTCTTTATTACCGCTTCGTAAATTTCCTTCTGCAAACGTAAAGTATATTCCTTTTCACCTTCAACATTTGCATAAATCATATTTCGCATTCGGGGCAATAGCGAATAAATTGGTTCCAAAGAAATAATTACAATGGGATTACTGGTTGCCTTTGCAAGATTCATATGAAAGCGATTAATTAAATCAACTTCCAGCTGAGTATTATCCGGATCACATTTTTCAAGCTCATCAATATTGGATTTCAACAACAACAAATCTTCATCTGAACGATTTACAGCTGCCAGCTTGCATATTTCCGGTTCAAAAATTCGCCGTACTTCAATGATCTGACGGATTAAATTAGAATCAAACTTAAGGTCGTAGTATAAGTTGAGTGATTTAATTGCATCTTCAATTTTTATTTCGGATACGTACATGCCACTTCCCTTCTTAATCTCAATCAATCCACGGGCACTCAATCTTCTGAGCGCTTCACGAAGTGCTGTTCTGCTAACAGCAAAACTTTCACAAAGCTCTTTTTCCGACGGAAGTTTAGCTCCAGGTATCAAACGCTTATTTCGAATGGCTTCCTCAATCTTTCTTTCAATCTTTTGACTTAAGGTTTGACTGGTACCAACTTTTCCAAAAATATCATCCATATTATTCATTTGGCTAACATATCATACAAAAGTACTTTTTTTTATCAATAAACATTTGATTTATAATCAAATTAAAGTACTTCATTAAAATCAACAACTTATCTTAATTCCAATGTTTCAATCTAATCATTGATAAGATACGAAATTCAAATTAAAATCCATCCTGTATTATCAAAATAAAAGCATTCTCAGCCAGGCCAAGAATGCTTTTACGGTTTAAATACAAAGTCTACTGTTTATAATAGTCAAAAATCTATATCATATAATCCTTCTACATCTTTCTCAAACCAATCAACACTCATATCTGTCATTGGATGGCTTCTCAAACGTTCCAATATCTCAAAGTTGACTGTTGCAGCATGACTTCCCATCATACTAACGCGATGCACCTGGTCGACTGTTTTAAAGCTGGCCGCCAAAACTTTTGTATCCAGGCCAAAACATTCAATGTTTTCAACGATATTACCAACTACCTCAATACCATGAGATGAAATATTATCCAAGCGGTTTACATAAGGCGCAACCCAATCAGCTCCAGCCCTGGCTGCAACCAATGCCTGTTGCTGTGTAAAGATTGCTGTAGCTGTAACTTTTATACCAGCATCTTTAATCATAGGCATTGCCTTATAGCCTTCTACGGTTACAGGAATTTTAGCAAAGTAGTTATCGCCCAAACCATATTTTGCTTTATAAGTCTTTGCCTCTCTCAACATATCCTCGGCCTTATTGCTGATCATTTGTACATGGAGCATTTTATCTCCTACAATCTCAATCAGCTCAGGCAATATTACCGACATTGGTTTCTGAGCCTGCGCAATGATAGTTGGGTTTGTTGTAACACCTTCCAACGGAAAATAATAAAACAATTGTTTCAGCTCATCTATATTGGCCGTATCAGCTAAATAAATCATGATTTTAACTTATTGGTTTAAGGCCTCAAAGTTAGCCAATAAATATGCTTCTGCTTCAATATTCCACAAACCATTATGCTTTTTGCAAAGATTTGCCAGTTGAGCAAAGAACGGACTTGTTTTTCCTTTTTCTGCAAAATCAGCAATTGGAGTCAATGGCATTTCAATATGATTATATATCAACTTTTTACCACCCGGAATATGTGGCAGATTAAGGGTAGTATCAATTACTGCATCAATTCCACCAATATGCGTAACCAAACCTGCAGGATCCAGCCCATTACTCATAACCTCCAGAGCTTCTTTCATATCATCGGTATTTCCACCTGATGTACCAACAATATGCGTGTAAGCATAGTGAACATTATAGAAATTCATCTGCGCTTTCAACTGCGGATTGGATGGCCCAGCAAAAAAGTTAAGACAACCATCAAAACCCAGAATATCATCTGCTTGCTCAATCACTGCAGGAACAGGAGCAAACACAAACACGTCATCATAACCAGTTCCTCCGGAAAGTTCCTTAAGCTTTGCAACAGCATCGCCTTCACCTGTATTCAAGTAAATCAACTCAATACCATTTGCTTTCGCTGACTCCACTGTATAAATCTCGGCAGCCCTGTCTAATCTTCCCTGATCAATATCTGTTACCACACAAATAGACGGTTTACGATCGGATCGATGAATAACATAGTTGATTGCCGCCAATCCCATTGGTCCAACACCAGCCAGAATTGCCATTTTACCTCCCTGAACTATCTCCATCTTATGAACATACGATCCTGGTGTTGTGTGATAATTGGCATGCATTGCACCAATCACACATGACAATGGTTCAGCCAGAGAAGCAGGATAAAATCCGGGTCCTTCGTAAGACAATAAACAATCCTGCTCCAACACATCTTTAGGAATAATTACATAGGTTGCATCTCCTCCGATGTATTTGTATGAATATCCGGGCGCACTCAAAACACCTACCGGACCATCTTCATAATAAATAGCTGGTTGAATAGAGTATTTTTGTCCGGGCTTGAATTTATTTTGCCACTTGGCACCCACTTCTATAATCTCGCCGGCAAACTCATGTCCGATAATGATTGGTTCTTCAGCCACGTTATCCGGAATACGCTTGTGAGCTGTTCCCTGGCTGGCTGCTTTATATGACGACATACAGATACTATCGCAAATTACTTTTGCTAATATTTCGTCTTCTTTGATGGCAGGTAATTCAAACTCTTCCAGTCGAAGATCTTTTTCACCGTATAATCGTACCGCTTTTGTTTTCATATTTCTAATTTGTTTGTTCTGTTTCAATGAATTCCGTTTAGCTTGTTCATTGTGTGAAATTCATTATTTCTTAAGGAACGGTTCTCTTTGACATTATGCTCATAAAGAACCGTTCCTTAAGACTTAAAAAACAACTTTATTTCAGCATCTCCTGACCACCTGTCACTGGTATTGCCTGCCCTGTTTCATACTCCTGATCAATTACATAAACTATTGCTTTTGTAACATCAGCTACCCGACAACCTCTTCCGGCAGGAACCTGCTTCTCGTAATAAGCCTGAACATCTTCAATAGTTTTAGCTCCGGGAACCTTGCCTGCATTCAGATACTGAACAAACAATCCTTTTTCGGGATCACTCCAGAGTGGACCATCAAAGAAATTACCCGGACAGATAGAATTGACTTTAATGTGATTAGGCATTAACTCCAAGGCAAAAGACTGCGTTAACCCAATACCACCAAACTTACCACCAGCATATGCAAAGTTGCGATTGCTTCCTTTCAAACCTGATTTGGAATTAATCTGGATGATATCCATATAATGATTAACATCAACCTGAGATTGTAATTTCATTATTTTGGATGCATGTTTGGCACAATAGAAATATCCGGTATAGTTTACCTTAGTCATTAAATCAAAAGTCTCCGGATCCATTTCGTCCAGACCACCTGCACGAAGAATTCCCGCATTACTGATAATGGCATCCAAACCACCCAGCTCCAGCACTGTTTTTTCAACCATGCCTTTCACCGAATCGGAATCACCCACATTAACCGGAACAAACACGGCCTTATTGCTTTTACTTTTAGCTTTTAACTTTTGAATTAACTCAAGCCCAACCTTTTCATTTAAATCGGCTACAACAATATGAGCCCCTTTTTCATAAAGTTCTTCAGCAATACCGCCGCCAAAGCCCTGAGCACCACCTGTAACAATAATAATGCGTCCTTCAACTGAATTAACAGGTTTACTAATGCCTCCACCATTATTGACAATCGCACCTATTCCTTTTAAAACAACAGCTTTTGTGTTGGGAGTAACCTGATTTTGCAAAGCAGAAATAAAAGCAGTCTTATCATCCCCTGGAAGAATAGTAACACATTCATCTTCAGGAAAATCATATCCGCTTACTTTTAACCTTTCGTAACTATCTATATTTTCAAATGCACTGGTAGTAACCAGACCCTCTTTTGATAAGGCCATACGCACAACCGGCACCAGTTCTATAAAATTCATTTTTTAGTTTTTATTCGTTACAAACTCAATGAGAGAATGACCCAATTTAGCAAACTCTTCCCGTTTTTCTGAAATAAAAATACCATCGGCATCCAGCACCCCTTGTCCTTCTTTGGCAAACAAATACTGGTGAGCCGCCAGAATACAGGCTCCTTCATAATTAATTTTCATCAGATCCATATCCAACAATGCGTTGCCTTTGGCCTTAACTTCTATTGGCTGCTTACCCGGGCTGTTATGTTCGGTTCCGAAAGAAACCACAAAACCCTCTTTTAGCAGGAACTGCGAATACTCTTTTAAAACCGTATGATTATTTCGGGTTGGTATAAACTCTACTGACCATACACCCAGTTTCTTTAATTCAGCCGAAACCTTTTTTAAATCCCGCTCAAAATCTGTGTATCCTTTTACTGCATCAGCCAAAAACGGATAAGTTGGAATTCCTCCTGCTTCTAAAATAATGGAACGGATCTCTGCGACACTTAAAAATCCATTGGGATCTTCGGCCACATAAGCAGGTTTTCCAGCCTTCAGTAAAGCATTTCTGATTTCGTTTTCAACACAAGCCTCATCCGTTAAATTGCAAGTCATACCCTTGTCATCCATCAATTCATTATAAAAAGCAAGCAAACGGTTTTTATCTTTATAATGCTTTTCTGCCAACTGACGAATTGCTCTGGCCAAATGACGTTCACGAACCTGCCCCATAGCAAGATCAGATTTTATCGATTCATAATTCAATCGAAAACCAAAATGTTTATTTGCTAAAAGATCATTGACCTTTTCTGTCATTTTTCTAACATAGTCGTTGGCATTCGAAACTAAATCCTGAATCTTACTTTGTGTTTCAGCGGACAATGTGATTGGGTAAGCCAGACTCTTTCCGCTAAAGTAGGTCCGACCCGGATTACCCGGATCATTCACTTTTAATCCCTCTTTCTGATAAGCCTCATTCAAACCAATGAATTCAACATTAAAAAGCGGAAATAAATTTCTTTTAAAAGCCCCTTCACACCATTCTGCGTAAGCATCAAAGCTGAAGAAATCGTTAACTCCAACTACTTTTACACCTTCTTCAGCTGATTGATTCAGAGCCTCATCAACCGATTGAAATGCACTAAACGAATGAGGTGTATGCAGGTGATTATTCACCTTAAGCGGCTTTAGTTCGCCGCTTGTATTTTGTGGTGAAAAATCTTTCAGATTATCTATAAAACTCATAAAAACCAGATTTAGAGATTCAATAGTTTATTCGTTTTAGGGAACGATTCATTTTTTTAACAAAACTTTTAAAGAGAACCGTTCCTCAACAACATCGATGATTGTGTATTATCTCTAACCACAAATTCCACTAATTACCATAAATTATTCCGCAAGTCGGAACAAAAAATCTGTGTAATTTGAGTAATCTGTGGTTTTAAAGAAATTCATTTTCTTTTATTAGATTCCTAATTTTGATCTGCGGATATTTTCTGCATTCGTAAAATTGTTGCTGACAGTGTGACCTTTCAACGGCACAATTTTTTCATGAATAGCATCCAACAACCAATCCTTCGTTGGGAAGAAATAGTCTTCCAACTCATAAGCAGGAGTAATCCAGTTACGCGAACCAACCACAACAGGAGGTGCATCCAACTCGTCAAATGCCAATTCAGTTAATCGCTGAGCCATATCCTTCAGGAAGGAACCACGTTCGTTGGCATCACTTGTGAGGATAATTCTACCGGTCTTTTTCAAACTCTCAATAACCGGCTCGTAGTTAAACGGTACAATCGAACGGGCATCAATCACCTCAGCTGACATTCCATATTTCGCTTCCAGTTCTTCGGCAGCTTCCAAGGAACGATACAAGGTAGCTCCAATACTTAAAATGGTAATATCCTTACCTTGTTTCTTCACATCAGGTTCACCAAAAGGAATTTCATAATATCCTTCAGGTACACCGCCTTCATGAAATTGCTCACCTATATCGTAAATACGCTGACTTTCAAAGAAAATTACCGGGTCTGTTCCCTGAAGAGCCGAATTCATCAATCCTTTTGCATCATATGGAGTTACAGGGAAGCACACTTTCAAACCAGGAATATGAGAAACCAATGAAGTCCAGTCCTGCGAATGCTGAGCACCATATTTCGAACCAACAGAAACACGCACAATCACCGGCATCTTAATTACATTACCCGACATTGCCTGCCACTTTGGTAACTGATTAAATACCTCATCGCCTGATCTGCCCAGGAAGTCGCAATACATAATTTCAGGAATAACTCGTCCTCCGCACATTGCATAACCAATGGCAGTACCTACTATTGAAGCCTCGGAAATAGGTGAGTTAAACAAACGATTATAAGGTAGCGCTTCTGTTAGACCACGGTATACGGCAAATGCTCCACCCCAGTCACGGTTCTCTTCACCGTAAGCTACCAAAGTTGGATCTTTATAGAAACGATCCACAATTGCTTCGAACAACCCATCGCGCAACTGATATTGCTTAATTTTTGAGAATGGTTTACCATTGGCATCAAAGGCAAATCGTTCTTTTTTGGCAATTTGCTGAACTCGTGGGTTTTCTTCCATCGGATGATTTACTTCCACCGGACGATCTTCCATTTTATCAAGGCTCTCATTAGAGAACATCATATCACCAATTATCTCAGGATGCTTCACCAAATCCATACGAGGTGAAACTTCTTCATCAATTGCCAACTTCATGGCATATTTCATCAACTCTTTTATATCAGCACCAATTGCTTCCAACTCTTTTGATGAAGCTACACCTGCTTTTTCCAGCTCAGCAGCATAACTCGCAATACAATCCTGAGCTTCCCATGCTTCAATCTCCTCTTTGCTACGGTAAGAAGAAGCATCGGAAGGAGAGTGACCACTGTAACGATAGGTAAGAACATCCAACAAAACAGGACCTTTTTTATCCTTGATCAGTTCCATCTTACGCTTATAGGCATCAATAACCGCCAATGGATTATAACCATCCACACGTTCAGCATGCATATTATCACGATTTACTCCAGCACCAATACGTGCAGCGATATCATATCCCATGGTTTCACCTGAGGTCTGACCACCCATTCCGTACTGGTTATTCATTATATTAAAGATGATTGGTAAACCACCTTTATAGGCACCTTCCCATAATTGATCAAACTGATCCATGGTTGCAAAAGACAAACCTTCCCACACCGGACCACAAGCCATGGAAGCATCTCCAATATTGGCAACCACAATACCTTCTTTCTGATTTACTTTTTTAAATAAAGCTGCACCCACAGCAATATCACCAGAACCACCCACTATGGCATTATTCGGATAAACACCAAATGGAGTAAAGAATGCATGCATTGATCCACCAAGACCTTTGTTAAAACCAGTCTCACGGGCAAAAATCTCCGCTAAAGTTCCGTAAATAAGGAAACGGCGAGCCAATGATTTCAAATCACCCTGATGGTTCTCTGAAACAATTTTTAGGATGGTTCCATCAAAGAAGTTCTTCATTACTTCCGTCAAGGCTTCATCGTCCATTTTATGAATGGCAGACATTCCTTTGGCCAGAATCTCACCATGCGAACGGTGCGAACCAAAAATAAAATCTTCAACACCCAGGTTATAAGCCATACCCACAGCAGCCGACTCTTGTCCAATTGACAAGTGAGCCGGACCAGGATGGTTATAAGCTATACCTTCGTATTCTCCTTTAATTTTAATCAGATTCAACATAGTTTCGAACTCACGGATCAAAACCATATCGTGATATATATCTATAAACTGCTCTTTAGAGAAGTTTACTTTTTCTTCTTCAATTGATTTGTCATATTGATTTACAGGAATATCATTAATTTTTAAAACTCCTGATTTTCTAACTTTTGCGGGATCTATAAATTGTGACTTAGGCATTTTTTTAATTATTAATTGTTAATGAATAAAGGTTAATGGGCGAAACTAAAAACGGTTTCTTTAAATATTTCTGATACAGTAGGATGTGGGAACACGACTTGTTCCAACTCCTTGAGGGTCATCTCTGCTTCAATAGCCATACAGGCTCCGTAGATCATTTCACTTGACGGATTGCCCAGCATATGCACGCCTAAAACCTCGCCATATTTTGCTCCTACCAGAACTTTACAAAGTCCGCTACCGCCTTCATTCTCGGCAATAAATCTTCCGGCATATGCCATGGGTAGTTGAGCTACTTTATATTCGATACCTTTTGCTTTGGCTGCTTCTTCTGTCAAACCCACTCCTGCAATTTCAGGATTGGTATAAACAACACCCGGTATGGCATTGTATCGCATCTGATCCTTCCCTCCTGCCAGATTATTCACCACCACTTCACCTTCACGACTGGCAGTATGAGCAAGAAGAGAAAATCCTGTTACATCACCTGCAGCATAAACATTGGGTATGTTGGTTCGCATCTTTTCATCAACCTTGATACCACCACGAAAAAGTTCCACTCCCAGATTCTCCAAACCAAATCCGGTAACCACAGGCTTACGACCGACACTCACCAATATTTTATCGCCTTTTATTTCGGTTGATTTACCATCTTTTTCAAAAGTCACAGTTTGTCCGTCAACCTTGGTTACTTTGGATGATAAATGATATTCAATTCCTTTTTTAGCATACATCTGACGAAGCATGGCGCTCATTTCAACATCCATACCGGTCAAAATCTCATCCAGCATTTCGATAATTGTAACTTTGGTTCCCAGACTATTAAAGAAACTGGCAAACTCCATCCCAATCACACCACCACCAATAATCACCAATGACTCGGGTTGTTCTTTTAAATCCAGTATTTCACGATTCGTAAGAATGGCATCGTTGTTATCCAGACCCGGGATAGGAGGAATAAAAGCTTCGGATCCGGTACAGATCAACAGATTCGAAGCCACTATTTCTCCTTCTTGAATTGAAATTTCTATACCCCGTTGAGTACGTCCCTTTATTAACGCAGATTCCTTTATCACATCTACTTTATGCTGTTTCATCTTCATACCAACGCCGCCAACCAGTTTTTTTACCACTTTCTGTTTGCGGGCCATCATCTTATCAAAACTGAAAGACAAATCGTTGGCTTCCACTCCGTATTTTTCTCCTCCTTTGGCATTATCGTACAGCTTGGCACTGTACAACAAGGTTTTTGTTGGAATACAACCTTCATTCAGACAGACTCCACCCAAATCCTTTTTCTCGAACAGAACCACCTTTAATCCTTTGGCACCTGCTCGTTCAGCTGCCACATATCCTGCAGGACCTCCTCCTATAATTGCTAAATCGTACATGTAATTATTTTTAGAAGTCGATAGTTAAATTTTCAATTTCAATGGCAATTTGTTTCAGGAACCGGGTTGCCAAACCTCCATCAATAGCCTGATGATCGTAGGTAAGACTCAAGCCCATATAAGGCACAAAGCCATAAACACCTCCGCCCAGATCAGCTGGTCGCGGCACAATGGTATTGACACCCAGAATTGCCACCTGCGGCAGATTAATTACCGGAGTAAACATCTCAACTCCATAATTTCCAAGATTAGAAACCGTAAACGATGCTGCCTCTGATGACAATAATTCAGGAGCGACACTACCCTTACGGCAAGCTTCTGCTACTTCTTTAAACTGATTGGATAATCCTGTGATGGACAGATCATCCGCATTTTTGATCACCGGAACCATCAAGCCACGATCGGTATCAACAGCCAGTCCAAGATGAACCTTATTGAAATATTTTACACTATCTCCCAGGAAGTGAGCATTCGCATCAGGAAATTGCTTCAATGCCTTGATTACGGCGAAGCAAACCATATCATTAATAGTAATATTTGGCGCACCTTCTTTTGCTTTTACCTGCTTACGTAATGCCTGCAAGCGACGGGCATCTGCACCTAAATGGTGAGTCAGCTGAGCTGAATTTTGCAAAGAAGCATGCATTGCCTTTGCAATCAGTTTACGAATATTTGGAAGTTTCTTAATTTCGAAATCGCCACTGTAAACAGGATTAGTTGCAGTAAGATCAGCTGCCTTAACAGTTCCATCCAAACCAGTACCAGTTGCAGCAGGCTGAAGTCCTTCCTGTCTGATCACTTCTTTAGCCAAAGGAGTTGTTTTAGGCGTTGAAGCCAGATAAGCTTCCACATCCCTTACAATAATTCGTCCTTCCGGTCCCGAACCTTCCAGGCTTGCATAAGGAACAGCTTTTTCTTCGGCCATTTTTTTTGCCCGGGGTGAAATTTTCACCTTCTCGCCTTCAGCTCTTTCCTTTAAAACAACTTCAGCAACAGGTTCAGCTGCCGCTTCAACAGCTACTTCCTTTACAGCTTCTGTTCTGGGAGCTTCTTCTGCTCCACCGGATTTAAATTCATCAATATTTTCGCCTGCCTGCCCAATAACACCAATATTTTGCAAAACCGGAATTTCATCTCCTTCTTCACAAAATACAGCCAACAGAATACCATCGGCTTCTGCTTCCTGTTCAAATGATGCTTTGTCGGTTTCGTAGGCAAAAAGAATATCACCTGATTTTACTTCGTCGCCCACACTCTTATACCATTGGGTAAAAATGCAGGATTCGACTGATTGCCCCTGGCGAGGCATTATAATTGCGTTAGCCATGATTTAGTTTAGTTTTTTTACAAATCTATTTATCACAACTTGTATATACAAGTTAATATAGCATTTTTATTTAATTCATTGTTTTATTGCTATTTATAACCTTTTACAAGTTACTTGTATATACATTTAAAACAACTTATCTTTACAAAAAATTCACAAGATGACGAATAAGAAAAGTCTGCCTCCATATAAAATTTTATACGAACAATTAAGAAGACACATTACTGATGGTTTATACGAAAAGGGAGATATTCTGCCTTCTGAGAACGAACTATGTACCACACACAATGTAACCCGCCCCACTGTAAGAAAGGCATTGGACAGATTAGTACACGAAGGTTATATTCGAAAAAAACAAGGTAAAGGAAGCATCGTGCAAGGTCAGCCACAGGGCGTTGGCATTCTTTCTCTTTCAGGAACAACATCGGCTATCGGTAAAGAAAATCTGGAAACAAAAATCATTATCAAGCCTTATCTTACCACCTGGGAAGATGCATTTGGATTTCCCTTGTTGAGCTATGAGAAAGAGGTGGGATGCTACCGCATTGAAAGACTTCGAATCATTAATAAACAGCCGGTATTTTACGACATAACAATGGTGCCCAATATTAATCTTCCACGATTTAGCACCAGAAATTTCGAAAACCGTTCATTGTTTGAGATTATGCGAACCAATTATCAAATAGAAGTAATAGGTGGCGAGCAGAAACTAATGGCCATTACAGCCAATGAAGCGATGCAACAGTATTTCAATGTAAAACCCGGCCACCCAATCTTACGTTTAGACAGAAAGATGGAGACCACTAAAGAAGGTTTTTTCTTTTACAGTCAGGTATTTTGCAACACCACTGATTATGGATTGTATGGAACTTTCTAATCCTTTCGAATCGCATCTTTCTATCAATCATATCAATTAAAGATGCAATCCGAACAACATGAAGTTAAAAGTATAAAGGTTAATTGTTGAATCGGGGAGTTGCTGAATTGATTAAAAAAGAAATTAGAGAATAGTAGATAGAACTTTCAAGACAAAAGGTCGTTATTAGTTTTTCCCCAACAAGCACGAATAAAGATAAAAAGTGAAAAAATCCCCGCAATCCATTGACAGCGGGGATTCAAATCTATGCAAGTTATACCGAATCAATAAATAGGTTTACCCCATATTACTCACCTCGGCTTTTTCTTAGTTGCTTCATTAAGATAAAAACTTCTTTCTTAAAGCTTCTACCTGCTCTTCGTTAATTGGCACCAGTTTACCCATCGGAGCCGCCATCACCAGCGATTTAGCGCTAAACTCAGCTACCTCCAAGCGGTCGAATGTTTGTAGCAACTTATCTCCGGTTACGATAAATGAGTCGTTTGCCACTAATACAGCAGGAACATTAGCGCTTAACAACTTAGGAATGGTATCATCACCCTGAAAATGTACACCAAATGGCAAACATGGAACATCCTGTAAGAAGATCCAGCTTTCAGGAATGGTGCGCACATCAAACTTAACTCCGGTTGTACCGTAAGCCATCAGGTTAGGAGGCTGAGTTAAAATAATTGAATTGATATGTGGATTTTCCTGGTAGATTTTTTGATGCAGGAAAGTAGAGCGACTTGGTGTTTTACCCGGTTCTGCTTTACCTCCTTTAATCTGTACAATATCTTCAGGTGAGATATCCCAACGAGCCACATCAGGTGGTGTAATTAAGAAATCATTGTTTTTCCAACGTACCGAAACAGTTCCGTAAGTACTGATCATCAACCCCTGATCACAGGCACGACGAACAATATCACAAATATGCTGTCTTATCTCTCTTTCTTCCGGTGGATAGGTTACATCTGTATTGCGAGGCACATTATGTGGCACCTGCTTTTCAAACTCGTTAATCTGGTCATCAGTCAGAAACTTAGGTTCACCAATAGCTTTTGCATTGATAATTGTACGGCAGCAAAATTCTAAAGTCTCAAATCGTGCATAAGCATCCAACATATCGCTTCCTCCCAATACAGTTCCATGATTCTCCATGATAACGGCCATGCTCTCGCCTTTCTTAAACTCAGCAGCAATCAAGTCACCCAACTCATCACTACCCGGCAATCCATAAGGTGCATATCCAATAGGACCGCAAATATTTTTTGCCTGAGGAATGATGTTGGTGTTCGGAATTTGGCGTACGATACTAAACGAAACCAACGCTGGTGGATGCGCATGAATCACCGCCTTGATATCAGGGCGACAATCATAAATAGCCTTATGAAACGGAAACTCTGATGATGGCTTATGAGGTCCAACAATGGTTCCATCACGCTTCACGCAGATAATATCCTTCTCGGTTAAAGTCCCTTTATCGATGGCCGATGGTGTTACCCAAATATCACCGTTTTCATCACAAATGGAAATGTTTCCACCCGAAGTAGTCGTCATTCCACTTTTGTAGATACGACTAATAATCTTAACAATCTGCACCTTTGGGTGCATCAACTTTGTGTCAATTTGTTTCATTATCCTTAAATCAAAAAATCCTTTTTTTAATCTTTATCAACTATTCTATGAATCTAAGTTAAGAGTATTAACTCTTTTTATCCAAATGCTTTCCACTCTTTTAAACCTAAATCAACAGAAGGTTTTTCTTTTGAATCCAACTGATCGTAAACCAATAAAGCAGCTCCCAACGCACTGGCATTATCCACTTCCGATGTAAACACTTTACAATGAGGATATAGATTAGCCATTAGCCTTATAAACATCTCATTACGAGCAAATCCTCCGGAGATATAAATTGTTTTAACATCCTCACTCATTACAAGATCTAGCGACTCAGCATTTAACAATGTTAAATCGTACATTAATCGGTGATAGGCCTCATCAAATGATGCAAATTGAGACAAATCCACAGAAAGATCAATATAATCAATCGTCATTTCATCCTTAAAAAACAGTCTTCCTGTATCTTCTGAAAGATATTGACTCATTAATGCCGAATCAGCTTTAACCTTTTTGTATTGATTGCTTTCAACCTTGAAAAATTCTGTCAATCGCTGCGTATTCACATCATGAATATGCCCCATAAACAGACGGGACGACTTGACCGGTTTTTGCTCACTACTGATGTAGCATAAGCAGTCGCGTTTCAGTTGATCGGCTGTCAATGGACTATAATTAAATGGATTCATATTGATACACCAGGTACCTGTTGAAACCAATACAAATTTTTCATCACTTCCTTTGAAATATGGCACCAGCGAAGATGAACTATCATGCACTCCAATTCCGGTTTGGATAGCAACACCATCCAATTTACTATCGAAGCACAATTGGTTCGAAACTGGTTCTGGAAGCTGAATTCCGGCATCACTTAACCATTGATGATAGCCTCCCATATCAAAATTCCACATAAAGGTATGACAACCAATGGAAGTACTTTCTGAAGTAATCTTCCCTGTCAGCAGATACGATAAATACTGTGGAAAATGCAAGATATCCTTCACTTTGGAGAACAACTCAGGTTGCTCTTTTTGCAACCACAATATTTGAATACCTGAATTGAGCATTACTCCCAAAGCAGGACTGGCTGTCTGACGACAAAACTCAGCTTCTCCCCCATATTTATTGTATAAATCCTGATGAATGCTTTCATCAATTGGCTTCAGATAGTTATAAATGGGGGTAAGACGTTTTCCTTGTTCATCCAAAAAAGCCAGACTGGCTCCATATGTTGAGAAGTTAACCGCCTTAACATCATACTCATTTTCATCAACCAGTTGCCTGAGGGTTGATTTCATCCAGTTCTCAATTAAATCAATATCATCGCATTCAAATCCATCTTCATCAACAATGGTTGGCATTTTTTGCTCTTTCTGAAAAACCATTTGAAGCTTTTCATCAAAGAGTAATATTTTTTTATTTGTCTTACCTATATCAAAAACAGCAATAACAGGTACACTCATTCTTTTTTTATTTAATGAATCTTCGTTTTTATACTGTGACAAGCTTTTTCCTAATTTTCACCGCTCAAGCCGCGAAGGCTTTTGGCTTCGCCGATTTTCAATTCATTTCTTGTCTTGATACAAGAAACGAAACAAAGAAAATCAAGGCTGCATTAAAAGATAATTGCTTCTTATTCGCAGAGCTTAAGTGCGGCCGGGTGATCTTCGAACAAGTTCTCAGCTTCCCGGTCTTTCTAAAGCTCTTCTTCATCGATTCAATCATCTTTAATGAGGCCAACCTGAATAACTTTACTCAATCCTATTTTATTTTTTAGCCATCTTTCGACGGTAATTTTCAACTTCCCAATTATCAATAAATGCGATTTGCTCTTCCGTCATTGATTTGGGACCACCAAAGCTTGCTGCATAAAAACCAATCTTCAGCATATCAGTAAAAACCTCCAACACCGTTGCAATTGCTTTTTCGCTCTCTTCGGCAATTACAATCCCTTTACCTTTAATGGCAATTACCTTAGGTGTATATCCTTTTTGAGCAATAAACTCTTTTAACTGAACAGCATCCTTCTCTGCATCTAAAAACGGATAGTAAGCTTTAGCATAAACTATATTGTCGGGAGTATAAGCAGCTGCTACCTCCTCAAAAGCTTTTTCATCAGTAATAAAATAATGAATCAAATCACTGTTGTATGCTTTTAATTTCAACTGATCGTCCTTATCAATAGCAACCTTAATACTATTCATATCAAT
Organism: Carboxylicivirga caseinilyticus; assembly: GCA_025499705.1. Lineage (GTDB taxonomy): Bacteria > Bacteroidota > Bacteroidia > Bacteroidales > Marinilabiliaceae > Carboxylicivirga > Carboxylicivirga caseinilyticus. Next base: position 46,741 of record JAFMVE010000004.1, read on the forward strand.
GTCGGTTAATTCCGAAGCTGCACTATCCGGCAATTCGCTCTGAAGCTGAGCTTTCAGTACTGCAAATACTTCATCATAAATCTCTCTTACCTCCTGTGTGGTATTGGCAGCCACAAAAATTCCATGATTTTCGAGGAAGATAACCTTGGGAGATACACCTTTATCTGCTTTATATGTATTGATTCGGTCGTACACTTTCTTGAAAAGCACATAACCCGGATCAGTATACTCGATAAACAAAGCATCGCCAAATAACTCACTGCACATTGATTTTGCATTCTTCGAACACATCAAAGCATTTACCAATGTTGGATGTGTATGAATCACATAAGCATAATCGATTACTTCGTGCATTGATGTTTCCACACTGGGACGTTTATCTGCAGGATAAAGTATCGCAGCATGCAGATCATTTTTAACTTCTTCTTCTCGCTTTGAGCTATCATCGCTATACGATTTTTCAGCAATGGTCTTCAGCTTACTTCGCGAAAGACATACAAAACCGTCTTCTTCGATCACTGCAAGTGATGTTCCACTTGCCTTGATCCATAATTTTTCTTCGTCCTTAAAAGAGGTATTACCACCCCCGGCAATCACATACAGCGGATTTTTTCCGTAGTGTTGCGAAATTTCAATTAAATCATTCAGACTTGGATTCATAATTACTGATTTAAGGGAAAGCATTCCGGAAACACAATATGTCACCCGGAATGCTCAAATATTCAGAACAAAGTCAATTATCTTTTGCTTAACACATCTTTTTCGTACTGCTGGATTTCTGCAATATAAGCTTCACTCACAGGCACACCTTCTTTCAAACAGTAATAATCCCATACTGCACCAAATGGCTTGGTCTTTAATTCTTCCAATAAAGCCAGACGTTCGAAGTTTTTACCTTCTTCTTCGTACTCCTTAAGTGTTTCGGTTGGCTCCAGCAAAGCAATCATAAAGGCTTTTTGAGCGGCACGTGTACCTGTTACATAGGCACCAATACGGTTGATTGATGCATCGAAGAAATCAAGACCAATATTTACACGATCCAGGTAATTGCTACGGATAATTTCAGAAGCAATCAGCTGTACATCTTCATTCAAGGTAACAACATGATCTGAATCCCAACGTATTGGACGAGTAACATGTAACAACACCTCATCAACAAACTGAAGACAAGCTGAAATTTTATCACCAACCTGTTCTGTTGGATGGAAATGTCCGTTATCCAAACAAATCAACTTATTGTTTTTAATAGCATAACCTAAATAAAAATCATGCGAACCAACAGTCATACTTTCAGCTCCGATACCAAACAGCTTACTTTCCACAGCATCCTTCATTTGACTTTTTGGATAATCGGTTGCCATGGCCTCGTCAAGTGATTTTTTTAATTGTACGCGATGTCCATTGCGGTCAACAGGAGTATCTTTTGCTCCATCAGGAATCCAGGTATTGTGCACACATGGTGTACCTAATTGTTTTCCAATCTCAGCCGAAATCTCGCGACAACGCTTTAGATGTTCCACCCAGAATGAACGTATTTCCTCATTTTTTGATGACAGCGTAAAGCCTGAATCTGCCATTGGATGAGAAAAACAAGACGCATTGAAATCCATACCAATACCCTGCTTTTTACACCAGTCAATCCAGCTTTGATAGTGTTTAATTTCAATCTGATCACGATCTACTTTCTCTCCCTGAAAATCACCGTAGATCGCATGTAAATTAAGGCGCTGCTTACCCGGAAGTAACGACAACACTTTCTCCAAATCAGCTCTCATCTGCTCCATGGTATGGGCTTTACCCGGATAATTACCAGTCGTCTGAATGCCCCCTCCTGAAAGTTCAGCATCAGGAGTTTCAAAGCCTCCAACATCATCAGTTTGCCAGCAATGCAAACTAATAACTACCTCTTTCATTTTTTCGATAGCTTTGTCGGTATCAATTCCCAATGCAGCATATTGTTCTTTTGCTACTTCGTAAGCTCTTTCTATGATTTCGTTAGCCATTTTATTATTCTTTTGATTGTTGTTACTTTTTTATTATTTCTATCTATCATAGCACTCACGTACTATGCTAATACAAACGTCCCTCCGGGACTTGATTTTCAGCTTCTTTATTCCCATAGCACTTACGTACTATGCTGTTACAATCGTCCCTCCGGGACTCTTATATTCATTTTCTACGAAACATTGCATTTAGAATGCTATTCAAATACAATCTTCCCTGCGGGACTACCAGAACTTTATATAAGGAACGGTTCTTTATTTACATTTCTTTAATAGAGAACCGTTCCTTATGCGAGCTTCGAACTTCTGCCTCCAATCATCCGTCCGATAACTTTTAACTTGTTTTTTACTCCATATAAAACACTTCTTCCAAAGGCACAGAAACCGGTGAATTATCTGGATTTACAACCATTATATCGGCCATAAATTTCCACCACTTCTTAACAATTTCTGTTTTACCCAGATCCTGTGAACCTCCATCTCCACTTACTTTCTGAAAAGCAAACAAAGTATTGGTTTCTTCATCCAGAAAGATGGAATATTCAGACACACCCGCATCTTTCAATAGCCTCTTCAACTCAGGCCATATCTCATTATGGCGCTTTATATATTCCTGTTTTTGCCCCTCGTTGAGGTGCATCTTAAATGCTAATCTAGTCATGACAAAAGGTTTAATTTACAAAATCACTTTTGGCAATACCCATAATGATTACGGATAAGAGAATTAAACCAATTCCAAGAAAAATTGTGGTTCTTGTTTTACTGGAAACACCAGCCCATTCTTTTCGGTAGAAACCCCAAAAGTTAGCCGTAAGTATAATAGTAGACATATGTAAAATCCAGGAGCTGGCACCATTTCCAATTTTGGTTTCTCCCATTCCATAGAAAAAGAATTGTAAAAACCAGGTAGTACCGGCCAAGGCACAGAACAAGTAATTTTTAAGAAGTGGAGATTTGGTATCAACAAAATCCTTACCTGTTTTATTTTTGATAATAAGAGCCAAACTCCAAATCAGGTTAGTTGTTAAACCTCCCCAAAGTATCACCAGAAAAATGATGTTATTCTCGAACAGATATACTCCATCAGTCACAAAAGAAAAGTTATTATCTACCGCGATAGTTCGAACAGCTTCCCCCATTTCCTTTCCGGCATCAATGCCAAAACTAAAGAAAGCACTAAGCACACCTGAAATGACAGCGATAATTAAACCTTTCGTAAGTTTAAACTCACTATTCACACCTTCTTTGACATCTGCCAGTTCTTTATCTTTCATTAATCCGGCCTTTCCACTTAAGACGATTCCAATCATCATAACCAGAATACCAAACAGAATTATCCTACCACTTGTACTACCCAACATATCGATAAAAGAATCTCCGGCAGGTAATACTTCACCTAAGTTGCCAACATTTCGTAAAATTGGTAAACCCAACGATCCAACCAACGATGTAATTCCGAGTAAAACTGAATTTCCAAGTGACATACCCAGGTAACGAATTCCCAAACCGTAAGTAAGTCCTCCTACTCCCCACAGAACACCTAAGATATAAGTAAGACGAACGATTGAAGAATCTGTACTACCAATGATATCATTCCAACCAGGTGTGGTTAATAAAACGGCAATGAAGGGCATTATCAACCATGAAAACAATCCGCCTACAATCCAGTAAACTTCCCAGTTCCATTTTTTAACCAGATTATAAGGCATGTACCAACTTCCGGAAGCGGCACCTCCCAGAGAGTGAAAAATAATTCCTAAAATAACTTGCATAATAGTATAACTAATTTGATTTAAGGGAAAAATGAATAATTTTATTCAATAAATTTAGTTGCTTATAGAACCAAAAGTAAACTTCATAATCAAATTAATCAATACACTTTTTGGCACTTGATTTGCACTTTTTGGACCAATTATGAAAGATTTTTTCAAATACCTTACAGCTGGAGCGGAAGACAAAGCCTGGGGCCTTTATTTAAATGTTGCCGGACAATCGAAAATAAAACCCGGTGTTAACTATCCTCCCGTTGAACATCCTAGCGGATATTACTTTACATGGGAAAACGGTCGTATTCTAAACGAGTATCAGATTAATTACATAACAGAAGGAAGAGGAACTCTTGAAAATAATCGTGGAAAGTTTACTGTAAAACCTGGTTCTTTAATGATAATCCGAAAAGGTGAATGGCATCGCTATCGTCCGGCCAGAAATTCGGGCTGGCAAGAACATTATATTGGATTTGATGGCACACTGGCAAAACATTTCCTCCACGACAACCATGTTTTACAAGAACAGTCAGTAATTGAATGTGGAGATCATGAAGATATCATTGATACTTATTACAGGATTTTTGAATTAGCCCAAAACGAGGCCCCTGGAAACCAACATATTGCTTCAGGTTTCATAATAAAGCTTTTAGGATATATTGCTGCACAACAGAAACATCGCAATTTTGCAGGAACCCAAATTGAGAGAGTAATACAGGATGCCCGTTTTCATATGCGCCGCAACATAGAAGGAGAGGTAGATTTGGAGAAACTGGCACACGATAATTGCATTGGATATTCCTATTTCCGAAAAATGTTCAAAAAGTACACTGGTATCTCCCCTCATCAATATTATCTCGATCTGAAACTAATGCGTGCGAAAGAATTAATCCTCACATCCGACAAGAGCATTAAAGAAATCAGCTATCATTTGGGTTTTCAATCCATCCATTATTTCAGTAGACTCTTCAAGAAGAAAGTTGGTCAGAATCCATCTGAGTTGAGAAATGTGATTAAAAGTAAATTTAATTGATTATCAACAACTACCACATGAATATAAATATTTCACAACGATAACCATTGAAAGAGAAAACCAATATCAGTTAAAAGGGTATCGATAAGAAAGAAGATATTTCTATCTTTAATCAACTTAATCTGTAATCTATGACGACTCTTTATAACTGGAGGAAAGGCACTTTCTCATCAACCTATGAAATTTATACGAGCAACCAACTCATTGGCAACTTAAAAGATAACTCCTTTAAGCGTATGGCCTATGGGATTATTGACAATCGTAATATCCATTTTCAAACCACAGGTTTCTGGAAGCAACAAACCATTATCATTGATGCTGATAACAATACTATAATTGGGAATATCTCTTACGGAACGTGGATGACAAAGGCAACCATTAGTTTATCAGATAAAACTTACCTCTGGCAGTACGACAATATTTGGAATACTAAATGGTCGATGTTAGGCCCAGATGGAACCATCATACGAAATTCGGGAAGAACAAACAGCGGGATAATTGAATCTAACAGTAATAATGACATGCTAATGCTATGTGGTCTATTTATTACTAATTACCTGCTTCAGATAACCGTTGCAACTAGTATTGCTGCAATGTTGCCACTTTGGGTAACAGTTTTTAATTAGCAAAGCCTTATTAAATGACAAATTATTTAAAAACCAACTGGAACTTTGATTCAGACGAGTTGATTGATGTATTTGATGAAGTACCTGTTTGGTCTGCTCCATTTGGATTAAAACTGCTTGACAGAATCAAATATAAAAAAGGAATAAAAGCTTTAGACATTGGATTCGGAAGTGGATTTCCGCTTACTGAACTGGCAATGAGACTGGGTAATTCATCTAACGTATTTGGTATTGATCCATGGGAAGCTGCCATCAGAAGAACGAAGAAAAAGTTATCGGTTTATGGGATAAGTAATGTTGAATTAATAAATGGAACTATTGAGAACAACCCTTTTTCTGATCAATCATTTGACTTAATAGTCAGTAATAATGGATTAAATAATGTTTCTGACCTCGACAAAGCCATAACTGAATGTGCAAGAATTTGTAAAACAGGTGCACAGTTTATACAGACCGTTAATCTCAATGAAACGATGATAGAATTTTATTCTGCTTTGGAGATTATTCTGCAACAATTCCAACTGCAAGAATCTATTGAATTAATGCAGCAGCACATTTATAAAAAACGAAAACCTGTGGCTGAATATCTTGAGATGATTCATTCAAAAGAATTTAAAGTTATTTCAACTGTTTATGATCAATTTGAATATCATTTTACAGATGCAACTTCAATGTTTAATCATTTCTTTATTCGTTTAGCTTTTATCGACTCCTGGAAAGAACTAATTCCTGTTCATATGCAAAAAACAGTATTTAAAGCTGTTGAAGAACTATTAAACGAAAAAGCAGAAAAAGAAGGCACCTTAAAACTTAGTGTTCCTTTTGTGGTTATCGATTCTCGTAAAATATAATCAAACAAACCAGAGACGAAGTAGTTTCAAATTATGAACTCATTCAGTTACGAAATCAGCTTTTGTTTACAATGCCTCTGAATTTATTATTTAAGAATACATTATAATTACTCTATTTTCTTACCATTTACCACAACATTCGAGAAGGTAACATTATCGATAAGTTCTTTATTGTAATCATCATTCACTGCTGTAATGGTCAGATTTTCAAATGTAAAATTCGACAACTTATCGTACTCTGTTGTATTTATATCGAAGAATATTTCGCAATCCAACTCGATGTCTCTCATTGTTATATGATCAGAGTATGAAAGTGGTACATCTTCTCTGCCTTTCAAATCAAAGAACTGACGCCAAGGCTTTACAAATATCATACTGTGCACCTGGCCTTTAATGTTTTCAACCGTAATATATTCATATTTCTGTGGAGTATCAGGACGCATTTTTAACCACAACAAGCGAGTAGCTTCAGAGACTTTACAGTTACGCATCACAATGTTTTTATTATGGATGGATTCGCTGCCACAGGTCAATGTTGAATGACAAAAACCAAACTCACAATCTTCTATGATAATATTGGTATTTTCTCCATTGGTCGAATCTCTATCTGCCCATGGACCTTTACCACCTTTCAAAGCAATGGCATCATCATTCACCGACATATAACACCTTTTGATTAAAACATTTGAACATACATCCAGATCAATCGCATCGGTACTTGGGGCTTTAACCGGTTGATGCGGTGAGAAAATATGCAGATCTAATATTTTAACATAGTTACACTGATAATAATGACTCGACCAGAAACCTGCATTAATCAGCTTTACATCCTGCACCTGAACACTGTCACAATCCTGAATGAATACCAAACGAGGTCGTGAAACTTCCAGATTTGTACATTTTGGGTTTTCTTTTCTTCGATCCCAGAATGCCTCCCAATATTTTAATCCATTACCATTGATGGTTCCTTTTCCGGAGATGGTGAATCCATCAACACCGTAAGCATTAACCAGGGCAGCAAAATAATCTATACTCTGTCCTTCCATACGGGACTTCATAAACGGATAGTTTTCAATTTCATCAGAACCTTTGAGTGTTGCTCCATCAGCCAGATGCAAATGAGTAAGAGGTTTAAAAAACAAGGCTCCACTTAAAAAAGTACCATTCGGTATCACTATCACTCCACCACCATTTGCTGACGCTTCATCAATTGTTTTCTGTATTATTTCGGTTTGCAAGACAGTGCTGTCATTGACTGCTCCAAAATCAACAATGTTATACTGCTTCCCCAGATCTTCAAGTTTTATTTTCGAATTATCCGAAAACCATGCTGAAACTTTGGTTCCGTCAGGAAACAAATCCTCTGTTTGCTTTTTTTCAATCTTACATGCAGTAAATGTAAATACCCCTGCCAATAATATTCCTAAATAAATCCCTCTCATTGTTCCCCCTGTTTATTCTTTATAAAATTTTAATGTCGCACTATCCGAAAATACACATCCCTTAATCACAGTTTCTAGTTCCAGTTTTAATGTTTCCCCCTTAGGATAGTCCCCTGCATTCAGTTTCAAAACTCTTTGTTTACTTACTTCTTTTCCATTTATTTTCCAGCTGTAAGTATCGTATTTATATCTTGCATCGAGTTCAAAAATATCTTCTTCACATACGAACTCTTTAATAACTTTTCGTTCTGCACCCTGCAAACGCATATGCATGCCATTAGGTCGCCCACCTTCACCCTGACCAGATTTGGAATGTACACTACTTCTATTTGTGTAATACTCCGGCCAGAAACGACCAAGGTCTGAGCCCAGGTAAAAACCTGTTTGTGTCGGTTGATTGTAAGCTATATTCTGGGTAATGACACTATTTCGATATATAACATCGTTCAACAATGTATAGAAACGATAGTCAGTCTTGAATGGCGTCATATAAATTCGTACCTCTCTGTTATTTTTGGTTCTCACAACCACTTCTTCGCGCCAGTCGCCAAAAAGATCAGCACTGATGCATGGATTTCCTTTGGTCCAGTTATTAGCTATCAGATCTTCCTCATCCGCAAGTGAAAAACGATCAACTCCATCTCCATTCCATTTTTCAATTCGTACAAACGGACGTCGATATACTCCTGATCCGTTCAATAATTCACGGTTTAAATCGCCATCCCACCAGATAGCCATGTTAATTGATGGAGTACGTTCGGTGATCAGTCGACCATCAGCTGTATAAACACCACTTGAATGAGTTGTCCAGACTTCACAACCTCTGAACCGTGGATCGATATCCGCAGCCAGAGCCCGACCAACGTCTTCGTATGAAGGAATACCCCAAAGCAATTCGCTTGTTGCAGCATCGCGCAATTCGCTTCCCGCTCGGGTAGGTACATGCTCGTGACAATCCCACACTTCCAATCCTGGTCGGTCAATATCAATATCTGTCAGGTGCATTGCATCACCATGACCTAATTTAGTATTATAAGCACCTGTTCCATCATCATTGATGAGACAGGCACCATAAGTCACCTCATCTTTTCCATCACCATCCACATCTCCGATGCTCAGGTTATGATTTCCCTGACCCGCATATTCTCTGTCCTTATCATTTCCGCTATGCGAATCAAAACGCCAACGTTTCATCAGCTGTCCATTACGATAATCCCAGGCTTCCAAAACCGTTCTTTCATAATAACCTCTGCAAATTAATATGCTTGGGTGCTCACCATCGAAATAACCAACTCCTCCAAGAAATCGATCCACCCTGTTGCCAGTTCTGTCTCCAAAGCTATCTGGAGCACCACGCTCAATATATTCGGTTCTTGCCAATTCTTTCCCTGTAGCTCCTTCTATAACAGAAAGAAACTCGGGTCCCTCCATAATCTTACCATATGTTCTGGATCTTTCATTTCTATCTACATAATCCGAAATTCCATCCCCGTTAACATCTCCTATTGTTGCACCATCACCAAACACAGTTCCCTCTGCTGTTTTAACAGCTAATTCAGCTTTTCCGTCTCCATCAAAATCATAAACCATCATCTGTGTATAATGCGCACCTTGCCGAATATTAATACCCAAATCAACGCGCCAAAGAAAAGTACCATCCAGTTTGTATGCTTCTATGATTGGACCACCATTACACACTCCCCGATGCGAATTATCCTTTCCACTATTCTCCCGTTTCAGGATTAATTCCATCTCTCCATCACCCGTTAAATCAGCAATAGAGGCATCGTTTGGTGAGTATCGAAAATCAGGATCTCCGGGTATTTCTTTAACAGGTATTGTCAAGTACGGCTTCTCTGACTCATCCAGTAAAACATACTTTGCCAATATTTTATCAGAGCCTGTTTCTTTTAGGGTATAAATCAGTCCTTTTGATTTGGGGGCCGATGTATCAATGAAGTAAGTGCTGTTTTGAAGTCCTTCATTATTTATCTTCTGAGGCTTTGAATTTCCTTCCTTCCGATAAATATCAAAACTCATTCGAACATCATCCTCAGGCAAAAATCGCCAGCTAACAGCAATACTATCTTTATTCAGACGCATTGCTATTAATCCTCTTCCCAACTTCTCCTTTTGAAGACTAGATGAATATGCCGGGCCCTTCTTCAGCATATGAGTTTGCGAAAATGATGTTACCCAACCAATGGTCAGAATAAGAACTACAAAAAGCTTTATCTTCTGCATACTTAAAATTCCCGAATCATTTTCACTTTGTTGTTTCATTCTCTCAGTTCTTTTCTTTTATCTAATCCTGAAAACGGATCAGCAACAAGGTCACCATTTACATAGATTCGATCAATATAAATCTTTTCAGCATCATCCAGTTTAAACAATGGACGACCATCCGGATGTTCAAAATAGAATCTTACATTATCAAATATTACATCCTTTGCATGGCGAATATAAAAACCTGATACTGGTATAGTACCAAACATCCATGGCTCAGGATAAGTCCGTTCGTTTTTAGGTGGCGTAATCAAACCATCTTCGACAGGATGACCACCTTTAAACCATATATTGATATTACTAAATGTAAGCGACTGAATAGAATGTCCCGGAACACCACTAATAATATTGGAGAATTGCGAATCAGCATCGTAAACATTTACATTTTGCACCAATATACGCTGCATTTTTCCAATCGGTGTTCCTTTGGGGCTTCGCTGGCGAGCTCCCAAACGGAAGAAAAAAGGAGAGTTACCAACATTGCGCATCGTAATATTGGAAATAACAACATCTTCCAGATGACCACCATCAACTGCTTCAATGGCTAATCCTCTGCTACGTTCAAAAATACAGTTGGTAATGGCAATATTTTTAAAACCACCACTACTCTCGGTCCCTAATTTGATTCGACCGGTATTGGTTCCATGGTCGGGTGCAACATCTTCATACGTTTCCCATGTTGCAGCCAAGGCCGATCCCTTATCATAACCAGAAACAAAACACCCGCTAATGGTTACGTTTTCGGTATCCTTAAAATAACCCAATCCATAACTTGATTTTAACACAATAGCATCATCCCAGGGACAATTTACCGAACAGTCGGTGATACGTACATTACGACAACAATCAATATCAAAACCATCACGATTGGTATCCACCTTCACATTTTGCACGTGTAAATTATCAACTCCGGTTGCTAATAATGCAAAATGCCCGCAATGAAGCATTGAAATATCTTTTAAAGTAATATTATGACATTCTTTAAAAGCAATTGCCTTGTTTCCCACGCCAGTCAGGCGACTTTCTTCGCGGGTTAAACCTTCTCCATGAATCAGTCCATGACCTTCTATTACAATATCATGCTCACCAATAGCCCATATCAGAGAGTTTTTCCAATGGCTATGCCCAAAATCCTGAAATGGATTATCAGGGTTTGGTTCAGCAGCATCGTAACCATCTATCTGTGTTGGAAAGGCTGCCAGAATGGTAGTACCAGATTCGAGATAAAGAGTAATGTTACTCTTTAATCTTATAGAATAACAGGCATACGTTCCGGTTGGGACATAAATTGTACCTCCTCCATTTTTCGATGCTTCATCAATAGCAGCATTGATGGCCGGAGAGTCAATTGCTTTTCCGTCACCAACCGCTCCATAATCACGAATATTGTATGTTGCAGCAAGTAACCCCTGAAAACTCAAAAGACAAATCAGTGAAAAAAGTATGATGTATTCGTTGCTTTTAACCATGTGCGTTTTACTTAATCAGGCGTTGATTTCATCCACTCGGTTTCCTCATTAACCCTGAAGTAACCTTCCTCAAATAACTGAGGAAGCATAAAATAATTATAATCAGCTTTAGGGCTTAGATAATAGACACAGAAGTACAGTTCATCGTTTGACTGCAAGGGCACGCTTGATCCAAGTGCATGAGATTTGTTGTTTTTACCAGAATTCAAAAACTGCAGAGGATACTTCTGCTGATTAGCATCACATAATCTCAGCTTATCACCCGGAGGTGTTTCCACTTCGAGAATTCTTAACGATCGACTGGTTCCATAATAGAGTGTGAATGAATGTCCTTCAATACTAAAAACATTCTGATCACAATATTCAGGCAACAACATGTTTTTTTCAGGTGTATGCTGAACTACCCCATTTGAAGCACCTCCATAAGCCCAAATCAACTTTGCTCCATCAGGCATGTTATCAGATGACCACTTCATAACAGCCCCTTCACTATCGGTTAACTCTTTTATTATCCAGGAGATCTTTCCTTTACCAATAAAAGCATCTTTTAATGTATATTCTGTTTGATTTGCCTTTTCTTTCTTATTGACAGATGAAAAATCGGATAGCCACTTACTTTCTCCATTTACTTCAACACCCAATCGCAAGGTCCCGGCTAATCGGGGAGTTAAAAAAGTAACATCCGGTTGGAGAGCCAGGGCATTTATTGTACCCCAGCAAAGAATCAATCCTAAAGAAAGGTTTATCAATTTAGTTACCATCGGGTTTTTCTATTTCAACATAAGGAGTCGGGTACCATTTAAATGATCCAAAATTGTCTGGCTTATCTGGTGAGAAGTTTGGGACATCCTCTCTTAAATACTGAACCAGTGGTAAATTGATTTCTTTCATACCATATACCACACACTGCACTATCTGCGAACCACCGTAAGGATTAAAATGAGTATTATCAGCTAATGCTTTAGGTTGATTAGGAAAAGTATTTGCCGGATAATGCACAAAAGCATTCTTCGATTCATCCACTCCCATGGCTTCATATAAGTTACGTGTATAACTATGTAAGTCAATTAAAGGTACATTTGCTGCTTCAGCCACTTTCTTCATTGCATCAGGATAATCACCATGTGTATCCATGATCTTTCCTTCTTCATTAAAGCTTCTTCTTTGAGTGGGTGTAACAAATACAAGATTCATTTCCTTTTCTTTTGCCTTCTCAACAAACTCATTCAATCGATCGGTGAAATTTAGGTAGGCTCCTCTGCCCTCTCCTTTTTCTTTCTGATCATTATGACCAAATTCCACAAAGATGTAATCACCTTTTTTGGCCTGTGTCATTATTTTCGCCAACCTGCCACGGGCAATAAACCCGGTTGCGGTTTCGCCTGATTCGGCATAATTGGCAACAGCCACCTTATCATTGAAAAATCGAGGAAACATTTGTCCCCAGCCAATCCAGGGCTCATAGTCCTGATCTACAACGGTTGAGTTAGCACATAAAAAAACAGTGATCGCATCAGGTGCAGGATCCATCTCAATAAATTCAACCTGAGGTGATTCCCCGTTAAACTCAAAAGTGATATCATCATCCCAGTTACGCTTACCCAATTCGCGCTCTTTGATATTTACTTTTCGAGTAGAATCAATCTGAAGATCACGTTTGTTTATCACAAATGTAATATCCTTAAATTCTCCGGCAGCTGTTTCAATACCGTCGTAAAATAAACGTCGTGATTCACCCCTAATTACAGTATGACCTTTTTCGGTTTTGGAACCAACTCTTACATGAACCCTATAATTGCCGTCTGGTATATTTTTAAAGGTAACGAACCCATTATCGGCAACCGACAATGGATCATCAATACGGTATTTGGCTTCTTTGATTGAAGTACAATTGATAGTACCCAAAACTAAAAAACCAATAAGTGTAATATTTTTTAAGTATCTGTATATTTTAGATGTCATGATTTATTCCTCCAATTTGTATACTTCAGAACCTGCCAATAAAAAACAGCCTACCCCGTAATCTTCAAAATCAGGAACGCTATCGTATTTCACGGGCTGACCATCTTTTGGTTCTTTACCAGTTCCCTGCACGTATCCTAAATATCCATTCTCGTGCACAGCATGTTTAACCATTGCTTCCCACGATTTAGCTATTATTGGCAAATAAGTTTCTTTATCAAGAATACCATTATTAACACCCCAGGCCATTCCGTATATAAATAATGATGTTCCGGTTACTTCTTTACCACCATAATTTTTGGGATCGTGCAGACTCACATTCCAGAATCCATCTTTTCGCTGACACTTCACCAGAGCATCAGTCATTGCTAAAAAGTCTTTTAAATAATCCTGGTAGTGTTTTTCATCAGCTGGTATCTCATCCATTACACGAACCAGGGCAGCATATACCCAACCATTCCCGCGTGACCAGTAACAATCTTCGCCATTTGGTTCTTTATAAGGAGGAATAAAATCGCCATCGCGCCACCATAAATTGTCCTCTGAATTAAACAATCCACCCGCAATATGATTACGACTATATTCATACATGTTCCACATCTTATCGTAGTATTTTGTTTCATTGAGTGTGGTTCCCAACTTCGCAAAAACAGGCATCCCCATTTGAATAGCATCAATCCAATCCCAGTCTCCGTTCTGAGGTGTATTCACCAACATATCTAAATTGGCAATTACCTTTCTTAGTTTATGAGGCTCCGGGCATAACCTGTATAAATCAATATATGTTTGTCCTGCACAATAGTCATCAGCATTGCGTGTTGATGGCCCATTCCGATAATCCCATTTATGAAAATCTGCCCAATCATTGGCATAGGCGTAATATTTTTCTTCTGGTAAGATGGAGTATAATGCCATTAATCCTTCATAATATACTCCTCGAGTCCATATATTACTTGGTCGAACCCGACCTACATTGGAAGGTGCTTTGTAATCTTCAAACTTGGTCATGAAATACTTATTCACTGACACTATAGTTTTTAAAGTCGCTTCCCTGTCAGGTACTGTTTGTGCTAACAAATTACTACCGGTTAACCCTAATACAACTATCAAAATCAAACTACTAAGGGTAGTTTTTAATACTGATCTGAACATATAACTTGGTTTAATCTATTCTAATATTGCGAATATAATGCAGTAATTGCATAGATGCCCTGTAAATTAATCCATGTATATAGAAGATAGTACAAGTGGTAGTTTACACTACTTTACTTACGAATTATCGAAATCATCCATTGATTTTTTTTTCGAAAGCCATATTAACTAACAAATTTAAATCGAATCATTCCTCCCACTTAAATTATTTAACGGTTTCAAATATCACCCCTTTTAAGAATATCGAGTACTGAATTCCATTTTATCCACAAAAACCAACCTGAAGTCAAAAAATACATTTATAAATTCCAGAAAAAGAATATTCATTTTAACAAAAAGGCGTTCATTTATATCTGAATTTGATTTCAGATGATACCCAAAAATCCACCTGTAAATTCGTCCGTTTCACTCCATATTATTAAAGCTATTTATTAATAAATTAAGCTTTTTTATAGATCACAAATCGTAACAAAATATCCACCCTAGTTTTTTTTACATTTACAAATACACACCTATAACACTGTATATCTTGATACTAAAACCCGCAAGAACGATATTACAGGTCTTTGTATTTTTCTCCATTTCCAATGAAAAAGCTTCTCGTACTTTTACATTCGATTAATCTTATTAACACCTATTAACTTTTAATCAAAACACAAGTTACAGGATGAAGATTAACAAAATCGCTAAAGAAACCTTTTGTTATGAAAATTAGATCTATCTTATCTTTCATCTTTACACTTCTCATCGTTTGGAGTTGTAAAAATGAAAAAGACAGTTACTACGACCGGCCAGAATGGCTAGAGCCGGCCATTTATCAACAACTTCAAGATAAAGGAAATTTTAACTCATTCCTGGCATGCGTTGATAAAGCAGGTTTAAAATCTACTTTAAGTGGTGCTGGTTTTTACACCGTATTTGCACCTACAGATGAAGCATTTAAGACTTTCCTTGAAGAACAAAGCCTTAGTTCGATTTCAGCCATTGATGAAGACTTAGCCAAAGATATAGTGTCATATGCAATGATTCAGAACCGCTATTCTTTAGCTGAACTTGACGATTATCAATCAGTTTCGCAAGAATTAATCGAACCAGATATTGCATTCAAACGCAAAACAACTTATTACAAATGGACATACGAGGAAGATGTACCTGAATATGGTGTTAATAAAGTAATCGATGTAAATGCTGTTTCGGCAAAAGAATATACCGGATCTAATATCTTTTACGATGATAACAATTTTAAAAACATCCCATATTTCACACCTACATTCCTGGGTTCGCTTGGATTAACCAGCTACGATTACAATTATTTCTACCCTTCTGTTGAATTAGGTGAAATGAATGTTGTTGATGCAAAGGTGACTGAAGCAGATCTATATGCCGAGAATGGTGTTATTCATATTGTAGATAAAGTTATTCTTCCTTTACCTAACATTGAAGAGAAATTGGCTGAGAATGACAACTACAGTACATTCAAAACTATTCTTGATGAATACATTCGTGAGTATGACATTGCTTCAGACTATTTCCTAATCAGAAACGAACAGGTTACCGGAACTTACGAAGATATTTTTGTTAAAGGATACCCAAGTGCTTACTTCTCGCCAAACGTGGAAAATTACCTTCGTTACGGAGGTGGCGAATGGTACGATGACCAAACAGAAGGTTTTACCATGTTCGCTCCAAACAATGCCGCTATCGAAGCCTTCTTTAACGAGAAGTTTCTTAAATATTACGAATCCATTGAACAAATGACCACTGATCAGATCGCTGATTTTATCAATGCTCATTTATGGAAAAACAATATGTGGCCAAGTAAATTCGCCCGTTACAACAATCTTCATGGTGAAGATGCACGTTTCGATCCTGAATCTAACATTGAAGACAAAGCCCTTTGCAGTAACGGTATCTTTTACGGAACTAATATTGTTCAGGGATCTGATTTATATTATACAGTATTTGGTGATGTATCTCTTAATCCTGAGTATTCAAATATGTTGAATGCCATCAACACCTTCCCTATTATTAAAACTCTTCTTAAAAACAGTAGTGAAGACATTAATATTCAGTTGATCCTTTTAACCAACGATCAAATGGATGCAACAGGTATCACTTATGATTACGGAAGAAGTGAGTGGACCATTACAGACAATAATCCACTGGGAAATAATGCACTGGTAGCATTAGAGAGACTACTGAATTTACATTTATTCTTAAATAAAGATGTAAACTTCGAGGTTCCCGGAATCTACAAATCAGGTATGTTTGAAAACGGTGAATATGTTAAAGTAGCTTATTATCGTCGTAGATTTTTTATCACCTCATCAGGTAATGCAAGTTCATATGCCGGACCACAATATCTGGGACCTATTGAAGAAAACGCAACAAACGGTCAGTCATACAGTGTTGCTGAACCTGTATTGTTTACAACCGATAATGTGGGTGTTCAGATTGAGAAGAACGTTGCCAATTTCGGTTTGTATTATCAATACTTATATAAATCAGCCACCAGTTTAAATCCTGACAATGGTGAGTCGATGGAAGGCTATCTGTATAACACCCTTACAAAAGCAATTAGCGATGTTAAGATTTCTCAGAATAATACCATCTTAATTCCAAATGATGCAGCAATTCAACAAGCTGTGGCTGACGGATATCTTCCTCCAATCACAATTGCAGATTTCACACTTGCTGAACAACAAATGGTATACAGTTTTGTGAAGTATCACATCCTTTCAGGCTTTATTCTTGAACCAAGCAGTTATTACCACAATGCAGTTTCAACACAATTTAAAACTGTTGATGGAGAGACCTATGTAACAGTTGTAAGTGGCGACGATGTAATGACAATCACAGATTCTGAAGCCCGAACTGCAACAGTTGTCAACACCAGAAGTAATGTACTGGCAAACAGAGCAATCATACACCAGATCGATACTTATTTGCGCTATCCTAAAAACTAAATTTCATGAATAAATTAATAATATTACTCACCTTTATAGTTTCATTGTCAGTCTTTACAAAAGTGACAGCGCAAGAGCGAACTACGCTTACAGGTAAAGTAACAGATGAACAATTGATGAGCCCGCTTCCGGGGGTAGCTGTTGTTGCCCTTGATAAAAGTAATCGTATTCTGCATGGTACAATTACTAACCTAAATGGAGAATTTGTAATAGATGTACCAAAAGGAACTTCATCACTCCGATTTTCTTTTATTGGTTTTAAAGAACAAATTATACCCATCTCGGATAAATCAAACTATTACAAAGTTATTTTAGTTGAAGACGTTGTACAGATTGAAGATATTCAGGTAGTGGCAATCAAGAAAACCAATACTGGTTTTATGAACCTTGCCGACCGTGACCTGGCTATTCCGATTGCAAAAATATCAGCTGAAGAGTTTGATGATGTGCAGGCTTCTACTATTGACGATGCACTTCAGGGACGTCTAGCAGGTGTTGATATCGCAGCCAACTCAGGAGACCCGGGAGCAGGTATGTCAATCCGAATCAGAGGTGTTAGTACACTATCGGCTAATAATAAGCCTTTAATTGTGGTTGATAATGTTCCATTTGAAACAACTATTTCATCCGACTTTGATTTTGCAACTGCTAACGAAGAAGGTTATGCTCAGATGTTAAACATCTCGGTTAGTGACATTAAAGAGATTACCGTTTTGAAAGATGCTGCCGCAACAGCTATGTGGGGAACAAAAGCTGCCAACGGTGTATTAATGATTACTACAAAGCGTGGTGTTAAAGGAAGAGCTCCAAGAGTAACCTATACATACAGAGGTACCTTTACAGAGGAACCTGAAACATTACCAACTCTTACAGGAGATCAGTATTCTACTCTTATTCAGGAAGCCTATATGAATACGCATAACTATCCTTTAAACACAAATGATTATAAGGAATTTCTGTATTTGCCAACCGAACCATATTACTATTACAACTACGGTCAGAATACTAACTGGATGGAAGCTATTTCCAGAAGAGGTTTTATTCATAACCATGATTTGGCAATCGACGGTGGTGGATCTAAAGCAACATACCGTTTCTCAACCAACTACCAGGAACAGGAAGGTGTGACTATTGGAACAGGTTTGAATCGTTTAACTACACGTTTAAATCTTGACTATTTTATTTCGGATAAGTTAAAACTACGCGCTGACTTCTCTTATGCACATGGTACAACAGAAGGTAATTATTCTGAAAGTGGAGTAATCAGAAATACAACCAGTATTAGAAGTACTGCTTACAGAATGATGCCTAACATGTCGATTTATGAATACAATGCCTTCGGCGAATTAACCGGTAACTATTTTGCTCCTCTTTCCAATCCGCAAGGTTCATTCCCAAGTATGTATAACCCGGTTGCCTTGGCCACCATGGGAGTTCATAAAACAATAAATGACCGTATCAACTCAAAATTCAATATTTCATATAATATTCTTCCTGAGCTTCGATACACAATGGACTTGTCGCTGGACGTAAACTCAAATAAACTTAAGCAGTTTCTTCCACAGGAAGCAACAGGAGTATCAAATACCAGCCGATATGCTAACCGTATGGTCGATCGTGATGATGACTCATATAACATCTATACCAACAACATGTTGGCATATACAAATACATTTAATGAGATCCACCAGTTAACAGCAACACTTAACTTCCAGACCAATGAGTACATTGGTTATGGTTCTTACCTTTATAAAACCAATGGTATTTCTTCTTCTTTACCTGATGCTTCGGGAGATGGACGTGACAACGTATCAGGTTACGGAGGTTCAACCAGTAGAGGTCAAAGCCGCTCAGTTGGTGCATTGGCAATGTTCCATTATAGCTTATTAGATCGTTATATTATCTCTGCAGGTATGAGAAGAGAAGGTAACTCAAGATTTGATGATAAATACCGTTGGGCCAATTTCCCAAGTTTATCAGCTGCATGGCGTTTATCTGGTGAACCATTTCTTGAAAGCCTAACTTTCATGAATGATGTGAGAGTTCGTTTTAGCTACGGTGAAAACGGTAACCCTCCACGTTATGAATCGATGTTCTATAGTAATTACGGAACTTATGATTTTGCTTACCTGGGAACAACAGGTTCTTATCCTGTAAACATGCAGCTCCAAAACCTGAAGTGGGAAACCATCAAAACTACTAACGTAGGTGTATCAGCAGAATTATTTGATAGTAGAATCAGTACTGATGTTGACTTTTATAAAAACCGTACAGAAGATATGTTGTCATACAATGTAGCAACTCAGTCAACTTCTGGTTATACAACAACATCAGTTAAGAATATTGGAACGATGGATAACTACGGTTGGGACTTACAAGTGAAGACATATCCTGTAAGAAGTAAAGACTGGACCGTAACATTCGATTTCAACATCGCTCGTAACTACAATATATTAAGAGAATTAGCAGATGACTTCTCAACTGTAGTTGCAGAAACACCCGGTAACGGTGAATATAAGAGATATGCTCAGATTGACAACCCGGCAGGTTCATTCTACGGATTTCGATACAAAGGAGTTTATACCACAGAGGATCAATTAATTGCCCGCGATGAGTTTGGTAATCAAATCAAAGACCCGAATGGTAATCCAATTTATATGATGTATGATTTTGCCAATGTAGACTATCTGTTTCAAATGGGTGATGCTATGTACGAAGATATCAACCACGATGGTAACATAAATGCTGCCGACGTTGTGTTACTGGGAGATGCCAACCCTGATTTCTTTGGTGGTTTTGGTCAAATGGTTCGTTACAAAAACTTCTCATTCAATTACTATTTCTATTTCAGAGTAGGTAACGACATTATTAACCGTACTAAAATGTATGGTGAAAATATGCACACCTTCGATAATCAGACTCAAGCTGTATTACGCAGATGGAGAAAAGAAGGTGATGATACAGATATTCCAAGAGCATTGCTTGGTTATGGTTACAACTGGTTAGGATCCGATCGTTTTGTTGAAGACGGATCATTTATGAGATTGAAGTATATTACGTTGGCTTATAAAATTCCAACTAAATTCTCTCGCAAGTTAGGAATGCAATCTGCACGACTTTCAGCAACATTCAACAACCTGCTAACATTTACCAACTATAGTGGTCAGGATCCTGAAATCAACATCAATTCAAAGGATGGAACCATTTACACCGTAGGTTACGACGATTCTAACACACCTAGAACCAGAGACATCACATGTACTTTAAGTATTACATTTTAAAAATTGAGGAAGCCATGATAAAAATTAAACTAAATAAATCCATGAATTTACGTTCAGTTGCCATTGTGCTTCTAATGAGCTTAGCAACTTTATCGTGTAATGATTGGCTGTACCTCGAGCCACAGGATACAATTATTGTAGAAGAGTTCTGGCAATCAAAAGAAGAAGTTCATAGTGCCGCTATGGGTATCTATTCATCTATGATTTCAGACCATCCATACCTGCTTTTTAAATGGGGTGAAGTACGTGGAGAAATGGTTAAATCTAACAACTATAACGACTTTACCTATATTAATAATGGTGATATATTACCAACATTATCACTAATGAAATGGGCACCTCTTTATCGCACCATTAACTATTGTAATAACCTGCTTGAAAAAGCTCCGGGTGTATTAGAATTGGATGATTCATTTACTCAGGAATTACTGGATCAATATCGTTCAGAAGCATATGCAATAAGAGGTCTGATGTATTTCTATCTGGCCAGATATTATGGTGAGGTACCATTGATTTTGGAAGCTACCCTTTCTGATGATCAGGATTTACAAGTTGCAAAAAGTAAACAATCAGTAATATTCAAACAAATAGAGGCTGACTTAGCATATGCAGAAAGTCTGGCAGTAGAATCGTTCGATGATGTTGAAAACGATAAGGGCCGAATCACAAAGGCTGCCATTAATGCTATACAGGCTGACCTTTATTTATGGACAAATGATTATGATAAAAGTGTTGAAGCTGCCGATAAAGTAATCAACTCTGGCAAATTTGGATTAGTACCTTTTGGTGAAATGTGGCTGAACACATTATTTCATCAAACTAATTCAATTGAAGGAATTTTTGAATTACAATACTCAACCCAGTATTTAAATCCTTTTTATACGCTGTTTAATTATAACAGAACCTTCTTTGCCAATGCAGATATTATGGAAACCTATTTCCCTATCGACATATATTTACCTACCGATAGTGCAGATATCAGAGGAGACAGAGGTTCTTTCCGTTCAAGCCGCAACTATAAGTTATGGAAATACATTGGATTAAACAGAGATGAAGAAAAAGGTGATGATGAGGCGACTTCAAACTTCATTTTGTACCGCTACGCCGACGTACTTCTTTTAAAAGCAGAAGCACTTGCAATGAGAGGTGATGGAGATGACTACGAACAGTCGCTGGCATTAATTAAAAAGATTAGAACTAGGGCCAAGGCATCTGCAGTAACCCAAAACATACTGGACGGTGAGATAATTACTCAACAAGGTTTAATCTCATACATCGTAAATGAAAGAGCCCGTGAATTTATGTTCGAAGGAAAAAGATGGCTGGATGTTCTGCGAAATGCACGACGTAATAACTATGAGCGCATGGATTTAATTGAAACAATGGTTATATCCGGTGCTCCATACAACCGTCTTCAAACGATTTTGAGTAAATACCAGGATACACTAAGTCATTATTATCCTATTCCTCAATCAGATATTAATGCGGGATATCCTGTTCTTGTCCAGAATCCATTTTACAATTAAGGACTAGTTAAAAGAATCAGTTAAAATGAAAGAATCAGAAAAACATATTATTTCTGGCAGAAGAACTTCAAAAGTTACTTACGCACCAAGGTATGCAGATTCTTCAATCCAAACTAAAAACAACAGAATCATGAAAATAAATCCATTTTTTAGAATTGGTATAATTGGACTTTTGACAGCAGTCATTTTCTCAGTGTCCAGTTGTCAACCCGAAGAATATACCGAAAGGACCAACTACGAACAGTTAATTGGTGAGTATCTACAAGAAAATCCGGATCAGTTTTCAACTTTTTATGAAGTATTACAAAAAAGTGAAACAGTTGCTTTCTTAAAAGCTTATGGTACTTATACATTATTTGCTCCAACAAACGAAGCCTTTGAAGCTTATTTTGAAAGCAAAGAAAAGACAGGTCTTAATGATTTTACAACCGAAGAACTTAAAGACCTTGTAAGATATCACACCATTCAGGATACCATTGCCTCTACCCTTTTTATTGATGGGAAATTGCAGACTCCTACCATGTATGGTCAATATCTTACTTCTAAAGTTCAGTATGTTGATAACGAAGCTACAATAGTACTTAACAAATATTCAAACATTGAAATGAAGGATAAGCGTTTATTAAACGGTATTCTTTTCTCTGTTGAAGATGTACTGGATCCTGTTACCAAAACAACATCTGAGTTGATTGGCGAAAATCCTGATTACAGTATTTTTTACGAAGCTCTGGTTAATACAGGTTTTGCTGACACTTTGGATTTAGCAGTTGAAAAAGGAGATGAAGATCCACGTTGGTTTACAACCATTGTGATACCTAATTCGGCTTATGCTAAAGATGAAATTAATTCATATGACGAGTTGGCAGCAAAATACAGCAATACCGGTAATCCAAAAAATCCGGAAGACAGTTTATTCCTGTATGTTGCTTACCATATACTGGATGAACAATTAAAATTTGTGAGTGATCTTCAGGAACAGGCTGCACATTTAACAATGGCTCCATTGGAAGTAATTACTATCAAAACCGTAGACGCTAAGGTGAAGATCAACGAGGATTATTTCAACGGCGCAATCGAAGAAGGATACGCTATTAATCTGGATGCATCAGACAACACATCCAATAATGGTGTTTACCATGTAATGGACAATGATTTCAACATTAAAGTCCGTACTCCATTCCCTGTTTATTGGGATGTAACTGATCAATTAGAGATTCGAAAAATGCCAGGTATATACGGCAAACAATCTGTTGAATTGGAACCTGGACAGCTGGAAGAAATTGTATGGCCTGAAGGTAACAATATATGGTATAAAGTTGGAACTGTTAACTCTCCTTATCCATTTGTATTAGGAGATTTCCTTGAGGTTTACTTACGTCCTGAAGTTGTTCCATGGATCGAATTTACAACTCCAATATTGGTTAAAGGAGAATATAAAGTTTGGACCTGTACACGAAATGTATATCCTTCCAGTGGAAGAAGAAACCCAATCTTTTTCGTGTATTTCGATGATGAAGTACTTCCTGTAATTATCGATACCAACATTACACTTAACCGTGATGTGAGTGAAGAAGAATATGAATTACAAGGTTTGAAATGGTATTCTTTCTGGCCTCTTAGAGATTCTACTGCTTATCGCTACGTTGATGGAGATGGTTCGGGTCGTTTTACCGGACAGCTTGCCGGAACCATTAAAGTAGAAACAACAGGGCAGCATAAAATCAAGTTTGTAGGTATCAGTGCCTATGCAGGTCAGGTGTTACGTCTGGATCAGATTCATTTTATACCAACCGATATGGATCAAATCTGGCCAAGAAGTAATGTAGATGACAACTCCCGAATTGAAAAAGAAGGATTGCCACCAATGACCGTACCTGAATAATATGTTAGTAAGAATTATTGACACAAGATTTATAGAAAAAAATTAGGCATGAGAAATTATATATTACAAATAGCTACTGTTGTTGTGCTTCTTCTTTTTAGCGGATGCCAAGACGCCTGGGAGAATCACGCCGACCTGGCTGACAGCACGGCCTCA
The DNA here is from genome assembly GCA_025499705.1 of Carboxylicivirga caseinilyticus. Classification (GTDB taxonomy): domain Bacteria; phylum Bacteroidota; class Bacteroidia; order Bacteroidales; family Marinilabiliaceae; genus Carboxylicivirga; species Carboxylicivirga caseinilyticus. Next base: position 71,142 of record JAFMVE010000004.1, read on the forward strand.
CAAACATTATTAGAAACACTGGAAGCTAATTCAAATTACAGCAATTTTGTTTCTGCACTTAAAACAACGGGGCTTAACAAGACATTATCAGAACCATATATGTATACAGTATGGGCACCATCAAATGATGTTTTTACTAATCTTCCGGATGATACAAAAGAATTGTACAAGCTGGTTGCCAACCACATTAGTAAAGGTGCCACGCTAACATCAACTTTGACTGACACCAAAAGAATTTTAATGTTAAGCGGAAAGTTTATTGAACTTGATGGAGAGGCTGCTACAATCGATCAGATAGCAATCACTAAAAAAGATCAGGCAGCAACTAATGGTGTGGTACAGTTTATCGGATCAACCATTGAGCCTCGCATCACTATCTGGCAATACATTGAAAGTTATACAGGTACAAACAAACATATCGAATATTTGAATTCATTATCAGGCTATGTTTTTGATCCGGATTCAGCAACCATAACCGGTTATACCGGAGGAGGTTTGCCAATCTACGACACGTTATCGGGCATGGTTTGGAAAAACAGCTTTCTGGATAATGTTGCTGATTTAAGATCGGAAGATTCTACCTACACTTTAATCATTATTGATGATGAAGCTTTCGATACAGAATTTGATACTTACACATCCTATTTTAAAATTACTTCTGCAACCACCGATGAAGCTCTAGCTTTAAATAAGGCCAAATGCTTATTTAAGATTACAAAAGATTATGTTTTCACAAGCAGCTATAGAGCGACAGAAATACCTGCAATGGCAACTTCGGTAGACATGGTAGAAGTACCTGTTGATAAATCATTGGTTTATGATTCATTTCAGGCGAGTAACGGCTGGGTTCATCATATCACATCCTGTGCTGTACCCCTCGCCAACAAAATACAACCTATTATTATAGAGGCAGAAACACTGGAACGTTTCACTGATAACTTTACCATTTTTGGTGATGCAATTGACGGATATCCTGCAGGATATAAAAGGGTAAGACCTGATGCTTCAGGAGGCTTCGATTATGTATTGGATAACTGGACAACGACTGCTAAAGGATCTGGTTTGATCTTACATGCTGATGAAGTTGCATCCATGAGATACAAGTTTTATCTAAAGGCTGTAAACGATTTCAGGGGTTCGTACAGATATCCTAAAGATAATGACTATATATTAAGCCAACAGTTAGGTATTACTACACTAAGATCTGAAAACAATATGATCTACGATTTTAATCCTATGATTGCTGTATCAGATTCAATAAAAGTTACTGCAACATCATATGATGAGGCAATAGAAGAAGAAGTTGGAAGCTACAAGTTTACTTCTATGAGAGAAATATATCTGTGGCTCAGTCCGATGGATAATGGCGCAGCTATTACTGCAGACTACATCAAACTAGTTCCTGACTTCGAATAATTTGAAAAATTACACATTATGACTAACATAAAACAGCTAATTATACTCGTTTTTGTCATTCTTGGAGGTACTGTTGCCTTAGCTCAGGATCAGCTGGTTGAGCCGATTGAAGTTACTGGTACAGTATATGATGCAGAAACACGTAGACCCTTAGAATATGTAGCCATTGATAATGACTCTATAGCTTCAACTTTTACTGATTCAATTGGTAATTACCGCATAGCCGTGCGTTCTTATCACGACATTATTAAGGTAACCGTTTTCGGATATGAAGATCGCGAAGTGATTCTTGCAGGTCGATCAAAGGTTGATGTCTATATGACTCCGGTTGGTTATCCAACTTTTCAGAGAGAAGCAAACTTATTTTATACCAATCCTAAATTAGCTTACACACCTCATGCTGTAAACAGTGTAATTGTTAATTCAGGTTACGACAATGGTGGTAAAACAGGCTCTCCATCAGGAGAAGCAGTTTTCAGAGGCCGGGTTCCTGGTCTTGAAGTATTAAGCCGCTCAGGAATTCCTGGAGTAGGTTCGGATATTTTCTTAAGAGGTTACTCCTCTTTATATGGAGATAATCGCCCTTTGATGGTGGTTGATGGTATGATCTATGATGACTCGGAATATGGTACAACAACCATTAACGGACAAAGAAAAAACCCTTTTACCGCAATTGATATTACCGATATTGAAAATGTGACAATTTTAAAAGATGCTGCTTCTATTTTCGGTTCTAAAGCAGCTAACGGTGTAATCTTCATTACTACCAGTCACGCAACTGAACAATCAAACAAAATAGAATTGAACATGTCAGGTGGTATTAATATGGAACCTGCCGGATTCCCGATGATGAATGCCGATGATTATTCATTATTCTTATATGATATGATGCAAAGTCAGGGTATTAGCGGAGACTCTATCAGTAAACTACCTTATATGAATGGCACCAAAGGTACAGAAGACTATTACCGTTATCATAACAATACCGACTGGCAAAAAGAAGTATTTGCCAACAGCTACAATACAAATGTTGGTTTCAAGATTAAGGGTGGTGACGATGTTGCGCTGTATGCTCTGTCAATCAATTACCTGAAAAACGAAGGCATTGTTACTGGAACAGATTTCTCTAAGTTTAACATGAGATTTAATTCCGACATCAATATTAGTAAGGTTTTCAGTCTTAACTCAAATGTTAGCTTCATGAGAGGTGACCAAAATCACCGAAGCGGCACCTCCAGTTTTGGATTGGATAATCCATACTATCAGGCATTGATTAAAGCACCTTTCCTTACCAGCTTCGTTAGAACTGCAGATGGCATTGAAACACCTGTTTACGAAGATTTTGATGTATTTGGTGTTTCCAACCCTAGTTCGATGCTTTATGATGCCAATGGTTTGGATCAGGTAGCACGTTACTATCGTTTTACCGGATCATTCAATCTGAATGCTAAAGTCAATGACAAACTAACTATCAGTAATTTGGTTGGTATCTTATTTGATAAAGACAGAGAAACCTATTTTATTCCTTCATTAGGTATATCTCCTGATACCACCGACATAGGTGTTATTTATAATAAGAATGGATTCAGAACTCTGAAACAATTCACTATTAACAACGATTTCAGACTAAACTATAACACAACTATCAATAATACTCACTTCATCAACGGAATTATTGGAGCAAGAATCAATATCAACCGTGCTGAAGAAGACTGGGCAACCGGAGCCAATACACCTAGTGATCAGATTACCTCAGTTGGCCAGGGCGACCCATTATACAACACCTCAGGTGGTTTCCTGAGCGACTGGACTTCGATTACATATTATGCATCTGCCAATTACGGTTTCAGAAAGAAATACTTTGTTTCTGCTAATGTCTCAGTTGATGGAGCATCTCATTTTGGTACAGAGGCTGATGGCTTGAAACTGGGCGAACATATATACGGTGTTTTTCCATCTGTTGCAGGAGCTTGGCTGTTAAGTTCAGAGGACTTTTTGTCAGATGTATCATTCATCGATCTGTTAAAGGTAAGAGCCAGCTATGGTTTAACCGGTAACGACAATTTTGGTTTGTATCACAGGTATAAATATTACGAAGCCAAAAATTTCCTTGGACAACAAGGTATTATCAGAGGTAACATACCTAATACAGGTATTCAGTGGGAAACCAATACCAAGGCAAACGTAGGTTTAGATATAGAACTACTGCACAGCCGTTTGGTAATATCTGCTGATGTATACCAAAACAAAACCGAAGACTTAATTGAGAACAAGGTTGCTTCCATCTATTCCGGCGAAGAAAATTACTTTTTCAATAACGGTAGTTTTACCACACAAGGTATTGATTTAGGTATTCAGGGAAGAGTAATCTCAGGTAAAGTTAAATGGGACCTGGGGCTTAATATCGGCAGTTACATAACAGAAGTAACCGCATTACACAACAACAGTTTAGAAACAGAATTATACGGAGCCACTGTTTTAACACAAGTAGGACAGCCAATTGGCGTTTTCTACGGCTATGAAACCAATGGAGTTTATGCAACATCAGAAGCAGCTGCAAACTCTAAATTGGGCAACTACCTGCCAAATACCGACATCGTTCCTTTTGAAGCTGGTGATGTAATCTTTGTTGATCATCACAAAGACAATATTGAAGGAGAATCATATACCAGTATAATTGACGAAAATGACAGAGTTGTTATTGGAGATCCTGCTCCTGACTTCTTTGGTGAGGTTAATACACGTGTTAATTACAAAGGTGTCACATTAATTGCCAACGTTGGATTTTCATATGGTAATGATGTATTTAATGCCATGCGTTATCAGTTGGAATCGATGGGAACTTATAACAATCAAACCAATGCTGTCCGAAACAGATGGCGCACAGAAGGTCAGGTTACTGATATTCCTAAGGCTACTTATGGTGATCCTATGATGAACAGTCGTTTCTCTGATCGTTGGATTGAAGATGGTTCATACATTCGTCTGCGCAATATTACAATAAGCTACAAATTGCCTATTCGAACCAGTTTTATGGAATTGCCTGAAGTATATGTAACAGGTAACAACCTTCTTACATTCACAAAATACAAAGGATTAGACCCTGATTTTAGTATGAGTAATTCTACTCTTACCAGAGGAATTGATATGGGTCTGCCACCACAAAGTAAAGCTATTCTACTGGGTATTAAACTGAAACTATAATCAACGTGCAAACAATGATGATCATGAAAAAAAATCATTTAATATATACTCTCTTTCTTGTATTAATCGCTTTTACAACTGCATGCGACGATATTCTGGAAGTAGATAATCTGGATGTTCTTAAAGACAGTAATCATTACAAAACAATTAATGATGCTAACAGTGCCGTTTTGGGAGCTTATGCCCTGTTTCAGGATTTGGCGCCTCAACTGGTAGTACTGAATGAATTAAGAGCCGATCTGATGGATATTACTTACAATGCTGATCATTACCTGGAGGAAGTAAGTAAACACTCTACAACTTCAGATAATCCATGGACAGATCCACGACCTTTCTATAAGGTTATCAATAACTGTAATGATGTAATGCAGAATCTTACAGTGATGTACGAAAGTTCTAAAATTACCCGTGAGCAGTATAATCAGCGTTACAGCGATATGGGTGCTTTAAGAACCTATGTATATTTCCAGTTGATTATTCATTATGGTAAAGCACCTTATATTACCAAGCCAATTGAAAGCATGGATGACATATCAAAAATCAACACATCTGAAGCACCGGTGCTGGAGATTGAAGAAATGTTAGCAACACTACTTTCTTTTATGGAAGGGCTTCCATACACCGATTTATACACCGACACAGATATCAACACAAGTTTTGATGGATTTAGCACACAGATTTCTTTCATTGATAAGGAATATCTTTTAGGTGAGCTAAACCTTTGGAATGGTAATTACCTGGCTGCAGCCAGCTACTTCAAAAACATAATGGAACGTTCAGCCGGAGACTTTGATAAGTACAAAATACCCACTGACTTTTTTACTTTCTCTGACTACCACAGCCGCTATGTTCGTTATTATGAAAATGATATTGAAAGTGCTGTAAATAATTGGGCTACTTTGTTCTCAACTTATGGTACCAGCGACTATTATGGCGAGTGGATTTGGGTGATGTATTATCATTATGCATATGAACCATCTCCTTTTTATGAACTTTTCTCTAAAGAACAAGGAAACTATTACCTTAAACCATCTGCCGCTGCCATTAATAACTGGAATAGTCAGATGCAAGACAATGGATTTGTCGGAGACTTCAGAGGTAATATAGAAGATTTCAATGGCAATACAGGTTCTTACAAATTAGTTGGAAACGATCCGGTTATTACCAAATACATATCAGATCTTGACGAAAATAATCCACTTGAGAAGGCCGGCAAATGGTATTTATGGCGTGCAACATCATTACACTTGCGTTATAGTGAAGCAGCCAACCGTGATGGAAAACATAAAGTTGCCTACGCTTTAATGAACAAAGGTATTGCTTCTGCTTATGCATACCCTGGAGATAAAAATGATGTGGTAGGAACCTTTAACTGGGAACAAACACAACTTCCATATCCATACGACTTTGATGCACGAAGTACTAATAACCTTCAGGTACCACCAGTACACAGAGGTTTGTGGTACAGAAATGTTGGAGTTCGCGACAGAGTTAGTCTTCAAAGCTATACCGTACCTACTGATCAGGACTCACTTCTATACATCGAAGACAAGATATTGGAAGAAAATGCATTGGAGCTTGCTTTCGAAGGTTCACGTTGGGGCGATTTAGTTCGTATGTCAATCCGTCGTGGAGATAATACCCTTCTGGCTGAAAAAGTTGCTCAAAAATTTGAAAAAGCGGGTGATGCAGGAACAGCAAATCAATTGCGTGCTTTGTTAGCTAACCGTGAAAACTGGTGGTTACCGCTCACTGATAACGAAGAATAATTTATAGCAAAGGCTATATTGACTTAATACATATTATTATTCAACTAATTTCATTTATTATGAAGAAGATCTATCTTAAACAATTAAAAACATGGACCTTATCAGCTGCCATGTTATTAACAACATCCGGGTTAATGGCCCAAGAACCAGTTGACCTTACTTGGAATGGTAGTATTAGTTCTGATGCTAGTGAAACCCAGAACTGGTCACCTGAAGGTAATATGGCTGGAAATAACCTTATTTTCAAAAATACCAGCTATTATACAAACGCATGTGTTATTACAGGAACTGAAACCATCGATGTTAATATTTTTAACATGGATGCATGGTCAGAAACGGTTAATGAAACTTATATTCCAGTTGGTGAGGTTACAATCAACATGTCTCAGGGAGCAACTTTTAGAGTTAATGCTGAATCCGTAAGCGGCACAGGTGATTATACTGGAGGTATTTTAAATATTACTGGTGGTGAAGGAAACTTCCACTATGCTCCTAACAGGAACTTCTATATTGACAATAATGAAACAGTTGTAAATATAGATTGTGATACTGTTACATTCAGACATTGGGTTGGTTTAGGTGATAGAAATGGGACAAAAGGTGGTCAATTGAATATCACAGGTCATTCTTATGTTACTATGGGTAGTCTTGACCGTATCCCTTTAAACTTAGGAAGAGTTCATTTATACCTTGCAGATGAGGCTCAAATATATGTTAATGGTGATATTGTAACATGGATTGAAGAAAGAATTGCAACTGGCAGTATTGGAACAACTGAGGATAAGGATGTTGTGGCAGATTATGATAATTTCACTAATAAAACTCATATTTATCTTCGTGACAAAACTGCTTTTGTTATTGAACCTATTACAAAACAATTACTATCTGCCGGTGAAGTTGGTGACTCTGTATATGTTATACAAAACGATGGCTATAGTAATATGGCCTCCATAGAGTGGGTGTATGGTACAGAAGATGGTAGCTATACTATGAGTTTTGATCCTGCTCAAATAAATAATTATATAAAACCAATATTTCCTAATTCTGGCAATTACTTTATGGCTCTTAAAGGAATAGATGGTGATGGAGTAATACATTATTCTAATAGTGTGGAGTTTGACATTTCAAGTAATAAAGTAAGTGTTTCTCCTGCTGTTGTTCAATACCTTAGAGTAACTCAAATGTCTGGCATGGTAACAATAACTGAAACAGAAACAGCTACCAGTAGAGAATGGAAATATTCAACTACAACTGGAGGCCCATATGTTTCTTTTGATACTCCTATTACAGGTACTGAGTTTAACTATACTTTTACAGAAGTTGGTACTTATTTTGTTGTTTGCGAATCTCTGATTGGTAGTAATACAGAAAGAACAAAAGAATTACAATTCAATGTAAGTGAATGGAATGCTTCAGCTTTAAACATGACATTTGAAGGTACATATGACAATACTGCAAGAAATATATTTAATTATGATTACGCAGCGTACATTCACCAAAATGGTATAAATATTCCTACCGGTTTTGATGTAACAATAGATGGATTAAACAAAGATACCCTACGTAATATATGGATTGCTGCCAATGCTACATTAACATTGACTGGGACCTCAACTACTGACACTTTATGGTATCGTCCAAATAATGATTACGCAGGGGAAGGAGCTTATATCCTTGAAAAAGGTGTATTTGTATTAGGTAGTAGCACTTATATGCGTTTTTATAAAGAAACCTCAACCTTTACGGTTAAGAATGATGCAAAGGCTGTTATGGATGGATCATTCTTAATGGGGCCAAGCAATACCCCTGCTGTCGGTTCTCATATATATATTCAAGATGATGCAGTTGTACTTTTTAATACATTACCTGGACGAATTTCAGCTAATCAAGGTCATAGTGAATTCCATTTGGAAGGAAATGCAGAATATCATTTTGCAGGTGATGTGCGTAGTTCAATTGCAACCTGGTTAACAGGTACAGTTGTTGATGGAGTAATAACTTTCTATCCTAAATTTATTACACCTGAAGGATTTGAACCTCAAATGATTTATGACGAAGTACAAAATCTTACAATTGTTTCTGTTCGTGCTCTTTCTGCATTCGGTATTGAGCAAACTAAATCTCAAATTGTTAGCAAAAATCAATTAACAAATTCATTGTCTCTACTAAATGCTACTGGATACGATAGCTATGAATGGATGTGGTCAACAGGACCTAGTGGTCCATTCCAAAGCTTCGATCCTGCTATTACTGGTGAAACTGCTCAAGTATCATTTAGTGAAGCTGGTACATACTATGTTGTATGTTATGCCACTACTGGTACAACCACCGACAGGTCAAATAATGTAGTACCAGTAAAGGTTTATGATATTGCTGTAAGTCCAGCTGCGACACAATACATTGACTTTTATCCAAATGATAATAACGGAACTGAACTTTCTTATACCTTACCTGATGGAGCAACTGCTGTTCAGTGGAAATATTCAACAACATCTGGCGGACCATATAATGAATTCTTCCCTGTTCAGGAAACATCATCTACATTTACACCATATGACCTTGATGAAGGAAGCTACTATGTTGTATTCGAAGCTTATGTTTTAGATGATGATGGTGCTTCTGTTTACTTAACTAGTAACGAAGTGGCTATTATGGTAGGTGTAACTGCAATTGGTGATAATAAAGCTGCAAAAGTAAGCTTGTATCCTAACCCATCAGATGGTAATTTCTTCATCGATGTTGAAGAAGGAGAAGGTAGTACTATTGAAGTAATTAATGCTGCCGGTGCAACCGTATCAAGCCAGGTTGTAAGCGGAGCAGGTAAAGTTCCTGTTTCTGTTTCTACTAAAGGTTTATACCTAGTAAAAGTTACAACTGGTAATAGTGTAACTGTTAAACGAGTAATTGTTAAATAATTTAATTCAAAAAGGAAAGCTCATGAATGAGCTTTCCTTTTTCACCCTTAAACAAATACCTTATAAAATACTTATTTATTACAACCAACCTTTTATTTTAACCTAATTAATAACCTAACAATGAAGATTATGCCTTGAAGAAAGGCATTAATGCGTTAAAGACATTTACAGGAAAGAAGACAACCTTATTATATTAAACTGATCATTAATAAACCCAAAATATAACAGAAGTAATTTCTGCCCTTATACAAATCGAGTATTCTCATTGCTTATGAAAATAAAAACTTTACATATGAAAAATCTAAAACTCCTGATTCAGACTGTCATGATGATAATTGCATTCGGTCTGTATCAGAACACAAGTGCGCAGCGTAAGATGGAGGTGCTGGACAGAGGTGTACTTGCTATTGAATCCGGAAGCAACATTTATGTTGGTTGGCGAATATCGGCAACTGAACTTAGAAATGTTGCATTTAATGTTTACCGCGATGGAACAAAAATAAACTCAACTCCAATCACTGGAGCATCCAACTATCTGGATACATCTGGCAGCTCTGCTGCAATGTATTCTGTTTCTGCAATAATTGATGGAATAGAACAACCTGTATCTGATGAAGTACCTGTTTGGACAAGTCAATACCTGGATATTCCAATAAATGAAACGTATGGAGCCATTGATAAATACGAATTAAATGATGCCTCAGTCGGTGATTTGGATGGTGACGGACAATATGAAGTGATCATTAAAAGAGTTGCTGCTGATCAAAGTGTCGGTGCTACCTATTTTAATTTAATCGAAGCATACAAACTGGATGGAACCTATCTGTGGACAATCGATATGGGTCCGAATATCAATGATAAAACAGAATTAAACTTTTTAGTTTATGATTTTGACGGTGATGGAAAAGCTGAGGTTGCAACACGAACATCCGATGGTTTTACCGATGGTACCGGAACTTATGTTGGAGACCGTGATGGAGATGGAACCATTAACTACCGGTATTCATTAGTTGATAATTCAGGAACACTATACAGAACCGAAGGACCTGACTATGTTTCAATTTTCGAAGGTGCAACCGGAAAAGAACTGGCATGGGATTATTATATTGAGTTAGATCCAATCTCACAATGGGGAACACCAGGTATGCACCTTGCACAGTATGCTCACCGTGCCAATAAGTGTATGTGGACCGTTGCCTATCTGGATGGTAAAAAACCCAGTATGGTTAATGGTCGCGGTATCTATCACCGTATAAAAATGGAAGCCTGGGATTGGGATGGTACCAATTTAACCAAGAGATGGGCTTTTGACAGTGATCCCGGTGGAGTTGCCACTTCGTACACAGGACAAGGAAACCATAATTTAAGTTGCGGTGATGTTGACAACGATGGCTGTGATGAGATTGTATATGGTGCTATGGTTGTTAACAATGATGGTTCTGGTCTTTACTCAACCGGTTTTGGACACGGTGATGCTCTTCATGTCAGTGATATGGATCCTGATCGACCTGGTTTGGAAACATGGCAATGCCTGGAAGGTTCAGAATATTGGGGAGTTACTCTAAGAAGTTCAGCTGATGGCGAGTTGCATATTCGTTACAGATCAAACCGTGACTGTGGACGATGTGCTGCAGGTGATATAAATCCTGATTATGATGGTTGGGAAGTATGGGGAGCAACTGAAAGTCCAATGTACAATGTTGATGGGGAAGTTGTTGGTGCAAACAATGTACCAATGAATTACATGATATGGTGGGATGGAGATCTAAGCCGTGAATTCATGGATTATTCTTCTTTCTCTTCAGAAATAGGATATGGAACACCTCAAATATCAAAATATAATCCTTCTACTCTTGATAACTACGCTGTACTTACAGCCACAGGAATGGCAACAGTTAATCATTCCAAAGGAAATCCTTGTTTACAAGCTGATGTTATCGGTGACTGGCGTGAAGAAATGATTGTTAGAAGCATTGACAATTCAAAATTAAGAATTTATACTTCTACTGATGTAACGGATTTCCGCATGCCTACATTAATGCACGAACCTCAATATAGGATAGCTGTAGCATGGCAGAATAACTCATACAATCAACCACCTCACACAGGAATCTATCTGGGAAATGAAACTGAAGAGGCTGTTCCCTACCCTATCATTAATGATAAAATAGCATGGGTTTCGGGACCCGACTGGGGAAGTGGTTCTTCATCATGGAATGACGAAGATGGCAACTCAATATCTTATTCTGATGGAGCTAATGTTTTGTTCGATTACAATGGGAATAACACAAGTTCTGTAAATATTACCAATACCGTATCGCCACGCAGTGTCACTGTTTTCTCTCAGAATGACTATACTTTTGAAGGAACAGGTAAATTATCTGGGGATATGGAATTAATAAAGGCTGGTACCGGCACCTTAATTCTTAACTCAAACCATGATTATACAGGGACAACCAAATTATACAATGGTAAATTAATCATCAATCAGGCTATTACTGGTAGCAAAGCAGAAGTTGGTATGTTTGGCGAATTACTTTTGAATGGAACCATTGGTAATGGAGTTACGGTAATGTCCAGAGGAAAATTAAAAATTGGCTCAACCGAAGGTATTGTTGGCAATGGAGTTATACAAAATGGCCTGACCCTCAATGAAGGATCAAAAACGTATTTTGATTTAACAATGGATCCGGTTGGTACAAATGATGCAATTTCGTTGTCAGGTGATCTGACCATTGAAGGAATCTGTAATTTCTATTTTAATCGTCTGGAAGGATCTCTTGATCCCGGATCATATGACTTAATAACTTTTGATGGAACATTTAATGGTTCAGTAGACGATATTCAAATATTAAATATAAATGATGTTGCATGTCAGTTAGTGGTTGCCGATGGAAAGTTAACATTAGAAGTATTGGAGGTTCGTGAAGCAACCGACATCATCTGGACTGGCGGTACCAGCAACATTTGGGATTTTGCAGGAGCTTATAACTGGCTAAACAGCGATGTTGATGATTGGTTTTTAGGTAATGATAATGTTACTTTTAATGATGATGCCACACGCACAACTGTTAATATCACAGAGATTGTTCCTATTGGTAGCATGGTTGTCAATGCCAGTTCCAACTTCACTTTTGATGGTGAAGGCATGATTTCCGGTACAGGTGGCCTAACCAAGTCTGGATTTGGTCAGCTTAAAATCAATAATGTAAATGATTTTACCGGACCGGTATCATTGAATGGAGGCTTGGTTCAGGTGAGTTACATTTCGAACAGTGGAATGAATGGCCCCTTGGGTGCAGCTACAGGTGAAGCTGAAAATTTCACCATAAATGGTTCGTTACTTTATTTATCAGATGCCTCTTTTACAACTAACCGCGACATTACCATCGGAGCAAATGATGCAACAATATATACAAGTACTGGTATCACAATGACGATGGATGGATCATTCGCTGGAGAAGGAGAATTGATAAAAGATGGAACAGGAACATTATCTTTATCTGAAACTGGCACACATGCAGGTACAGTTATCAACAGTGGTAGTGTTTTGTTAAACTCCGAAACAGCTGAGATCAGTGGTTTAGGTTCTTCGGTCACTCTAAAAAATGCCACCTTGAAAATGTTTAATAGTGCTGGTTCTTATAGTAATATATATTGGGACTTAATAGTACCGAATGGTTTTTCTGCCACATTAAACCTCGATAGCAGATGTTCAATGTTTGGTAGCCTAACAGGAGATGGAACACTTAACCTGGATATCCCTTATATAAGATCAGAATTATTTGGTGACTGGTCAGCTTTTACCGGACAAATTAATGCCACCACAACAAACGATGGTTGGTTAATTCTGGGTAATATAAATGGTTATGCCAATGCTGCCATTGATTTGGGTGATAATATTTTTGCAGTGTATCGCAACAGTAATGATGATATTATTGAGATAGGTGAATTAACGGGAAGCTCAAGTTCTAAATTAGGTTCAGGAGGTGAAGGTTCAAATACAATCACCTGGAAGATTGGTGGTTTAGGAACTTCCGTAGAATTTAATGGAGTCATCAATAATACACAATTCAAAAATTCAGGATCTCAAACTGCCATCATTAAAACAGGTGGTGGACGCTGGACCTTAACAGGAAATAATACCTATACAGGAGGAACAGTAATTGAAAGAGGATCTGTCATTGCAGCAAATAGCTTTGGAAGTGCTACCGGTACAGGAGCCATTGAAGTAATGACTAACGCATCACTGGCTGGTACCGGAAGTGTGGCAGGTGCTGTAACACTTAACAACAGAGGCTATCTGTTGCCTGGATTATCGACACAAATTGGAACCTTAACACTAAACAGTGATTTAACTATTCTTGATGGAGGAAGGTATTACATTAAAGTAGATGCATCTACTGTTTCAAACGACAAGGTCGTAGTTAATGGTACAGCTGTATTAAACGGTACTCTTTATATGACATTAACCAATGGAGCCTTTGCCAATGGTCAATCCTTTAATGTATTGGATGCAAATGCCATCACCGGCTCTTTTACAGCAATTAGTCCAACATCACCAGGCACAGGCTTATATTGGGATACAACTAATTTATATACAACAGGTATCATAGCTGTAACCGATACACCTACGGGAATCTTTGATGCTGATTATTCAGGAGTTCATATTTACCCGAATCCATCAGATGATAATTTCAACATTGATCTTTCTGACATTCAAGGCAAAGGTTTAATCTCAATTGAAAACCTGGAAGGTTCAGTTGTCTTAAATGATGTAATAGAAGGCGGAAGTGTTGTTACATGGTCATTAGGACATTTACCAACAGGAGTTTACCTGGTTAAAATACAGATTAACAACGAATACTATATTAATAAAATAATTGTTTCATAGATACTTATCTCCTTTGATCAAATTATTGATCAAAGGAGATTGCATTGCAATTTAAATCCTTTATGAAAAAATTCTACACATATTTCTGCACAGCATTACTGTGGGCTATGCTACCTTTCTTGTCAATTGCACAACGACAAATAGAGAATCTGGATCGTGGAGTTGTTGCTGTCAGAACGAGTACCAGTGAAGTTTTTATTAGTTGGCGATGGTTGGGTACTGAAGATGAAAATATTTCATTTAACATCTATCGCGACGATACCAAAATAAACACCACTCCTATTACCCAAACTACAAATTTTGTTGATAATTCATCAGCTGTTGCCCAATATTCAGTAGCTGCAGTAATTGATGATGTTGAACAGGCTAAGTCAACTCCGGTTGATATCTGGGATAACCAATACCTCGAAGTTAATTTGAATCGTCCATCAGGAGGAACAACACCTGATGGTGTATCCTATACATATTCTCCCAACGATTGTAGTGTGGGTGATTTGGATGGTGATGGTCAGTACGAGATTATCGTAAAATGGGATCCATCCAACTCAAAAGACAATTCACAATCGGGATACACTGGAAATGTTTTTCTCGATGCTTACAAATTTGATGGAACACAATTGTGGAGAATTGATTTGGGTATCAACATAAGAGCAGGTGCTCACTATACTCAGTTTTTGGTTTACGATTTTGATGGTGATGGCATTGCTGAACTTGCATGTAAAACTGCTCCGGGTACAAAGGATAACTCCGGTAATTATATAAATACAGGGCCGGCTGCATCGGCTGATCATTCAGCTGATTACAGAAATACAGGAGGCTATATTTTGTCAGGTCCCGAATACCTTACTGTTTTTAGTGGAGAAAACGGATACGAAATGGCAACTGTTTATTACACTCCGGCAAGAGGTAGTGTAAGCAGCTGGGGTGATAGTTATGGAAACAGGGTTGACCGATTTTTAGCCTGTGTAGCTTATTTGGATGGAGAACATCCAAGTTTGGTAATGACTCGTGGATATTATACCCGTTCAGTTCTGTCAGCATGGGATTGGAATGGAACAGAATTAACTCAACGATGGATTTTCGATAGTAACGATTCTGGTAACAGTGCATATTACGGACAAGGAAATCATAACTTAAGTGTCGCTGATGTTGATCAGGATGGTAAAGATGAAATAATATACGGTTCATGTACCATCAACGATGATGGTACAGGCCTTTATTCAACTGGTTTAGGACATGGTGATGCCTTACATGTTTCTGATATGGATCCTGATCGTCCTGGTCTGGAAGTCTTTATGCCTCACGAAGAAGCTGGTAATGGAATGACCTATCGTGATGCTGCCACAGGAGAAGTTCTTTGGCAGATAAAAGCCCCTGGCGAAGATGTAGGTCGTGGTGTTGCAGGTGATATCAGCCCGGATTACAGAGGCTATGAACGTTGGTCTTCAACAGGAGATGGAGCTTACAGTATTGACGGAGATTTGATTGGTGGAAAAACCGCTATGAATTTTCTTATCTGGTGGGATGATGATCTGACAAGAGAACTATTGGATGGTACAAATATCAGCAAGTACAATGTTGGCACCTTACTTACAGCATTTAATTGTAGTTCTAATAACTCAACCAAAGCAACACCAAATCTGTCAGGCGATATTTTGGGTGACTGGCGCGAAGAAGTTATTTTCAGAACAACAGACAATACAAAACTTAGAATTTATACAACTACCAATGAAACTTCATACCGTTTCAGAACATTAATGCACGATCCTCAGTATCGTTTGGCTATTGCATGGCAAAATGTTGGGTATAACCAACCACCACATCCCGGATTCTTTCTGGGTACAGATATGGATACTCCTCCCCTGGCTCCTATTGCTCAGGCAAAATTAAAATGGGATGGTTCAGCAGGATTCAACTGGGATGTGAACGCCTCATCTAACTGGAAATTAGCCAATGGTACTACATCGGTATTTAATAATGATGATGATGTTATATTCTCGATATCGGGCAATAACACATCAGCTGTTTTAATTAACGAAACTGTAAGTCCATCAAAAGTGACAGTTATCAACCCTAATGATTATACCTTTAGTGGAACAGGTGGGTTAAGCGGTTCGATGGATTTAATAAAAAGTGGAGCCGGTTCATTGGTTATAAATACCGCAAATAATTACACTGGTAAAACATTGGTTTCTGAAGGACTTTTACAAGTTAATGGAAACATAGCAACAAGTGAAACAACCATTGAAGGCAAAGGTGAAATAACAGGTAATGGAACAACTGGAAGTCTTAACCTTTTATCCGGAGCAAAAATCTGGGTAGGTGATTACACTCAGGCTTCATCTACTCAAATAAATGGAAACCTTCTGGCTAGTGACAATACCAGCTTTGAATTTGATTTAAGCGATGATCCAACAGGAACAACAAAATCAAACGATCAGATTATTATTGATGGTGATTTATCCCTGGGCGAGAATATAACTTTTAATGTAAGTAAACCGGATGGTAAATTAAGTGATGGTACCTATACACTTCTTTCGTTTACAGGATCGTTTACAGGATCGGTAGATAATATATCACTTGTTGGAATCAGAGAATTGGTGACAAGCGTTGAATTATCCGGTCAGTCGATTGTACTTATTACAACCTTAGTTCGCGACCCCGCCTCAATTGTTTGGGATGGAACAACCAATAACAGCTGGGACTACCTCAATAATACCAATTGGTTGAACAATGGTGTAAGCGATTTCTTTACTTATGGTGATTATGTATTGTTTGATGACAGTGGAAATACAACTGTTAATGTCGCAGATGATGTACCTATCGGAGGTATGGAAGTGAGTGCTTCTACTACCTACAAATTTACAGGAACAGGAACCATCAGTGGCACTGGAGGTTTATTGAAATCCGGAACCGGATATTTAATAATGAATGAAGCAAACACATTTACAGGTAATGTAGAATTACGAGCTGGCTTAACCAGTGTTACCAACTTAAGTAACATTGGAAGTCCGGGTAGTTTGGGTAGTGGAAGTAATGATCCTGCCAGTATCTACCTTAACGGCGGAAGTATTTATTATACAGGAGACCAAAGTACTACCAACCGGGGCATTACCATTGGTGAAAGTAATGGAGATTTTTATACAGTCGGTAGTTCAGAGGTATCCCTTGATGGTGTAATAACAGGAACCGGGAACTTTACAAAAAGAGGTACTGGTAAACTTAACCTTTCGGCTGCCAATACAATAAGTGGACCTGTTACATTAACCGAAGGTACCATTGCACTAACATCAGAAAACGCCAATTCTTATGGTCTGGGAACAGATAAGGTGATAATAAAAGATGCTACCTTAAACATGTTTAACAGTACCGGTACTTACAGCAATATTTATTGGGATTTAGAAGTTCCTGCCGGATATACCGCCACCATCAATATGGATGGACGTTGCGAACATTATGGTGATGCTACCGGAGAGGGAACACTTAACCTCGTTCTTCCTTTCTCACGTGTTCATCTGAATGGAGACTGGTCAGCTTATGCTGGACAGATTAATGCAAGTGCTTCCCCTATTTCAGTCTATGGTAACTGGTTCGTTGTTGGAAACAGCACCGGTTTCCCTAATGCTTCTGTCTATCTGGACAATGACGTTTTTGCCGTTTACAAAAACAGTTCTGATGCTACAATTGAAATTGGTGAATTAACAGGTTCAAGCTCATCTGTATTAGGATCTGGTGGACAAGGAGCCAACACAATTACTTGGAAAATTGGTGGTAAAAGAACTTCGGTTGCTTTTGATGGAAAAATCTCAAATGATCAGTATAAAAACACCGGCTCACAAACTGCCATTATTAAAACTGGTTCAGGAAGATGGACACTTACTAATGCCAACACATATACCGGTGGTACTGTTATCGAACAAGGAACCATTATTGCAGCTAATACTTCAGGCAGTGCAACAGGTACTGGCCCTGTCACAGTTTATACAAATTCAAGTCTGGCCGGAACAGGCTATGTTTCCGGAGCTGTCACAGTAAATAACAGGGCTTACATTATGCCTGGAATAAGCCCTGCATATGGTAATTTAACGATTAATAATAACCTTACGTTTTTAACAGGAGCCCGTTTATACATTAAAACGGATGCAACTGCTGGTATATGCGATAAGGTTACTGTTAACGGAACTTACACAATTGCAGGAACCTTATACATGGTTTTAAATAATGGAAGCTTTGCAAATGGTCAATCATATCAGGTATTGGATGCATCATCCGTTTCCGGATCATTCGATGCCATAAGTCCATCTTCACCTGGAGATGGATTATATTGGGATACTTCAGAATTATATACTAACGGAATTATTAAGGTAACAAATGTTGCAACGGCAATTACACCTGTTGAGGCAAATGATAACATTCGCATTTATCCAAATCCTGTAGAAGATCTACTTTATATAGAAGTTTTGGATAATAACATTCCTGCAAAGATTGAAATAAGGGATGTATCAGGCAGGACTATTAAACATCTAGTTGGTAATAATGGAAGTAATTACAAGATTGATTTCAGCAATCATAACAAGGGAATTTATTTTGTCATTATTACTGTAAACGAGCAATTATTAATAAAGAAAATAGTTAAAGAATAAGCAGATAGTATGTTTCACAGGCATGAGATTAACAGTTTCTTTTATTTCATGTATGACTATTTAAAGATTGAAATAAACAGTATTGAATACAACAATTAAATCATATTTATGAATAACAAACAAAATAGGAAACTAATTCAATTAATTGCATTCCTGATGCTGTTACTCATTCTTATGGCCTGTGAAACAAAGACTGCAACAACACAATCTGCAAAGCCTAACATCATTTTTTTGATGGATGATCAGCATCGGCATGATGCTATAGGTATTGTAGATTCAACAATGTACACACCGGCACTTGACAAACTAGCTAAAGAAGGGATTCGTTTTACCCAGGCTGTTTGTCAGGCACCAATGTGTGTTGCCAGCCGAAATTCAATGATGTTCGGAATGTATCCGAACCAGGTTGGTATCGTAAGAAATGAACACGGATTAAGAGATTCTTTATTGCCTGCAAAAACACTGGCACAGTTATTTCAGGATGCAGGCTATGAAACAGCTGGTTTTGGAAAAACCCATTGGGGAACCAGTTCTCAACCATTTATTCCGTCAACCCGTGGTTTTGAAACTCGTTATATTGGTGAATGTCGCGAAGAAGGAGCCGTTATGATGATTGACGTTGCTCCTGATCGTAAAGAAAGATACAACGAAGAAGTTAAAGAGTACGGAGGTGGCGAAGAAAAACCATTAGGATATATAGGTAGAACCAGTGGAATCGCTGAAGGTGACCATCGTGATGGCTGGGTGTTCGAGCAATGTTTGAATTACATTAATAATCGACAGGACGAAAGACCGCTTTTCCTGTATTTATCATTTTTAAAACCACATGCCGGACATAATGTCCCTGAAGGATACGAATCTCATTACGATCTTGAAAACACTGAATATGCAGAACAACCTTTCTGGGATGAAGATCACTCAGAACATGCATTTGGGGTAAACAGAAGAGATATGTATATCAACTTCTGGAAAGATGCAACAGAAGAACAGTGGAAAGAAATGACCTTGCGATACAAAGCTAACTGCTCATGGACTGACCATATGTTTAAGCGAACTCTGGCTGCCCTCGATGAGAAAAACCTTTTAGATAATGCAATCATTATCTATGTTTCAGATCATGGCGAGATGCTGGGTGAGCGCTATTATCGATTTAATAAGTATTGCCTTTACGAATCAAGTGTAAGGGTTCCGTTTATAATCTCAGGAAAAGCACTCCCAAAAGAATTAATGGGCAAAGAAGATAGTCGTAATGCAGAACTGATTGATGTTCTTCCAACCCTACTTTCAGCTGCTAACATTGAAATACCTCAAAGTGCAATGGGAATAAACCTGCTCGACACAAATACAAGCCGACAAGGAAGTTTTTGTGCACTGCACGAAAAGAAAGATCAGGCAGCGTTTATGTGGCGAAATGCACAACATAAACTCATATTGGTGATGAACCGGAAAAGTAATTTAAGCGAATACAATAAGGATGATATCATTGATGGTGAGTTTTACGATCTGGAAAATGATCCACAGGAATGGAATAATAAATATCATTCATCCGAAAGTGATCCAATAATGACTAGAATGAAGGATGAATTGCTGAATCACTTAAAATCACAGGTTAAAAGCAAAATATAATCAGAGAAATAACACAAATTAATCAAATTATATAACAAAAGTTACATAAGCACTAAAACCAATAATACTGTAATTACATTGAATGCCGGATTATAAAACAGGGTAGCAAAATTTAAAGGTCTTTGCACAATTTTCCATTTCGCTACAATTCATCGGCAAGTATTTTTACATTAAAATAAATGAGCATTGCTCATACTGAATTTGACAAAAACTATGAAAAGATCTACAGGAATATTATTCATTTTATTAATCTCATTAACCCTTCTTCCCATTGAATTGGGAGCTCAAAAAAAGGGATCTAAGAAGGTTGAATTAAACGATTCAAATACTCCACTTCATCTGTTACAACCCGATTATTCATTTAATTACCATGTGCCAACCATTAATGAAGTGGCTGGTAAAATGGATGGGATCCTGCAATATCTTTCAAACTCAACGCCACCTGCTATCATCAATAAGCAAACCAATAGTATTGTTACCGATTACTCAACGATTGATCGTAATTGTGAATTACAAAAAGGTGATTTCAGGTTAACTTCATACGAATGGGGCGTTACCTATGCAGCAATGCTGAAAATGAACCAGGCTACAGATAATCCTCAGTATTTAAAATATGTTACAGACCGATTGGATTTTCTGGCTGAAGTATCACCATACTTTTCAAATATCCTGGATGAAACAGGGATCATTGATCCTTTAATGAATAAAGTTGTCAATCCTCATGCATTGGACGATGCCGGTGCCATGTGTGCTGCGGTTATCAAAACAGGCCGTCAAACCGGGAATCTTAAAAGCTATCAACCAATGATTGACCGATACATAGACTATATCATGTATCATCAACAACGATTATACGATGGCACTTTCGCCCGCAATCGTCCTTTACACAACGCAGTATGGACGGATGATATGTTTATGAGTATTCCGGCTTTACTGCAAAAAGCACCTTTCGATACCGACCTTGATTTTAACGGAGAGGCTGTAAAACAGATAAAGCTTTTTAAAGAAAAAATGTGGGTGCCTGAAAAAGGCCTCTTCCGCCATGGATGGGTGGAAGGACAAAATCCTCAGCCAGACTTTTTCTGGGCCAGAGCAAACGGATGGGCCTTACTTACCCTGTGTGAAGCTTTGGATATGCTACCTCGCAGTCATCCAGAATATTCAAATATTTTAGAACTCTACCAGACGCATATTCATTCAATTGTTAGCTACCAGTCAGCTAATGGATTATGGCATCAACTAATTGACAAAAACGATAGTTACCTTGAAACATCGGCTACAGCCATATATGTTTATGCCTTGGCACATGGTATTAATAAAGGTTGGATCAGTGCAACCCTGTACGGACCTGCCACCATCCTGGGCTGGAATGCGTTAAATGAGAAAATTACAGATGATGGTAAAGTAGAAGGAACCTGTGTAGGCACCGGAATGGGTTTTGATGCTGCTTTTTATTATCACCGACCAGTAAGCAGTTATGCTGCTCATGGCTATGGTCCGGCACTATTAGCTGGTGCTGAAATTATTGAATTATTAAAGAACTGGCATCCAAAGATGAACGACAGTGCTGTTCATTTTTATAAAATAGCTCAGAATCACAACGAGCCAATCTTTGAAGTGCAGGATCCATCACGCCCTCCATATATGAGAGCAGGAAGCACAAGAAAAGTCAAAAATCCAGTATTATTTATAATTGGTGATTCTACAGTTAAAAATGGCAGTGGTAAAGGAGATCGTGGTCAATGGGGCTGGGGAAGTTTCTTTGACAAGTTTGTAGATACGACAAAAATCTCTGTTGAGAACCATGCTCTTGGCGGAAGAAGCAGCCGCTCGTTCTTAATGGAAGGACTTTGGCAAAAAGTTCTAAAGGGACTTCAACCTGGCGATTATCTGATTATTCAGTTTGGGCACAATGATGGAGGCCCATTGAATACAGGTCGCGCGAGAGCCTCTCTTCACAGTGCCGGTGATGAATCAGAAACGGTTATCATGCAGCGCCATGGAGGACCTGAAACTGTTTATTCATTTGGTCATTATATAAAAACATACATCCGCCAGGCAAAAGCACAAGGTGTAAAAGTAATTGCCTTATCACACACTCCGGGTAACAGATGGACAGGTGACAAAATGAATCGTTGTACAGATACTTTTGCTGCATGGACTAAACAAGTAGCAGAAGAAGAAGGCGTTTGTTACATCGATCATAACAACCTGTGTGCAGAGCAATATGAAGCCATTGGTAAAGAAGCTACCAAACCCTATTACAAGGATAATGTACATACTTCATTCGATGGAGCTATGTTGCACGGCAGAACCTTGGCAAAAGCAATTTTAGATCTTGATCAATGTGATCTCAAAAACTATATAAAACCCGAGACACTAGTAACCAAGAAGAAAGTAGCGCCTAAACCACTATATCGCGACCCGGTATTTGATGGTGCTGCCGATCCTGAAGTGGTTTGGAATGAAAAAGAACAACGATGGTTTATGTTCTATACCAATAGAAGAGCCAATATGAAAAATCCGAATGGCGTTGATTGGGTACATGGCACTAAAATCAATATTGCTGAATCGTTGGATAACGGATTAACATGGGAATTCAGAGGATCGGCCAATATCAACTATGGCATTGATGAATATACCTACTGGGCTCCGGATATTGTTGAATTTGAAGGAAAATATCATATGTTCCTAACCATTGTTCCGGGTATATTTTCTGATTGGAGTCATCCCCGTCATATTGTGCATTTAACCAGTACAAATCTGTTAGATTGGGATTTTCAATCAAAATTGAATTTAACATCTGATAAAGTAATTGACGCAGGTGTTATTCAAAAACCGGATGGCACATGGCGAATGTTTTACAATAACGAAAAAGATGGAAAAACCATCTATTATGCCGACAGTCCTGACTTATACAAATGGGAAGACAAGGGTAAAATAATAGCCGAACGTGGTGAAGGCCCTAAAGTATTCCAATGGAAAGAGCATTATTTCATGGTGATTGATACATGGAGAGGTCTGGCCATCCATTCTTCTATTGATCTGGACAACTGGACTCGTCAACCCGATCATATCCTGCAAAAAGGCGGATCAGGTAAGGATGATGGCGTGCATGGTCAGCATTGTGATGTGATTGTCAGCAACAACAAAGCCTATATCTTTTACTTTACTCATCCGGGACGGATTGGGGATAAAGCCAAAGAAAACACATACGACACACGTCGCACTTCCATTCAGGTTGGAGAACTGGAATATAGTGATGGAAAAATCACCTGCGACCGGGATAAATCTATTGAAATCAATCTAATTCATCAATAATAATCAGCATCAGTCCAAAATAAATCCATTATGAAACCAAAATATCTACTAATTCTGCCACTTCTGCTTTTGATTTTTAGCTGCGAACAGGAAAAACCGGTTAGTGTGCTAATTGCCGGAGATTCAACGGCTCAATCGTACGACACGACTCAAACACTTATGCGTGGCTGGGCCCAAATGCTACCACTTTTTTTAGACAGCACCATAACTGTTAAGAATCATGCAAAAGCTGGAAGAAGCACTAAAACATTCATAGAGGAAGAAAGATGGGCTAAGCTGATTGAAGAAACTGAACCAGGTGACTATGTAATTATACAATTCGGTCATAACGATGCCTCTACCCGCCCCGAGCGCCATGCATCGCACGACCAATATCGTCAGAACCTGGTTAACATGATTAACGATGTTAAAGCAAAACAAGCCAATCCTATATTGGCAACTTCAATAGTAATGCGAACCTTTCAGGGCAGGGCTTTAGTTGATGATCGCTTACTTGCTTATCCTGTGATAACACGACAGGTGGCTGATTCATTAAACCTTCCTTTGCTTGATATCTATAGCCGAAGCCGTGATATGATAATCATGCTGGGTGATGAACCATCAAAAGAACTATACATGTGGATTGGTCCTGGTTTAGATAAAAAACGTCCGGATGGATCAGAAGATGACACTCATTTACAGGAAGCCGGAGCAACCGCTGTCGCTGAGTTGGCAGCTAAAGAAATAAAGAAACTTAATCTGAAAAATCTATCATCGCATGTGGTGTTACCTTAGAAAATATAAGCCTTTATTCTTCGGCTTAATACTTTCATTAGTTGCAGCATGTCAACCCGATGTTAAATGGCCGGAAGAATCTGTTACAACCAAGCCGGGTGCCAGATGGTGGTGGTTAGGTAGTGCTGTTGATGAAGCAAACCTGACTCATAACCTTGAAGCCTATTCCAAAGCCGGAATGGGAGCTCTTGAGATAACTCCCATTTACGGTGTTCAGGATAACGACGAAAATGACATCGATTTTCTGTCAGACAGATGGATGGAAGTGTATAAACACACTCAGGCTGAAGCCAAACGTTTGAACATGCAGATTGATATGAATACCGGCACCGGTTGGCCTTTTGGTGGCCCTCAGGTAAAACCCGTAGATGCTGCAACTAAATTAATTATTCAGGAGTACAGTGTAAAATCCGGTGAGTCTCTAAAAATCGACATACTGCCTGAAGACGCCAAACAAATAGAGCATGCACATCTGGCTTGTATCATGGCTTTTAATCAAAATAAGGAATCAGTTGATCTGACTCAAAAAGTTAAGGATGGACATCTTGATTGGACCTCTCCGGAAGGAAACTGGAAAGTAATTGCTTTATTTGAAGGAAACACCTTTCAACAGGTTAAAAGAGCTGCTCCGGGAGGTAAAGGTCTGGTGATCGATCATTTCTCAGCATCGGCACTACCTCATTATCTGCAACGATTCACCGATGCTTTTTCTAAAAGCAATGCCCCTGCCCCAGGATTCTTCTTCACCGATTCATATGAAGTATACCAGGCAGACTGGACCCCAGGACTTTTAAAAGCCTTTGAGAATAAGTATCAATATAAATTACAAGACTATCTTCCTTATTTTTTAAGTAACGAGAAGAATGATACCACAGCCCGCATTATTACTGATTATCGTGAGTTATTAAATGATTTACTGCTTAATAATTTCACCAAAAAATGGACTGGCTGGGCCCATGAGATGGGAGCTCAAACCCGCAGTCAGGCACATGGCTCGCCAGGTAACCTGATTGACATATACGCAGCTGTTGATGTACCTGAATGCGAAGGCTTTGGTTTGTCTGATTTTCATATTAAGGGCTTACGACACGATTCATTAACCCGTCATAACGATTCTGATTTATCGATGCTCAAATATGCCTCATCAGCAGCGCATATTGCAGGTAAACCATTTACTTCATCCGAGACATTTACATGGCTTACAGAGCACTTTCGTACTTCTCTTGCTCAATGCAAACCCGATCTGGATCTTATGTTTGTCTCAGGTGTTAATCGCATGTATTTTCATGGTACAACCTATAGCCCGCAAGAAGCAGAATGGCCGGGATGGAAATTTTATGCATCCATCGATATGAGTCCGACAAACCCTTTATGGGAAGATGCAAGCCCATTCTTTAAATACATCTCGCGATCACAAGCATTTCTGCAGATGGGTGAGCCGGATAACGATTTTTTAGTTTATCTGCCTGTTTATGATATGTGGCACGAACAAGATGGTCGTTTGCTGATGTTTGATATTCACAAGATGAATGAAAGAGCACCTGAGTTTATTGAAGTCATTCATCGAATTAGTAATGCCGGATATGACGTTGACTACATATCGGATAGCTTTATTAAAAGCACCGAAGTTAAGAATGGGGATTTGATGACTTCTGGTGGAGTCACTTATAAGGCTTTGATTGTTCCGGCTGCAAAAAAAATGCCGGTAGCAGTACTGCAACATCTGATTCAACTTGCAAAAGAAGGAGCCCAAATTATCTTTATGGATCATTATCCAAATGATGTTCCCGGATTTCATCAACTTGATGAGCGGCAAAAGAGCTTCCTGAATTACCTAAAAGAATTACCTGAGAGTACGTTTGGTAAAAGTGAAAAGTATGAATTTGGCAAGGGTTCAATCATTACGGGTTCTGATTTTGTTTCTACACTTGCCAAGACAGAAACAGCTTCTGAAGAACTAAAGAAAGAATACGGGCTATCCTATATTCGTCGTAAGAATACAAAAGGACACCATTATTTCATCAGTGCTTTAAAAGAAAGCTATACAGATGAATGGATTACCCTTGCAAAGCCGTTTCAGTCAGCATTGATATTTGACCCTCTTTCAGGTGAAATAGGGCAAGCTGCTATACGAGAGAAAAACGGATCAAAACAGGTACGTATCCAGTTGGAATCAGGTCAGTCTTTGATTCTGCAAACTTTCTCAAACGAATCACCTTCATGTAATTCATGGGCTTATGTTGATGAATATAAAACTCCATTTGTACTTAATAACAACTGGCAATTATCATTCACAAAAAGTATTCCTGAAATAACAGATACTTTTAAGTTGCCATCAGTTCAATCATGGACTATGCTTCCAGACGAGAATGCTTCAGTAGCCATGGCAAGGGGTAAGTACACCACCACATTCTCAGCGAATAAAGACATGGCAGACGACTGGATTCTGGATTTGGGTGATGTTCGTGAGACTGCCCGGGTATCCGTTAACGGAATTGTTGTTGACACCTTATGGTCAGTACCATATCATGTACACATCGGCTCATACCTTAAAGATGGATTGAATACCCTTGAAATAGAAGTAACCAATCTTCCTGCCAATTACATTTCAAAGTTGGACAGAGATGGTGTTAAATGGAGAAAATTCAAAGAGATTAACCTTGTAGACATCAAGTATTCAAGAAAACTCTACAATGATTGGGAAATTATGCCTTCCGGATTAAATAGCGAAGTGAAGTTGATTCCGGTGAACCTATCAAATTAATAAAACTTAATTGTTTTGATTATGAAGACTTTGTCAATTATATTACTACTTATAAATTTTCATCTGTGTCCCGGTGAAAGCGAAAAGGATTCCATACCTCATTTCGAATGGATGGAACAAGTAGGAGCTCAATCGTTTCCAACAAGTGATAAAGTTTTCAATGTAAAAAATTACGGAGCCGTTGGGGATGCCATTCAAATGAATACCACTGCAATCCAAAAAGCCATTGATGATGCAGTGACCTCAGGAGGAGGCATAGTTACTTTTGAACCAGGTATTTATCTTACAGGATCGTTGTTTATAGGCGATAATATTAATTTTCATATTCCCAAAGGTACCATGCTTATTGGCAGCCAGAATTTGAATGATTATAAGCAGATAGACACCAGGGTAGCTGGATTGGAAATGAAATGGCCGGCAGCTTTGGTAAATATTATTGGTAAAAAAAATGCTGCCATTACCGGTAATGGAACCATTCATGGTAAAGGAAAAGTTTTCTGGGATAAATATTGGGACATGCGACGTGAATATGAACCTAAAGGATTACGCTGGATTGTTGATTATGATTGCGAACGTCCAAGAGGGATTCTAATTTCAGACAGTGAAGATATAACTGTTGATGGTGTTGTTCTGTACCAACCTGGATTCTGGAGTTTGCACATTCTTTACTCAAGTCATGTTTCTGTTCGTAACATGATTATTAGTAATAACATTGAAGGCCACGGCCCAAGCACTGATGGTATCGACATCGACTCATCCTCGTTTATTCTGGTTGAGAACAGCACGATCAATTGTAACGATGATAATTTTTGTTTGAAAGCCGGCAGAGATGCCGATGGACTAAAAGTTAACCGACCATGCGAATACATTGTTATCCGGGAATGTTATGCAGGTATCGGTGCCGGATTAATCACTTGTGGAAGCGAGACATCTGGCAGCATTCGCAACGTGGTGGCTTATAACCTGCGAGCTGAAAACACCACTTACGGTCTTCGTTTTAAAAGTGCGATGAATCGTGGTGGCACAGTAGAAGATATTTATTTGTCTAATATCGATATGAAGGGCGTAAATTTTCCAATTTCTGTCGATTTAAACTGGAATCCAACCTATAGCTATTCAACTCTACCCGAAGGTTATAGTGTTGATGAAGTTCCGGAACACTGGATTAAAATGCTGGAGAAAGTGGACCCAAAAGAAGGAACCCCTAAATTTAAAAACATTGTTTTCAATGACCTCACTGCCAATGATGCCGAGGTATGTATCCGAATTGGAGGCATTGAATCCAGTACCATTGATAATTTCATTTTCAAAAACGTATCGCTTGAAGGCAAGAAATCCGGTTTTATTAAGTATGCCAATAACTGGGATTGTGAATCCTTAAGCATTAACGGATTGGATGAAATAAAATTAGAGAACAACAAAAAGGTTAAATTACAATTTAACGAACTTGTAGATCAGTCAACAACAAAATAAGATATAATGAAACGCAACCTGTTTTTAATCTGCTCCATATTACTGACAACACTAATAGTTAAAGGCCAATCAACTGAACAATTATATCTTTCAGGCACTGGTTTGGACAATACCGTTACATGGGATTTCCTCTGCTCAGGTGGCAACAACAGTGGTAAATGGGGTAAAATACAAGTCCCTTCACAATGGGAACTACAAGGATACGGTGAATATACATATGGTCGCTGGTACAAAAAAGGTGAAGAAGTTTCAAAAGAAACAGGTACTTACCGTCACTCTTTCAAGGTGCCAAAATCATGGTCAGACAAACAGGTTAGTATTGTTTTTGAAGGCTCTATGACCGATACTGAAGTATTTGTAAACGGCCATAAAGCTGGTGAAATGCATCAGGGTGGTTTTTATCGCTTTTCGTATGACATAACAGATAAACTTCTGGTAGGTAAGAAAAACAGACTGGAAGTAATTGTTCATAAACACTCCGAAAACGCAAGTATTAACCGTGCTGAAAGAATGGCTGACTGGTGGTTGTTCGGTGGAATATATCGTCCGGTTTACCTTGAGGCCAAACCTCAACAGGCCATTTCGCATGTTGCTGTTGATGCCCGCGCCGATGGTACTTTAATGGCTAATGTGGATTTATCGGTACCCTTAGTAGGTGCTAAAATAATTGCTTCTATTGAACCACTTACAGGAGAAGGCTCTTTTAATGAAGTATCAATTCCTTTAAAAGACAGCGAGTTAAAACAAACTATCAGCACAAAATGGGACAACGTAATTAACTGGAATCCTGAATTTCCACAATTGTATGTTTTAAAACTGAAGCTGATTGATAAAAATAACCAGACTTTACACACCTGGAACTCGCGTATCGGGTTCAGAACCGTTGAATTCCGACCAAAAGACGGTATATATGTAAACGATACCAAAATAGTAATGAAAGGTATCAATCGTCACTCCTTCCATCCTGATGGAGGAAGAACTACCAACCGAGAGATCAGTAAATCAGACGTACTGCTGATGAAAGAAATGAACATAAACGCTGTACGTTTTCACTATCCTCCTGATCCACACTTTCTTGACATGTGTGATTCAATTGGTTTATTTGTAATGGATGAGCTGGCAGGTTGGCAAAATTGCTATGACTCAAAGGTTGGTCCCAAGTTGCAAAAAGAAATGGTGACACGCGATGTAAATCACCCCAGTATAGTTATCTGGAGTAACGGTAACGAAGGTGGATGGAACTACAATCTGGATGCTCATTTTGCCGATTACGATCCACAAAAAAGACATGTGATTCATCCCTGGGCAGATTTCAATGATGTGGATGCACACCATTACCCAACCTACCTGACTGGTGTTGCACGTTTTACCAATGGATATAAAGTATTTTTACCAACTGAGTTTATGCACGGAATGTACGACCAGGGACATGGTGCAGGTCTGGAAGATTTCTGGGTTAACTGGACTTCTCACCCTCTGTTTGCAGGTGGTTTTATGTGGGCGTTCTGCGATAATGCTGTAAAACGCTCGGACAGAGGTGGCAAACTGGATTCTGATGATTTCCGTGCGCCGGATGGTATTGTTGGACCATACCGCGAAAAAGAAGGAAGTGTCTTTACAGTGCGGGAAGTTTGGGCTCCAATTCAGTTTAAACAGCTGTTCATCACCCCGTCATTCAAAGGAAACTTTACTATTTCAAATACTTTCTTGTTTACTAACCTGAAAGATTGTAAGGCTCAATACAAGCTTTATTCAATCGATTCACCTTTAAAAGGTGCCAAAAAAGAGGTATTATCAGAAGGTAACTTAACACTACCTGCAATTGATCCAGGTGAAACTGGAATGGCTAGAATGGAACTTCCTGCTAATTTCTTTGATGGTGATGTTTTGGAACTGGAAGCTTTTGATCCGCATGGCAATTCAATTTGTACCTGGTCATGGACAGTTAAATATGCTGGTGATTATTTTAAAACACAGGAAGAAGCTGCAAAAAACAGCAGTGCAGTAAAGATCTCAGAGCAGGATACAACAACTACTTTATCATCGAATGGTGTATCGGTTACATTTAATCAATCCAATGGTCAACTGGTAAAAATTACAAACCCCAATGGTGAGATACCTTTTAATAACGGACCTGTTGCTGTTGGTATGAAGATCCAGTTTAAAGAGTATTATACCCTTCAGGATGAGAACTCTGCAATTTTTGTAGCAAAATATCTGGGAGCCATCGATTCTATTGCATGGACTATGAATGCTGATGGTTTGTTAAAAATGGATGCAGTTATGCTGAACCGGGCCAGAGGTGGTCAGGGTTTTGATGACGCATTTACCGATGATGCCATTTATAATTTCGGACTATCTTTTTCGTATCCTGAAGAATTAGCTAAAGGAATGGAATGGTTTGGACGTGGACCATACCGCGTATGGAAGAACCGCATTAAAGGAACCAACTACAACCTTTGGCAAAAAGATTACAACAATACCACTACTGGTGAAAGTGAGTATGGTTTAACCTATCCTGAGTTCAAAGGATATCATGCCAACCTGTATTGGGCAACTATTGAGTCAGATGAAGCCCCCTTTACTGTTTATTCAGAGACAGACGGTGTATTTATGAGAGTATTTACTCCCGAAGAACCTAAAGGCAGACAGAATGGAAGAAGAACCATGCCTGGTTTCCCCGAAGGTGATATCTCATTCTTATATGATATACCTGCCATACAATCGTTTAAACCTACTTCACAACAGGGACCTCATAGTCAGCCTGGCAATATTCGCATTAAAGTAGGTGATGAAGGTATCAAAATGGTGTTGAATTTTGATTTTAGAAGTAATTAGTAATATAGCTTTAGGTATGAAGAGGAATTTCAGTTTTTGAGATTCCTCTTTTTTATTGCAAAGGTTTAAGATTCAATACATGTAAACCTAATTCATTGGCTTATTGATTTGGCCCATCGCTGAGTGATATTCAATATTTACAAGTTCAATTTGATTTACACTTGACACCCTTTGAATTCTTTAAGCTTTCAAGAATCAAAATAAAAACAATACTCAACAAACTTATGCCCCGATATAATATCCTATTTAAGGTATTTACTTTAAATCTTCAGCCTTTTCATGACTTGAATCTAACTTCAAATCTTCCACTCCAAATTTCGAAGGAGCACAACCAAATTGTGCTTTGAAACACTTACTAAAATAAAACGGATCTTCAATACCTACCTGCCACGATACTTCTGAAACGGTATGTTTTCGTTCAACAAGAAGTTCTGCAGCCCTCTTCATTCGCTTAATTTTTATTAGTTCATTTGGTGAATAACCCGTTAATCCTTTTACCTTTTTATAAAAGATAGTACGCGAGAGTCCGGCTTGCTCGGTAAATTCAGTAACTGTAAAATTGGCATCTGACAGATGTTTATCAACTATATCATTAATTAGAGTATAGAACTCTTTATCTTTTTTCTCTTCACTCAATGCTCCAATCTTCACATCAATATCAACAGAGAAACGCTTTTTAAGTCTCTCACGTTGCTCAATCAGCCCATAAATTCTTGATAACAGGTACTTAAGACTAAATGGCTTCATAATATATGCATCTGCCCCACTCTCGCTACCCTGAAGTTTAATGGTATCTGACGACATGGCTGTTAGAAGAATGATAGGTATATGACTTGTTTCAAAATTATCTTTCAGCCGTCGCGTCACTTCCAAACCGTCCATTTCAGGCATTTTAACATCACAAATAATCAATGTTGGATTGATAGCAATGGCTTTTTCAAGTCCTTCTTTTCCGTCAACAGCCAGCTCAACATTAAAGTGATGTCTTAGTTCATCATTCAGATATTCTCTTATATCATAGTTATCATCAATGATCAGAATCTTAGAACTAGATGGACTAGCCGGACGCTTAATTTCAGCTTCTACTTTCTGTTCAATAATCTTATCAGCATTTTCAACTGTAGGCTGAGAATTTACATAGTTGGCATCTTTATACAATTCTTCGTTAGTTGGCAACTCAACTGTAAACACCGAGCCTTTGCCCTCATTTGGTTGATAACTTACTTTACCCTGATGAGCTTCCACAAATTCCTTCACCAATTCAAGACCTACTCCGGTTCCTTCTGCCGAGAATGTAACCTGTTTGAATCGGCTAAACAATAGATCCTGCTTATCTTTAGGTACTCCAATACCCGAATCTGCGACTGAGATAATGCATTTCTTCTCATCTTCATCCTTTTGTAATTTAAAAACAATGGATCCGTTATGAGGTGTAAACTTAAAGGCATTGGATAACAGGTTAAATAATATCTTTTCCAGCTTATTACGATCAACATAGAAATACCATTTATCATCCAACCCTTCAAACTGGTAATCAATCCCTTTTTGAAATGCAATTTCCTTAAACTCGTAATATACATTTAAAGCATATTCATTAATTTCAGTCTTTTCAAGATTAAGAGTAAGTATATTATTTTGTAACTTCCTGAATTCGAGCAACTGATCAATCAACCTCGACATATGCTGGGTATTTCTGTTCAAAAGAGCAAGGTGACGGTTAACTTCCGGTGAGTGATTCTCTTCATCATTAATTCTTTCCAATGCTCCTTTTATAAGAGTAAGTGGTGTTCTGAACTCATGCGAAACATTGGTAAAGAAACGTAACTTATAATCAGTAAGTTGCTTCTCCATTTTAACAGCCGTATTCAATTTATTGATTCTAAACAAGAAACGAATAAACACCAAGCCTAAAAGTGCAATCACAAAAACATATAAGATAATGGCATATATTGATCGCCAAAACGTTGGCAACACTGTTATTTGACATGTCTTGATTTCGTCATTCCATTGTCCTTCAGCATTTGATCCTTTTACCATAAAAGTATAGGTTCCGGGAGGCATGTTTTTATAGGTAGCCCAGTTATTAGTGCTGGCTTTACTCCAAAACTGATCATAATTCTCCATCTTATAGGAATACTTATTCCTTTTTGGATCTGTTAAATCTAAACAGGCAAAATACAATGTAAATGTTTTCTGTTCGCTTTTGAGCTTTACCTTTTCAACTTTATTTATTGATTCAGTTAATGGTGATTTCTTCTGTGTCGTTTCAATCCTTTGGTCAAGCACATATAAATCAGTTAATGTTACCTTTGGCACTTCTTTTTTATTGGCATCCAGTTCACCCGGATCAAAGACCAACAATCCATCCAAAGTACCCCACAAAAGATATCCGTTATCGTTTCGTAAACAAGCGTTCTCACCATAAAAGTTACCAAAGGAACTATTTGAGAAAAAGTACGTCAGGAATGTTTTGGTGTTTCTATCGAAATGAGCCAGACCGTTTTCTGTTCCTACCCAGATTACACCATCCTTACTCTCCATTACCGAAGTCACAATATCAGATGGCAATCCTTCTTTCTTGGTATACTTTATAAAAGCTCCCTGTCGATCAGGACTATATTTATCAAATAAATTTAATCCTCCTCCGGCAGTTCCAACCCATAACTGCCCAAAACTATCTTCATAAACCGTTTTTACATCATTACAATTTAATCCAACCGGATGCCCTGAATTATAAGTGTAAATTGTATAGGCATTGGGATTGATGTTGATTTCTTCGAATCGAAAACTTATCAATCCTTCATAACTACCAGCCCATATATTACCTTCCCTGTCCTGAATCAGGCACCTTACAAAACTAAGATTACCCTTATTATTAAGAAAATGCTTAAATGTAATACCCTGATCTGTTTCTTCTACCAGATCAATACCACCTCCAAAAGATGCTATCCAAATGCGTTTATCCGTATCCTGAATAATATCAAAAATTGAATTGTGACTTAAACTCTGTTCATCATCATCAGATGCCGTAAAATGATAGTATTCCTTGAACGTCTTTTTATCAATCACATAAACACCATTCCCCTTTGTTCCAACCCAAATACGTCCCTTATCATCTTCACAAACAGTATAAGGATTAATGTTCTTCATAACAACCTTCTTGTTATTCAAATCCTTATCGTACAAATAAAGACT
Organism: Carboxylicivirga caseinilyticus; assembly: GCA_025499705.1. GTDB lineage: Bacteria > Bacteroidota > Bacteroidia > Bacteroidales > Marinilabiliaceae > Carboxylicivirga > Carboxylicivirga caseinilyticus. The sequence goes on from JAFMVE010000004.1 coordinate 105,974, forward strand.
TCCGTTTTTAGTTCCTAACCAAATATTCGAATCAGAATCCTTAACTATAACTCTTACATTATTCCTAGTTCCAATAGAACCTGCAGCCTCTGGTTTAATATATTCAGCATGATATTTTTCCTTCACAACTTTTATAACACCAGCATATTCACATCCAATCCAAAGATTTCCATATTTATCATCAATGATCGAAAGCATATAATCTGAAGCAGGACTATTCTGTAGCTGATCATACTTGTAATTTGTAAGTTGATCTCTTTCTGAATCATAACGATAAAGTCCACTGCCATATGTTGTTATCCAATAAATACCTTCATTATCAATCAAAATATTATAACGTCCATCATCAATTACATTTGCTATCTCAGGTTTTATAAGTTGAAACGATTTAACTATATCTTTTTCTGGATTATAGTAAAAAACCATACCGGAATAATCATATACCCATAAACCTTTTTTCTTATCCAAGAACAACTGTGGTGAACCTTTAAATGTATGAGACAGATTCAGGGCATTTTTAAAATAGTTGCCTGTACTGATATCAATTTTAAACAGTTGTTCATTTAATGTTGATGCAACCAGATAGCTGTTATTCATTCTCTTCAAATCCCGGAAAGTATCTTCAACAGGGCTTCTGAAAGATGAAATAAATGTTTTTGCAGATTGATTAAATCGATGAATGGTTCCATTCGCCATTAGAAAATATATAATACCGCTCTCTTCAACAGCTTCAACAAAAACACCATCATCATTACCTTTAAAGAAATGTTGAATGTCACCGGAAGGATTAAAGCAGTTTAGTCCAGATTCTGAACCAATCCATATTGACTTAGCTGAATCTTCAAACAAAAAATTAATATTCTCATCCGTCAACTGTTTTTTATTAACTGATGAATGGAATAATACCTCAGGTAAATTATTCATTCCCATGGCCATCTTTACACAACCATTCCCTCCCCATAGCCATACATTACCATCAGAGGTCTCAGCAAAGTGAGTAAAAGGCAATGAAATATTTTTACCCTCGTAACTAAATTCTATGAAGTCTTCTGTATTGGGATTATAACAACTAAAAGAGTTGGCATATGTTAATATCCAAATAAAACCATTCCTGTCCTCATAAATACCTTTTACCCGTTGATCAGGTATATTTGTGGGAGCATCAGCTTCCGGTTTATAGGTAATAAAACGGTTGCCATCGTAACGCACTAAACCATCAAGTGTACCTACCCATAAAAAGCCTTTATTGTCGACAAGAATACTACGTACGGTATTTTGAGAAAGTCCCTCTTTTGTACTAATCTGACTAAATGTAATGGTTTCCTGAGCATAAATACCTATACCTGTAAACAAGTACAGAAACATAACCCATAAAATAAGCCTTTCCCTATAGATCATCTTTATTCAATGATAATTGCGAATTTTCAACAGATTTCGCTTGTAATAATTAAGGTAATAAAATTATATAATATAATATACATGCAGAAGAATATGTCAATTTTTTCAGTTCTTTGTATTATTATCCATTAAAGAATTTGGGTGAGCCGTTACCTTGCATTCGTAAACTTCAAGTAGAATCTTCATGATTATGAAAAACCTGATTAAACTAAGTATTGTTCTAATTATTTTATTATCAAGTTGCACCCTAAAGAAAGATGTATACCTTTTTTCTTATTTCATTAATGGTGGTCAAGACGGACTTCACATAGCTTATAGTTATGACGGACATGAATGGGGTGTTGTAAACAATGGTGAATCTTTACTTCAACCTGTAATTGGTAAAGACCGGTTGATGCGTGACCCAAGTATAGCACAAGGTAAAGATGGAGTATTTCACATGGTTTGGACAACCGGATGGTGGGATAAAGGAATTGGCTATGCATCATCCACTGATCTGATCAATTGGTCGGAACAACAATACATACCTGTAATGGAACATCTGGAAAGTACAAGAAACAGCTGGGCTCCGGAAGTCTTTTACGATGATAAGGATGACATCTTTTATATTGTTTGGGCATCAACGGTACCTGAGTTATATCCTGACATAGAAACATTACCAAACGAAAAAGGACTGAATCACAGACAATATTACACAACCACCAAAGACTTTAAATCCTTTAGCCCAACCGAATTATTTTTTGATCCGGGCTTCAGTGTAATTGATGCCGCTATTCTAAAAAGAGATTCTGATTACATGATGGTGGTTAAAAATGAAATGTCGGCTCCGGTAGAAAAGAATTTAAGATTAACATTTACAACAGACTTAAAAGAAGGATTCCCAACAGAGGTAACTGAAAGTATTTCGGGCGACTCCTGGGTGGAAGGTCCAACTCCTATGCAAATTGGAGAATACACCTACATTTACTTCGACAAATATCGAGAAAAGAAATATGGAGCCATCCGTTCTACTGATGGACAAAATTGGGAAGACGTATCTGAAACCATTAATCTGCCCAAAGGTATTCGTCATGGCACTGCATTTAAAACTACAGAAGATGTTTTAAATAAACTCCTTGTCCTTTCTGTAAAAGAATAAAACTAAAAAAGAGTTACCCGGGCGGGTAACTCTTTTTTCTCCTTGTCCGTCTGTCTCCCTTATTAATTTTGCATTGGATAAGTTAGTTCTCCAATCTTTATTGTTGAGGTTGTATAATCCATTATTATATTAGGTAATCCTTCAATTACAACTGCCATTTTACCTTCAGTGATTTGTCTGGTTAAGACTACAAAATGTAGTGATTCTGTAATCGACAATGCATACTCAACTCCTTTTGAACTCGTTCCGTTTTGTGTACCATCCAATGTATATTCATCATCCCAAATATTTAAAGGAGTATCTGAACCGGCTACCCAGGTACGTGTTGAGTTTTGCTGATATTCTATAACCGATTCTTCTTTGGTTACTTTACCACCAGTTATGGTAACATTAAACTGAAGCCCTTCACCATCGGGATTTCCATTATTGGTGGCAACATGTGTACCTTCTAATTTATAACCATTCTGATAATAATTATCAAAAGTAGTAGTATGCACACTACCTTCAGTCCGATACAAACCGGTTGATACAATCAATAATTTTCCGGAACGAACAACTCCATCCAATCCGGTAATACCATCCCCAAAATCAACAGTAATATTTTTAGGCCATGTTGTTGCATCAAATGGCTCAATAGTTATTGCAGGACCTTCTTTAGTGGCTTTCAGCTCACCGGCTAATTGTAATTCGGCTTCCATAATAGCTTCATCACTGCTGTTTGAGGCATCCTGGAATTGCTTGCTTACTACCGAATATTCCTGTAATGCCTCAATACCTTCATCAATAGAGTTGAATTGATTGATTTTTTCTTCTACTTCACAGCTTAATAATACCAGTGCCAGTAAAAAAGTTATGAAACTAAAAAGTGGCTTTTTCATTGAATTTATTGTTAGTCGTTTTCCAACCATCAATACGAATGAATCAACAAATAGTTATCTAATTTTTAATAACAAAGAAAGGCTGCTCAACGGAACAGCCTTTCTTTCATGCATATCTGAGTGATATTAATTACTCGTCATTCAGTTTTTTTTGAATCAGATAAAATAATACTAAACTCAAACCTCCGAATAATAGCACCATTGATAAATATGCCGCTGCTTCATTCATCATGGTATTATTCTGTAATACCGATCCTAATACTACTCCAACTGCCAATCCAACCATCAACATACCGTATTTAAGACTTAAATAGTGCTTGGGTTTGGAATTCAACTGATCAAAAATTGAAGCATCTTTTCCTGCTGCTATTAATGCTGTTCTTTCAATTCTTCGTGTTCTGAAATAAGCCAATGATATGATTATAGCAGGTATACCTCCGAAAATAAAAATAATTGCTAATGAACCTTCCATGATTTTATATTTTAAGTTTTACATTATTTGTTAATCAACTCTCTGAGCGTGCTCATTCGTATGACGCCATGAAAAAAGACACGGTTACAAAAATTTGTTACTTTTTCGTTTTTTCATCAAACAACTTACTAAGAAACTGATGGTATTGACCTTAGTAAGAAATAAAAATAACTTGCAGAATACTTGTAACCAATAATGATTTAGGTGCGTCCTATTTTGTGAATGAGCAATAATAAAGACATAGAGCTTATAAAGAGTATTAAAAAGGGAGATGTTGCAGCCTTTTCGCAGATCATTGATATGTATCAGCATATGGCATTTACATTAGCCAAAGGAATTGTCAAAAATCTGCAGGAAGCAGAAGAAGTAACCCAGGATGCATTTGTAAAAGCTTATAAATCGCTGGACAGCTTCAAGGGAGATGCTTCTTTTTCAACCTGGCTCTATCGTATTGTTTATAATACTGCCATTTCTAAGTTACGAAGCCGAAAGCCTTCAACCGAGGACCTTGAAAGCAAGGAAACTATTCAGTACGAAGCCAACTATGCTGAAAACAATATGCACAGGTTGGAGTTACAGGAAAGGAAGAAGGTACTTAAAAAGGCATTGAGTAATTTAAAGGAAGACGATGCATTTATTCTGATTTTATACTATTATAAAGAGCAAAGCATTGAAGAGATTAGTAAAACAACCGGTCTTTCAGTTTCAAATATAAAAGTGAAACTGCACCGCGGAAGAAAGCAAATGCAAACAGAATTAAATGCAATTTTAAAAGGAGAGTTGAACTCGATTTTATAAATTTGAGACGATGAAAAAGATTAATAACGATGACGATAAACTGTTGAAGGAATTGTTCAGGGATTTCACACCTGAAGAAGCCCCTGCTTCAATCAGGCAAAATGCGATGAATCGTGTTTTACATGACTGGGTGCAGGAACCTCAGACTTATCAGCCATTAATCAATAAACAAAACAGATGGTGGATCATAACGGCAGCCATCGCCATATTAGCCATCTCATTTCTGGTCGATGCCTCTGTTATTCAGCAGTACCTTGGTGATTTGGGATTCACCTCCAAACAATTGAATTTGGGGTCTATCAACAAAAGCTTCTCTCAGTTTTTCGCTGTATTTACAAAAATTCCCTCGCTGGTATATTTTGTTGTAGCAGGTATTGTATTCCTATTAGGATTGGATAAAATTTTAAATCGACTGGCGAACTTATAAGAAAAGCTTTTACTCTAAAATATCTTAAGCGAATCTAAAAACGATTCGCTTTTTTATGCACAAAAAATTAATTGACACAATAAGCGCTTTCATTATTTTTGCAACATGCAGAACATTGAACCATACAACAGGTGGGAAAAGATTTACAAGGCCAATGAGGATAAGAGATCACCATATTATGGGCAAATCTTTGATGAATATTTATGTCGTAACACCATCTACGATCATTATATCCACCCAAAATGGGATGAATTCGGATCAAATACACTCTACCTGAAAATACTGTATGCCAATTATGATTCAGGGTACTGCATCATCGAATTAATGGGCGAATGGAACGACTGCCTGTATAACGACATCATGCACCTCAAACGTAATATCATTGAACATCTGGAAGATCATGGCATTCAAAAATTTATTTTGATTGGTGAAAATGTATTAAACTTTCATTATTCCGATGACTCTTATTACGAAGATTGGTTTAATGATATTGAAGATGGATGGATTATTGCAATCAATTTCCGGGAACATGTACTGGCAGAATTCGATAAGATCAATCTAAACTATTATGTGCTGTACGGCGGTAATCTATCTGCAGTAAAATGGCGTACCCTTTCGCCTATCAAGCTTTATGAAGCAATGGATAGCTATGCCGGCAAAATCTTAAATCCTTGAGGAAAGATCCCGGTTAATTAACATCTCATTTTTTTGTTTTATCTTGATACTATAAAACAAAGGTGAAACAAGTTTATATGATTAAAAGAATACGGAACCTGAGCATCAGATTTAAAATTGCCTTATTGCTAAGTTCTTTTGCCCTTTTAATTATTTCTTTAGTATCTGTTGTTCTGGCACAACAATTTAAAAATGCACTTCAAGACCGTATCCTATTACAACTTTCATCAATCAGGCATTTAAAAACAATTCAAATTGAGCGAATTCTTAGTAGTCATGTGCAGGAAATTAACACCATGCTCTCTCACATCAACAACAGCGAATACCTGGATGCTTTGGCTGCCGACCGCTTCATTCATATCGATTCGATTATAATTAACCATGAACTGAAAGAACTTAACAATTGGAAAAATGATACCATCTTAATTGAAGACATCAGCCCACAAATAAATGATGGCAAATTGCACCTTGCCTATCACACATCTCATAACAACTTGATTTACACCTTTTATTCGACTCCTCAAGCCATACAAAATGTACTTTTTGAACGAACCGGAATGGGTGAATCAGGGGAAACATACATTGTTGGAAGTGATGGCTATTTAAGAAGTCAATCTCGATTTTGGATTGACACTCTGCCTACACAAATTTATAGTAAGACACAAGCTTTTAACTTGTCACTAAAGGTTAGAGAAGGTACCACCAGACACACTGACTACAGAAACATTGAAGTTTTTAGCTCATTTTCGTCATTTTCTTATCACGGACTCCATTGGGTAATCCTTTCTGAAATTGATGTAAAGGAAGCCCTATTGCCTTTAAAAGACATGGAGCATCGTATCTATATTATTTCTGCTATTATAGCCATTGGCATTTTAATATTATCCAATTTTCTGGCTTGGTACATTGTGCATCCTGTCATAAAAGTTGAAAAAGCATTAACTAAAATTTCCAAAGGTGAGAAAACCAATATTCCCCGATATAGAAATAAAGATGAAATCGGAAGCCTTTTTTCAACTCTTGCCTTATTAATAACCAACACCGAGCAAATTATTGATTTTGCCAACCACATAGCTAATAGTCAGTTTAATCGTACAATGGTTCTGCGAAGTAATAATGACAGATTAGTAAACAGCTTAAATTACATGAAAGACCAGCTCATCGAAATTCAGGAACGCGAACGACAACTTCAGAATAAAAGTCAACGCTTGTTAATGGCTGGTGAAGAAGCAGAAAGAGACCGGTTAAGCAAAGAATTACACGATAGTGTTGGTCCGTTGTTAACCAACCTTAAACTTATAATTTCGCAGAATGATGCCCCAAAGGAAGTTATTGCCCAAAGGGTTCAGAATATTATTGAAGAAGTACGAAAAATATCAGTCAATCTGATGCCCTCAGTCCTGAAGGACTTTGGATTAACAGCTGCTGTACAGAGCTTTATCGATCAATTACCAATGTCTGATACCTGCCATATTTCTTACATTTATGATAAGGACGAGGAATCAACAATTCCATTAAATATTGCTTTAAATGCATTCCGAATCATTCAGGAATCTGTTAATAATGCTTTGAAACATGCCAATGCAACTGAAATTAAACTATCGATTACGGAATTTACTAATCAGGTAAATATATTTATTGCCGATAACGGTACCGGCTTTGAACCAAATAAAGTTTCGTTAGGCAATGGCTTGATGAATATTAAAGAACGTGTTCAATTGTTTAATGGGCATATGGAAATAATTTCAGGTAACGATGGTACAACCATTGAAGTTGAATTTGAAACAAAACAATTGCTATGATTAGAGTAAGCATAACCGACGACCATGATTTATTCAGAAGTGGCATTGCAATGTTACTCGAAAAAACAGATACTATTGAGGTGATTCATCAAACAGCCTCGGTAGAAGAGCTATTGGAAAAGCTGCCGGAATCAAAAGTAGATATTGCCTTACTTGACATTTCTATGAAATCTACCAATGGACTCGATGCCATCTCAATATTAAAAAAAATGCACCCAACCATTCGGAGCATAGTGCTTACAATGCATAATGAAGGGCAATATGTTATGCAGGCAATACGCAACGGAGCCTTTGGTTACCTTTTAAAGGATTGTGATGCTGAAGAACTGGCTGAAGCAATCTTAGAGGTGTTTAATGGTAAAAAATATTTCAACAAAGATGTTTCACATTTAATGATAGAAGCAGTTAATAAAGAAGCTAATACTCAAAAAATTTCAAAACGCGAAAAAGAAGTATTGCAACTGGTTGCCCAAGGACTAACTACTATTGAAATTGCAGCACAATTATTTGTTAGTAAACGCACAATTGAAACACACAGAAGCAATATTTTAAAGAAACTGGAAGTACAAAATACTGCTGAATTGATTACAAAAGCAACTCAACTGGGACTCATATAAAACACTCAATAACAAACCATTATTCCAATAATTTAACATCAATTGATAGGTTATAATCAAAATATCCGTATTTATACGGATATTTTGCCAGGTATATTCCACGAATAAAATATACCAAAAAGAAGGAATTGATCAACATTAAGGATACATCTACTTTTACATCAGTATTTAATAGTAAAACAAGTAGATATGAAAAATATTTTAATTGTAGCTTTTATAAGCATAGCATCCATTTCTTTTGCTCAAAATCAACAAAGAGTATATGGTCCTAAAGCCAAAAACGAAAAGGTTTGGATAAATAAATCAAATAAAAGTATAGTTGTTACCAACACTAATAAAAACATAACAGGTGGTGTGGCTAAAAACAACCAGACATGGGTAAAAAATGAAGACAAAACTCAGACAATAAAGATAAAAGGAAATGAAGAAAAGATGGCATTAAAAGGTCCGAATGCAAAAAACTACAAACCTTATAACAAAAGTAAATCCATCCACTTTAACGAGACTATTAACCAAAATATGGTACAGACCAATGATACGCTTAACCAGCAAAAAGAAATATTAACTGATTAACAGAAAGGCCTTCGGGCCTTTTTTTATTCAAATAAGCACATAAAAAAAGCCTGTCTTTGGGAGACAGGCAAGAAACATTCTAAGAAAAAAAATTCTAACCTAAACCTCACACACATCCGAATGTTTCTATATTTGGGGACCAGGAGAGCCTTTTCTTACATTGTGAAAACAAAATTAAGCTGTTCCCTTTCTGTTGTCAATACCCTTTTTAAAAAAAATACGATTTTTTTGTCTTTTTTATTCTTTACTCTTGATTGCCATTCATTCTGCTGTTAAAAGCCTGTTTAATTTTTCTATTTTTGCAGAAAAAGTAAAACAGTGATTTATCCTGCAAATTTCGAAGAGAAGATTAAGTTTAATCGCATTCGCGAGCACATCAAAAATAATTGCATGAGCAACCTTGGTAAAGAGGTTGTAGATGAAATGCAATTCAGTACTAACTTTGATGAAACTCGTCTGAATCAACTTCAAACATTTGAGTTCAGAAGAATTTGCCTGGAAGAGGATAATTTTCCTCTAAGTTATTTCATTGATGTTCGTGAGCCTTTACTTCGAATTCGTACCGAAGGAAGATTCATGGAAGAATCAGAACTGTTTGATTTACTTCGATCATTAACGACCATAAGTGATATCGTACGTTTCTTTAACAAAAAAGACGAAGAAGAGTATCCTGAACTTAAAGCCTTGGTCGCCAATGTGGCTGTTTTCCCATTTTTACAGGATAAAATTGACTTTCTATTAAATAAATTCGGGAAACTGAAAGACAATGCTTCCCCCGAATTAGCAAGAATACGAAAGGAAATTCATTCGAAGCAAAATAGTATATCGCGGAAGTTAAATGCTATACTTCGTAAAGCCAAGCAGGACGGACTGGTTGAAGCCGATGCAAATATTGCGATACGCGACGGGCGATCAGTGATACCGATTTCATCTGCCAACAAGCGTAAACTAGGTGGTATCGTTCAGGATGAATCAGCCACAGGTAAAACATCCTTTATAGAGCCAACAGAAATTGTTGAGATCAATAATGAAGTACGAGAACTGGAATATGCTGAACGTCGTGAAATCGTACGAATCTTAATTGATGTGGCAGATCAAATCAGGCCATACATTAATGATCTTTTGGAATCATACAAATTTATGGGAACCATCGATTTTATAAGAGCCAAAGCACGCTTTGCCTTAAGCATTGATGCCACTTTGCCCGATTTCCATAACGATCAGAGCTTTAACTGGAGAGAAAGTAAACACCCATTGCTGCATCTTCAATTTAAAGAAGCTAAAAAAGAAGTTGTTCCACTCGACATCGAATTAAAAGATCCGAATCAACGATTATTATTGATCTCAGGACCCAATGCCGGTGGAAAATCAGTTTGTCTGCAAACAGTTGGATTGCTGCAATATATGTTTCAATGCGGATGTTTGGTTCCTATGCATGAAGGATCTAAGATCGGTTTCTTCCAGGATATCTTTATCGACATAGGCGACGAGCAATCTATTGAAAACGACCTGAGTACCTACAGCTCTCACCTCTTCAATATGAAGCATTTTTTACGTTACAGTAAAAAAGAAACACTTATTCTGATTGATGAATTTGGTACAGGAACAGAACCAATGCTGGGTGGAGCAATCGCTGAGAGCGTGCTCGAACAAATGAATCAACAAGGTGTATATGGCGTGATAACTACACACTATACAAACCTCAAGCATATGGCATCGCAAACAGAAGGAATTGAAAACGGAGCTATGCTTTTTGATACCGGTAGAATAATGCCTTTATATAAATTGCAAATTGCTCAACCTGGATCTTCTTTCGCTTTTGAGATTGCACGAAAAATTGGTTTACCTGAAAACATACTTAACAGTGCCAAAGACAAAATTGGTCAGGAGCATGTTGATTACGATAAAAACCTGCGTGAAATAGTAAGAGACAAAAGATACTGGGAGCAAAAAAGAAATACCATTCGTATCAATGAAAAACGTCTGGCAGAGGTATTGGAAAAATACCAGCTCGAACTTCAAAACATCAAAAAAGAGCGAAAAGATGTGATGGAGAAAGCCAGACTGGAGGCTGACCAACTTCTTTCAAATGCCAATAAGGAGATTGAAAAGACTATTCGCACCATAAAAGAATCTCAGGCCGAAAAAGAAAAAACTAAACTGGCTCGTCAAAAACTGGATGTTTTCAAAGAAAAAGCCACTGAAGAAAAAGTAACAGATGCTAAGATTGACAAGAAAATTCAACAAATAAAAGACCGGGAAGAAAGAAAAGCCAATCGAAAAAAAGAGAAAGAAAACAAGGCAGGTGTTACACCTGAGAAACCCAAAAAAGTTATCGTAGAAACAATTGAAAAGGGAGACACTGTTAAGCTGGAAGGTCAATCGCTACCAGGCGAGGTTTTATCTATAAGTGGCAAGGAGGCTACTGTTGCCTTTGGTAATATTCAAACCAAGGTTAAAGTAACCCGCTTAAAAAAAGTATCAGGCACAAAAAAAACCAGTGCTACTTCTTCAAACCACGTAATATCGAATGTTTCAGGTAAAGTAAGAGAGCGTAAACTAACCTTCAAACCCGATATAGATCTGCGCGGGCTCAGAGGAGACGAGGCTATTCAGATGGTTATCAACCATATTGATGAAGCAGTGATGTGTGAAGTAAATGAAGTTAAAATACTTCATGGCAAAGGCAACGGAATACTTCGCACGCTGATTCGTGAACAGTTGGCTACCATCCCATTTGTACGCAAGTTTCGTGATGCTCACATACAAGAAGGAGGCTCCGGAATTACGATTGTTCAGCTGGAATAAAAAACTTCAAAAAAAATAGAAAAAAGCCTGTTTCACTATTTGGTGCTACAGGTTTTTTTTATTACTTGCTCACAGGTATTATTAATGATACATCAAGGTTTTCATTAACACTAAGAGACTAATAAACAAGAAATTTAATCCAAATTGGAGATGTAATTTTTTCAAAAGTTCGATTAAATAAAATGCGTTTAAACACTTGATTAGTATTAATGATAAATTCAATGATTTATAGTGATAATATCCTGGAATAACCTTTACCTAATCTTGGAAGAAATTTAGTTAAATTAATATTTGACAAAAACAAGAACCTTTTTTAAAATAGTATAGTAAAAACTAATTAATAGCTGAAAAGCGAGTATAAAAAACAGACTTTTCAATAGCAGTATTTTAAAAAGCATGTTATTAGAATAATTGTAAAGCTATGAGCAACAAACCAAGAATTATAAAGGATTACAAGAAGCTTGATGATGAGATCAAAGAACAAATCAAACTTACCTATCCGTATGGTTTTAGTGACAACCTAATTACGTTTTCGTATAAAGATGGCCAAATGATCAGTGCCTTACCATTCGAAACAGATGATAGTTATTTTCTGGTTAAGATGAGTATTGTTGAGGCAGAACAAATCATTGAAGACGATGATGATTACAATGACGATGGAAATCTTAAAAACAGTGCCAAGGAAGATTATTCAGAAAAATATGCCGACGTCGACTACATGAAAGATGTTATTGACGATGAGGATGTTGATGGCGACGAAGACGACGACATGGAAGATAAATATGACGACGAGGATGATGATGACGATGATATGGAAGATGATTAATTAATCATCCTCCATTATCCAATCAGAAGTTGTTATAAATACTTTTTATTGAAGTCCTGACACCAAAATAAAAGTGTTGGGTTTCTTCAATTTGCTCATCATTTGTTAGCTTGCGCAGTCGTGCACCTGCAACAAGGTTAAACATATTTCGGGGATTGATTAAATAACTGATGTTAATATCTGCATTATAAACATTGGTTCTCAATCCTTGCCCTATATAATGTCCATATTCAATATATCTGCCATTTTCATCCGTTGGTCGGTTATTACTATCAACAATCACGTTTTTTCCCCAGCTTACTCCATCACCATAATCCTCGCCATACATAGCTGTCATCAACTCAGCCTTAAACATCCATCTACGATGGCGATATTTCAATAAGGCAAACCCCTCACGAAAATTAGCTCCCAGAATATGTGCCAATGGTTGCCTGTAGTGCGAATTGGCATAAATACTTGTGTAATGCGAATATAAATACGGACGAGCCTGATTATATTCAGCCTGAAGATCAAGTTTCTTTATTCCAAATAAATCAAATGTTTTTAGTCCTAACTGAAAGCCATTTTTATTAGCCCACCATTGCGTACCTCCAAAAACTTCATCAGCTTTAAACTCACCCAATACAAACTGTCCGTAAAAGGTCAACCATCTGGCAGCAATGTACCTTGCATTAAAACCCAAAGTCACATTATCAGGCGATCCTAAAGCATATTCAACCGGGCGCATAAAAGCTACAGGATTCAGGTAATGCCAATCGAAACCTCTATAACCTGTGGTATCCTGCTCAGCATAAACCACACTGGCAAACAATCCTAAAGAAGCACGCTTTCCAATATTTAAATCAAGGTATTGAAATACTCCATACTTACCGGGAAAACGATAATCGTTAGGGACTTTTGTCTCATCGTATTGCAGCATTTTGTTGTACAATACAGTGTATTCTATCTTCCAGAAGTCTGCAGTAAGCTTAACATACGGATAACTAAAAGCTACATCCGAAAGTAACATCGATCGGTGACCATCTCCAAAAAAGTGCTTACCGTTACCCACTTGTAAACTAAAATACTTGGCCAAATCAAAGGCTACATATGCAGTAACATTGGCAAAGTCATGTCCGTTTTCTGCATAGTTTTTACGTTTACCCCAACCGGGCATAATATCATATTCGTTGGCAAATGCATCAATATAATTAGGCACAACTGCCTGAGTCTCTATAAAGTCGGTATAAAAATGAACATGCTTACCTATATTTCCCTCTATAAATAAACCACGGGTATTGGTGTAAGTCGTTTTGCCTTCAACATTCTCTTTTCCGTATTCGAAATTAAACAAGGGATTGATAACTATCCGAATATCATCCTTCTTCAGTTGAATGAGGTCATCATGAAATATTCTTTTCCAGAAATTTAATTCTCCGGATGGAACCCGCAAGCCATCATACAAAACAGAATCAGTATTAAACACCTTATTCAGTTCATCCAGACGGTATTGCCTCACTGATGTATGTAAATTACTTCCAGGCTGGTAAACATAGCGCTCAAAAGGGGAATATTGATAGTCTTCGTAGTGACTTTGTAATTGAGCCATTATATCGCTCATCATAAATACTACCATTAACAGAGTCAAATATTTGTGCTTAATCATAAAATGCGGATTGAAATACGAATATAACAAAAACAGTTAAGCTTGCTATACGCCTTATCACCTCTATGGTTTCAAAGTATCGACAATAAAAAACCACTTCATTAAAAGTGGTAAAAAAGGAGGAAAAGCTCTTGCATCGCTCGTTATCCTTTGATTGGCAAATATGTGCCAGGATCCTCGTACCCTTATTATAGCGAGGCGCACCAGCTTTTCACCCCAACCTGCTTACGCAGCCATCATGTCTTAAGACAAAAGTAAATTACAAAAACATATTGCAGAAGTCAATATTTACAGGACTTTTCTTATTAACATAGAAGAAAAATAAACTAACTTTGAAGCACACTTTATATTGTTTTCCAACAGAATTACTTATTTTAAATACATAATTGTATTTAGTTTTCACACTTCAAACACAAGTCGATGAAACTCTTTCTTAAAACTTTAAAGTACCTGGGAATTATTATAGTATGCCTTATTATTCTACTTATTTTAATTGCTGAATTTGCTGAAAAGCCAATAACAAAACTCGCAATTAATCAGCTTAATGAAACACTGGGTACTGAATTAACTGTGAAAAATATTGAATTCTCTCTTTTAAAGGATTTTCCGAATGCTCAGTTGCAATTGCAAAACGTGCAACTCAAAAGTGATTCGCTTGGTTTGGATGATATTATAGTTTTAAAAAACTTATACATCGAAGTTGAGATGACTCCTCTGCTTCATGACCAGATCAATATTGTAGAAGTACGATTAGAAAACGGAGTAGCCAATTATCATGTTTACAATAACCAAAAGACAAATATTGATTTTTTAATTCCGGAATCAGAAGAAAATGAAACCGACACTACTTCGGCAGCTTTAAATATTGCCGCACCGTTGATTAAAACAACAGCTGTTCAATTAAATTATAAAGACGAAGCTGAAAATATTACGGCAACCATCATGCTGAATGCCTTATCCTCAGTTTTCATGAAAGAAGAAAGTGGTATATCTGCCAATGTTGAAGGATCTGTTACCATCAATAAGGTAAATTATCCGGACACTAAGGCACATCTGATGAACAATATGCAGCTTGACTTAAAAGCGCTATTTCAAAACGACACCCTTCATCTCGAAAACGCGTCACTAATTAGTGAAGGTGTAAAAATAAATACATCAGGGTGGATTAATACAACCGGTAATTTTCCGGCAGAGCTCAAAATATTTGAAACCCATTTCGATCTGAAGGAACTGGCCAAGTACATACCTGATTCATTAATTACTGACTACAAACTACAGATTGATGGTGGTATTTTAAATACCTCTGCATCTATAAACGGGGATTTATTAGATACCATAAACCTTCCTCAAATAAATGCTTTGATCAAACTGGAAGGCACTCGTCTATCAGCTTTAGATTACCCTTCCATTAAAGATCTTACTACCGAAATAAGCTTTACCAACGGAAATCAACGCTCGATGGCATCTTCGGAGCTTGAAATAAAAAAATTACAAGTTAAAACGAACCAAAGCAGTGTAAATTTAACAGCAAGGGTTATCAATTTCGATCATCCAGTTTATTCTTTTCAAACACAAGCCAATATATTGCTTGATGAGTTTAATCATCTGGTTCCGCAGGATCTGAAAACAAACATAGGTGGCAGAGTCAACGCTGCTTTGACCAATAGTGGCTCATTACCCGATTCGGTAACCATGAGTTACATTAATGAGTCGCTCAACCGAAGCACCTTAAACCTTACCATGACCAACCTTTTTGTTGAGATGGATTCGGTTATCAACCTACAGAATATGAACGGTTCTGCCAGTTATCACAACCAGACTTTTCAATTCGAGGATATCAGTTGTCAGTTGCCCGATTATAAAATGGATATTGCACCATCCAGTCTAAAAGGAAAATATATCGGAAGCATCGATAATATTGATCAACTGGCCGTTGACCTTGAATCATTCGACTTAAATGCAAACAAAAGCAGCTTATCAGGTAATGCCTATTTTAAAAACGGGCAAAAACCTTATTATCAAACAAAAACCGAGGCTGAAATTAACCTCAAGGACTGGAGTGCATTTATACCCGACACCCTTCTTTCTGATTACAACGGGCAATTATTAGCCAGTATTGAATTGGCAGGTAGCATTAATATGGATTCTATAGCTGATGAGGCAATGCGAATACTTTTCACAGAAAGTGAATTATTGGTTACCAGCAAAGATCTTACAATACGTACCCCCGATAATTTATATAATCTGGAAGCTATGAATGGAACTGTATTTATGAAAAACGATTCCATTTCAATGGAAGATATTTCAGGAAGTTTCAATCAGATGTCTTTTACTGCCGACTCAACCTACGTCGTAGATTTGCATAAAAGTGTATTGCAAAATCAGAAAAAGAAAGTAAAAGTTCGTGGATTTGTTCATCTGGGTAATATCGATTATGCTGAACTCGAAAAGTTAATGCCTGCTACAGATTCAACAGAAGTAGCTCAGGTGGATACTATTCCTGCCGAGCCAAGCAATTATTCATTTGATGTACGAGGAAAATTCTATGTGGATCAATTGAAATACGAAAACGCTATCCTTGAAAATATTAGTGGGCTTTATAAATTAACTGATCACGAATACATTGTTGACCAGTTAAAATTTGATGCATTTAAAGGACATGCAAATACTTCTGTCAAAGTACTGATGAATAACGACCATATGAAGGTTTATTTTAAAAATAGTACTCATGGGCTAGATATCAACCAATTATTAGTTGATTTTAATGACTTTAAGGATTATGGAAATGAGGACTATATCAGTTCTGAACAACTAAGCGGAACCTTTAGTACAGATAATCTAAGCGGATATTTCTTATTCAAGGCTGACACATTGGTTGCTGATTCAACCATGATGACTGCTGACCTCAGATTAGAAAAAGGACAATTGTATAATTACCCAATCGCTGTTGAAATGGGAAAAGATTATAACATCGATGGACTTGATGATATACAATTCGAGACACTGGATAACAAACTGTTTATTTACTCAGGAACCGTTTATGCTCCTTTAACAAATATCAAAACCAACACATTTGATATTAGCCTATTTGGCAAGCAAGAATTTAATCTTGACTGTCAGTATCATTTGCGATTTTATTTAAAAGAAATTCTAAGAAAAGGGAAAACAGACCGGATTGAGAAAAAGCAATCGAAAGAAAGTAAACAAAAAGATGATGGTGGAACCAAAGGTTTAACGTCTCTCTTTGCGATCTATAAAGTTAAAAATGGAGAAACAGTTAAAAGTACACTTGAATCTGAGGGTTCTCCTGCCCGAACCCAGATGAAAATAGATGTCAACTTAAAAGAAGCAATGTTAAAACTTCAGTTTCATCCTTTAATCATTAAGTATGAAACTGGTGTTGAACAGAAGAAATAATGAAAAAAAGATCACTTATAATTTCTATTGTTTCCATATGCATTATTGCATTAGTTACATACCTTTTTTTAAATAAAAACAAGAACGATGCTCCAATTAATGAGATTACTTTATTAAGTGATTACGATATTATTATCGGCGAGTTTAACGCGAGTAATACTCTGATATTATACTTTGATTATAACTGTAAGTATTGCAAAAAATTCTTTGAGAATGTTTATCCTGAGATTAAGAAACAATTTATTGATGGTGGGATATTAAAAATTGTGCTTAGACCCGTTTGCAAGTCTAATGACATTACTGCCACTAATGCCTATCAAACACTTTTATGCATTAACAAATTTGGTAATTTCGATAAATTACATCAACTTTTATTACACGAACCAAGAATAATTTATACTGAACAGTATCAGCAATTAACCGATGAATTTATCAACACTAATGCTAATGTTGCTGAATGCATTTTAAATACAAACAATGAAGCGATTCTAAAAAATATTTATGAATTTCAGGAGCTAAAAACAAAAGGAACCCCTACCTTTGTATTAAACAATAAAGTAATAGTTGGTTATAAAGATTTCCAATTTTTTGAAGATAGAATAAAAAAGAATCATTAATAATAAAAAAGATAAGCTATGAAATTAGTTACTAAACTCTCAGCTTTCCTGATAATGGGATTATTCGCATTTAGTACATTTGGTTGTAGCGAAGAAGATCCTGAGTCTTGTAATACACCCGATCAGGATATCGGCACATGTTCTGCAGACGACATTACTGTTTGTTGTGACGATGAAGGTTCATGTTACTATGTCTATCAAGGGACCAATTATGACAATGTGAATGACATTGCAGCTGTTTGTGCTTCTGCCAGTACAATTGAATTAAATTCAGTAGTTATTCAGTTTGACGCATTAACAACTCAGCTTATCAATGAAGCCCGCTCTGCAGCAATCTGCAAATAAAAAATAAAAGGCTGTCGGTTTCGACAGCCTTATTTTTTTTACCAAAATTGGTACCAGCTTTTCTTTGTTTCTTTTCTAAGTTTCTTCTCCAGTTCTTCACCTCTTAGATTAACAGCAACAATTACTCCGTCGCCATCAATTAAGAAGTTGGCAGGTATTCCTCTTACACTGTATAATTTTGAAACCTCACTTCGCCACCCTTTCAAATCGCTTACATGATAAGGCCATATAAGTCCATCATTTTCAATGGCACTCATCCAATCAGGCTTCTTCATATCCAACGATACCGAAAAGATGGTAAAACCATCACCATTCTTAAAGATGGTATCTTTAAAACTCTCATATGCATTTACTAAGGTTGGATTTTCTTTTCGGCAGGGTTTACACCACGAGGCCCAAAAGTCAATCAACACCATTTTACCTTTCAGGGAAGATAATGCAAGTGAATCACCGTTGGGTGTGACCTGAACAATGTCAGGAGCAATATCACCCACCTGATACTTCTGACTTGAGGCAGACAATGAAAAACCTAAAAAAGCTAATATTATAAATAATCGTGTCATTTCGCTATTCTTTTTATTACCGGCTAATATAATGCTTTCATACATTTAACAATTAACCATCAAATAATACACTTCAAACATGCATTTAGTTTCAATAACATTCAAAATTGATACCATTTTTTAAGTAAATTATTCCATTAATGCTTACTTTAATGCCAATTCATTATAAATCATACTATTTGATCCAAGGAAAATGAGATCCCGCATCGACATATTAATCATTTGTACAGCCATTTGTTTGGTAATACTTGCCAGTACATTTCTGTTTCCGTATGGTTTCTCTGCCATTCATGAAGGTTGGGTAGCTGGTTTCTGGCTTTTTATTTCCAACACAGGAGGTACTATTGGCGTACCTGTTATCACTCTTGTTTTTTGTATCGTTATCAGTCTTCATTATAAAGGATGGTTTAAAAAAATGTTATTCCTGACATTATCGCTACTAGGATTTTCTGTTGTTTTAGGAGGATTTGCCAAGCTAAACGAACATTTCATTAAGGAGAATTTACGCATTGAACGTCCAAACATAATTTATCTGCATAACCAAAAGGATTTTGATAGTGAGGAATTTTATAATCTTCCAACAAAAGCCGATCGACAAAAATACCTCAAAGAATTCCTGAATGAGAAAGGACCAGATTTTATCACGTTTGATGATAAACCTATTCACCCAAAAGTATTGCAGCACTGGCTAAACGAAACCGGATTCTCTTTTCCTTCAGGGCATTCAGTAAATGCTTTTTTGATGGCGACCTTAATGTCTTATCTTCTTTTATTCACATATGAAGATTTCAGAAGACGTACCTTTTTTATTCTTCCGTTTTTATGGGCAACCCTTGTTGCTTTATCCAGAGTGATTTTAGGGGTTCACTCGCCAACTGATATAGCATTAGGCGCTTTAATCGGCAGCCTCATTGCCTATCTTATTATAGTAACAGGAATAATTGATAAATATCTGAAACAAAAAGAGAACTAAAGGTAAAATCCTTAATTAGAAACAAATTCTTGAATATTTAATATCATTTGTGTAACCGAAACCTTTTCATTTCGTACAAATGAAGCAATAACAATTAATTGTTGAAAGTGTAATATTTCGAAGCTTTTACATACAATTAAAATTCAATATTAGCCTGAAGTTTAGGGGAAACAATTTTAAGGCAAACCAAATTTAACACCATATACAATAGAACTTCCGGACAATGGTTTAATATACGATTATCTATTATTAACACATTGCCGTTAGTCTTGAAATTTCTCTGAATTAAGAGTATTAACAATTGCATTTAGCTTCAATTGTCAGATATCCTTATGGAGTCTGATAATTAACCGAACCTTAGTTTAATTACCCTAACAGTTATTTACTCAGCTTTCAGCTTCAATTAAAGCGTGATAGCACAGTTTCAAAAAACAAACAATCCTTGTTACAAATAAGGACAGGGAAACTTTAAAATAGTAATTATGAAAGGGGTTATTTTAGATTGTTTAAGAAATCTGGTTTCAAAGGAATTTGGAACAAGTCAGTGGCAGGAAATATTAGTTGATTCTGGATTAAAACCAAATGAGACCATTTTATCAACCATTGATTTTGATGATCAGGTAGCAATTAGTTTAATCGGTTCTACTTGTAAAGTATTAAACCTTAGTATTGAACAAGCAGCAGAAGCTTTTGGAGATTATTGGATGAATTATTATGCCTCTAAAATCTATGCTGCCTATATGGTTAAAGCTAAGTCGGCTAAGGATTTACTTTTGATGCTGGACAATATCCACCTAAAAGTAACCAAAAGTATGCCTAATGCCCGTCCTCCAAAATTCACATACGACTGGAAGGATGATAAAACACTTGTTATGGACTATATATCAGACAGAAATCTGGTTGACTTATTCATAGGATTAGCTAAGAGTGTTGGAAAGTTTTATGACGAAAAACTAACTGTATCTAAAGGCTCGGGTAATAATGTTATCATTAAATTTCAATAATCAGATACCATTTAAGAGCTTACAATACTGATTTTATATCACCAAAACAGGAGGGTATCCGTTTTTGGACACCCTCTTAATTTTTAATTCCACTGTGTTCTTCTATAGCGCTTCCAGTTACGATTGCGCAACTTTGATGCAGAGGAATTAGTACATTCTATTCCATGGGGAAACAATAAGAACAACCTCCCATTTTTAAATAGTTATGAATCCTGGATATCTGACGATTTCCAAACCTTCTGGGAATAACAACTACCCCATTTTCATCTATACCGAATGCCTTTCTAATACGGTGCTCAAATTTTGTTTTAATTCGCTTATTAAGCACCCATTCTGTATCTTTCATTTTTCCTAGTAAAAGTGAATACTTAACCAGGAACTCCTCTATATTTAGTACGGAATAGAAACATCAATTTTTCTATTAAATATGAAATTATAACTTTCTCCGAATTTTTCTTAATTCACAACCTCTTCTTTACTAATCTTATCCATATACTTTCTTTTCATCTTCACTCTTTTAATTTCACTATTCAAGTGATTCAAACAATCTTCGTTATATGCCTCTAACCTGGCCTCCTTATACAAAGAAATTGCCTTTGCATAATCACGCTGTGATTCGCATATCAATGCCTGAAAACTATAGGTCTTTGATAAATCAACGCCTCGTAATTTGGTTGCGTAGGTTATTAGGTTCTTTGCCCTATCATACTCTTTCAGAATAATCAACAGTAGAATATAGGCCATACACACATTTAAATCTTCCGGATTATTAGCCAGGGCTTTTAAATAATATTCTTCAGCACTTTGAAGATTATTCATCTGCTCCTGCTGCAACTTACCCATTAGGTAATTGGCACCCGAATGTTCATTATCGTGACTTAAAGCATAACCCAGATTTTCAATTGCTTCTTCCAGATTGTATGGATATTGGTCGAGAGCTTTTATATAATATTGATCCGCTAATGTATTCATTGTTATTATTTTAATCTAGCAACTCTCTTCTAAGCGTGTTCTTTAAGGAGTTGCGTTTTTATTTATAATTTGATTTACTTTCCCGAATCTTAAAATCACTTCCGTAAAAGGTTCTAATTGGATTACCTCTTTGTATCTCTGAATGATTCATCCATTCGGTTTGAATTTTACTTTTTTGGTTATTTATCTCCTCAAGCTGGAAAAGATCAAATAATCTCTGTCTTGCAATCTTCTTGTTTTGAAGTTGAGATCGACTTTCAGAAACCAAAACACTTAATCCACTTGGATTATGCTTTGCTCTTATAGCCGTACTCACCTTATTCACATGCTGACCGCCGGGTCCACCTGATCGAATAGCCTGATAGCTGATATCTTTATCCTCAATAGCACAAGATTCATTTAAGAATTCAATCTTATTGACGGCAATAAACCAGTTTTTTCGTTTATGATGTTTTCGAAACTGACTTTGTCCAACCCATTGAACAGTTCCTATCCACTGTTTTGAGAAGCTTTCAACGTTTTCACCTTCTAACTTAATGCTTGCAGAGAAAAGGGTTCCATTCTCCATCCCTTTTTCTCTGTGCATTATATCGTAGTTAACATTAGCCATCTTAGCTTCGTCAATAATATACTTCAAAACTTTTGCTACCACCCAGCAGCATTCTGCAGGGCCACGTCCTGATGTTAATTGTAATATGATTGTGTTCATTTCTTTTATTGTTTATCCATTCTTACTATCTGAGGATAAAACTTACCCTCAATACTGATCAGATCATGTTGAGATGACATCACCTCTTCTAAATTTTTATAGGCCATTGGAGCTTCCTCAGTACCTCCACCAATCAGAGTAATTTTCTGCTGTTTCAATAACTTTTTCAGCTCACTGCCGGTGTTACTATCCTTGGCTTTCTTGCGACTTAAGCGCCTTCCGGCTCCATGAGAAGCTGAATTAAGTGCATTAGTATTACCTCTTCCGGAAACAATGTATCCCGGATCTACCATATTTGCAGGAATAATGCCCATCACACCTTTAGCCGTTGGTGTCGCACCTTTACGATGCACAATCAACTCCTGATCATTAATAGTCTCCTTCCAAGCAAAATTATGATGGTTCTCAATAAAGGCTACCGGCTTAATGCCTAGCGCTTTTGAAAGTCGGTAATGAATAATATCATGACACGCCTTTGCATAATCTCCAGCCAGGTTCATAGCTAACCAATATTCCTGACCTGCCTCACTGTTTAAATCGAGCCATGCTAAGTGTTGAGCTCCGTTTGGTAACTTACATTGTTGTTTAGCTATTTGAGTATAATTACCGGCAATGGCAGCACCCAATCCTCTAGATCCTGAGTGAGCAAGTAGTCCAACATATCTACCCTCTCTCAATTGAAAAGCATTGTCGCTCTCTAATTCAACAATACCGAACTCCACAAAGTGATTGCCCGAACCTGAACTTCCCAATTGATTCTGAGCTTTACCTTTTAATTGCCATAGAATATCAATTTCATTGAATTCATTTCTTGATAATACTTCATGATCCAGCTCGTGTTTCTCAATTTTACCGATACCAAAGTGCGTATGATCTTTTAAAGCACTTTTAATTTGATAACTGTTTCGGTTAATAAATTCGGCTGGAACATCATAAATACTTAGTGACATTCGGCATCCAATGTCAAGGCCCACTCCATAGGGTATTACTGCATTATCAGTCGCTAAAACACCTCCAATGGGTAATCCGTATCCAACATGTGCATCGGGCATTAAGGCTCCATATTTCGAAATAGGCAATTGCATCGCTGATGTCATCTGCCTTATTGTATCCTGAGTAATATGCTTCTTACCGAAGATGCCAAATGGCTTTTCTATAGCCTCCAAGTGATAGATGGTTCCGTTGTTTGTTTTTATTTTTCCGATTAGTTCTTCGGCTATTTTTGAAAGTGAAGCATGCTCTAAATAATCCTTTGGATTAGAATGAACTGCTTCTAAAAGTTCCAGTTTAGCCACTTTTGATAAATGCTTATAATCGCTATTAATAATGTTAATGGCCAAACTTTTAGCTCTATCTGATTTATAATTTATCTTTTTAAGGTCTTTACCTTTAATCTTAGACTTGCTCATTAGTCAGAGTAATTGACTGACTTTTCAGATAGGCTTACAACAAAATATAGCTATTGCGTGGATAGTCCTGATAAATAGAACAAACACAATAATCTAGACCTATCAAAGTCAGATGTAATAAATAAAAATGTGATTTGATGAATAAGGCTTAATTGCTTATTCAGATGATCAGACAACAAGAGGTGTGATTAGTTCTCAACTAACCATTCTGATCTATTTGCGGGTATGTGATTTAAGCTCCAACATAACTATTTCCCCTTCTTATAAAATGATACATAGGGTGAAATGCGTGGCAAATATAAAATAGAATTGTTTAATATTCCAAATCGAAGCAATAAATATTTAAATTTATAACAATAAGGGTAGTTTTCTATTCATGTTCAACAATCAATATTAACCACTGTAATATTCAGAAGCTGCCTTGACTAATTTCCCTATTTTCTTTCTTAACGATGGTGGAGATAAAACTTCAATGGAAGGTCCAAATCCCAGGATCAATCTTTCTAGCTCAAAATTAGGCACAACCCTGATTGACACAACAATACCCTCCTTCTTTTCTTCAAGAACTCGCTGCGACCAATGCAATGGTTTGGTTAAAATATAGGGTTTATTATCATTGTTGATAAAGAGCTTTATAATCCGAGGCAAAAGACCGGAATTAATGGTAACACCAATTACATTTTCATAATAGGTGTTTGGATCAAAGGTTGGATCCTCCTTAAACGGGATTTCATCCATTACTTCAAAAGAATGAATACGATCCAAAGCCAGATTCATTATCATATCCCCTTTCTTCATCTTCCCAATCAAAAACCAGCGGTTATTGTATTCTTTTAGCAGATAAGGATTAAAATAAATACGGTTGGCTTTTTTAGCTTTAAAAGACTGATAATCGATTTTAATAACCTGATTGTTT
This sequence comes from Carboxylicivirga caseinilyticus, assembly GCA_025499705.1. GTDB lineage: Bacteria > Bacteroidota > Bacteroidia > Bacteroidales > Marinilabiliaceae > Carboxylicivirga > Carboxylicivirga caseinilyticus. Next base: position 130,956 of record JAFMVE010000004.1, read on the forward strand.
AAAACAGCCTTATATAATCCGTTAAGATGTTCCAATCCTTTCAGGTCTTCATTGCGTTCGATATGCATTACAGGACGAGAACTGGAATGCTCAGAATGTATCTTGTTTTCCAGTTTGTGAATCAGACCCGTCATTTCTTTAAAATGATTGAAACCCTGAAACTGTTTCAGAATCTCCACAGCATCATTTAATTTATTCAAATCCTGATCAGAAAGAGGTAGTTGGGTAATTGAATATACCGGATCTTCATAGGTATAGTACTTTTTATCCTGCACAATAATAGGTGCATTATAACCCAGTTTTTCACTGCGCATCATTTGAATATCCATTTGTACTGTTCTTCTGCTTACTCCCTTGTCAATACCTTCATACTCATACAATGCATCAGAGCATGCATCAATTAAATCCTCCAAAGTCCACAGACGATAACGGTTTCGAAGACATTTATCAATGGTTGTGTAACGTATTAATGCATTCCTATTAGCAGGCATATCTAATTTTTTTACAGAAAAATAGAAAAAAACTTTAACTACGCAAAAAGACTGCGCAGTGGTGTTGAATCTTTGTATCGTCAAAATGACAAAAACGTTCTTTGAAGATGATTCACTTTCTGTGATTTAAAATATTTCTTCTTTCATAAGAAGATAAAGATATGATGATGATGGCTTACAAGACGAGATGACAGTTTCTGTATAACTGCATAGTGTTGGCTTAATAAAGTTCAATATCCTGCTTGTATTTCAACTGATTCATACGTTCGATGTAGGTTGGAGGTTCGAGTCCTCCTCCTGGTAAATACCAGGATAGCACAATGGGTAGAGCAACATCACCTTTATGGCTGAGTCTAATGACGACAGGTTCGAATCCTGAAAACTGAGGTTGACCAACTCTGATTAATGGTTACAAGAAAGTAGAATGACAATCGGCCGGTTAGCATCTTAGGATGATAACAGTCTTTGGATAACCTGTGAATGAGATGAAATGATTATGAACGGTAATTACTTTCTCTGTTAAAATGTCTGTTACAACATACAGTCCTTTAAGAGACAAACTCATTATTCTGAAGTAATATTTCTCACATTCCCGTTGCCAAAGATGGCTGGTCATTCCACTATTTTAATAAAAAAACAAACTAAATATACCTTAAAATGAAACGAGTAAGAATAAACAAAGGCAAAGTAGGATTAGTGTTTAGAAATGGCGATTATTTAAAAGTATTAAATGCCGGAAAATACTGGGTGCGCTATACTGATAAGGTGGGCATCTGCAATATGTCAGAACCATTATTATTAACAATGGAACTGAACATTCTTTTACAGGATGAAGAATTAGCAAAATTGCTTAGTGTAATTGAGGTATCTGAAAATGAAATTGTTTTAAATTATAAAAATGGCGTATTCAATGGTATATTAACTGCAGGGAGATATGCCTATTGGAAAGGTCCAACCAATTATACCTTTGAAAAAATCGATATTTCAAGTACTCAAGATATTGATATAAAATATAAGTCTTTAATATCACAACCCCAACTGAGCCCTTATACAAGAACTTACAGGGTTGAGTCGTATGAGAAAGGATTATTATTTATCAATGATCAATTTGAAAAAGAGTTGAGTCCCGGCATGTATTTCTTCTGGAAAAATGACACACCTATTACTATTAAAAGTGCTGATTTACGTCAAAAGCAGTTGGAAGTATCCGGTCAGGAATTATTGACAAAGGATAAAGCCGCCTTGCGTGTGAGTTTCTTTGCGGGTTATAAGGTCGTTGATATTATAAAGGCCTTAACTGAGAATCAGGATTATACCAAACAGCTATATATATCCATTCAGTTGGCGTTGCGTGAATATATTGGTACATTAACATTGGATGAAATATTGGAACGTAAGGAAGAAGTCTCAAAATTTGTGATGGCATCATTAAAGGAAAAAGCGTTGACTTTTGGTGTTGAGATGAAGGATGGTGGTGTGCGCGATATTATTTTACCCGGTGATGTGCGAGAGATCATGAACCAGGTATTGATAGCTCAAAAGAAAGCACAAGCCAATATCATTACCAGGCGCGAAGAAACAGCTTCTACCCGAAGTTTGTTGAATACCGCCAAATTGATGGAGGACAATAAAATGTTGTTCAAGTTAAAAGAGATGGAATATGTAGAAAAGATCGCTGATAAGATAAATACTATCTCTATATCAGGAGGTGGGCAGATCGTGGATCAGTTGAGAGATATCTTTTCTCCTTCCAATTAATTGATATTGAAAGGTGCATAATATCTATGCATCTTTCATTTAAAGAATATTAAAATGAAACAAGTAATATCATCAGAGAATCGACCAATAAAAATGTGGTTGGATAATATTGAAGAGAATGCACTAACCCAGGCTAAGAACCTGGCTAATTTACCTTTTGTTCATAAACATGTGGCCTTAATGCCGGATGCTCATTCTGGATATGGAATGCCGATCGGCGGTGTTTTGGCAACTAAAGGAGTCATTATTCCCAATGCTGTTGGTGTGGATATTGGCTGTGGTATGTGCGCCATGCGAACAAATTTGGAGGATGCGGACTCTGAAACTTTAAAGCAAATAATGTCTCATATCCGTAAAACAATTCCGGTTGGTTTTGATTGGCATAAAGAATCACAAGATAAATCTTATATGCCAGAGGCTGAAGAGTTGCCATTGATAGTTGAACGACATTATAAAAAAGCAACTGTACAAATTGGCACTTTAGGTGGAGGCAACCATTTCATAGAGATCCAGCATGGCTCAGATGGAAAATTGTGGGTGATGATTCATTCCGGTAGTCGAAACCTTGGTAAACAAGTGGCTGATTATTATAATAAGCTTGCAAAACGTCTAAATGAACGTTGGCATTCGTCTGTCCCTGTTTCTTATGATTTAGCATTTTTACCCATTGAGACACAAGAAGCTCATGAGTATATCAATGAAATGAACTACTGTGTTGAATTTGCATTTGCTAATAGAAAATTGATGATGGAACGTGTGAAACATGCCTTATTGGAGGTTTTCAAAGGGAATGTGGAGTTTGATGATTTAATCAATATTGCCCATAACTATGCAGCATGGGAAAACCATTTTAATGAGAATGTATTAGTTCATAGAAAAGGAGCAACCAGAGCCCGTTTGGGTGAAACGGGTATTATTCCCGGATCACAGGGAACCAAATCATATATAGTGGAAGGTTTGGGTAACCCAGAAAGCTTCGAATCCTGTTCTCATGGAGCAGGTCGTGTGATGGGAAGAAAACAAGCTCAACGCGAATTAAATCTGGAAGCAGAAATTAAAAAGCTCAATGATAAAGGTATCATTCATGGTCTCCGCCATCAAAAGGATCTGGATGAAGCAGTCGGAGCCTACAAAGATATTAATGTAGTTATGGCTAATCAGGTAGATTTGGTTAAAATCAAAGTTGAATTAGAGCCTTTGGCAGTTGTGAAAGGATAAGCTATTAAGCGCCTAAAATAGGCGCTTTTTTATTAATCAAACACCAAATCGACACGAATCTAGAAAGTGTCTTTAACGAGGAGTTACCCAACCAGTGAAGAACTTATATTCCAGATGATGTTTAAATGTCATAACCACATTTTAACCTGATTAGGTTAATCTTCAGTCAACATACTTATTCTTTATTCGTCTTTTTTAAATACCTACTACTGAACCAGCCAATTGGTCTGTAATTATCATATTCATCACTGCCAGGATAAAGTATTGTTTCACCAGTGGGAGCCTTATCCATAATTACCAACCACCATACCCTTCCGGTCGAATCCTCTTTTGATGCTAATGCAGTACCCTGATCGCCTTTATAATAAACGGCGGAAATATTTTGCCCATCAATAACATCAAATGGAGTATCTCCTTCAGGTATACCTATTTCTATATCAGGAGCATATCTAAGATTATATGTCTCATTCTGTATTTCGAATCGGATTGGATTCATATACTTCAAAGTAGAATCAATTACAACCATATTAGCAATATCATCAACTATATTGAATTGTTCCTTCTCCTTACAATACTTGATAGTAACTAAATGATCAACCCAAGCGCCGCAACAACCATAATCAAAAAGCTTTATAACAGAACCATTTAATGTGTCCATCCATTCGACGACATGCCCAATAAAACTTTGTGTGATTCTATACTGGCCCTGATCATTCATTAGAATAACCAGCATTTCCCCTTCACCACCATTCCAACCATTATAGATTATATCAGTCCACCCATCCTGATCAATATCCTTTGAATGAAACATACCAATATTTTTTGCCCAGTGCTCTTCATAGATAAAATCATAATGTTCCTTAAAAAAAGATAGTTGTTTCAACTGATCCATATCAATGGCATTAAATCCGTGGGTTTCCCAATTAAATTCGATAGACCTATTAAAATACTTTAAATCTTGTGCTTTAATTGTCAAAGTAATTAGAAATAGAAATAATGAAAGTAATAGTTTCATGAGTTTGTGGTCGTTGATAATTAGATATTATTATAAAAGTAAGTTTTTTTAAGAATTTGGAGGCCTTGATTTTTATAACTTTCAGGTTGAAAGTAGAAATATGAGTTATGGAACAAACTATAAAGCGAATCCTTGAAAAGGAATTTAAGGCTAATCAGGTGGATATGCGCACCCGCGTTTCTATTTATGCTGTTGTAGGAAATAAGCCTATAACCTATATGGTTGATTGTTTTCTTGGAGATGGAGGTAAAAGTCTTTCCATAAGAATGAATGCTCAGCGACCATTTGAACCTAAAGTTATGCCATTAGCTTTTATGGAGGCCTCTAAACTGGCACGTTATTGCGAGATTATTGTCGAAGGTATTAAAGAGTTGGAGCAATATTCTTGAATTCATTACATGTTTAAGTATATTGATTTGAAGATTCGCTCGATGTGCTTTTAATGATATCTAACTTATCTTTTAGCCATTTGTTATGCTCCTAACAGGGGTAAAATGACCTTATTTTTTATTATTCGGACAAAAATAACGCTTTTTATCCGAATACAACACTAAGTACCACAATATCAACACCTCCAATACGGTTGATATATGATGGATACTATTACTGAAGTACTACGAATAACAACTATATTTTATGCACGATTTTCTTTGTGAACTAGAATAGATTACAATATTCCACCAATAAACAGCAGTAAAAAGCAATAAAAAGCAGTAAATAAAAACTATTTCGAAATAGCATTAAAAAAACAAACAGCATCTATGTTACTACATTTGTTTAAACATTTTTCCACAAAAAAAGCAGCCACTTTCGTAACTGCTTGATTTTTAAGTACCGAGAGGCGGGCTTGAACCGCCGACCTCAGGATTATGAATCCTGCGCTCTAACCAGCTGAGCTACCTCGGCATTTTTCAACGAAGCTTTTGATACCGCTGCATCTCTCCGTTTTTGCGGTTGCAAATGTACAAGAAATAGTATCAATGTTCCAACTAAATTTTGAAAAAAAATCAAATATTTTTCAAATCAACTGATCATCAATACTATATTTTTAAAGTCGTAAAACTTACAACCCGGTTTTTGATCGTTTTTATAATCATTCTCATAATATAAAATCAAAATGTTTATCTCTGGTAAAGTATAATTGGTTTTATTATTTGGAGATTTCTACTATATTGTGACCAATTACTAAAATATCACTATCATGTCAAGTCCAAAAGAAAGATTTGAAATAGAATATATCATTAAAACCTCGCCATCAATTCTTTTTACGCGCTTGAGTTCTCCCAGTGGCTTATCTGAATGGTTTGCCGATGACGTTAATTTAAAAGGGAAAATTTACACTTTCGTATGGGATGGAGCTGAACAACAAGCAGAGCAAACATTACGAAAAGAAAACAAAATGGTGCGTTACCATTGGTTAGAGGAAGAGGATGAAAAATCTTTTTTTGAATTTCGCATTAATGTGGATGACCTGACTGGCGAAACTGCCCTTTTGGTTATCGACCATGCCGAACCAGATGAAATTGATGATGCTACTGAATTATGGAATCAACAGATTGAAGAATTAAAACACGGTCTGGGTTCTGTATAACGTTTACTTAAAATTTTAATTAGGGTTGTTATTAAAGTAACAACCCTATTTTCTTTTCGATTTCTTTATTGACATTTGATTAACCCCTTTCATTGTAACACACCCTAATCAATCCAACCTCAATCAAATGAAGAAATTAAACCTCTTCCTAATCAAAAGCTATCTCGGACCTCTGGCTTTAACATTCTTTATTTCTGTCTTTATCCTTGTTCTGCAACTATTATGGAAATATATCGACGATCTAGTTGGCAAAGGACTCGAATCTACCATTATTGCTGAACTCATGTTTTATGCAACCATGCAGGTTATACCAATGGCTTTACCTTTGGCAATACTCCTTGCTTCATTGATGACTTTCGGCAGTCTTGGCGAAAACTATGAACTTACAGCCATCAAAGCTGCCGGTATTTCATTACCAAAAGCCATGAAACCTTTAATTGTGATTACAATTATTCTTTCGATTGCTGCATTTGGTTTCTCCAATAACATTCTACCATATGCGAATCTCCAGTTCTACTCTATTTTTAAAGATATTCAACATGCAAAACCTGAAATGGAGATTAAAGAAAAAGAGTTCTCTAATGGGATAGCTGATTTCAGTATCAAGGTAGACAAGAAGGATAAAGAAAGTAATCTACTGAGAGGAGTTATGATATACGATCAGAGAGGACAGAATATAGAAAGCAACAACGTTACCCTTGCTGACTCAGGCAGATTACAGGTATCAAAGGATAAAACTCAAATGATACTTACTCTATTTGATGGAGTTAGGTATGATGAAAGAAATGATATATTAAAGCCAGAAAAGAACTCCATTGAACATCAAAAACTAAGAAAAGACATTTTTAAAGAACAAATTAACCTGGTTGACCTGCAAGGATTTGGGTTCAACAGATCAGATAACCAGGGCCTGGCAAGCATAGGCGCTATGAAAAATCTGAAGCAACTTAAGTCAGATATTGATTCATTTCAAATACAAAAGAATAATCAAATAGCTCGCCTGACCAAAACCACTATTAATTTCTTCCCCTCATTTGATAAAATTAACAATCAAAACAATAACACCCATTTATCCAATAGACAGGCTTTAACACTAAACGAATTATCAGATCAACAAAAAGAAATAGCGATTGAAACAGCGCTCCACAGGGTAAGATCTGACAAAAATGCAATAGATAACCAAATCAGATTGATCAATATTAACGAGAATAAAATAAGAAAACACACAATTGAAATACATCGTAAATACACATTATCTTTTGCCTGTTTTATTTTCTTTTTCATTGGTGCTCCACTTGGTGCAATCATACGAAAAGGAGGACTGGGAATGCCTGTTGTAATATCTGTACTTTTCTTTATTGCATACTATATCATCGACACAATGGGCATAAAAATGGCACGAGAAGGAATTTGGCCTGTCTACTTAGGATTGTGGTTATCTTCTGTAATTATTCTACCCATAGGAATATTTTTAACCTATCAGTCAACTACCGATTCCAGTCTCTTAAGTTCAGATGCTCTGCTGGCCTATTTCAAAAAGTTTATTAAACGTGAGAAATACGATTTAACAAACAGACTTGATAGTTAAAACAAGTGTTACAATTTTCTAATTTACTGTTCCTAATATTCAGCAAACTTAAATTTCGAATGTAAACTATACAGATTATTCTTTCATTCAACTACCTTTGTATTGAATTTCTAAATAGTATGGCAATCAACTAAGGGATGAAGAAATTAAACCTGTTTATAATTAAAAGTTATCTTGGTCCATTATCCATGACTTTCTTTATTTCACTATTCATATTAGTGATGCAATTTCTTTGGAAATATGTTGACGATATGGTAGGTAAAGGTTTAGAGACTCCAGTTTTGGCTGAATTATTGTTTTATGCAACCTTGCAGGTTGTTCCGATGGCTCTTCCTCTTGCTATTTTGCTGGCTTCATTAATGACCTTTGGTAATTTGGGAGAAAACTATGAATTAACTGCAATCAAAGCAGCAGGCATTTCATTACCCCGAACGATGAAACCCCTGATATACATTACAATTTTCATTTCTATTGCGGCTTTCTGGTTTTCAAATAATGTTTTACCCTACGCCAATCTGAAGCTATATTCGTTATTATACGATGTAAAACAAGCTAAACCTGAACTGGAAATTAAAGAACAGATTTTTTATGATGGATTTGAGAATTTCAGGATTAAAATTGACCATAAAGATAAGGAGACCAATCTGCTTCATAACATTATGATCTACGATCATCGTGACCGGTTTAATAAAAACACAAATGTAACACTTGCCGACTCAGGCCGATTGCAGGTTTCAGCTGATAAGCGTAACATGGTTCTTACACTTTTAGACGGTGTTCGTTACGACGAAAAACAAGGCGAAAACAATAAACGACTTCGTGATCGTGATTTACAGAAATTCCGACGGGATGTATTTAAAGAGCAAATTGCTTTAATTGATCTTCAGGGAATGAATTTTGACAGAACAGATGAAAATCTTTTTGCAAACTACGACCGAATGAAAAATCTGAATCAATTAACTCACGACATTGATTCTTTTAATATTCAACGTAATCAATACGTTCAGCGCCTGACAAAAACATCTGAAAATTTCTACTTTCAGACAGCCAGATATGCAGCCAGAAGAAATAAGCAGGAAAATTCAGCTCTTACTTTTATTGATTCAGCCAAAGTTGAAAACCCAGATACATTATTTGCTGGCCTTACCATTCATCAGAAAAAAATGGCTTTAGAAGGTGCCTTACGTAAAGCCCGTGACAATAAAAATCAGATGGACGAAGAAAAAAGGCATATTATTGCACAGGATAGCAAAATTCGAAAACACACCATTGAACTGCATCGGAAATTTACTCTATCGTTTGCCTGTTTTATTTTCTTCTTTATCGGAGCACCGCTGGGTGCCATTATTCGAAAAGGCGGGTTGGGAATGCCTGTTGTTATTTCAGTGCTGTTCTTTATTGTTTACTACATCATCGACACGATGGGTGCAAAAATGGCAAGAGAAGGAATCTGGCCGGTATATCAGGGCATGTGGTTATCCTCAACCGTATTATTGCCGTTGGGAATCTTCCTTACTTATAAATCAGCAACCGACTCAACCCTGCTAAATGCCGATGCTTATATCATTTTCTTCCAAAAATTATTTAAGCGCGAAAAATTTGATTTAACCAACCGATTAGATAACAAAGAAGATATTAAAACCGACTAAGTGAGCATTTTCATTGTTCTGATGCCAATATTTTAACTAATTTTGCAGTCTGAAAACGGAATACTCCGATAAAACAAAATCAAATGCCAGAAGCTCAGGAATTTAAACTTAACACCATTGAGGAAGCTATTCAAGCAATCAAAAATGGTGAATTAATTATTGTTGTTGATGATGAAGATCGTGAGAACGAAGGCGATTTTATTGCTGCAGCAGAACTGATTACTCCGGAGAAAGTTAATTTTATGGCAACTCATGGTAGAGGTTTAATCTGTACTCCTCTAACAGAAGAACGTTGCGAAGAATTAGACCTGGAGCTAATGGTTGGCAAAAATACCTCGAGTCATGCCACTCCATTTACTGTTTCAGTTGATTTGTTGGGTCATGGATGTACAACAGGCATCTCAGCATCCGATCGTGCCAAAACCATTGTAGCTTTGGCTGATCCTAAAACAGAACCCGAAGAATTAGGACGTCCTGGTCATATTTTCCCTTTAAAAGCAAAAAGCAGAGGAGTTTTACGCAGAGCAGGGCATACCGAAGCCGGAGTTGACTTAACCCGACTGGCCGGATTAAATCCCGCAGCTGTATTAGTGGAGATTCTGAATGAAGACGGTACGATGGCTCGTCTTCCACAACTAATTGAAATTGCAAAGAAATTCAATCTTAAGATTGTTACCATACAAGATTTGATTGCCTATCGTTTGAAGAACGAAAGCCTGATTGTTAAAGGTGTTGAAGTAAATCTTCCAACAACGCATGGCGATTTCAGATTTATACCTTTTAAACAAAAATCAAACGGACTTGAGCACATGGCCTTAATAAAAGGTACATGGGAAGAAGATGAAGCCATTCTGGTACGCGTTCATTCATCATGTGCCACAGGTGATATTTTCGGTTCACTACGTTGCGAATGTGGAGAGCAATTGCACAAAGCCATGGAAACTATCAACAAAGAAGGCAAAGGTGTAATTGTGTATATGAATCAGGAAGGTCGCGGTATTGGCTTAATGAATAAAATTAAAGCCTACAAACTGCAGGAAGAAGGCTTAGACACTGTTGACGCCAACACTGAACTGGGCTTTGATGCTGACGAACGAGATTACGGAGTAGGTGCACAAATTTTACGAGAATTGGGTATTAGAAAAATGCGCCTGATGTCAAACAACCCAATAAAACGAATTGGATTGGAAGGATACGGTCTTAAAGTAGTAGAAAATGTAGGCATTGAAGTTAACCCCAATCCGCACAACGAATTTTACATGAAAACAAAACAGGAAAGAATGGGGCACAACCTCCAGTTTTTCAAGTATAAAAAATAGAACAAAAGGAGGCTAAAACCTCCTTTTTTCATTTTCTTTTGTTATTACAAAAACATATTTAACCACAATGTGTTTATAGAATAGTTCTGGTGGGTACCATTACTTATTTTGCGGTCAAGTAATATGTGTTTATTAAAGGGTTAGATGGGTGAATGAATGTTACATAAGCACAGTTGGACCCACCGGTTCTTATTATACTTTATGAATCACACCGGAACACGAATCTTTTGAAGCTCCGGTAACCGAAGACCAACAATTATTTTCACCCCTAAACCGCAATACTCCTAAAAAAGCAAAAATCAAAGCTTCTTTGTAATCAATCAGATTCTGATCAGGTATAATTAGTTGATGATTCAGTTTTTCTTTAAATAAATCCATCAGATAGCCATTATTTACACCTCCTCCGGTAAATAACACTTCACCTTTTTGAAAAGCATTAAGGTCTTTTGAGAAAATAGTTGCAACATGCTCATAATAAGTTCGTGCAATATTTTCAACCGGATCATTCGCATACTCGTTGATCACGGGCCATAATTCTTTTTCAACCCACTCCTGCCCCAACGACTTGGGTGCTGTTAATTGATAGTATTCAAGGTTATTTAATTTTTGCAAAAGCGAATCTATCACTTGTCCTTTTCTACCTAATTGCCCGTCCTCATCAAATTCTTTACCGGTTCTTTGTGCCAGTTTATTAAGTATGAAATTAACAGCACAAATGTCCCAGGCAATCCTCCTTTCATCCATTAAAACCGAAACATTAGCAAACCCACCCAGATTAACACAAGCCGTATATCTATCAAATAATAAATGATCACCAACAGGTACCAAAGGAGCACCCTGGCCTCTAAAACATATATCCAACGACCGAAAATCACTAATCGTTGTAATACCTGTAACTGCAGCTATCATACCTCCATCGCCCAGTTGAAAATTCATTTGATTCCAGGGCTCATGATAGATTGTATGCCCATGTGATGCTATAAAATCAACCTTTTCTTCCACATCCTGAAGAAAAAAGGCGACTTGCTGCCCTAACCACTTCCCATAATCGCGATGCAACTGCATTAGTTCAGATCCATTTGAAAAGTAGGCTCTTCTTAATTGTCTTTCCCATTCTTCGGAGTACTTAACAGTTTGAGTTTTTACGAATGAATAACTCCATTTTCCGTCATTAATGCTTAAATTACACAAAGCAATGTCAAGACCATCCAACGAGGTTCCTGACATAAGGCCTACACAACAATAGGATTTATTAATTTGTTCTAACATATACAAGTGCACTAAATCAATGATATTGATAGTAAAAATAGATAATTCAACCCTTAATCAATAAAAAATCTACCAAATGCCAGACATTTCAACAACCTACATGGGTCTACACCTGAAAAGTCCGATTATTGTTGCCAGCTCAGGTTTAACCAATTCATTGGATGACATTAAGAAAGCTGAGGCAGCAGGCGCGGGTGCCGTAGTATTAAAATCATTATTCGAGGAAGAGATCATCACCGAGATGGATAGACAACTGAGTAAGATGCACTCAGAAAATTACCTCTACCCTGAAACCATGGATTTTTATGAGAACTACGATGTGGAAGACACCCTGACGGGCTATCTTAAACTAATTAACGATGTAAAACATGAAACTAAAATTCCAGTAATTGCCAGTGTCAATTGTATTACATCGCATAATTGGCCATACTTTGCCAAATCACTGGAAGATGCCGGAGCAGATGCACTAGAATTAAACATTTCGGTCTCACCAGACGATATTGATCAATTGTCGACTGATTATGAAGCTACATACTTTGACATCATTAAAGAGGTACTTAAAGAAGTTAAAATACCAGTTGCCATAAAAATAAGCCATTATTTTTCCAACCTTGGCGGCATGATTAAAAAGTTATCTGAAACAGGAATTTCCGGGTTAGTCCTTTTTAACCGATTCTACTCTCCGGATATTGACACAGATAATCTGGAAGTAGTACCAACACACATCTTTAGTGAAGAGAAAGAATATGTGATGCCTTTGCGCTGGATTGCCATCACTTCGGATAAAGTAAAATGTGACCTTTCAGCAACAACAGGCATTCATGATTCAAAAACCATCATCAAGATGATTTTGGCTGGCGCCTCAACTGTTCAATTGGCCAGCTCGCTTTATAAAAACGGAGTTGAAACCATTGAACGCTATAATCGTGAAATAGAAAGCTGGATGACTAAAAAAGAATTTGATAGCATTGATCAGTTCAAAGGTATGCTTAGTCAGAGTAAACTCACTAATCCTGCTGGATATTTCCGACTTCAGTTTATGAAACAATTCAGTAACAAATAAATAACTAGCCGGGGATTCTACTCCGGCTTTTTAATTGGATACCTTTCGAATGTTATTTAAATCAGAATAAGCCAAATGATATGAACACCTTTCTTAGTCTGCCTTTTTTTATTGCTTTCGTTTAGATAATTTCGCAACTTATTCTAAAGAGAAAGAATGTATACAGACGACTCATATATGGCACAGCCTTTAAAAGAAGGTGTTGATTTTTACATGGATCCCAAAGGCTATCGGGTAATGACGGCCAAATACCTGACAGAAAGAGGATATTGCTGCGGAAACGGCTGCAGACACTGCCCTTATTTTCCACCTCATCACAAAGGTAATCGCGAATTAAAAGAATAACAGTTGGTTATGGAAGATAGAAATTTACGAATAGTATTTATGGGCACTCCCGACTTTGCAGTTGAAAGCCTGAAAGCACTGGTTGAAAATAAATTTAATGTTGTAGGTGTTATCACTGCTCCGGATCGCCCTGCCGGTCGCGGACAGAAATTGACACAATCGCCGGTAAAAGAATATGCAGTGGAGGTAGGATTACCTGTTTTACAGCCTGAGAAACTGAAAAATGAAGACTTTTTAAATCAACTTCGTGACCTAAAAGCTGATCTACAAGTTATTGTTGCATTTCGTATGTTGCCTGAAGTGGTTTGGAATATGCCTCGTTTGGGTTCACTCAACCTACATGGTTCATTATTACCACAATACCGTGGTGCTGCCCCTATCAACTGGGCCGTAATTAATGGAGATAAAAAAACAGGAGTTACCACTTTCTTCCTACAACACGAGATTGATACCGGTAATATTATTATGCAGGAAGAGATGCCGATACTTGACGATGACACGGCCGGTTCGGTTCACGATAAAATGATGGTACTGGGAGCTGAGGTGATTTTAAAAACAGTGGATGCTATTCATAAAAATGAAGTTAAAGCAGTTCCTCAAAACGAATTCTCCAACGAAAGTGAATTACGTCCAGCACCTAAAATTTTCAAAGAAGATTGTAAAATTGACTGGAACAACAGCTCGGAAGCCATCAGAAATAAAATCAGAGGATTGTCGCCCTATCCAACTGCCTGGACTGAACTTGAGATGAACAACGGGAAGCTGATCAGCATCAAGATTTTTAATGCAATTATTTCAGATAAATTACAATTAAAGCCGGGTACAATCGAAAGTGATAACAAAACATTCATTGCCATCGGCACAAACGACAAAGCCATACTAATTACCGACATACAGCTGGCCGGTAAAAAACGCATGCTTACTCAGGAATTATTAAGAGGTTTCGACTCTGAACAAATAAAGGGAATCAAATAAAAAAGCGGCTAATGCCGCTTTTTCTTTATTTCTTTTTGCTTCGTAAATTCAGTTTATCACCTACCTTCAACTTAGCATTCTCATTCAATCCATTATAACGCATCAGGCTTTTTATTTTTACTCCGTATTTTTGAGAAATATAGTGTAAAGTCTCGCCCTCTTTAACCGTATGAATCTGGTGTCTGCGATTAGCTTTCCCTTTTTTCGATTGAATATACAAATAGCGGTATTTACTGATATCTGCACCTTTTTTAATATCGTTGTATTTATATAATTCCCAATCTCTTAAACCAAATTCAGTGGCAATAGCTTCAAAAGTATCTCCTTCCTCTGTACGAATATATTTAACTCCATTATTGTAATCTGGAACATGAGTATTGTATGGATTGATTACAAAATTATCATTTCCGGAAACAGATTTTTTGGCATCACTTCTGGTCCACTCCTGCTCCTCATCAAGCAAATACAATTTATTCTCCTCTATAATATTAATTAAACGATGAGCATATTTCGGATCGGTAGCATAACCCGCTTTTTTCAATCCTTTTGCCCAACCTTTATAATCAGTTGTTTTTAATTCAAATAAAGAAGCATAACGCTGTTTCCCGGTTAAAAAATCAGAGTGATCGATATATGACTCATAAACTGTTTTGTATTTTCTGAAACATTCATTTCTGCGATCATCATCATGATATACCTTCTGACCATTCCAGTCGCTATGACACTTAATACCAAAATGATTGTTTGATTTACGTGCCAGTGTACTGTTACCATTACCCGATTCAAGAATACCTTGAGCCATGGTAATACTTGCTGGTATCCGGGTTCGTTTCATTTCTTTTATAGCCAGATCCTTGTACAACTCAATATAGTCGGCAGTAGTGTATTTTCGTTTTGACTGAGCTTGAACTGAAAAGAAATTAATTGATAAAACTGCTAATAATAAAACCGCTATACGAGTCATTTGCTAAACTTTAATTAAATTACATGGCTTGGCTTCGGACAAAGATAAAAATTTAGCTTTGCTACCAAATGTTTAGCCTTTAAAAACAATATTGTAATTTTGAAAACGCAAAGATGAAATAAAACTTGTATAAGAAGAACATAAAATTTCCCAAACCGAATGAATCTAATTCTGAACCTTTCCTAATTTTGTTTTAGATGATCAAAAAACAAATGGATCATTTACTGCAAATTAAGATCAGATACTAATTGCACAAGATGAAAAACATAAATATCAACACGCACATAACAGTTTTCGAATCGCAATCAGAACTACCTGTTGCCGATCAGGAACTGGTTGAAGCTGCCAAAGAAGCTTGCCTGAAAGCATATGCCCCTTACTCAAGTTTTAACGTTGGAGCAGCAATCAGATTGGCTAATGGAGTAATTATTAAAGGTAATAACCAGGAAAACGCAGCCTACCCTTCTGGCTTATGTGCCGAACGAGTTGCCATGTTTTATGCAAACTCAAGCTATCCTGATGTTGCAGTACTTGGTATTGCAGTAATTGCCATGAACGATGACGGAGTGATTAAAAATCCGATAGCTCCATGCGGTTCGTGTCGTCAGGTATTACTTGAAACCGAGTTACGCATGAAGCAGGAATTTTATACATTATTGATTGGAGCTACAGAGGTATATAAGATTGACAGTTCAGCAGCTTTATTACCCCTGTCGTTTACCGGAGAAGGATTAAAACGTAAAAAGCCGTAAGGCTAGTTTACGTTTTTAAATTCTTTCCACAATGGCTCATCATCTGGTGTTTTGGCAATAATCTCTACAGGCTCTTTTTTAACCGGATGAATAAATGATATTCTGCGTGCATGTAACGAGATACCACCATCCTTATTGGAACGACTGAACCCATATTTCAGATCACCTTTAATGGGGCAACCAATCTTTGCCAACTGGCAGCGAATCTGATGATGACGACCTGTTTGAAGATCCACCTCCAACAGGTAATAATTTTTCAGGCCTGAAACCAATCGATAATTAAGAATAGCTTCTTTTGCACCTGCCCGCATCTTTGGAAATGCATAAGACTTATTTTTTTCTGAATTCTTCAGAATATAATGTCGTAATTCAGCTTCATCCACCTCAGGTAATTCACCCACAATGGCCCAATAGGTCTTTTTAACTTCCTTATCCTGAAACATTTTATTCAGACGAGTTAAAGCCTTTGTTGTTCTGGCAAATAAAACTACTCCACTCACCGGACGATCCAAACGATGCACTACTCCCAGGAATACATCCCCGGGTTTATCGTATTTCTTTTTGATATACTCCTTAACCTTGTCACTAAGCGTCTGGTCTCCGGTTTTATCACCCTGCACAATATCAGATCCGGATTTATTAACCGCAATGATATGGTTATCTTCGTAAAGAATATCGAGTTTACTCATCAATCAATTTATTAATATTGCTCTCTTTCATTTGGAAAATCAACACTCTTCACATCATCAATGTAATTACCAACAGCTCCTGTAATTTCGGCATACAAATTATGGTAACGTCTTAAGAAACGAGGTGAGAACTCCTGATTAATCCCCAACATATCATGTAAAACCAACACCTGGCCATCTACTTTATTACCAGCACCGATACCTATGATAGGAATATGAAGCTCTTCGGCAACACGACCTGCCAAATCAGCCGGAATTTTTTCCAATACAATAGCAAAACAACCTGCTTCCTGCAACAAGTGAGCATCCTCAATTAGCTTATTGGCTTCCTCTTCCTGACGGGCACGAACTGCGTAAGTACCAAATTTATGAATAGATTGAGGTGTTAATCCCAGGTGTCCCATCACTGGTATACCAGCAGATAAAATACGTTGCACCGATTCAATAATCTCACTTCCTCCTTCTATCTTAACAGCATCAGCTGCCGTTTCTTTCATAATTCGAATAGAAGAAGTCAAGGCCTCTTTAGAGTTTCCCTGATAAGTTCCAAAAGGAAGGTCAACCACGACCAATGAACGTTCTACTGCTCTTACTACAGAAGCACCATGATAAATCATCTGATCCAGGGTGATCGGTAATGTGGTTTCCCATCCGGCCATTACGTTTGAGGCTGAATCACCAACCAATATAACATCAACTCCTGCACGATCAACTATATGGGCCAAAGAGTAGTCATAGGCTGTTAACATGGCTATCTTTTCCCCTTTCATTTTTAACTCACTCAATACATGTGTGGTTACTCTTCTAGGGCGTTCCTTTGCTACTGACATTTTTTAATTTTTAAGATGCCTCACGGCAATTAAATATCGTTATGCAGATTTTGGATTTATGAAATAACGACCTGCAAAGTTAGTAATTTGAATGAGGCAAAACCAAAAGTTAATAGCATTATTGGAAATTCAATGGTTAATAGTTCATAAAACACGAATTAGAGGAATACAATTCTCTAAAAATGTTGTAAAAATTAATAAAACTATTCACCTATTTTTTCAGTTTTAACAAGCCCAATAAGCCTAACAACATAATGACCAGTCCAATGTATTTAGTCTCAAACCACCGGTCGAAAACCAAATCCATCTCCACCATGGCAGAATCCTCACCAAAACGAGGATCAAAACCATCTACAGAAATTTTCCACCCTTTAAAACTATGATGCTGAGAAGGACTTAAAGAATGATCTTCATATTTCGAAACGGTATCAAAAACACGTATCTGGGCAATATAACTCTGTTTCTGACTATACAACAGCGACACTTTCAGGCTTTCATCTACGTCCAATGATAAAGGCATATTTCCGGCACTACCAGTACTCACCCATCCTTCGTTTATTAAAATTCCATCGGTATTTGAAATTTTAATTTGAGCAGCCTGTACACTTATTGAAGTATCCCTCGCTTCAAATCCATTAACTGATCCGGTTGCTTTTGGTAAATAGGCTTCCACATCAACCTTCATTTTGCCCAAGGCTACTGATCCTGATTGTAAGAAAGGTGCTGATTCTAATATATTCATACCTTCCGGATTATTTTCTCTGAGAGCAAATTCCAATTCCTTGATAGGTAATTCAAGATTAAGAAGCTTTAAAGCAAAAGGAGTCCGCAGTATTCGGCCATCATGATTTTTCCCTTCAAATATAGCGCGATCATTGCCTATCACCATTTTCATATGATAGTAATCATTTTGTCCTGCTATAGTTGCCATAACAAACACAAGATATCCAAGCAAAGGAAAGATGGGTATCATTTTATTTAAGCCTTGATATTTCTTAATAACAATTGACATTGAAATACCAGAAACCAGGACAACATAAATCAATAAAAAGAAAGCCGGTAGTCCAGTCAGGTACGAGAAATAAGCTAATTTATTACTAAGCGGATCAATAATTAACACCCCTCCGATAATCAGAGACAAAACCATAGATGGTAATAACGCGCCAAAAGAGGCCAACTGTTTAATGAATAATTTATCAGTTATAACACCAATTGCCATACCCATTATAAGGAGCACCAGAAAGAAGTACAAATTCTGTGGCCACAATGGTTTAAACAAGGTAAATTGTCCTAAAACAGAATCAAATAAGAACCCCATTGCTAAAAGCAACAGGGTGATAAGTATACCGGAAATCCATATGGTTCCCTTTTTATTTTTCTCCATATAAAATCTTATTAATGAACTTCGTGATATCCAGTTATAATACTTTTAAAGTTAGCAAAAAAAGTCGCACCCATAGTAGCAAAGTACAAATGAATAATCAAAAACATACTCACAAGAAATCCTGTTGATGCATGTAACAATGCCGTTAATAAGGTACCGCCTATCCCAAAGAAGTTATCAATAATTAATTCGGGAAATAACAAAGCAATACCTGTTATAATTAATACAGGATAAAGTACAAACATCACTCCAACATAGGTTATCTGTTGCAATGGATTAAACTTCATATTCCAGGAGGTAGGATAAGGAGCTTCTTCATTTTTAAATACTCCAAAAACATAATATCTAATCTGCATGGCCAGTCGCTTACCTAATTCCTTAAATACTATATTATAATGGCGCCTGTTACTGGTTGTAAAAAAGAAAAAGAGATAGAACAAGTACGATATCAAGATTATAATTCCGGAAACATTATGACTTGCAACAGCTAGATCAAAGGGAACCAGAATCCAGTTCGGATTGGAATATTGCATACTGATACCTGTAATCAAAAGAACCAAAAAGAAGATTGCATTTAGTGCATGCCAAACTCTTAACCACGTTGGATATAAAAATAACTTTTCGCTCATATCACTTCTTGTTTTTGATTGTTAAACGAAGAATAAAATGGATCAACAAACCTATCAACAACATCCCAAAAAGAATTACACTAACATAATTCAAGGCCAGATTACGATTAGCACCAATCATATAACCTTCATTAAGGATGGCTGCATTAATAAATCCACTTTCCTCACGACTTTCTTTAACTCTGTGAGAATATAATGATTCCATCAATACAGAATTGGCACTATGACACTTCACACAATTCTTTAAAGCTTCTTCTTTTGGTAAAATCTTATGTGACACCAGTAAATCACTTTGAACCTGAGTATGGCAGTCAATACAACGAACATTTTCAAAATGATTAGGTTGATTTGGTAACCAGTTATGCGTTTCTGCAATATCTTTCGGCATCTCATCACTGATTAACCCAAACTTAAACTTGTTCGTGTGACAGTCGAGACACATTTGGTTACTTAGTGAAACCACATCTTTTATACTTTCCTGCCCACGCAATGCCAGTTGATATCCATGTGGATCATGACACATCCAACAATTGAACTTATCATCATTGGCTTTGAAGTGAACACTCTCCATAAATGCCTGCTCAATACCTTCAAAATTGTATTTCGCAAAGTTATCGTCTCCACCATGGCAATCAATACAAGCATATTTCTCTTCCATTCTCAACTCTCCTGAATGTGGAAATGTCTCGTAATCGGGTCTGTGACAATCGGTACATGAAAATTCTTTATGTACCGAAATATGCATCTTCACACTATCGATGTGATAGAATGGATTCATTGGACGTTTATCAACTTTTCCTGTCCACTCATTATCGTATTGATAAAAAACCTGGCCATGACATTTCAGACATTGTTGATTCTGCTGCGCATTACCATAAATACAAAGAGTTAGTAATACAATAAGAAAACAACTGGTTTTATATATTTTCGCCATACTCATTGATTTAGAATATCGATTATATAAAAACTGCCCAACAAGAAGTATGACTCTTCAAGCGGGCAGAGATTTTGTATGTAATATCACCTATTTTTTAAGACTTTTGATATACGTTATTACAGCCCAACGTTCTTCTTCATCTGTAATTTTCTTTTCAAAATTTGGCATATCATCCCTGCCAACGATTGACATATAATAAATGACTCCATCCTTCAAAGCTTTAAACTCGGCTGTTGTAAAGTCACCTAAATCAGCGTCAATACTTCTTGCTTTTGGTCCATCGCCTTGCCCAAAATTACCATGACAAGATTTACAATGCTTTGCATAAGTCATCTTACCTAATTTTAAAGCATCAGCGTCATCGGCAGCATTTGGGTTTTTCATTGCCTTATATTTATCAGGTACATCCCAAGGCTTTTTTTCCTGCCCAAAAGACATCAACAACAGGGCAAACAACACTATCAAACTTCCAGTAAAAATCTTTGCTCTTTTCATATGGTATTGTTTTTAATTTGACAAACTTTTAAAAATTCCACAAACGTGTAATATTAAATCCGAAGCGAATACTTTTAGTGTCCCAATCGGTATCATTATACATGTATAATTCCTGAGGTAATATGCCTACTCCATTTGATATAAATATCTGAAAAGCATGTGTACTGGTTGAGACCTCATAACCTACAGAAAAATGCATCTTGTGGTTATAGTAGAATTCGGTATGTTCAGACATACTTTCAATCTGAAGTGGAATTCCTCCTTCAAAAGTAAGTGAAGATTGAGGACTGAATTTAATTCGTCCTCCAAAACCAATGCCCATTTTATCGTGGTCCATCAGACTGTCTACTGCATTGAAATGAGTAAAATTCACACTCGCCTGTAATGATAGCCAATCATTTACTTTACGACCAACAATTAATTCTGAGAAATAGGACATACGGTCAGAAAACTCATAGTTCTTGCCAAATACTGATTCATGCTGAGCATTTATTGCAGCGTTACCATAAAGAGTTAAACTCACAGGTATGGTATTTTCACGAGTCTGCTCAAAAACAGTATACTTAGCTTGAAAATCCTGGTATTTCTTTTGACTATTGGTACCAAATCCAACACTTAGTTTATCAATTATGGTATAGTTAAGTCCGAGGCGAATATTTGCTCCGGGAGCCATAATTCCGTACACATCACTTATACCGTTTTCCATTGGACCAAAACGGTGACTTATTACCATCTCCAATGTTTTTGCATACTGAGTAACACTGGTTTGATGACTAATCAGAGTTCCGGATTCCCATGGGGAACGAACCGGTTTATCAATCTTCTTTTCTGTTTCAGCTTCTTCCTGAGCAAACAAAACACTACTTGAAAGTAGAGCTAAAACCAATGTTAATATATATTTCTTCATACTGTACAGGTTTTAGTTATCTTGTGCTCCTTGTTGAATCCACACTTTTATCAACTCCCGCTGATTACTTACATAGTCTTTATCTGAATGTACTCCTGATGATCCGGGCATTGTTAAGATTAAACTTTCAGTGGGATTTTCTGTATTAATTCTGCTTTCTGATTGTAAAGACTGATAGGCATAACCTACTCTTAAATCCAGACCTGCAGTACTTGGATGACAACTTGTACAACCTTGAGTAGACCAAATTGGCTCTATCTGTTCAGAAAAACTTACCGTTTCATCTGGATCAACAGGTGCACCTGTATCTGGTGTAATGAAATTGTACTCACAACTGCTCAATACACCTAAGATAAACAACACACCAAATATCTTGATTGCTTTCATTATATTCATATGAATAACTTTACCTAAAATTCAGATGTCAATTAATAATTGACATCTGAAAATCAGTGATATTTTTACTGAAGAACGGCTAATGATTCATTTACCAACATCCTGGCATACTTAGGATTATGAATCATCATACTAAGATCTTCTTCTACAAATTTGTAGTTATAAATCGCACCAGCTATTTCATGAGATACGGTAAGTGGATTTGAACTACTAGCTCTGTTTACTCCATCGTTACCTAAAACATAACCTGAAGCATCAATATATTTTAGTTCAAATAATTTGTCATGCAATTCTTCTAACAGTACCATATTACTATTACGAGCCGACTCTACATAATCAGTCATAAGTGCATCAGAAGTCATATCCTCATGACAGGCAACACATCCGGCACTATTTACTACCTTATCATCACCCCATTCACCTGTACTTACATGATTAGTATGTCCACCAATTTCAAAATCACCTTTTGCCATATGACAAGTAATACAATCACTAGAAGTTGCATGAGTTGAATTGACATACGTATTACTTCCAAGTTCGACTGCACCTGACATTCCGGCACCAGCGATCATATTACCCTGTGGACCGTGATGAGGACCAAAACGATAAGATGTAATAGTATATAAGTCAGATGAGCTTGGATCAATAGTATCAACCGGTCTTGATTGGTGACAAGTTATACAAGTATTTGCATTGGCATTATTAGCTTCATAATTAAGACCTCCTTGAATAAAGTCGACACCTGTATGATTTCTAAGTGTCCAATCCTCTGAAGTGTATGTCTCGTGAATTTGATGACATGTGTAACAGTTTGCAGGTAGTGGCATAGTTGGTGCACTCTCTACGGCTCCGGTTAGTACATATTCCTGGAAACCTTGAGATGAATGACATTGTGCACAACTGGAACTTGTTCCTCTCGCCCATGAAGTACCTTCTGCATGGCCAGAATGCTCCCACATGGCTCCTTTTAGTACCAAATTTTCGTTATTAACATGACACTGAACACAGCCAGCAGTACCATTGGAACCATCCATACCGTTTTCTCCATCTTCACCGTCAGCACCAGCAGGACCTTCTTTAGTACAACTCATTGTTAAAGCAGCTAAAACCACAATAAACAGGTACATTAATTTTTTCAGCTCTTTCATACTTTTTGGATTTAAATGTTAACCCTCCTTTAATAATTTCAGTTTTAACAAGTTTAATGTTTTTTAACAAATAAAGAACAATGGAATAATTGCAAGTGGTGATTGATAAATATCAATACAAACTATCTTAACGCCTAATATTCTACATCTTACATATTTCGGTAATATTTTTACCTTATTATCTAATCTAGAACGATTATAAGCAATAGTTACTGCATTCCAATTTCTTACTTCATATTTGATCTATATTCTGATCAGAATAAAATTTGAATAAAACACTCAACTTATTTTGTTAATATTTGTTATTTATTGTGTAATCATTATTTTTATAATCATATATACCTACATCAATATCTAAATGCCTCAATATGAACAATGCCCAGTTGCTTATCAATAATTGTGCAAGCTGCAATCTCAAATTTTATGGTTTTGATACCATGAGCACTGAGCAATTGAACATTTTCAAGGAATCACACTGCAGAGTTGAATTTAAAAAAGGAGAAACACTGATTAAGCAAGGAGCTAGATGTAGTAACCTGGTTTGTATAAAATCAGGCTATGTAAAAATGCATGTTGAAGGCCTGGGAGGTAAAAGTTTAATTATCAAAGTTTTAAAACCAGGTGATTTCATTATCAGTCCGGGAATATTTGATGATTACAGAAATCACTTTTCAGCTTCTGCAATAACTGATGTAAACACATGTTTGATTAGTATAGATGCTTTTTCGAATGTGTTTCATTCAAATGATCAATTTGCTGAATCAATTCTCAGGCACAATCATCAATTGATGCAAACATTATACAATCAGTTAATTAATCTTTCTCATAAAAAAATGACCGGCAGGGTGGCTGACACCTTATTGTATCTCTCTAATGAGGTGTATGAGTCAAATATCTTTTATACTACACTCTCCAGGCAGGATATGGCAGATTTATCAAGTGTATCTAAAGAGAGTCTTATTCGAATTTTAAAAGATTTTAAGGACAGTGGTATCATACTGGTTGAAGGCAATCAATTTAAAATTCAAGCTACTACTACACTCCAGAAAATTAGTCAGGCTGGTTAAATGAATGGATAAACAATCTCAAATAATTTACAAGTTATTATCCAATATTTCTAATGCGCTAATCTACTCTAATCTTTGGGTGGCATTATCAGCTGGATCAATAACGATATTTATTTTCGTAATCAACAACATAGCAATTAACTATGAAATAGTTATTATAAATATTAGTCTTACATTTTTATCATACAATTACATTTACACGGTTGGGAACAGAACTAATCCAGAGAAGATGGAAGATCATCGTAAAAGATGGATGGACAAAAACCTCATCCCAGCAATTATCCTAAACATTCTAGCTGTAGTTTATATATCGATTCAATTATTTTCTTTAAACAAGATTCAATGGATAATTATTTTGGTACTATCCTCCTTGTCAATTCTTTACCTTTTACCCAACAAAAACCATATTGGACTACGATGGTTACCCGGTTTAAAAATTGTTACTATTTCGGTAAGTTGGGCAATTCTTATAATTCCTTTTGGTTTTTATTCTGAGTTACCAACCTCAGCACTAATTATTCAGAGCATTCTTGTATTTTTATTCGTAATTGCACTGACAATACCTTTTGATTTAAGAGATTTACATAATGATTCTATAGATCTAAAAACATTGCCCCAGATAATAGGTTCGAAGAATGCAGTTAGACTTTCTCAACTTATTTTCATAATAATTGGAACTCTGATTATACTAGATTCTAATGAATTACAAAACAAAATAATTCATTTACTCTTTACCGTTATTAGTTTATTACTCGTTGAAAAATCGAACAATCGGAAAATAAACTATTATAATTTCTGGATAGAAGGCATACCATTCTTTTGGTTGTCGGTTATATTCATCCTTGGCAAATAAAAAAGACCGCCTTTAAGGACGGTCTCTTAAATTTTATCTGATAAAGTATTTATTAAGCTTGCTCTAAAACCTCTTCTACAGAGCGCAATGGAAGATCAAACGCTTCAGATACACCTTTATAAACTACATCTCCTTTAATAATATTCAAACCTAGTTTCAGGGCTGAATTTTCTTTACAAGCCTTAACCCATCCCTTATTTGCCAATTGCATAGCATAAGGTAAAGTAGCATTGGTAAGTGCCAATGTAGATGTAAAAGGAACTGCACCTGGCATATTAGCCACAGTATAGTGAATTACATCATCAATGATATAAGTTGGATCATCATGAGTTGTTGGTTTTGATGTCTCAAAACATCCTCCCTGATCGATAGCAACATCAACCAAAACAGTACCCTGACGCATTGTTGGTAACATATCGCGGGTAATTAATTTTGGTGCTTTAGCACCAGGAATTAAAACAGCTCCGATAATAAGATCGTTTTCTTTAACTGCTTCACGAATGCGCATTTCATTACCAACTTGCGTATGAACATTGGCTGGCATTGTATCATCAAGATAACGCAAACGCTCAAGATTCAAATCCATAATGGTTACATCAGCACCCATACCTGCTGCAATTTTAGCAGCCTGAGTACCCACAACACCACCTCCGATTACCAAAACACGTGCAGGAGGTACTCCAGGAACTCCACCCATTAAGATCCCTCGACCTCTGTAAGTGCGCTCCAAATATTTTGCACCTTCCTGAGTAGCCATTCTTCCTGCCACCTCAGACATTGGAATTAACAAAGGAAGTCTGCGATCTGGAGTTTCTACAGTCTCATAACTTAAACAAATAGCCTTTTGCTCAATCATGGCCTTAGTTAAAGCCTCGCAAGATGCAAAATGGAAGTAAGTAAATAGTAATTGATTCTCTTTAATCAATTTGTATTCCGGCTCAATAGGCTCTTTTACCTTAATAATCATTTCGGCAATAGCATATACCTCTTCAATAGTCGGAAGAATTTGTGCACCAGCATTCGCATAGTCCTCATCATAAAAATCAGTACCCATACCAGCAGTTGATTGCACATACACAGTATGACCAGCTTTAACAAGCTCCAACACTCCCGATGGAGTCATTCCCACACGGTTTTCAGCGGGTTTAATTTCTTTCGGAATACCTATTATCATCTCTAAAAAAAGTAGTTGTTAAATTTTAATTCATGCACCAAATTACGACACTTATTTTCATATAAATCATGAAAATTATCAACTTTCTGAGATATCTGCACCTAAAACATCTGTTTTAAAGCATAAAATAAGGGGGTGCTTTTCGGGATATCCTCTAAATTCAAACTTCAAATGCTAGTTTTCAAGCATCATTTTTATAATCTCCTGATCCGTTTCACGCATACCAATGCTACCTAATCGCCCAACGTTTTTAATGGTATTCTCTACACCTTTTACAACAATACCATCTCCACCATAAAACTGGTGTCCGTTCTTATACATTTCATAGCCTAAAATACCAGCTTCTACAGCAGAGGCTATCTTGCCTGCACAGGATGGTTTTGCACCATCACACACAATACCGGATACAATTGCCAATCCGTTAACAATCGTATGAGCCACTTCTTTATATCTACCCCCTTGCAACCATGCTATTCCGGCACCAGCACCTATACCGGCTGATACAGCTCCACAATAGGCAGAAAGTCTGCCTATTCCGGTTTTTTGATGAATAGTAACCAAATTAGAAACCAGTAATGCTCGATATAATGCATCCTGACTAACTTTCAGTTCTTTGGCATATTCAATCACAGGCACAGAAGCTGTCATCCCCTGATTTCCACTACCCGAAACAATCATAACAGGTAGTTCGCAGCCACTCATACGAGCATCAGATCCGGCAGCAGCAAGCGCTCTTGCTCTGTTCTTAATACCTTTACCCCAGCCATTTAAAAGAACTTTACCAACATTGGCTCCCCAATTATTTTTAATACCTTCCTGTGCAATTGCATAATTCATATTGATCTGACGATCTAATACTTTACTTACATCATCCGGATTAACTGATTCAACAAACATAAGAATACCTTCTACACTCATTTTTGAACGATCGGTATTAACAGTCATATTCACTTCATCACAGATACTGTCATACTGAATAACTTCGTTATTTCTTATTATACGTACAATGTTCGTATGGAAATGTGATATCTGAACAGAAGCAGAAGAATCTTCGCAGTAAACATTAACAACTATGTCGAATATTTTTCCACTTTTTGAAGCATTTACCGTAATATCGTTTGAAGAGAGATACTCCTTTATCTGCTGTTTTTCACTATCACTAACCTTTGAGATGACTTCCAATACTTTGTCTGCTTCTCCGGCAATAATACCAGCTATTGCTGCGGCTTTTATCCCTTTGAGGTTTCCTGTATTAGGAACCACCACACTTTTTACATTTTTAATGATATTATCACTCGCCTCAATAACAACACGATCCGGGAGTTGTCCCAGAACCTTTCTGGCCATAGCTGCAGCATAAGCAATAGCAATAGGCTCGGTACATCCCATTGCCGGCATTAACTCTTCGTGCAATATATTGACGTACATTTTATATTCTTCGTCATATCTATTCATTCCCAATCTACTAGTGGTACTACATTTAATTGTTATGAAGCATTTGAAAGCACACAAAAGTAGGTATCGGCAAATATTCAAAATATGACAATCCGCATCTCTAAGTCTGCATTTTATCGAATTAATAATATAATAAAACGTTACATTCGGATACTTAAAATAAAAATCGCAGGCCAAAACCCGCGATTAAAATTATTCTAAAATTGTAGAAAACTCTGTCCATCTTAAAAACTTAAAGTCAGACGAGCCATATAGTTGGTTCCAGCTTGAGGATAATAGCCATCTAAAACATTATGCTCACCTCCATAATAGTATCGGTATACCCAGGCATTAGATTCATACTTTTCATTGAATACATTATTTACTTTAAAGCCAAAAGTAATATCACCTACACGGTTAATGATAAAATCATAGTTGAATAAAAGGTCGTTTACAAACCAAGCATCAAGCTTACGATCTTCATTGGATGTATTGTCGATATACTGATCGCTGACATATTTACTAATTAAAGAAATAGTAAGTCCTTTTACAGGCATATAATTAAATTGACTAGCAACTGTTACTTCAGGCGAAAATGCAATATCTGTTTTTCCCAGATCTTTTATTTCCTGCCCCCAAGTATCCCAATTATCAACGTATTCGGTAAAGTTTTTTATTTTATTTGTTGATAGACTCACATTTCCAGTCCAGTTAAAGTTTGAAAAGATTAAGACACCTCCACTTAACTCCACACCAGCACGATAACTATCCGGCACATTTTCCATAATGGGTGCACCTACATCATTAATCTGACCCGTTAAAACCAATTGATCTTTGTAATCCATGTAATAGCCATTTAAATTAAAAAAGGCCTTATTGCTGGTGAAAGAATATCCCAATTCAAAATCAATCAACTGCTCAGGATCAGGTTTCTTATCAACAGGTGCATCCCTTAAATCACTCCTTGTTGGTTCTCGTCTGGTGGTAGCGAAAGAACCAAAAAATCTGTGAAAATCATTTAGTTGATAGTTAATACCAAATTTAGGATTTACAAAGTTGAAATTATAAGACTGAGTCAAATCGGCAAAATCGTCATGTATACCACTCATATTAAACCTAACATTTCGATATTGAAGATCACCATACAAACTTAACGCTTCAGTTAGGTTGTAATTTAGTTTTGCATATATATTAAAATCTTTTTTCAAACCATTGTTTCTATACCACTCATGATTTTCAGGAATTCCGTTATTGGTTTCCCACCAAGTAACTTTGCCATAATGATCACCATCGTATTCATTATAACCCCCACCAACTAAAAGATGCATATTATCATTCTGATAGTTGGCTGCGAAAGTAGCTCCGTAAAAGTGATTGTCGAGCCACTTTTGTTGTATCAGGTCTGATCTTCTTATGGTATCATTAGGCTGCAAAACAATGTAGTCAAAACCTACATTGTAATCACTAAATTTTCTATCGTATTTAAAGGAATCATAATAACCTCTACCATATGTATAATGTAAGGCAGCTGTTAAATTAAATAGCTTATTTACTTCATGTGTAAAGTGCAATTGGTAGTGATCTTGCTGATAATTATCAGTTTGATTATTGTAAAGATAGCGATTAAAGGTTCTGGCATTTGAATTATATAAATTCTCTGCCTCTTTGTCAGTCCAGCCATCATGAGATATTAATTTTTCAATTCCTGCCTGATCATTCTCAAGCTTTACTTTAGGAACTCCATTCCAAGCCTGATAGGTTTCCTCTGTACCTGAAAAATTGATAAACTTGATAGTTGATTTCTCACCATAATAGCCTCCTGAAAAATAATAAGATTTTAAGTCTGAAGCACCACGATCAATAAAGCCATCGGATTTAATTCGACTCAACCTAACATCAAATGCTAAATTATTTTGAAGTAATCCGGTAGATACCGCAATAGAGTTTTTAATAGTTCCAAACGATCCATAACTGTTATCTATAAGAGCACCTGCTTTTGTTGCTGAGTTCAGGGTGTTTAAATTTATTGATGCTCCAAATGAAGCTGCCCCGTTAGTACTGGCACCAATACCCCTCTGAACCTGTATTTTATCAACTGAAGCCGCAAAATCAGGCATATTGACCCAAAAAACGCCTTGAGATTCAGCATCGTTTAAAGGAATACCATTAACTGTAACATTAATACGGGTCATATCTGTTCCTCTGATTCTTAGATTGGTATAACCCACACCTGCGCCTGCATCAGAATTCGTTACAACACTTGGCATCTGATCGAGTAAAAACGGTAAATCCTGTCCGTAATTTGTTTTCTGCAATTCCTCTTTTGATATTTCAGAATAAGCCACCGGATCATTTTTTCCGGCTCTAATTGCCGACACAACAACTTCGCTTGTAACAACCACATTAGGCTCTAGAACCACCTGCATGTTTGAACTTGCTATTTGCTCCTTCGTATCATATCCAATAAAAGAGAATACCAGAGTTTGATCTCCGGATGGTAAAATATTAATAATGAATTCTCCATTAGCATTACTAATTGTTCCATGATAACTATGCTTTTCAAGCACATTAACACCAATCAGTGGTTTACCGTTTTCATCTAATACTTTACCCTTAATTTGATTTTGCGCAAAAGCGCCGGAAGACAAAAGTATTGCAATCAATACTAAAAATACATTTTTCATCTAAAAGCAGTTTAAGTTTACAACAAATACCGCAATGAGGATCAAAAGGAGATAACTCTTTCCTTGTCGGCATTACCCGGCCAGGTTCGAAGGGTATGATCTCAGCCCGTAATATTAAGGCACCCCATTGTATAAAATCGGTGCAAATGTACAACACCATTTACAATTAACAAATATTAATATTCAATTTATTCCTACTAAAGATATTGACTTCTAAATGAAGAATACTGAAATAAAAAAGCCGAAGAACTAATTCTCCGGCTTTTCTTGAGACTTATTTGAATTAATTATTTCTCAACTTTAAGAATTTCCTTGATCATGGTTTCCATATCAGTCTTCGGACGAAATCCCATGGCTGCCTGTGGATCTCCTTCAAGAGGAACAAATACGATTGTGGGTAAACTTCTGATACCAAAAGTAGATGCCAATTCTCGTTCCTTATCGGTGTTTATCTTGTAAACCTGAATCTTTCCATCATACTCTTTCTGAAGCTCCTGTAAAACAGGCGACAACATTTTGCAAGGTCCACACCAATCAGCATAGAAATCCAAAATAGCAGGTACTTTCCCTTCATATTTCCATGTTTGATTTTTTTCGTAATCAAACACATACTGTTTAAACGATTGTGCGTTTAAATGTATTACTCCTCCAGCATCATCCGAGGCACTTGCTGTTGTGGTTTCTATTTCAATGCTACTTTCTTGTGATGTTAACGCATAAGTAACAGCCGATATTAATAGAATACCAATAATTAATGGATACTTAAATTTTCGCATCTGACTTAAATATTTGTGGTTACTGATTATTTTTCCACTTTCAAAACTTCTTTGATCGCTCGCTCAAAGGTATCTTTTGGTAAAGCACCCATGGCCATTTGAGGCTGACCTTCTTTAGGCACAAATAGAAGTGAAGGAATACTTTGAATTCCAAAAGCACCAGCTAACTCACGTTCAGCTTCTGTATCAACTTTGTAAACGTTTAGTTTACCATCGTATTCCGCTGCCAGTTCTTCCAAAATTGGAGCTACCACTTTACAAGGCCCACACCAATCAGCATAAAAATCAATTAAACAAGGTACTTCACCTTCAAATTTCCATTCCTTATTCTCTGTATAATTGAACACTTTAGTTTTAAAAGTGTCGTTTGTCAATTTCTCTAGCATATTATTAAATTTAAAAATTAAGATATCTATAAATGTCGATATTTCAATATCAAGTATTGTGCCAAATTCTGATTCTCTAATATAACGTCAATATGCCATAAAAAGTTGTAATTTTGTCAGCGATATGACAGAAAATGGCAGAAATAAAATTGAAAAACTGTTAAATAACCCGGTTTTTCATACAATTAGAGATATAAGTGATGAGATGGGACTTCGGTCATACGTGATCGGTGGCTTTGTACGCGATATTTATTTAAACCGCCCATCAAAAGATATTGATGTTGTTGTAGTTGGCAGCGGAATAGAATTAGCAGAAAAAGTTGCCAGGCGATTAGGTGGGCTACGCTTATCGGTATTCAAAAATTTTGGAACCGCCATGCTTAAGTACAGGGATCTGGAAGTTGAATTTGTTGGAGCCCGCAAAGAATCGTATCAAAGGCATTCGAGGAAGCCCATTGTAGAGAATGGCACATTGGAAGATGATCAAAACCGCAGGGATTTCTCAATTAATGCCCTGGCATTAAGCCTGAATAAAGACTCATACGGAGATTTATTAGATCCGTTTGACGGGATGAACGATATGAAAAATGGAATTATCCGTACCCCTCAGGATCCTGACATAACCTTCTCTGATGATCCCTTACGAATGATGCGTGCCATCCGTTTTGCCACACAACTTAAGTTTCGAATAGAAGATGCTACTTTTGAAGGAATCAAGAACAATAAAGACCGGATAGAAATTATTTCGGGCGAACGCATCGCTGATGAGCTGAATAAGATAGTTATGTCGGATAAACCCTCAATCGGCTTTAAACTGCTTGAGATATCTGGTTTATTAGCTATCATATTCCCTGAACTTCAGGCAATGAAAGGAGTTGACAAAGTAGAAGGAAGGGCCCATAAAGATAATTTTTATCACACACTGGAAGTATTAGATCGTATTGTTCCTACAACTGACAATTTGTGGTTGAGATGGTCTGCTATTTTGCATGACATTGCCAAACCTATAACTAAACGATATGACAAAAATCTGGGATGGACCTTTCACAATCACAACTTTCTTGGAAGTAAGATGATTCCAAGGATCTTTAAAAGAATGAAATTGCCTTTGAACGAAAAAATGAAGTTTGTTCAGAAAATGGTTGATTTACATATGCGCCCGATCATCCTGAGTGAAGACATTGTGTCAGATTCGGCTGTCAGACGTTTGTTATTCGAAGCAGGAGATGACATTGATGAGTTAATGACATTATGCGAGGCAGATATCACTTCTAAAAATGAAGAAAAGGTAAAACGCTACATGCGCAATTTTAAAGTCGTTCGTCGAAAGTTAAAAGAAATTGAAGAAAAAGACAGGGTTCGTAATTTTCAACCTCCTGTTACCGGCGAAGAAATCATGGAAACTTTTGGCATATCACCTTGTAAAGCCATTGGAGATTTAAAAGCCATAATAAAAGATGCGATTCTGGATGGTGAAATTGAGAACAATCACGAAGAGGCTTACGCATTAATGCTAAAAAAAGGAAAAGAAATGGGATTAAAGCCAGTAAAATAGCAACAATGGAAACTCATTCAAAGTACTTTTTCTCAGATCATCATGTGCCGGGCTTGCCTGAGAATATGAAACCCATACTTATTGCAGATTCATTTGCTACTCCTTCAAATATTGGCAGTCTTATCCGATTGGGAGCAAATCTGGGTATTTCCAAAGTAATTGTACTAAATGGTTTCCATCTAAGACAAAGCAAAATTAAAAAAACTGCCGGTGCTGCCTTACAGCATATCGAAGTTGTCTACACCGAAACTCCCCAATTATTATCTTATATTCCCTCAGAATATTCAATTGTAGGAATTGAAACCGCAGAAAATGCCACAAGCATTTTTGATCAACTCCCTAAAAAAGTAGCATTTGTACTTGGCAATGAAAAATATGGCATCAGTAAAGAGGTACTAGAGATATGTCACTCAACAAGGTACATTCCCATGCCCGGAAAAATAAAATCTATGAATGTTTCTCATGCCGCAAGTGTGAGTTTGTTTGAATGGTATAGACAGATTAACAATTAAAGAAAATAATCATTAAAGATTGAGAGCTCTTAAAAACTAATGTTTATATTTGTTACTATACGAATTCAGAAAAAAGATTTTAAGATAAACAGGTTGGCCTTGTCCACTTGTTTTAGGGTTAGTTTTTAAGGGTTATAGGGGAACTTTGTTCCCCTACCTTTTTTTATACTGAATGGTAAGAATCACAGGAAGATGATCACTAACTCCCCCAATGTACCGAGGACCAGAGTAGGTTCGTTTAGGCTTAAGTCCACTATAGCTCTTATCCTCCTCCAATTGCCAATCCATATAGCCAATTTTATGAGATAATACTACGCTATCATTTTGTTTTAAATGTGATGAAATTAATATATGATCAATGAGTGACCATTGTCCCTGAAATTTATGAGAGCCACCTATATTATGAAGCAGAATTTTATTTTGATCAACCAACGAATGAAATCCTCCTTCTTTAAGCAGTAATTGAATAGCCTCACTATCTAATTCATCATTAAAATCACCCATCAAAATGATATTTGCATCCTTTTCTAATAGTTGAATAGAGTCTGTTACTGACTTGATAATGCCGGCAACTCTTATTCGTTTGCCTGCCGAGGCAGTTTCTCCTCCCCGTTTTGAAGGCCAGTGATTAACGATTAAATGTAATGTATCTCTCGACAGTGCAACCCCTTTAACATATAAAGCATCGCGAGTGTAAAAATTCGATGTTGGATCAGTGAGATTTATTGGATGGGAAGAAAGAACAGTAAATTTACTTTGACTGTATAGCAATGCCACGTCTATTCCTCTACGATCAGGCGAATTATAATGAATGAATTTGAAATTCAGATTATTCAGCCCCGTCTCATAAATTAACTGATTAAGTACTTTAGCATTTTCAATTTCACATAAACCAATAATGGATGGATAATTCCATTGATTTACATTCAGAATTACCTTACTAATTTGATTAAGCTTTTGTTTGTATCGGTTATAACTCCAATGATAATCTCCCTCAAATGTGAATTCATCATCCAAAGTCAATGAATCATCTTCACAATCAAAGAGATTTTCAACATTATAAAACATGATAGAATATTGTTCAGGAGAAATAGTCTGACCAGTAAGATGAATTGAAAAAAGTAATAATATAAAAAGAAGCCTGATCATTCTTCCTTTCGTTCCTGACGTTCATAAGCACCTAAATCAGGCCCGCCATCTTCTAAACGACTCATATTTAATAAGTCCAGAGGAAACTGTTTAGCAATCGCCTCTCTTCCAAAATCTTTGGCTGGAGAGAGGGTATCCAATTGATAATTATATGTTTTTGCATCAACAAAATTGGGTTCTTTGTCTGTAATTATATTATCAAAGAAATTCTTGTTTGATATATCATAGCTCGCATTAAGCTTAAGAAGGGTATGATCAAATTTGTATTTCACATCAGCTTCAGGGATTTCCTCTTCTGTATATTCAAAATCAGTACCCAGCTCTACTGAATCTGAACCATAGATTATACAGTTATTAAAATTAGCTTTCTTCAGTGGAATAATTTGAACATTCCCATTATCATCCTTATAATAATTGTTGAGAAAAACACATTTACCGTTTCTACCATACGGATAATCGGTTGTAGCAAAGGTACAATGAGAGAATTCATATTCACCTCCTACTGTAAGTGCAACAGAACTATTTCCACAGTTCCCTATCACACTGTTACTCATGTTAATTACAGAAGATTCAGCCAAAAGTCCAAATGTACTAATGTGTTCAATCTTTGTATTATGTATTTCAACAGGACTCTCGGACTCGCCAACAGAATCAACCAGAATACCCATTAAACCATTTCGAATTATCGCATTATTAAACGAACTCTGCCCTGACCCGGGTAATAGATGAATATACCCCCACTGACCCGGCACATCTGAGTACCATTCTTCTAACCTGTGGCCTGAAAACAATACAGGTTCCTCTTTAGTTCCTTCTACATTGAGTGTACCCAATACAAGAAGGCTGGCATCCTTATAAAAATACAATTTCGCTCCCGGATCAATAGTAACTGTTTCAGCGGAATCAACAACCACAAAATCATAAATTAAATAGGGCTTATCCTTTGTTAAATGCTGGGTTCCAAGCCACTTTTGCGTAAATACTTCAATATTCTGACCATATGCAATCAACTTCACATATTGAATTTTTTGGCTTGTGACTATTCGTATGGAATCATCAACGATAAAAGGCTCATTTTCATCTGATGGGTCAACGGTTACATCAACAAATATATAAAGACTATCTCTGGCCCTTAGAGCAACCTCATCTATGTTATGATCTGAGTATCCGTTTATGTTTATTCTGAAATTACTTTCTTCACCGCCAGCTAAAGAAATATTTGAAATCGTCAGATCTTCATTGTAGGGATTATAGATTTTAAAATTTTTAGTTGTGGAACCTATTGAAGTAAAGATAGTATCAAACGTAACCGTATCCCTAGAAAAATACAATCCATCTGAACCTCCGCGAAAGTCAAATTCCCGCTCACACGAAAAGAAGCTTATTAAGCTAAATAAAAATAATATGATGCTTAAACCCTTCTTCATTATTCAATTCAAGGTGTTATAACTCTATTCTATAAGTCCTTTATAATTTCTTAGGCTGTAAATCCGGCGTGCAAAAATATAAAATGGTTTTTAACTTTCTTATACCACCCACCCTTAATGCAAAATAAGTAAAGGTTGAAGAAAAATCAATAAAAAAATTAAATTTTTGCAATTATATTTTACAAATATTAACAAATAGACTTTACGTGATTTAATTAAAAAGGGTTGCGTATTTGACAACGAATCTTTTTAAAATTTATTACGCCAATTTTTAATAAATATTTTAAAAAAACACATTAATTAAATTTGACACTTTATGAGTTTATGAACTCATGATCCAAATCATTTGAAACAATAGCTCTTATTGCATTATTATCTGCAATAAGAAAACAAAAAAAGCGAAGAAACATCTTCGCTTTCAAATCAGGATATAGTCAATAATATTATTGGTTGGCATAAGAATTACTAAGGTTCTCCCAGCTATTTATATTAAGCATCCACGACTCTAATGCGATATCTTTTTCTTCGTAATTCGAATTTAAAACCTCTACAATTTGCCATGATGAAGTGGATAACATCCAGTCTTCAAGAGGAATTGCAACCTCAACATATTCCTCATTAAAAGTTGTTAACCAACTATCTGTGCTTAGCATCCAGCTTTCTAAAGGAATAGATGCTTCAACTATTGCTGATTCATCAAAATATGTAGAATTTATTAAACTCCAATCTGAAGTATTTAACATCCAACTCTCTAGAGGAATTGAAGCTTCTGCAAACTCCTGTTCAATTGGAAAATTCCATGTTTCAGATAAAACCATCCAATCCTGAACGGGCAATGTTTCTTCCACAAAATCAGAATTGATATAAGCAATTGTTGTTGTAGTTGAAATCCAGGATGCATCACTCATCCAGTTATCAATTACCATAGGTTCTTCAATTACTTCTTCAAAATATTGTTTTAAGTCAATCGGACTTAATTCATTAACAGTTACTGTTGATGCTGTAGTTGCCTGACGATTCAATATAGAAGTTACACTGGCGTTAGTGTAAAAATCTAAATTATTTTGTACCAATGAGAAATAAATACTCAATGTAAAAATACTCAATGTAATGCCGAAAAAAATGTAGTTGGCTGTTGAGTGTCTTTGGGTGTGGTTAATTTCAGTTTTCATGACTATATCCTCCATTTAATTTTGTTACAAAACTAATAACAGACTTTGTGCCACTCACATTAACACATTCATTAATTGCCATTTACAAGATCAAACAAAGAAGATAGAAGGAGTAAAAATGAACGATTTTAAACAAATTCATGTTCATTTTCGAACAATAAAAAACCCATCCTGATGAGGATGGGTTTAAAAAAATATGTAATAAAAATTATTTACC
Source organism: Carboxylicivirga caseinilyticus (assembly GCA_025499705.1). Classification (GTDB taxonomy): domain Bacteria; phylum Bacteroidota; class Bacteroidia; order Bacteroidales; family Marinilabiliaceae; genus Carboxylicivirga; species Carboxylicivirga caseinilyticus. The sequence continues at coordinate 168,774 of JAFMVE010000004.1, forward strand.
TAATCGTTCAAGAACTTCCATGACTTCACGAACATGTTTACGACTTTCCTGAAGCAATTCTTTTTCATCATCATTAAGTTTTAATTCCAATACCTTTTCAACACCGTTTTTACCTAAAACAACCGGTACTCCAAGGTAACAATCATCAATTCCGTATTCTCCATCTAATTTAATACAAACCGGAAATACTCTTTTTTGATCTTTAATGATTGCTTCCACCATTTGAGCAGCTGCCGAACCCGGAGCATACCATGCAGATGTACCCATCAATTTAACTAATTCACCACCACCAAATTTAGTACGTTCAATGATGGCATCCAGCTTCTCAGCATCAATCAATTCAGTTACAGGTATACCTCCTACAGTAGTATAGCGAGGAAGTGGAACCATTGTATCACCATGACCTCCCATCAATACAGCTTGAATATCTTTAGGAGATACATTTAACTCTTCAGCCAAAAAGGCTCTGTAACGAGCTGTATCAAGAACTCCAGCCATACCCATAACTTTTGTTCGAGGAAATTTAGATGTTAAATGAGCCTGAAATGTCATAACATCCAATGGGTTGGATACAATAACAATAATGGCTTCAGGAGAATATTTTACTACTTGCTCAGTAACTGATTTTACAATACCGGCATTCGTTTCAATCAAGTCATCACGAGTCATACCTGGCTTACGTGGTAATCCTGAAGTAATAACAACAACATCAGATCCTGCAGTTTTTGAATAATCATTGGTAACCCCTACAGTTCTGGTGTCATATAAGTTAATTGGAGCTTTTTGCCAAATATCTAAAGCTTTTCCCTCGGCAACACCTTCTTTAATGTCAACCAAAACAACTTCGTTGGCAATTTCTCTGTATGCCAAAACATCTGCACAGGTAGCACCTACATTACCGGCTCCTACAACGGTTACTTTCATATTGAATTATATTTTTTAGTGTTATGAATAAGCAATTTCTTATCTATAAATTGTTTCAACTTTTTCTAAGGTCGGTAAAATTAAAAATTAATCCAGATTACTGAATTTTTTCCTTAATGTTTAACATTCTTTTAGATTCAGGGCGGAAATGCTATTTTAACAAGTTAAGGGCTTTCTTGTTTAAAAACAAGTTGTTCCATAAATCTCTGTAAATGTACACCGATTATTATTGTTCTAATGCAAAAAGTCAAATATTTTGAATTTAAACACTTGATAATAAGGCGCACATTTACATTTAGATTGATTCTAAACTATTAGTTTTAAAATATGCTTATTCCTTATTCTATCTGACACTGATGAAGATTGGTTTTGTATAAAACTAATTTCAGAATTGCTAACATATCGATTTAGCAATTTGAAATCTAATAAATAATCTACTATATTAGCTGCACTTTAATAAGTGTACTATCAACACTATCAAATATTGATTAAATTTATACCAAATAGATAAAACGAAATTAATCTATGTCAAATAAAATTTTAAATAATTACATATCAGTTGACTGTGTTATTTTTGGTTTTGACTTTGAAAAATTAAATGTTCTTGTTGTAGATAGAACACTAATAAAGGATAATGGGGAGATTGACTTTACTGATTTAACACTTACAGGAAATCATATTTATGAAGATGAGACCATAGTTGAAGCTGCTGACCGAATTATTTATGACCTGACAGGACTGCGGAACATCTATCTTGAGCAATTTAAAACCTTTGCAGCCCCTGATCGATTAAAAAAGGAGAATGACAGAAAATGGTTACTCTTCAATGATAGAAACCCGGACAACCGAATTGTTTCAATTGGTTTCTTCGCATTGCTGGCTACTCAAAAAGTTACCTTAGAGTGGAAAGGAAGAAATGTTAGATGGATGCCGGTTGATGAGATAACTGAATTAGGTTTTGATCATAAACTGATACTTTCAGAAGCACTCATTGCGATGCGTAATAAATTGATTCATGAACCAATTGGTTTTGAGTTACTACCAGAAAAATTTACCCTTACGCAATTACAAAAAGTATACGAAATAATTTTAGACACCACATTTGATAAGCGTAACTTCAGAAAAAAGGTAGCCCGAATGAAATACTTAATCCCTCTGGATGAAAAGCAAAAAGGTGTAGCACATAAGCCAGCCCGACTATATATGTTTAGTCGTGAAGTTTATGAAAAAACAAGAAAAGAAATACTTAATTTTTTGGTTTAAAATCAGGTAATGAACAAACTATCAAATAAAATCTCGGTTTTTGAAAAGATTGGATACGCTTTAGGTGACGGAGCTGCAAACATTGCCTGGCGAGGAGTATCTACTTTTTTATTATTCTTTTATACAGATGTATTTGGATTAACACCCGCAGCTGCCGGTTTATTGCTATTGGTTGCCCGTTTAAGTGACGGAATTAGTGATATCGGTATGGGCGTAATAGGAGATATTACGAACTCTAAATATGGAAAATTCCGTCCCTGGATTCTTTGGACTGCAATACCCTTGGGCGTTATATTATCTTTATTATTTACAACTCCGGAACTGGGATCAACTGGAAAAATAATTTATGCCTATACTACTTATATCTTATTCACATTGATTTATACTGCCAATAATATCCCGTACGGAGCATTAATGGCTGTAATGACTGGAGATAATAAGGAAAGAACCAGTATTGGTTCATACAGAATGGTTGGAGCATTTGCCGGAGGCATGATAGTACAGGGAGCTCTTTTATATTTAGTCGCTCATTTCGGAAATGTTAATCCCAAAATTGAAATTACAGAATTAAATGATACAAAATATGAAGTGGTAGTATCCTCACCACAGGATGTTCCGAATGCCAATATTAAAACAAAAGATGGAATAGCAAATTTATCGTGGGCTAATGCCATTAATGACTCCGTTGCTAAACCTGCTACCTATATTAGCTTTGCGATGGAAGCCGAAAAAGAATATTCCTTTATTGCCGAGGGAGAAGCTGACTTGACAACTGATAAAATTCGTTTGATTAATCAGAAGAAAGGCTATAGTTATTCCATTTATGTTTTATCAGCATTTCTTGCACTATTCATGTTTATAACTTTTGCCAGTACAAAGGAAAGGGTAGCACCTCCTAAAGAGCAAAAGACGAATTTATTAAGAGATTTACAGGATTTAATTAAAAACAAGCCCTGGTTGGTTCTTTTGGTCGTTGGTTTACTATGGACTATTTATAATTCTACCAAACAAGGTATGGTTATGTATTATTTTACTTCATATGTAAACAATCAACTACTGGCGGCCACATACCTGGTAGGACTTATGATAGCTTCCATCATTGGTGCTATGGTAACAGCTCCTTTAAGTAAAGTATTTGGCAAAAGACGTTTGTTTATTTATGCTTTGCTTTTCTCTGGTGGTGTTAATGCACTTTTCATTTTTTGCGGACCACAGGATATAAGTGCAATTTTTTCAATAGGTATTATATCCGAATTCGGAGCAGCAATCTTCCCAACTCTTTTCTTTACTATGCTGGGTGATGCTGCTGATTATTCCGAGTACAAAAATGGGCGCCGTGCAACTGGTTTAATATATTCAGCTGGCTCGTTCGTTACGAAATTCGGCGGAGGACTGGCTGCTGCTTTGATTGGTGCTGTATTGGCTGCATTTAGCTATGACGGCATGGATTCTTCCACCATTGAAGGAGCTATACCTGGAATAAAAATGCTAATGAGCTGGATTCCTGCTTTAGTTGCGTTATTAGCTGCTATTATCATGACAATCTATCCCTTAAATCAGGATAAGATGGATGAAATAACCCGGGAGTTAGAAGCCAGACGAATTAACGAATTGAGATAAAGATTAAACTTTATAAGTATTTAGACAAAAGAATAGATTATATAAAAAAGTTATGAAATTTGGATATTTTGACGATGTAGCAAAAGAGTATGTGATTACCACACCTGAGACTCCATGGCCTTGGATTAATTACTTAGGTAATGAGGATTTCTTTTCATTGATATCTAATACTGCGGGTGGATATTCTTTTTATAAGGATGCCAAATTCCGTCGTATAACAAGATACAGATATAATAACGTGCCAATGGATAACGGCGGTCGTTATTTTTATATCAATGATGGTAATTCAGTTTGGTCTCCAGGTTGGAAACCTTGTAAAACACCTTTGGATAATTATGAGTGTCGTCATGGGATGAACTACACTAAAATAAAAGGTGAGAAGGATGGCATTTCAGCTGAAGTATTATTCTTTGTTCCTCTGAAAACATGGGCTGAAGTTCAAAAAGTGACTTTAACGAATACTTCAAATGAAACTAAAAAGTTAAAGTTATTTTCATTTATGGAGTGGGCATTATGGAATGCTGCTACCGACATGGAAAATTTCCAGCGTAACTTCTCAACAGGTGAAGTGGAGATTGAGGGTTCAACAATCTACCACAAAACTGAATATAAAGAACGTCGTGATCACTATGCCTACTATTCGGTAAATACCGAAATTGATGGTTATGATACCGATCGTGAAACATTCTTTGGATTATATAATGGATTCCACGAACCTCAAAAAGTACTGGAAGGCAAACCTGGAATGAGCGTTGCTCACGGATGGTCTCCTGTGGCATCTCATTATATCGAAGTTGAGTTAAAACCAGGCGAAAGCAAAGACTTTGTTTTTGTCTTGGGATATGTTGAAAATGCACAGGAAGAAAAGTGGGAAAGCAAAGGCATAATCAACAAAACAAAAGCAAAAGCCACTTTGGCTAAATTCGACACTGCTGAAAAAGTAGATGCTGCATTTGATGAACTGAAAACATACTGGGAAGAATTGTTGGATGTTTATACCGTTGATTCTGGTGATGAGAAACTGGACCGAATGGTAAACATCTGGAACCAGTATCAGTGTATGATTACCTTTAACTTCTCGCGTTCTGCATCTTACTTTGAAAGTGGAATTGGTCGTGGAATGGGTTTCCGTGATTCAAACCAGGATTTAATCGGTTTTGTGCATCAGATTCCGGAGCGTGCGCGCGAACGAATCATTGATATCGCTTCAACTCAATTCCCTGACGGAGGCTGTTATCACCAGTATCAACCGCTGACTAAACGAGGAAACAACGATATCGGTGGCGGATTTAACGATGATCCGATGTGGTTGATTCTGGGTGTTGTAAGTTACATTAAAGAAACGGGCGATTTCTCAATTCTGGATGAAATGGTTCCTTTTGACAACGATATGAGTGTTGCGAAAACAATGTTCGATCACCTGACCATTTCATTCGATCACGTCGTGAATAATTTAGGCCCTCACGGATTACCATTAATTGGTCGTGCCGACTGGAATGACTGTCTGAACCTGAACTGTTTCTCCAACGATCCTAATGAATCTTTCCAGACAACTGAAAATAAAACAGAAGGCTCTAAAGCTGAGTCTTTAATGATTGCAGGTTTGTTTGTGGTTTACGGTCGCGACTATATTGAGTTGTGCAATGTTTTAGGTAAAACCGAGGAGGCTGCACGCGCCCAAAAGCATGTTGATGCAATGATTGAAGCAGTTAAGCAGCATGGTTGGGATGGCGACTGGTATCTTCGTGCTTACGACTACTACGGTAAAAAAGTAGGTAGCAAGGAGAATAAGGAAGGTCAGATCTTTATTGAATCACAAGGCTGGTGTACAATGGCTGAAATCGGCAAAGAAGAAGGCATGTGTACCAAAGCATTGGATTCGGTTAAAGAAAGACTTGATTGCGAATACGGAATTGTACTTAACAACCCTCCTTTCTCTGAATATGTGGTTGAATATGGTGAAATCTCATCATATCCTGCCGGTTACAAAGAAAATGCGGGTATTTTCTGTCACAATAATCCTTGGGTGATTATTGGTGAGGTATTGAACGGTAATGCTGAGAGAGCCTGGGACTATTTCAAGAAGATCTGTCCGGCTTATTTGGAAGATATCAGTGATCTACACAAGACCGAACCTTATGTATATTCACAAATGATAGCCGGTAAAGATGCCTTTAAACCAGGTGAGGCTAAAAACTCATGGTTGACAGGTACGGCAGCTTGGAATTTCTACACTATCAGTCAGTATATTTTAGGTGTTCGACCTGATTATAACGGTCTGATAGTTGATCCTTGTATTCCTTCTGACTGGAAAGGCTTTACTGTAAATCGTAAGTTTCGTGGAACATTATATAACATCGAAGTGGTAAATAATGATTCTGTTGAAAAAGGCATCTGGGTTGATGGAAACAAGATTGAAGGTAATGTAATTCCGATGCAAAAAAGTAGCGCTGTAAGCGTAAAAGTTGTAATCTAAAACAAGGATAACAATTATCCTGAAGCCATATAAAATGAGGTTGTCATTCTTTAATGGCAACCTTTTTATTTACTTTTAATGAGTAAAATTCACACTATTATGAAACATATTTTAGGAGTATTAATAATGATGACATTGGGATTAACAGCTTGTACCAATAATGGAGGGGGTGATTCTGAAGAAGACCGTTTTGTCGAAGATCTTCTTGGAAAGATGACATTGGAAGAAAAAATTGGACAGATGAATCAACGCACAGGTCAATGGGAAATGACCGGACCTGCACCTAAAACGGATGGATCTCAACAATTACTTGACGATTTGAAGCAGGGACGTGTAGGGTCAATGCTGAATGTTGTGGGTGCTGAAGCAACCCGAAAGGCTCAACAATTGGTCGTTGAAAATAGTCGATTGGGTATTCCTTTAATTTTTGGCTATGATGTGGTTCACGGACATCAGACTATGTTTCCAATACCATTGGGTGAAGCTGCATCATGGGATCCTGAATTAGCCAGGCTATCAGCCAGTGTTGCTGCTAAAGAAGCTGCCGCAAACGGATTGCAATGGACTTTTGCTCCCATGGTAGATGTTGGACGCGATGCACGCTGGGGTAGAGTTATGGAAGGAGCCGGAGAAGATACTTATCTGGGTTCTGCATTTGCCATAGCGAGAGTTCAGGGTTTTCAGGGTGACGATTTAAGTAATGAAAATACTATTGCTGCATGTGCCAAGCATTTTGCAGGTTATGCCTTCTCTGAATCGGGACGTGATTACAATGCAGTAGAAATTGGCGGAGAATCATTGCACAATGTGGTTATACCTCCTTTCAAAGCGGCAAGTGATGCGGGTGTTGCTACTTTTATGAATTCATTTAACACCATTGATGGTTTACCTGCTACTGCCAGTTCTTATTTACAGCGAACATTGCTTAAAGGTCAGTGGGAATTTGATGGTTTTGTAGTATCAGACTGGAACAGCATTGGCGAGATGATTCAACATGGAGTAGCTGCAGATTTGAAAGAAGCTGCTTTAAGAGCCATTAAAGGAGGCTCTGATATGGATATGGAAGCAGATGCATACTTAAGTCACCTAAAGGAGTTGGTTGAGTCTGGCGAGGTAGATGAGAGATATGTTGACGATGCTGTTCGCAGAATTCTGCGAATTAAATATCGACTGGGGTTGTTTGACGATCCATATAAATATTGTAATGAGGATCGTGAGAAAAATTCATTGTTAACAGCCGAAAATAAAGAAGCTGCCCGCAAAGTGGCGAGTGAGTCAATGGTACTTCTAAAGAATGAAAACAATATTCTGCCAATAAACAAGGATATTAAATCAATTGCAGTTGTTGGCCCATTGGCTGATGATAAAGATTCTCCTCTAGGAAACTGGAGAGCAAAAGCCATTTCAAACTCTGCAGTTTCTTTATTAGAAGGTGTTACCACTGCTTGTGGTAATGACATTAAAGTAAATTATGCCAAAGGTTGTGATCTGGTAACCGGAGAAAGAACATTTTCAAATATCCTTACATTCAATAGTGATGACAGATCAGGTTTTAAAGAAGCTGTAAAAGCTGCTAAAAAATCCGATGTTGTATTATTGGCTATTGGTGAAGATGCTTATCAATCAGGTGAAGGAAGAAGCCAAACTGACATAACTTTATCAGGATTACAGGTTGAACTTTTTGATGAAATTTACAAAGTAAATAAGAATATTGTAGTTGTTCTGATGACAGGTCGCCCGGTGGTTATTCCCGAATTGGCTGAAAAAGCCGCTGCCATTCTCGAAACATGGCATGCCGGATCCGAAGCGGGTAATGCAATGGCAGATGTTTTATTTGGGAAAGTTAATCCTTCAGGTAAATTACCAATGACTTTCCCTCGCAGTGTTGGTCAGATTCCTATCTATTACAATTACAAAAATACCGGTCGCCCAAGTGGTAATGAGATGGATAACCTTTGGTCGAGATACACAGATTCTCCCAACACACCTCAATATCCATTCGGATATGGTTTAAGTTATACTTCATTTACCTATTCAAATCTCAATTTGGATAAAACTGAAATACAACCAGGTGGAGATGTTAAAGTATCGGTTACTGTTACCAATACCGGAGATGTAAAAGGAAAAGAAATTGTTCAATTATATATTCGGGATGAAGTGGCTGCCTATGCCCGCCCGGTTAAAGAACTGAAAGGTTTTAACAAAATCGAACTGGATGCCGGAGAGTCGAAAGAAGTTACTTTTACTTTAGGCAAGGATGAGTTAGGTTATTTTCATCCAAACGGCACATATGTTATTGAAAAAGGTAGTTTTAAGGTAATGGTCGGTAGTAATTCGGCAGAAACCATTGAAACATCGTTTGTCATTAAATAAAGCAATCTCAAACCAACGATTAAACATCTTAATTAAAAAATTAGCATTATTGCTTAGATACCAAAAAAGGGATTGATAGTAAATTATCAGTCCCTTTTTCATTTGCTTATTAACACAACTTTTCAATTTTAAAAGAGTTTCTGAATACCACATGCTTCTTAAAGCCACAAGATTTTATTACTCTAAAATTAAACCTTCCTAATAAGTTTAGTGTTACTATCTAAAAGAAAGTGCTATGATGTTTTTAGATAGATACAATGCAGAAAGACATATAGATCAGCTTCAGGAAGACTTCCGGAGAGAAGACGCTTTTAGAAACGATTTTATAGCATCATTCAAACAATCTGTACATCATATCATAACTTCAGACAGTAAACATCCAGTACTACCAATCGGATTGCCAACATTAACCGAAACTTATGCTTTAACAGTATTAAGTATTGTAAGCTCCGTACTTGATAAAAATGAATCCTCTCCTTTTTATCGTATAAATGATGAAATCAAGGCCCTGCAATCTTATATTTTCAAATACGAATACATCATTAACAATACTCTAAGTAAAAAGGCGTTTGAACAAATTAAGGAAATCATTTCCACTAAATTTCCACAAGTTTCAGAAATAACTGAATTAAGCAATCAGTTATTGACAGTCAACTTGCAATGGCATCATATCAATTACATGGCAAGCTTTCCCGAATCAAAATAGGTTTATCTGCCAAACAACTGACGAATTGCTTGAGTGAGATGATTAATGCCTGATTTTTTATTAAACTGATCTTTAAAATCCTTACCAAAACGTTTGGATGCATATAACACAGTTCCGTTAGTCAATTCAACGGTTAATTCACGGTGATTGTATTTCTTAATAAATTCCTGATTAACAAGCAAACTGTTACTGATTGCATGAAAATGATAATCGCTTACAAGCATTTCTTTATAAAATCCAATATTACGGGTTACAGAGAGCTGCACATTGTCTTTGAGAAACACATAACAAATTACACCATCCGCTTTTAAATAAACAATATCCGAAATATTCACGAATTCGATAATACCACTATGAAGATGGAAAGCCATTTTATTGCTGGGCATTGTTTGTGCTCCTCCCACCCTTTCGAGTAACAATTTAATCTGATGATTGAAGTTTCGTGAGGTGATTTTTGTTAAAGCCTTATTCACCGCCTGCACTAATTCAGAATCATCCAAAGGCTTGTATAAAAAATCAATGGCCGAATATTTAATTGCTCTTAAGGTGTATTCTTTAGCACTCTCTCCCGTTATAAAGATGATTTCAAAATCGATACAGTTTTCTTCCGATAGTCTTTTTAATAAATCAAATCCGGTACCTGTTGTTAGTTGTATATCAAGAAAAACAAGTTGAATATCCTCATGTTTAATTAAATCATAAGCTTCACTGATATCATATGCCTGAAATATTTGTTTTATCTGCGGAAACAATTGGCGCACACGCTGGCATATATAATCAGATGTATCCTGAATATCTTCAACAATTAAGGCATTTACTTGCTGTTCCATTTCATCTAGTTAAAAGTGATCGTTACAATGGTACCTCCATATTCAGGATCTTCGTAACGAATGTGAATGTTATAACCCAGTTCATTTAAAATATCAATTCGTTTCTGAATCAATTCAATTCCTCTAGATTCATATACTTTAATCGAATCTTTCTTCAGTTCTTCCGACTTCTTTCGACCTATACCATTATCTACAATTGTACAAACCAGGGCTTCTTTTTCTGCTGAAATACGAATGAGTAATTTACCATCTTTTTCAGAAGGATAGAGCCCGTGTTTTATTGCATTTTCAACAAAAGGTTGAATAATCATTGGAGGAATGGTTTTATTTAAAAGATCAGGATCAGCAACATTTAATTCATAATCAAAGGCTTTGGCTCGATATTTTATTTGCTCAAACTCAATATACATTTTTAGCAAATCAACCTCTTCTTTTACCGATATCTCCGTGTTTTCCTGCGATTGATCAATTACCTGAGATGATTTTATAGTGGCCTCCATATAGGCTCTTATTAAACGCGAGAATTTAATAATGTATTGATTGGCCAGTTCGGGTTTATGCTGTGTTACCAGGTTCTGAACTGAAGCCAAAAGGTTAAAGATAAAATGTGGATTAAGGTTTGCCTGCAACGAAGCAATTTCCAAATAACGCTTTTTCCGCTCCTGCTCAATGGCCTTTACCTTAAACATATATCTTGACCTGGAGATATAGGCAATGATTAATCCAAGAAGAAGCAAAACAAAAAATGCATATTTATAAAAATGTGGTTCTTTATAAAAAGGTAATTTAACAACCACATTAATTGAAGTTGTTTTAAAATCCTCTATCCCATTAACAAACGCAGGCTTCACCATGACTTCGAAAGTGTAGTTACCTGAAGCAAGATTATTATAAACAGCATAGTTTTGCTGACTCCAGTTACTCCACTGCTCTTTGTAACCTTTTAAACGATAACGATATTCCGGTTGTGTTGGCAATCCAAATCCAACTGTCTCAAAATCAAACTCCACATCATTTTCATGGCTTTTTAGTAATAATACTTTCCCTAATTTGCGTTCAGCATAGGATAATGAAGTATTATTACAATGAGTAATTTCAACATTAAAAAACTCAGAATCAAAACGAACTTTTAACGGATCAATTGCCGTTGTGTTGGTAGTTGATGGAAATAGGACTTTATCATTCCATCTCATAAAACCATTTTGCGCAATTTCCTGTGCCAGTAAACCATTTCTGAAATTGTAGGTTTTGATTATTAAATTCTCGTTACTTAAATATTCATCTAATTTAAGTACCATCAATTCCCGGGTTGTCCCCAGGAACAGTTTATCTTGAGAATAAGCCATAATGGCAGTTATATATCCAGAATGAGCTATAGGTACTTTTTTGAACTGGCGTTTTTCCGCATTCAAAAACCACAATCCATCTCTTCCTCCCATCCAAATGTTACCATTATTATCTTTGGCTATTGAGATTATTCCATTTGCAGGTACACCTTTGAATAAATCATCGGGCTTGATAAATATGTTTTTCTTACGATCATAGATTGACAATGACCGACCTGTTCCGATCCATATCCATGAGTCACCCATAAATTCCAAAGCAGAAGGGTGAGACTTAACGATCGAATTCGTCTCATCTTTTATGTATCTGATCTTTCCGTTTGCATCCAGAAAACCTAAGCCATTTTCCTGACCAAAAATGACACTATTTGTAACAGAGTCGTAACGTGTGATGAGCGAGATACCGGTATTAAGTTTGATGGTTTGGTTTTTATTGTATATCACCAATCCATAATGAGTTGGGAAGTACAAATTGCCGTTTTTATCCTTAGAAGCTCCGTAATAATAATCCGTTTCTTTGGAGTTATAGAACCCTTTGGCAATAATTTCCTTTTTCAAATTTCGCTGCATATCTAATTGATATAGCCCTTGCTTAAAAGCGGCACCATATAAACTTCCATCATCAGCTTGTATCAATGTCCAAAAATCTTTCATAAATGACTCCGGGAATACTTCAAAAGGATTATCCCAAATTTGATACAATCCATTATCAGATCCGGCCCATAGCTGATTATCCCGATCAATGATTACTGGATAAGGAGCTTTAATAAAATCCAACTGCAGCTCAACTGCCGTTCTTGATGCACTATCCAAAAGAAAATAATCATACATATAATTCAGCAGGAAGGATTTAACAGGAAGCTTATTCACCTCAACATTGATTATATCATTTCCTGCGTACCAGAACCTAAAAAGTAATTCTCCATCGGGCAACGACAGGTACCTCACCTCTTTTCCATTATTTAATAAAATTACTGGCAGATCATGCGATAAACGCCCCACATCCACTTTCCAACCATCAGGAGCAGTATAAATTCTCGATAACCTGTTTGACTTTATATGGTAAACGTCATTGGTAATAAAATCAGTGCAATACAGTAAGCGATGGTTTGGCTCATAAACCACGGATTTAACTCCTCCAACCGGAAAATCAACCCCTACCTTGTATTGCACAAGTAATGAGTCCTTCTGATAATGGTTAACCCAATCTTTTGTATAAATAAAATAGCAATTATCCGAAACCATTACTTGAAAAGATTCAGAAATATTCTTGATCAAACTGAAATCTGAACCATTAAATCTATAAACTCCGGAAGTCGCCTTTACAAATACATTCCCCTCTGCATCACTATCTATGGTATAAATATGTTCGTTACCCAGGTATTGATGGAAATGTTCACCGTTAAACTGGGCTAATCCAGCCTTGGTACCCACCCAAACATATCCATAGTCGTCCTGATGAATCGCCGTCACCTGAATTTGAGGCAGTCCGTTATGCGTATTATAAATTCTGTACGGTTTATCCTTGGCATGCAGTGATACAAGCCCCCAAAGGCATAAAACAATTATTGCAATTACTTTCATTCAGATTGAGTGTAAGCTTGATGATACAATATAATGATATTATCTGCATCGGCATGAAGATTAATAACAGATGGTCGTATGCCATAATAAACGGCAATTGATTTGCTACTTGGTGCATAACGAAAAAATGAATTTCCACTTATTACGCCAATTGACCACTTATTACTTTTCAGCCTATAAAACTGGCAGAACATACTAGTTTTATTACTATTCTAAACTCAGAGTCATGAAACAAATTTTACTTACCCTTTTGGTTGTCATAGCTACAACACATTTATCGGCGCAACAACTTGTTATGCTTCAGAGCAATGGTACATCAACTGCATTTGATGGTGAAACGCCTTTTATTGATGCATATGACAGTGCAATTGATGGTGATACCATTTATTTACCCGGCACAAGAGTCACACCACCTCCTGCTATAGATAAGCAATTAACCATTTACGGAACAGGACATTACCCTTCTACTACCAATGCAACTAATAGTTCTATTATTTATGGAACTGTCTATATTTCTGAAAACGCAGACAATATTAAACTTGAAGGAATTGAAATTACAGGTAGTCTCATTTTTATGAATAATCAAAAAATAGATAATGCAATTATTTCTCGTTGTAAACTTTACCAGGTTAGTTATCAGGGAGACTTAACTACTCCTTGTGAGAATAACACCATAAAACAATGTGTTATTACCAGTTCCGTATCATTAAATAATGCAAACAATTGTATTTTAACAAATAACATAATAGCCTCAAGCATTGGAAACGGTAATCAAATTGCCATTTTAAACAATGTTATACTTCATACCTCTACATCATCCACATATGGAACAATTACTAATGTTGATAACTCAACTATAGCCAATAATATTTTCAGACGAGCCAATAATGTAATCCAATCGTCATGCGAATCATCAACATTTGCTAACAATGTTTTTAAGTCAACAGCACTTGCAGGGGTAAATACCTTTTTAAACAACTATGAAAATGTTGATTTTGCCTCGTTATTTGTAAGTCAAAATGATGAAGGAGTTTTCAACTATGAACAGGATTATCATTTAAACAATACTGAAACATATCTTGGTAACGACGGAACGCAAGTTGGCATTTATGGTGGATTATTTCCATACAAGGACTATGCGATTCCTACTAATCCACATATTAGTTCACAATCAGTTGCTCCATCAACCGACGAAAACGGGATGTTAAACATCAGCATCACGGTTAATGCTCAACAGGAATAATTATGAAAAAATTAATATCAGCCCTACTGGTTGTATTATGCTTTTCAACAGGTTGGGCTCAGAATAAAATCAAAGGTTGGGAATATTGGTTTGATGATGCAACTGAAAGCATGACCAAATTAAATATTACTCCATCAGAATCATTTGTACTTGAATCCAATATTTCAACAGATGACCTGACAGATGGCTTACACCGAATTAATCTGCGATTCAAGGACGAGAACGATTTATATAGCACAATCTTATCTAGTTTCTTCTTTAAATCCGATACTGAAACAACTGGTATAGAACTTACTGAAGTCGAATATTGGTTTGATAGTAATTATGAGAATAAAGTTAATCAATCGATTATCGGGCAAACAGTTTGGGAACCAGTTCTGGATTTATCCGGATTGAATTTGGGGCTACATAGTATTCATATCCGTTTTAAGGATAGCATGGGTAAATGGAGCACAACGTTGAGCCAATTCATATTAACAAAAGATGTTGAACAGTCAGCAAGTATGAAAGCATGGCAATACTGGATTGATAATGATCTTTCTTCTGCTGTCACTACAAATATTACATCGGATACCGAATTTAGTTTGAGCACTGCGCTTGATTTGAGTGAAATGAATACGGGTGTACATACTTTTAATATTCGATTTCTCGACGATCAAAATCGTTGGACTGTAACACAAAGTAAATTCTTCTACAAAAAAGAATCCAGAAATCTGACAGGCAATGCAATTACAGCATACCAATTTTGGTTAGATGAAAAAATTGAAGAAGTATATACAATTGCCACTAGTCCAGCAGAATTAATAACCTTATCAGAAGCTATTGATTTTACAACTCTTGCAGCCGGCACACATGATATCCATTTTCGATTTCTGGATGAAACAGGAGTTTGGAGTAGTGCCATAAGCAACACTTTTATAAAAGAATCATTATCCATTGAAGATGGCCTGATTGCTCATTACCCACTTGATACTAATGGAGATGATCAAAGCGTTTATCAGCATCATGGTACTTTAAACGAAACAACATCTGTACCTGATCGATTTGGAAATGCAGATGCTGCTCTCTATTTCGATGGAATAAATGATTACATAAGAATACCTGACGCTGATCATCTGGATATTAACAATAGCGAACCATTCTCTGTTTCTCTTTGGCTTAAACAGGATGCTGAAAACATCAGCAAATATTTTCTTTCGAAATATAATCCTTCACTGGGTTCCAAAGGAGCTTATGGTTTTGGTACCGGTTATACCGGAGATGCCTACAGTTGGTTTTACTTCAATGATGAAGGAGGTAAAGAAAACAGGGGATCGATTGAATTGAACGATGGAAACTGGCATCATTATGTGGCAGTTTACAAACCTGGTGAAAACATCACTTTGTATATCGATAATCAATCTGACATTACACAAACAATTACATATACCGGCAATACAATTAACACAACAGATTTACTAATCGGCTGTGGAGCAAACATATCGCAATACTTTAAAGGAAGTCTGGATGATATAAGAATTTACAAAAGGGCATTGTCAACTGAAGAAATAAATGGATTGTACACCTATGTTCCAACGTCCTTACCTGCTAATGAATTGTCCAATGTGTTGATTTATCCAAACCCGGCAAGTGATCAGTTAAATATTGATTTAGGGCTTCATAAAGGCGCTGCCATTTATTTATATAATTCCACCGGAATTTGTGCCTACAATACCATTACCTCTGACAAGACAATTGAAATACCCGTATCACATCTAGAACCAGGTTTATATCTAATTGAAATTAAATCAAATAAAGGAAGAACTATTTCAAAAGTTATGATCAAATAATCATCGACATGAAAAGACTAATACTGGTAATTACAAGTCACATACTTTGTTTCCATTTGATACATTCGCAAATGGCAGCTTATTATCCTTTTGATGGTAATGCCAATGATATCAGTGGAAATGAACACAATGGAACCGTTTATGGAGCCACTTTAACAACCGACAGAGATGGCAATGCCAATTGTGCTTATTACTTTGATGGTATTGATGATTATATCGATTTAGGCGACTGGGAGAATGGTGGAGCCATGTCAATCACTTTCTGGGCCCGCTGGGATGCCTTTAATAATTATTCAAGAATCATTGATCTAGCAAATGGCTCATCCAATGCAAATATTATTGTATCTAATTACCAAACTGCCGGAAAGTTCTTTTTTCAGATTTATAGTACATCTACTAAAGGCGTAACCTCAAGTAGCTATATTATAACAGCATCTTCCTGGGACTTTTATAGTGCCACAGTAAGTGATAATGGAGTAATGAGAATATATAAGAATGGAGTTCTTGTGAATGAATTAGCAAATGGAGTTGTTCCGGCACAAGTTTTAAGAACCAAACAATATGTTGCCAGGAGTAACTTCTCGCAGGATGGTTATTTTAAAGGAGCCATTGATGATATTCGCATTTTTAATCATACACTTTCAGAAGTTGAAGTATCCAACATTTATAACAACACATCAACTCGAATAGAAAAATCAAACTTAAATAGTATTAAAGTATTTCCTAATCCTGTAAAATCCACTTTGTATTTTAGTCAGCAATTGGCATCAGGAAACACATTATCTTTATTCAATATTACAGGTAAATGCGTATTCTCAAAACTTGTTAATGAAAATACAAATTCAATAAACCTGAATCAGTTATCAGAAGGTATTTACCTGCTAAAAATACAATCTGATAATGGAGAAGAAACACTCAAGATAGTTAAGAATTAATTCCTGATTTAATACAAAGGGGTGAAGTTAATGGAAGAGGTTATCGGGACCTCTTCCATTTTTTATCTGAATATTACTCCGTTCGACTCATTATTGGTGATGCTGATTCCTGTAATGATATAATCATACTTATATGGACTGTTTTGATCATCAAGTTTTAATTTTAATTCCGTATCACCTGTTACTGCAACAATCGAACGAACATCATCCAACTTTAATTCTTTGTTTTTTTTGCATTTGTAAATGATGTATCCCACATTATTTTCACCAGCATTCCATGCAAGTGAGATGGTATCATTATTAACATCCCATTGAGCGTTTTCGGGGCGTTCTGGCATAATCTGTTTCACTCTCTTATTTTTGGGAGGAAGTGCCACATACCTGTAATGTTTTTTCTGCATCCGTTGTTTAAATCCCAAAGGATTAGTGCGCATATATTTAGCACTAAAAAACATACTCCCTTCCACATTCTCATATTTCCGAAGCAGTTTTACCTGCTTATCCATTTCTTTTGATTTTTGCCAGGCTTTTTCACCAGATTTAGCATCCAATCGATATAAACCGTGTCCGATATACAGAGGACAGCCGAAAGCATTTTTATCCCACCAGTCAACAAGTACTGAATAGTCAGCTACTTTCTTTCCTATTGGCCAGTATATTTGAGGGGTAACATAATCAATCCATCCTTCCTGCTGCCATTTTAGCACATCAGCATACAGGTCGTCATAATTGGTTTGGCCGGCTTTTGTTGCCGATCCTCTTGGATCTTTATCGTTATTACGCCAGACACCAAACGGTGATATACCAAACTCAACATATGGAGCCACGGCTTTTATGGTATCATGAAGCTGTTTGATGATCAGGTCAACATTATCTCTTCTCCAATTTTCCTTTTCATTAGTTGAAAAACCTCTGGGATATAATTCAAAAGCCTGCTGATCCGGAAAATCTTTTCCACTGATACGATATGGATAAAAATAATCATCAAAATGAATGGCATCAATCTCATATCTTCTTAAGATATCGGCCACCACATTACAGACATGATTGCGTGTTTCGGGAAGGCCCGGATTGAAATAAGCTTTGCTACCATACGTAACAAACCATTCGGGATTCGTCTTTACCGGATTTGATTCGGCAATTGAACTTTTGGCAGTGTCGAAAACTGCCCGATATGGATTCATCCAAACATGAATATCCAAACCTCTTTTCCTACATTCCTTGATGGTAAATTCCAGTGGATCATAAAATGGATCAGGAGCTTTACCCTGCTCTCCGGTAAGCCATTGCGACCATGGCTCAAAAGAAGATTGATAAAAAGCATCGGTCGATGGTCTTATTTGAAAAATAACAGTGTTGAAATGATATTCTTTTGCGAGATCCAGTAATTCAATCATTTCTTCCTGTTGCATATCAGTTGATAATCCAGCTCTTGAGGGCCAGTCAATATTGGCAACCGTTGCAATCCATACAGCACGCATTTCCCTTTTGGGATATTTACCAGCATACAATATTACAGTTGCCAGAAAAGCAAACTGAATAAGAACAATGCATCGTTTCATTTCAATTCAGGAATTTAATTGTATTCAAATAAAAGTTGAAGATACACCAAAGTAAAGAGATAAAAAAAGGGAAGCCTTTGCTTCCCTCTCTGAAATATTGTATCATAAAATTATTCCTGCTCAGCCAGAAAACGTTCTGCATCAATGGCAGCCATACAGCCAGAACCTGCAGCAGTAACTGCCTGACGATACTGATCATCCTGAACATCACCACAGGCAAATACTCCTGGTACATTTGTTTTTGAAGTTCCTGGAATGGTTTTAATATAACCTACTTCGTTTGTATCAATGTAATCAGCAAAAATTTCTGAGTTTGGCTTATGTCCAATTCCAAGGAAGAATCCATCAATAGCGATCTTCACTTCTTCCTCCTCCGGAGTACCCATGTTTTTCACTAAAGTAGCACCTTCAACAACTCCGTTTCCAAATAATCCTTTGGTCTGATGTTTCCAAAGAATTTCGATGTTTTGAGCTTTGATTACTCTATCCTGCATAACTTTTGAGGCACGTAATTCATCACGACGAACAATAAGGTAAACTTTCTTTGTCAAGCCTGAAAGATACAATGCTTCTTCACAAGCAGTATCTCCACCACCTACTACAGCCACATCCTTACCTCTGTAGAAAAATCCGTCGCATGTTGCACACGCCGAAACACCTGAACCAGCATATTTTGTTTCATCAGGTAAACCTAAATATTTGGCTGTTGCACCCGTAGCAATAATCAAGGCCTCAGCTTCTACTACTTTACTCTCATCAATTGTTACTTTAAACGGACGGGCAGATAAATCTGCTTTTGTAGCCATTCCAAAACGAATATCTGTTCCAAAACGTTCAGCTTGTTTTTTGAGGTCTTCCATCATTTCAGGACCTGTGATACCAGATGGATAACCAGGGAAATTTTCAACCTCAGTGGTAGTGGTTAACTGTCCTCCGGGTTGCATTCCTTCATACATAACCGGGCTCAGATTGGCACGGGCAGCATAGATAGCAGCAGTATATCCTGCCGGACCAGAACCTATAATTAAAACTTTTACTTTTTCAACATCAGTTGCTTCATTATTATCTTTTTTGGGGGCACTCAAATCCTCCATTTTTCCGAATAGAGCCATAATATGTATGTATTTATATTTTTATATAATTTAAAAACTAATTATTCAGCGTTTGACAATCAAAATTTATGCCGTTCAAAAATGATACTGTTAATCCGTTCATCATACTGACATGCCAACCGATTAACTGACAAAATATCAGATTTATATAAAATTACTGATATAAAACAATAGAATCAACATCGAAAGACATCCCGGAAACTAAACCTAATCCTCCATCAATATTATTATGAATCTGATTAGGATCAAATATGGGTAATCCTTCATAAAAACCATCATATCCAGCTGAAATTACCTTACTTCTGAAATAAGAATAATAATCATAGGTATGATGATATAAATAAAGTGAGATTTTTATTTTGTCTTCATAATAATCAAAAAACAGATAATCCTTCGGAATGTTGACATTAATTGTATAAGTTATTCCATTTACCAATTCATCAGTAAATAAACCCTGAAAATTCAATCCTTGCAATAAGCTGCCACTTTGATCCTTCTGAAGAAAAATCGGATCATCTTTATCGTAATCTACAACATCCCTCGTATAATATGGCTCATTATTTATCATCCCATATCCTTCGCGTATAATATATAACTGGTAATAATCTTCCTCAGCCAAAGGATCTGAGAATGATACCTTCGTTTTTAAATAACTCATCTGAATACCATCGGTATAACTATAGTTGATGGTACTTGTATCCATTTTTTCAATAGGAATCTCACCAGGCAAATAGGATTCTACAAGAATTGTATCTCCTTCTCTTTCAAAAGCCTCAATAACAATATCATCACCTTTACTAAAGGTAAACTCTTTCCAGTTACTCCAAACAGTATCTGAAGGAAGAATATAGGTACCCTGATTTACTCCATTTATTGAGATTCGAAACCTGGCATTTTCAACTTGTTTATAGCTAGGAACTGATAATATACTCTGACTCTTACTAAAATGAAGACTCAAGGCACTATCGGGATATATAAAGGAATACATAACCAACTTATCGGGCTGATCATTTAACTCAATAAGGATATCTTTCTCGCAGGAAAGCATCAGTAATAGAAACGAAACAATTAAACTATATTTTATAATACTCCATCTCATACCTAAAACTGTATTGTAAACCTGGCATATGGTATTGGAAACGGGAACAAACTAAATTGCTTCAACGAACGCTTTATATCACCATTATCCTGTTCTGTATCCGAAAAATAAAGGAAGAATGGATTCTGGCGCCCATATGCATTCAACAGTCCAAAACTCCAAACTCTGCTCCCGTACGGTTTTTCTTTTTCAAAATTAACTCCCATATCGAGTCGGTGAAAGTTAGGCATTCGATAACTATTTCGCTCACTTATGTACTGATTATATTTAGTGTCGAACTCATTTTCCTGAGTTGGCAAATCAGGTGCATAATATTTGGTTTCAGGTAAAGTTATCGGACTACCTGTTCCAAATGTCCAGGTGCCGCTAAGGGTAATCCCTTTTTTGAACCGATACATTAGAAACAGCGAAGCATCATGTGTTCGGTCAAAATCTGCAGGGAAAGGATTTCCATTATTCAATTCTTCAAACTGATTGATCGTTTTTGAATAAGTATATCCAAACCAACCCGATAAACTACCTGTTTTTTTATGAAGTAAAAACTCAATACCTTTTGATTCACCATCGCCTGCGGTCAACTTATTTCGCCAGTCTGAAGTAAAATCAAAATAACTGGTTGATTCCTTATAAGCCAGAATATCAGAGAATGATTTGTAGTATGCTTCTATGGAAAGGCCAAAGCCTTTGCCTATCTCATATTCCCATCCAAATGCCGTCTGTGTTGCCCTCATGGGTTTAATTTCATCAGACACCGGCAACCACATATCGGTTGGCATTGATACACTTGATGTTCGTAATAAATGCATGTATTGTGTCATATGACTATAGGCTGCTTTCACCGACATCCTGTCATTAATAAGGTAACGAGCCGAAAATCGGGGCTCAGCCGACCAGTAATACTTTGACTCAGTTTGGAATGCTGAAAAATGGCCTCCAATATTCAACCTTAGGTTATCTGTCAGATTAAAATCGTCCTCAACATACAACCTTAATTCTGGTCGAAACATACGGTTGCCTCCATAGGTTGTGTCGATCGCCTCACTTCCGGTATTTTCCTGCAGATATACATCTATACCAGGATAAAAATTATGAGCTGTTAAGCTTGCACCAAACCTGAAATAATGCGCAGGTCTTGGAATATAATCCCAATCAGTTTTTAAAGTATAATCCTTTATTCCACTATAATAATTCTGATTGACAACCGTCCAGTCACCATCTGACTGGTAATTTACTTTCTGACCAATATAGAACTGATAATCACTATAACTGGCTGTTGTATTTACAAACACCTTTTCACCAAAGATGTGATTCCATCGTGATGAAAACACTGCATTTTTCCAACCTATATCACTTTCATCGTATGCTTCTACTACCTGTCTTGAGGTATTGGTTTCATTGGCACTTATCTCAATATTCTGAAAGTTATATTGAAGATCATACTGATCCTTACCCAAATACGAACTAACATAAATCCGGTCTTTATAACCTAATTTCAGATTAAACTTGGAATTAAAGTCATAGAAGTAAAACCGGCTTTTATTATTGTCATTTAACTGCAATAACCCAGTAAAAATATCCATATACGTTCGTCTAATCGAGACAGAAAAAGACGATTTATCTTTTATCAGCGGACCTTCTGCAGCCACCCTGCTGGATAAAACACCAATACTTGCCAGTCCTTTAAACTCCTGATCATTCCCATCATACATACGAATATCAACAACCGATGAAAGTCTTCCACCATAACGAGCCGGAAAGCCACCTTTTACGACACTTACATGATTAACTGCATCGGCATTGAATATGGAAAAGAATCCCAACAGGTGTCCAACATTATACACAGGTACATCATCCATCAATACCATATTCTGATCAGGACCACCGCCCCTGACATACAAAGCACTTAATCCTTCACCTCCACTCTGAATACCAGGTAACAACTGAATACTCTTCACTAAATCAACTTCGCCTAAGAATACCGGAACGTTTTTTATTTGTTCGATGGGTAAATCAACTGTTCCGGTTCTGGTACTTTTAACTTTATTCGGAACCTTTGACTTTATAATGGAAATTTCTCTGATCTCGCTATCTGCAATCATATCAAAATGAATAACCGTATCAGACTGTAAGTCAATTAACATTTCCTGATGTTCATACCCGACGTAAGAACAATTCAACCGAGTATATCCTGCAGGCAGAGTAAGACTATAAAAACCAAAGTTATTACTTACTGTTCCCAACAATTGATCTTCATCGTAAATATTCGCCTGAATCAAGGCTTCTTTTGATTTCGCATCCCGAATATAACCTCTGATAACATGTTTTCCGGGAATACCTTCGTAGGGTTGAATAATAATTTTATTTCCTCTAACTAAAAAGCTTGAAGGACATTTTATAAATAGTTCATTTAAAATCTCACGTATTGTGGCAGAAGAACGACTCAACTCAATACTCTCTTCGAAACAGAGCATATTACTGTAACTAAAAACAACATTGGCCTGATCTTCAATCGACTTCAGGAAATAAGCAGTAGAAGCTTTGGTAGTATCAAAAGACACCTCCTCATATAAAACGTTTTGCCCATTCAACTGTAAAGCAAACAGTTGAATGAGCAAAATGATGAAAATATTTTTATAACCTAAATTTTCCAGTTTCGGCATTTCAAATTATCATCCCCGAATTTAATCAGAGATGATCAATTTTTTGCCATCCATGGTAAAGTTTTTCTTGAAATGTATTCGCAGCTCAACCAGAACTTCTTCCAGTGTTGGAGAATTAAACTTCGAAGTAATTACTCTGTCGGTAACTTCAGCTTTATTTTCAATCTCCTCTATATCTTCAGTAAAATGATCTCTTAAGGTCTGTAAAACTTCCTTCATCCCTGTTTTTTCAAACTCAATGACACCTGTTCTCCATGACATCCTATTTAATGGTGTATCATTTACTTTTTCAAATTCTCCATTAATAAATGAAGCAGATTCTCCCTTTGAAACAATTACATCTTTATCGTTTGATGAAAACATAACCCGACCTTCTGTAACAATCAGGTTGGTTGCTCCATTAACCCCTGTTTCTTCAAGATAAAAAGCGGTACCCAACACCTTCACTTCTGTATTTCCTACCTTCACAACAAAAGGCTGTTCCGGATTTCTGGTCACCTTAAAATATCCTTCCCCATGCAGTTTTAATCGTCTTTGACGACCATCAAATGATTTTTCGAATACCAGTTTACTATGGGTATTCAAATCAACCAATGAATTATCAGGCAATACAATACTTTCTACTTCAATTGAAGAAGAAAAAGCTACCCATTTTCCAAAACCGGGAGTTGTCTGATATAATGTAAGGGCAACACTCACTGCTATCAAAGGCAAGAGCATTGCTGCAATATTCCTGAAAGAAAAGGATACCTTTTTACCATTTTTTTTCTCATTGGTAAAGCCTACTTTAGAGGCAAATTGCTTATAGTCTTCTTCAACATCAATAGCATCAAATGCCATAATGTTAGAAGAATGATTCCAAACAGCTTGCACCTCATCAAAATACACTTGATTATCAGATGAAAGATTTAACCAACTATTAAGTTGTTCTCCTTCGTCTGAAGTAAGCGAGTTTGTAAGATGCTTAACTATAAGCTCATCAATATTTCCCCAGTTCTCACTCATACAATTATTAATGAAATTCCATCAAACCAAACAAGTTTGGTTGCTCTTGTTCAGCCTTTTCAGTTTCCAATATTTTCTCTTCTTGCATTTCAACTTCCTTCATTTCAAGCACTTCTTCCTTTGCTTGATCTTCATTCACAGGTGAAAATAGTTGGGCCAAAACTTGAAAAATAAATTCCATTGTTGTTAGGTTTTATTGTTATACAATTTCTTCAACACTCATATGACAATTCAAAAAACAGGTACACGTATTACTTTTTTATTTTTTATTTAACCTTTAATTAATATCAGTATCCATAAAATAATATTCAGGTAATGTGTGAGCTGTTTTCGAAGCACTTTAAGTGCCTTACTTATTTGCGTTTCCACGGTTCTTTTTGACAATCCCAGTTGATCTGCTATTTCCTGATTTGGAGTTCCTTCAAAACGACTCATTTCAAAAATTTTTCTACACTGATCAGGAAGTGTTTTAACCACCGTATAGATTCGTTCTTCCAGTTCTGTTTCCTGCAGTTTATCCTCCACAAAAGCTTCATCTTCTTTTTTCTCAGCAAAGATATTTGCATGATGATCGCGACGTATTTTATTATGCTTTATCTGATTAAGAGATCTATTCCGTACCGATTGGTACATATGAGCCTTTAAAGATGTATGAATGTTTATTTCATTTCGTTTCTCATAGAAAGTGACAAAAACATCCTGTACCAACTCTCTTGCCAGATCATCATCAACCACAACTTTGCGTGCAAAAACAACTAATTGTGCATAATATTTAAGGAAAAGTGATTTGTAAGCAGATTCATCTCCACTTTTTATTCCTTCAATTATCCATTTATCATCCAATTCCATCAACGTGTATTATGCAAGATTGTGACTGCCCGTAAAAATATAAATTCATTTTATTAAAGGCTAAATAAAAAGGCTAAATGGTAAAAATTGTGATTAAAGCAATATTAATCCAATACGAACAAATACTGTTAACCATATTGTAAAAAATGGCAAATTCCTTATCTTTGCATTCGCCTTTGAAAAAAGGCTTATAATGTTCGGGATGTGGCGCAGCCCGGTTAGCGCACTGGTCTGGGGGACCAGGGGTCGCAGGTTCAAATCCTGTCATCCCGACAATTAAAAAAGAGGTTTTTTAGTTCATACTAAAAAACCTCTTTTTTAATTTCTCACTATACTTATTTCCAGAGTAAATCCTAATCTAAATTCAAGCTGATCTTAATGCCCCAGCTTCGGTATTGGCCATTTTCAAAGCCAACAAATGTACCGACACTGCCCATTAAAAATATCTGACTGATTCCAT
This sequence comes from Carboxylicivirga caseinilyticus, assembly GCA_025499705.1. Lineage (GTDB taxonomy): Bacteria > Bacteroidota > Bacteroidia > Bacteroidales > Marinilabiliaceae > Carboxylicivirga > Carboxylicivirga caseinilyticus. The sequence goes on from JAFMVE010000004.1 coordinate 194,647, forward strand.
ATCCGAACTCGGTATAGTTTTTAAAATCGGGTGTTGTAAGATAGCTGGCGTACAGATTCTCTACCCATAAACGATTACTCACCCAGGGTAAAAACTTCAAAAACAGATATGGAGTGGCATATGAAACATGCCCCTCGACATACCACTTATTAGTGCTCACACTATAGTCATCCAAAAGATTAAAAGTCCCATCCCAATCTTTGAAGCTGATGGGTATTTCATTCGTATTAAAATGCTGGAAACGTGAAAAATGCATTTGCTCATTTCGCGAGAAATAACCTCCGCCGGCCTGCCATTTAAATTCGTTAAAGATACCCCACGACTTGCTTTGATATACCGATGTCTTAATCAGCTCGTAATCCGATTCGCTGTCCATTATACCAGTTACTCCACGTTCGTATCCCAGTTTAAATGTTGGATAACGTGAACTACGATTATATTTCCTTCCCTTGTAAACACGATAGTGCATCCGAGGAGTATATTCTAAATCAATGTTAAAATGAACATCTTTTTGATCTCGTAAATGATCGGTTGTGACATTTGAATTAACCGGTATGTTAAGCGCATAATCTTTATCCCTGTCTAATACAGACCAATTAGTACTGTTTTGCAACTCTTTAAATGAATGATACGAAGCATTAACATTTAAACGAAAACCATGAACCACATCAATACCATGACTAACAAAAAAGTAATCGTTTTGATACAACTTCATATAATGTTCTTTAAAGAACAAAGCCGAAATAGCATTTAAGGTTCGATCAATTCCATATTTACTGTTAAAATCCTTGCTTTGCTGACCAAATCCAACACTTACATATCCACGTTTCATGGGTGCAAAAGAATAACTGGCAAAATTACTCCACAGCACTTTTTCTCTATTGAAAGCATATTTAATTTGAGGTCGCATATAAATGTTATGCACCGAATCTATTCGATAGTTAAACCTTAGTCCCTGCTCGTAGCTCCATCCATCAACTGCATTAAAATCAATCTGCTTCAATCCTATTAATCCGTCATATGTTATTCTCAAGGCTGAATCAGCTGCATAAAATGTATGTCCTGAAAGAAAACCACCGGATACTTTACTAAAAAGCGATTTCTCTTTCTTCTCTACTTTAACAGTATCGGCTTGCTGTTTTGCCAGTTTAATTGAATCTTTTACCTCAAATCCTCTTAACTCATCTCCAGTCAGCGGTATTGGACGGATCTTATCCCAATACAAAGAGTCTTTTTGCAAGGTATCCTTCTTGTGAGTGATTTTATAGGTGTTTTTAATCTCCAATGATTCCTCTTCTCCCTGTTCCTGTTTGCGCGATTCCTTTTCAATCAAACGCGACAGCTTGATCATTTCCCGATTATTCAACTCTTCTTTGGCTAAGAGCTCTTCCATTTTTTGCTGAGCTTTTGACTTTTCTGCCTGTTCAAGCTCTTCTTTTTCTCTTAGCTCTTCAGCTTTTATTGCTGCTTCTTCGGCTGCATACTGTTTTAACAAAATACCAGGTACAGGTAAGTCGGTGTTGAGCACAATATCCTTGTATTTAACCGAACCGGCATATTTAAAATCAGCCTTTACACCAAAGATAGATGCTTTCACATTAAATCGATGACTGATTGGCAACCATGACCGCTCTTTTACCGGAGCATATACCTGTTTGACATTTATCTCACCAAAAAAAGCATCATTGGTCACATCAATGGAATGGATATTCCATAAGTTATCTACAATATAAATATAACCACTGTATGTTTGCTGGCTTCTACGTTTAGGTATGATTTTTATTTTATTCACGGTTGCATCTCCTTCGTAGAAAAAGCCTTCGTAAACAAATTTATAATAACTGAATGCGTTTGGAGCAAGAGGTGAAACCGCTATATCTTGCGTTGGTTCGTAAAAACTATAGGTAATATAACCAATCACATCATTTTCATTACTCCCGGGGAAGGTACTTTGTGAATTAACAATGGTGTGATTGTAATTATCAGGAGCCGTAAACTTTATTTCGTTCATCGATTCCATGGTATAGGTTTTACCAACTTCAATGCGGGCATCCTTATCCTCTTCTTCCTTATCCATCATTTTTTTTATCAGCTTCGGAATCTTTTCCATTTTCAAGCTTCCCTTCAGATAGACCTCTGCATTGTAGACTGCTGTTTGACGCTGGTAATATGGAGCCAGACTGATGGCTTTTCTCATTATTGGATAGGCAGGATCTTCGCCACCTGAGTACACCCGGACTTCTTTAATACGATAGGTTTGCTTTTTTAATTGAATATTCCGCTCTACAAATCCATTTGTAACAGTAAATGTAATTTCCTGTTTTTCAAATCCCAATCCCTGAAAAACCATTGTATAGGATCCGGGCTCCAGTAGTATTTCATACTCCCCCAATTCATTGGTTGTGGTCCCTGTTGTAGTTTGCTTTAAATAAATGGTGGTAAAAGGCACTGTTTGATCGCTCTCATCGGTTACTACACCTTTGATACCTGTCTGACTGTAGGCGTTAATAGAGAAAATTGCAGCAAACAGCCATAAGGTCAATTTCATTTTCATCATAAATTCCGGTTAAGTTCGTCTGGTTAAATCCTATTTCATATTAATGCACCCAAAATAAAAATGGTTGCCTCAACAATATTTATAGGTCGATTAAAACAGCAGGTAAGTTACAACAAAACCGAATTTTATTGATGATGGTTTTAAAATTTAACAGTAAATGAATTGTTAACGGTATAAAATAATGGTTCTACATCAGGAGGAACAAGATTATCATAATCCATGCGAACAAATAGACTAAACGAAAAAGCCTTGGTTATAGAAAAGCTGAGACTTGTTTCGCTCCAGATGCGAAAATCAGCCGGATCGGAATAATCCGGTTCATAATAAGTGGTCTGACTAAATTTAGCATTATCCGACATTTGCCAATCCATCGAAAACATCGAACTAAACTTCACCAGGCTTTTTCTCCGTTTGTAGTCATCATTCTCGAATAACTCATTCAAATAAATGGTGTAGGCCACAACAAACAATTTGAATTTATCTTTATCGGCTATATTAAAACGAGGTCCACCTCCCATAATATAACGATGCTTCAGACTTTTTACGCGGTTGTAGCTGTATTGCGAAAATGCTTCAGCAATGATAATTTTATCGGGCACCCAATAATTGTATTTAAACATAAAGCCCCCGTTATTTACATTACTTTCATTATCTACCCTGCTATAACCTATATCTGAAGAGAATAGATACGTATTGTCGTTATCGTTGTACTGCAGCTTAAATTTCGATGACACCTGGAGCATGTCAGTATTGGTATGCACATAATTAACACCCAAATTTACATCACCCTGAAATCCTTTATTTGGATCTTTCGTCCGGCGCTTATCAATACTAACAATTTGAGCAATTGACGCGATAGATACGAAAAAAAGAAACGATATTGCAGCAAATCTACGGATCATACGACAAATTTTCAGACAAAAATAAGATTTAACCCGAGATTGTAAAAACACATTTCAACACATTAAAAATATGACAAAAATCATACACATGTGCTTAATTAGAATTACATTTGCAGACTTTAATAAATAAATAGTAAACAACAAAACGATGCCAACAATTTCAGACAGAGGAAACCTAATGCCAGCTTCTCCCATACGACGACTTGCTCCTTATGCAGAAGCCGCCAGGGCCAAGGGTTTAAGGGTTATCCATCTTAATATCGGACAACCTGATATTAAAACTCCTGAAGTGGCGTTAAACGCGATTCGAAACATCGATTTAAAGATTGTAGAATACAGTCATTCGGCAGGAAACGAAAGTTATCGACGAAAAGTAGCTGATAAATTCAATGGTCTAGGAATGGGCATTGATTATACTGATATCCTGATTACTACCGGAGGATCGGAAGCTATAATATTTAGTTTTCTTGCCTGTTTAAATCCCGGTGAAGAAATAATAATTCCGGAGCCATTCTATGCAAACTACAATGGATTTGCTTCCATGGCAGGTATTAATATTATTCCTATTCCTTCCAGCATTGAAGATGGTTTTGCCTTGCCTCCAATCGAAGAATTCGAAAAGGTAATGACACCAAAAACTAAGGGTATCTTAATCTGTAATCCTAATAATCCAACAGGTTATTTATATTCAATGGAGGAAATGCTGCAGCTTCGTGATCTGGTTGCCAAACACGACCTCTATCTGTTTTCAGACGAAGTATACCGTGAATTTTGCTACGATGGAGAAAAACACATCTCCGCTATGCACCTTAAAGGTATTGAGCAGAATGTTGTAATGGTTGATTCTGTTTCGAAACGATACAGTGAATGTGGCGTTCGTATTGGAGCATTAGTTACCAAAAATAAAGAGGTAATTCAAACAGCTCTAAAATACGGACAGGCCCGATTAAGCCCTCCGGGATTTGGACAAATAGCGGGTGAAGCTTCATTGGAAACACCACCCGAATATTTCGAAGAAGTGTACAACGAATATATTGCCCGAAGAGACTTTATTGTTGAAGGATTAAATAAAATACCGGGCGTTTATTCTCCAATGCCTAAAGGTGCTTTTTATACAGTGGCTAAATTACCGGTTGATGATGCCGATAAATTCTGTCAATGGATACTAAGTGATTTTGAATACAATAAACAAACCGTAATGATGGCCCCTGCTTCAGGTTTTTATTCAACGCCAGGCAAAGGAAAAGATGAAGTACGTATTGCTTATGTATTAAAAGTTGAAGACCTGGCCAAAGCCTTGGAAGTACTGGAAAAAGCTTTAGAGGCCTATCCGGGCAGAACAGTCTAGAAAAACAAAACCCACAATATTGAAGCCGTTGCATTTGTAGCGGCTTTTTTTTCTTTCTTTTAGGTGAGATAATTAATTTGCTACAAGCAAAAAAGACCGCCCTTTACAGACAGTCTTTTATTAATATTTTAAAACTACGATTAAATTAATCCATGCTCTTTTAACAATGCTTCCATATCTTTTTGAACTTCGCGGGCAGCCTCTCCGGCCTTCTCAGCAAAATCAGTTCCGTTGGATGCATAAATTATTCCGCGGCTTGAATTTACCAACAAACCACACTTGCTGTTCATCCCGTTTTTAGCTACTTCTTCCAAACTTCCACCTTGCGCACCAACACCAGGTACTAACAAGAAATGATTGGGAATTATCTTACGGATATCAGCCAGCATTTCAGCTTTGGTAGCTCCTACCACATACATTAGGTTTTCTTCGGTACCCCACTCTGCACTGGTTTTAATAACCCGCTCAAAAAGTTTTTCATCATTCTCAGTCATGTACTGAAAATCATAAGCTCCTTTGTTTGATGTCAAAGCCAAAAGAATAACCCACTTATCAACATATGTCAGAAATGGTTTTACAGAATCTTCACCCATATAAGGAGCCACAGTCACTGAGTCGAACTCCATATGATCGAAAAAGGCTTTCGCATACATCGAAGAAGTATTACCGATATCTCCACGCTTGGCATCAGCAATAATAAAAATATCAGGATAATTATACTTCAGATAATTAACTGTTTTTTCTAAAGAGTTCCAGCCATTAACTCCCAAACTCTCATAAAAAGCAAGATTGGGTTTATAAGCAACAGTAACCTCATGAGTTGCATCGATAATCTGCTTATTAAAAGCAAAGATTGGATCGGTAGTATCCAGTAATTCACGCGGAATCTTATTGATGTCGGTATCAAGTCCTACACATAAGAAACTCTTTTTCTTTTTGATATTCTCAAACAGTTCTTGCGAAGTCATACTTTATAATTTGATGCCTGAAAAGACAGACATTCGTTATCAATTTACAATCATTTTGAATCCAAAGCGAATGCTTTTTACATTTCACTCATCTTCAAACGCTCTGCGTTTTCTTCAATCACCAGTTTATCAATGATTCCATGAATATCACCATCCATAATTGCCGACAAATTGTAAAGTGTCAGGTTAATGCGATGATCTGTAACACGTCCCTGAGGATAGTTGTAAGTACGGATTTTAGCCGAACGGTCACCTGTTGAAACCATGGTTTTACGTTGCGATGCAATTTCATCAAGGTACTTCTGATACTCAAGATTATACAATCGCGTACGAAGCTCAGCCATAGCCTTATCCAGGTTTTTCAGTTTCGATTTCTGATCCTGACATTGTACCACAATACCTGTTGGAATGTGCGTTAATCGGATGGCAGAGTAGGTGGTGTTCACCGACTGTCCTCCCGGCCCTGACGAACAGAACTCATCACGACGAATATCTTCATTACGCAATTCAATATCAAATTCCTCAGCTTCTGGAAGTACAGCAACGGTTGCTGCTGATGTATGAACACGTCCCTGTGTTTCAGTTTGAGGCACACGTTGCACACGGTGTACACCCGATTCGTATTTCAATACACCATAAACACCTTCACCCGTGATATTCATCACAATCTCCTTGAAACCTCCTGATGTTCCTTCGTTACTGTTGGTAACTTCAACGCGCCATCCTTTGCTTTCACAAAATTTGGTATACATGCGAAAAAGATCACCTGCAAAGATACTTGCTTCATCACCTCCGGTACCAGCTCGAATTTCCATCACAGCATTTTTACCATCCTGAGGATCGGCAGGAATCAGTAATAATTTGATTTCTTCCTCCATGCCTGGCAATGTATCTTCCAACTCATCCATTTCCATCTTGGCCATCTCCCTCATCTCAGGATCTGTTTCTTCCTTCAAAATCTCACGGGCCGAATGAATGTTATCCAAAGCATTTTTGTAGCGTTTTTGTACTTCAGCTACTTTTGCTAAATCCTTGTATTCTTTATTAAGCTTGATGTATCTTTTTGTATCAGCAATTACTTCAGGGTTGGTAATTTGTTCGCTTACCTCCTGAAATCGTATCAAAATGCCTTCCAGCTTATCAAGCAAAGAGTTTGTTGACATATTCTTTTTTCACTAAAATCGTTAATAATAAATTGGCAGACTCTCATCAAGTCTATCAATAGATAAATGTTCCAAACTCACTTTCGATGGTCAGTTTCTTGCCCTCATGAGCTTCTACTCTTCCCACAACCTGAGCATCAATATTAAATGATTTGGCAATTTCAATCACCTGATCAGCTTTCTCAGGCGACAGATATATTTCAAACCGGTGTCCCATATTAAACACCTTGTACATTTCTTTCCAGTCAGTTCCCGACTCCTCGTGAATAATTTTAAAGAGAGGAGGAACATCAAAAAGATTATCCTTTATAACATGCACATCATCAACAAAATGCAATACCTTGGTCTGAGCACCACCTGAGCAGTGAACCATTCCATGAATATCTGAACGCATTTTATCCAGTACCTTTTTAATTACAGGCGCATAGGTACGGGTTGGAGATAGAACCAGTTTACCTGCATCAACATCAGCACCTTTAACAGAATCTGTTAATTTATAGTTTCCAGAGTAAACCAATTCTGCAGGCACAGCGCCATCGAAACTCTCTGGATATTTTTCAGCCAAATACTTTGCAAAAACATCATGACGGGCAGATGTTAAACCATTACTTCCCATTCCTCCATTGTATTCCTGCTCATAGGTAGCTTGTCCGTAAGATGATAACCCTACAATCACATCTCCAGGTTGAATGGTATCATTCGAAATAACATCAGAACGCTTCATACGACAGGTTACTGTACTATCGACTATAATAGTTTTTACCAAATCACCCACGTCAGCCGTTTCTCCTCCGGTTGGGTAGATACTGATTCCCATATCACGTAATTCAGCCAGTAATTCATCAGTACCATTAATAATGGCAGAAATGACATCACCTGATACCAGGTTTTTGTTTCTTCCGATAGTTGATGAAACCAGAATATTTTCAGTGGCTCCCACACAAAGCAGATCATCCACATTCATTATAATAGCATCTTGTGCTATTCCTTTCCAAACAGATATATCACCTGTTTCCTTCCAATACATATAGGCCAATGACGATTTGGTTCCTGCACCATCGGCATGCATAATATTACAATACTCTGGATCACCTCCTAAAATATCCGGAACGATTTTACAGAATGCTTTTGGAAAAACGCCTTTATCAATGTTTTTGATGGCGTTATGAACGTCTTCTTTTGATGCTGAAACACCGCGCTGGTTGTATCTCGAATCTGAACTCACAAATAATAATTTATCAGGTTTTTACCCTATTTCGGCATGCAAAAATAATACAATCTTTCCGCATCATCAAAGGATAATAATAATTACTCGTTCAATTCATGACTCAAATCAGTTTTCAACTATAAAAATGAGCTATTCGCTTCATCTAATTATGCATTATTCACCTTTGTAAACAATAAAACAGCAGATTTCATCAACCTTATTTTTTGACTTTACCCTTAAAAGTTTTATTATTGCAAGATGCCCATAAAAAATAATACATTTTAAGAATATCAGAAAAACATAAGCATGTCGCTAATTAACCGTAAAAAGAACCGTTTGGTACCTGAACCTGCCCTACGACGTATGCCTTGCTATCTTTCATATCTTAAGCTGGCTCAGCGAGATGGGCATAAATATATTTCATCAACACTTATTGCCAGAGATATGGGTGTTGACCCTACGCAGGTCACTAAAGATCTTTCATACACCAGCATTGTTGGAAAAACAAGGGTTGGTTATGAAGTGGATGCACTAATCGATGTTCTTGAAGATTTCCTGGGTTTTACGGTTGTTGATGAAGCCTATTTATTTGGTGTTGGTAGTTTGGGCAAAGCTTTACTGCACGATTATGGTCTAAAACAGTTCGGATTAAAAATTGTAGCTGCATTTGACATTGACCCACAAGTGGTTGGAAAAACCATTGAAGGAGTTGAAATTTATCACTTTGATGAACTAGCCCGCATGCAGGAAAACGGAGTTAAAATTGGAATCCTTACTGTACCGGTTGACAAAACACAGGAAGTTGCTGATCGTTTAGTCGAAAGTGGCATACAAGGCATTTGGAACTTTACTCCGGTTAATATTAAAGTAAATGATGGAGTGGTAGTTCAAAACACTTCGTTGTATGCACACCTTGCCGTAATGTTTAACCGAATGAAAGCTAATTCTTAAAAAGTCAGGGTAAACTTTGTTTCTTTTTCCACTTCAGAGTATGCTGTAATGTTACCACCATGCAGTCTTAATATCTGTTTTGATAAGCTTAACCCAATACCCGAACCCTGAGGTTTGGTAGTAAAGAAAGGTATAAATATCTTATCCAGCACATTTGGCAATATTCCCTGACCATTATCAATAACTTGTATTGTTATTCTTCCACGCTTATTTAAAAAGGCCCGTAAGGTAATTTCTGCATTTTCGCGCCCATCAAGAGCCTGAATAGCATTCTGAACCAAATTAATTATTACCTGCTCAATTAATTTCTCATCAGCTGATAATTCCAGCGATTCTGGTTCAATCTGAATATTACATTTCACTCCTTTCGACTTTAATTCCTCAGCCAGCAATCCTTTTATATTATTAAGCAATTGACTTATAGGAAAAATAGAAAATGTCGGAGTTGGTATTTTTGTTAGGTTACGATAGGTATTTACAAAATGCATCAATCCATCAGTTCGCTTATAAATTGTATCAAGGGCTCCTTCAACTTCCTTAATGGTTTCGAAATGCTCACCCGGAATATCCTGATCCTGCAAATCGTTAGCAAGATCCTTCAAAATCAAACTAATAGTTGACGACAATGAAGATATGGGCGTTATGGAGTTCATGATTTCGTGTGTCAACACACGTATTAATTTCTGCCACGACTCCATCTCTTTTTCTTCTAATTCATTCTGAATATTCTTAATCGATGTAAGAAGAATGGTACGATTATGAATTTTGAATTCAGTAGCATAAACCGAAAGTTGCAATAATTCATCCTTTTCCTGAACGCGAATCAAGCTGTTTTCTCCATGATTAATGGTGAGAAGCTTCTCCACTAGCTCAGGACTAAAATCCCTTAATGATTGTATATTACTTAATGATCGAACTTGAAATAGTTTTTTGGTGGCATTGTTGATCAACTCCACCTTTCCATCTTTACTATAAGCAATTAAAGCGATTCCAATATGCTGAATTACAGTCTGCAGATAATAATAATTCTCCTCCTTCTCAGCTCTCACTTCCTGAAAATCCTTGATTACTTCATTAAACGACTTTTTTAATTTATCAAATGATGAATCAAGACTCTCAACCTGAAAAGTCCTGGTAAAATCAGAATAACGGATAGACTCAAGAAAATTATTCAAAACCCGGTTCGTTCTGTCAACATAATGAATCATGGCAAAAATCTGAAAGCCTATCAACAGACCAACCAGTACCAATGTCATCGTTAACTCGGTTTCGAAAAACAAATAAAAGAAGGCAAATATAGACCCCGCTAAAAGCAGGGTACGAACAATAAAATTGATCCTGAAGTTATTATAAGCCATGTTTTTCCAATCGTCGGTATAAAGATGTCCTTGTTAATCCCAGGTCGGCAGCAGCTTTAGAAACATTACCCCTGTTCATCCGAAGAACTTTTTCTATTATATGTCTTTCAATTTCTTCCAAATTATATGAATCAAATTCAAATCCTTCGGTACTCACCTGAACCGATGACAATTGAAAATCTGACTCTTCTAAATTGGCAGATTCACTCATAATAACTGTTCGTTCAACAATATGTTGAAATTCACGTACATTACCAGGCCATGGATAACTGGTTAGTTTTTTGATAACCTTAGCTGAAAGTCTGTTAATCTTCTTCTTGTATTTTTGAGAATAAATCTTTAGAAAATGCTCTGCCAGAACAGGTATATCTTCTGGTCTTTCACGCAAAGGAGGCAACTCAACTTCAACCGTATTAATACGATAAATTAAATCCTGTCGATAATTATCCTCACTGGCCATCTGCTTTAAATTCATATTGGTAGCACAAATCAATCGAATATCAATTGGTCTTGGCTTATTTGCTCCAACACGCGTTACTTCTCTTCTCTCAAGCACAGTTAATAATTTAGCTTGCAATGGCAGAGACAAGTTTCCTATTTCATCCAGAAACAATGTACCTCCATGAGCCATTTCGAACCTACCGGGACGATCTGCCTTAGCATCCGTAAACGCCCCCTTTACATGCCCGAATAACTCACTCTCAAATAACGACTCACTTAAGGCACCCAAATCAACACTAATGAAAGGCTCATCCCTACGAAGCGAATTACGATGCAGCGCTCTGGCAACCAACTCTTTTCCTGTACCATTCTCTCCCAAAATCAGTACATTTGCATCCGTAGCAGCAACTTTCTTAATGGTATTAAATACAGTTTGCATACCTGGTGAAATCCCGATAAAATTTGCAAATGGCTGATCCAGAATCGTATTCATTTCACGTTGTTTCGACTTCAGATCCTTAACTTCCTCACGTGATTGACGAAGCTTGATCGCTGAAGAAACCGTTGCCAATAACTTTTCGTTTTGCCATGGCTTCAGAATAAAATCAGTAGCACCTGCTTTTATAGCCTTAACCGACTTTTCAACATCGCCATAAGCTGTTATGAAAAGCACAACTGCCGAAGGATCAATTTCCAGAATTTTCTCCAGCCAGCTAAATCCTTCCTGTCCGCTTATAGCATCCTTTGTGAAATTCATATCCAGAAGTATCACATCAAACACATCATCAGCCATTATAGCTGGTATTTTTGTAGGATCGGTGGAAGTAACGATATGTTCTACATGAGGCTTAAGAAGCAATTTTAATGCAAATAATATATCAGCGTTATCATCTACTGCCAGTATGCGTCCTGATTTCTGAGTCATAAGATTGAGTTTTTCGTACCTAAATATACCATATTCTAAATGAAAAAGGTCACTGTATTGTTCGATAACGAACGGTATTCTTCAAACAAAAAGAATGCCGTTTATGTAATAAGCTTGATTTTAAAGCATTAACAACATTGGCACAAGAAGTGATAATACAATCATTGGAAACCTGACTAAAGATAATAACCTTTACCGTGTAGCGAAAGCTGTTAATTACTGAATATCTGATATTTAAAGTAGATATTTTACACAAAAGATGAAAAAATTACTTTTGTAGAGGGGACGATATTCTAAAAAATAAGACAATAAACATTGTTCGATAACGAACACAATTGTTCATTATCGGACATAATTGAAGGTAAAAATGATTCACACACGAAACTTAACCAAGATACACAGGAATGGTGGTGTAGAGCAAACCATTCTTCAAAATGTCAACATTGACATTGAAGCAGGTGAGTTTGTATGCCTTCTTGGACCTTCTGGTTCGGGCAAGACTACACTGATGAATATTTTTGGTCTAATTGATACTCCTACATCTGGTGATTTTTTGATGATGGGATATGACGTCACAAAGCTTAAAGAAAGACAACGAATTAATCTTCGAAGAGGGAGCATTGGTAATATTTTTAGAAACTTTGGATTAATAGATGAACTTAATGTTTATGAAAACATTGAATTACCTCTTCAATATTTAAAATATAATAAGCAACATAGATTTAAAAAAGTAAATTCTATTCTTGAAGAATTAAATATCACACATTTAAAATCATATTATACAAATCAACTAAACGGCCTTCAGCAACAATTGGTTGGAATTGGTCGTGCAATGGTTATTGATCCGGATATTATTCTGGCTGATGAACCAACAGGTTGCCTAAATTCAAGTTCCGGTAGCACTATTATGAACACCTTAAATTTGATTAACGAAAAAGGCACAACTATAGTTATGGCAAGTCATTCGGCTAACGATGCAGAAAAATCACAACGCATTATTCAGGTCTTTGACGGACATATAATAACTGAAAACATCAAAAACAGACTATAACAGATGATGCTGAAGCACCACATAAAAGTTGCCCTACGAAATATCAGGAAACAAGGGTTTTACTCGTTTCTTAATATTTTAAGCTTATCTGTTGGCATTACATTAAGTCTGCTCGTACTTCTGCTGGTAAAGCATGAGTTAAGCTACGACAAATCATTTAATCAAAGTGAGTCAATTTATCGTGTAGCTACAAAAGGTATTTTAAGCTCTAACTTTATTAATAGTGCCACCAGCCCAATGCCTTTGGGTGACCTAATGACTAAATATGACGAAGTAGAATCTGTTGTTCGTTTTGTACCCGGAGCCAATAATGTTGTTTCAAATGAAGATGTAAAGTTTAATGAAGAACATTTTCGGTTTGCAGATGCTTCCTTTTTTGAGATATTCGACCTTGATATCATCGCAGGAGAAAGTGAAAGTCTATTAAAATCACCCAATTCGGTGGTTCTAACCAAATCTGCAGCCAACAAATATTTTGGAGAGCAAAATCCTATTGGTAAAATTATTACGCGAGCAAATATGAATTACAAGGTAACAGGCATTTGTGAGGATATGCCCGTTACAAGTCACTTCAAATTTAATTTCCTGGCTTCAATATCAACAATTGATGCCATCTTGTTGAAAAAAGCTGATACTACATATGTTCAAAACTGGAAAAAAGACTGGCTCTATCTTAATTGCTATACCTATATTAAATTAAAGCCTACAGTTGAATCAAGGTCTTTTGAAGAAAATTTTAATAAAGAAAAAGATGCCCTGTTGTTACCTCAGGTAAAAGAAACTTTACAATCTGAGTTATCAACTGATAGTATTAAACTTGATTTTTATCTGCAGCCAATCACAGATATCCATTTACATTCTCATTTAACTGCCGAATTACAGCCGAATTCGAAACCAGTCTATATTAATCTGTTTATTTTCATTGCTGTTTTTATACTGCTAACAACCTGTATAAACTTCATCAACTTAACAACTGCCAAAGCCCGCAGGCGCTTTAACGAAGTTGCTTTGCGTCAGATGGTAGGTGCAGGACGACGACAATTAGTTTGGCAATTTCTAACAGAAGCCATCTTATACAGTTTAAGTGCAACATTCTTCGGACTTGTTTTGCTTGAACTACTTATACCCTTTTTTAATTTCTTCTTCAACCTACAACTTAATTTTTCAATTTTAACAGGATGGATTGACTTTTTCTGGATATTAATGCTGGTTCTTTTTGTCAGCATTATGTCCGGAGCCTTTCCTGCCTTTTTCTTTTCAGGATTAAAACCAAAACATATTTTACAAGGCAACTACAGAATTAAAAATAACGGTTTACTGGTAAGAGGTATATTTGTGTGTGCTCAGATTGCAATAAGTATTTTCCTTTTAATAGTTGTAACGGGTATGTGGTGGCAAATCAGTTACATCAATCAGTATAATCCGGGATTCGATTCTAAAAACATAATGGTGATTGAAAGAGGCGGAGCAATTGGTAAAAACTACCAGAATTTCAAATCCGATCTTCTTAAAATCAACGGAATTGAATCTGTAAGTGCATGTAGCAGTCTGCCAGGAGATGATTACTTTCAGGGTACCTTCAAAATAAAAAATGGTGCAAATGAAAAAGTAGCCGTCTTACCAATGAATTATGTTGACAGGGATTATTTCACCATGCTTAATCTGACTTTAAAGACAGGACGTTTTTTGGATGAAGCGGAAGGTGATTCATTAGGAATTTTACTCAATCACACTGCAATTACCGAATATGACATAAAAAAGCCATTAGGACAAAAGATTGAAGTTTTTGGAAATAAAGATTTTGAATTAAATGTAGTGGGTGTTGTAAAAGATTTTCATTTTGAGACATATTACGAAAAAATTAAACCATTGGCTTTGATCCTTATGGGAGAAAAAATGAATTTCGATTATATCCTGGTAAAGCTTAATGCTCAACACTCAGTTGCGACATCTCAACTTATTAATGAAACCTGGAAGAAATATTCTGAAAGTTCACCTTTTGAGTGGCAAATGCTTACAACCCGACTATCAAATCTATATGAAGAAGATATTCGAATTGCTAAAATCATTTCAGTTTTTGCCATTTTATCTCTTTTTATGACAATTCTTGGAATCATTGCCTTAACCGCTTTTATTACCGAATATAAATCGAAAGACATTGGAATAAAAAAAGTATTGGGTATCTCACGCCAAAGCATTATTCTTCAAATATTTTCTGATTTTAGTCTCTACATAATTATTGGTGTTATCTTATCTATATTGCCAGCATTTATTGCTTTAACTGCATGGATTGAGAGTTATGCTTATGCACGATTTCTAAATGGTTTTATTTTTATCCTGGATGCAGTTTTTGTTGCTGGTTTGGCGTATCTGTCAGTTTTCTATCAATCCTACCGAATGGCTTCTGAAAGGCCTGCTGACAGTTGGCAATACAAATAAAACAGCCTTTAGAAGGTAACGATTTTTAACATCTCAGAATACTGATCCAAAATATACTCCTAAAAGATGATCATAATCAGAGCTTGATTTAAATGGGTAGTATTAAAAAAATCAATATATTTGCGCGATTATGATGTGAAGTGTCAAAACGAATAATTATAAATTATTAACAAATGCAAAACAAAGGAGCAATAAGACTATTTGCCATTCTTTTGGCGTTAGTCAGCTTATATCAACTATTTTTTACTTACAAGACACGAAGTGTTGAGGCCGATGCAAAGGCTATTGCGGGTGGTGATCCGAAAATAGAGTTCGCTTATTTAGACTCCATTAAAAACGAAACAGTATACAGTTTCTTTTGGTTTCGTGATTATACTTACCAGGAGTGTAAAGAGCGTGAGATAAACTTTGGTCTTGACCTTAAAGGTGGTATGAACCTTATCCTTGAGGTGAAGGTTTCAGATGTTGTTCTTGCTCTGTCAAACTACAACACTGACGAAACTTTCCGTGCAGCTTTGAAAAAGGCTGAAGAAATGGAAAAAACTAGTTCTGAAGACTATATCACACTTTTCGGACAAGCATATCAGGATTTGGATGGAAATGCACAACTTGCAACCATTTTCAATACCATTGAATTGAAAGAAAAAGTAAGCTATAACTCATCTAACGAGGAAGTCTTAAAGGTAATCAGAACTGAAGCTCAGAGTGCCATCGACAATGCTTTTAATATCCTTCGTACTCGTATCGACCGTTTTGGTGTTACTCAGCCCAACGTTCAAAAGCTTGAGAAAGCAGGACGTGTATTGGTTGAATTACCGGGTGTTACTGAGCCTCAAAGGGTACGTAAGTTATTGCAGGGAACCGCAAGCTTAGAATTTTGGGAGACTTACGAAAACGGTGAATTATTCCAATATCTATTTCAGGCTGACTCAAAGGTTCGCGAATTAGAAGAAGCAAAAAAACCTGTAAAAGAAGAGGCTGTTGAAACTGCAAGTGAGACAACTGAAGCAGACAGTGATCTATCATTATTAGGTCAATTAGATAACGATAGTACTTCTATTGATTCATTAGCTACTGATACAAAATCGTTGTTTAGTTACTTGCAACCAAATTATGGCCAACAAGGACCTTTCCCTGGACCTGTTGTTGGTTTATCTCTTGCTCGTGATACTGCTGAAGTGAATAGCTATTTACAGAATTCTGTTGTAAGAAGCTTATTCCCTAAAGACGTTAAATTCTTCTG
Source organism: Carboxylicivirga caseinilyticus (assembly GCA_025499705.1). Taxonomy (GTDB): domain Bacteria; phylum Bacteroidota; class Bacteroidia; order Bacteroidales; family Marinilabiliaceae; genus Carboxylicivirga; species Carboxylicivirga caseinilyticus. The sequence goes on from JAFMVE010000004.1 coordinate 211,200, forward strand.
GACAGTTAAACCTGTTGATCAGGAGTACATGAAGTCACGTTTCCCTGAAGCTAACGAAAAAGAATCTGCATTCCAGTTAGTAGCTATCAAAGTTAGTACGCACGATGGACGTCCTCCTTTAGAAGGGGATGTAATTACTTCAGCACGTAGTCAAACTAACCAACGTGGACAATTTGAAGTATCAATGAGCATGAACGCTGAAGGTGCTAAAACCTGGGCTCGCCTAACAGGTGCTAATATTGATCGTAGTATTGCCATTGTTTTAGATGGCTATGTATATAGCTTCCCAACTGTTAATACAAAAATTGACGGAGGAAGTAGTCAGATTACGGGTAACTTTACTCCTTCTGAAGCAGAAGACTTGGCAAACATTCTTAAGTCAGGTAAATTACCTGCTCCAGCTCGAATCGTTGAAGATACTGTAGTGGGTCCTTCTCTGGGCCAGGAAGCTGTTAACAGCGGTTTCTCATCTTTCATATGGGCATTTATCATCGTACTTGTTTATATGTTATTGTACTATGGTTATCGTGCTGGTTGGGTAGCTGACTTCGCTCTTATTTCTAACATGTTCTTCATTTTAGGAGTGCTGGCATCTTTTGGTGCAGTATTAACACTTCCAGGTATTGCAGGTATTGTGCTTACCATTGGTATGTCGGTTGATGCGAACGTACTTATCTATGAGCGAATCAAAGAAGAAATGAGATCTGGAAAAGGAGTTCAATTAGCTATTAAAGATGGATATAACAATGCCTTCTCTGCAATTATTGATGCTAACGTTACAACTTTCTTAACGGGTATCATACTGTTCGTATTTGGTACAGGACCAATTAAAGGTTTTGCTACTACTTTAATGATTGGTATTGCAACATCATTCTTCTCAGCAATTTTCATTACTCGCTTGATTTTTGAAAAAATGTTGGATAAGAAGAAAACTCTTATTTTCGATACTTCAATAACAAGAAACTTGTTTGCTAACATGCACATTAAATTCCTTGAAAAGAAAAACATTTTCTTCATCATTTCAGGAATTTTGATTCTGGCTTCTGTTGGTTCATTGGCTACTCGTGGTTTAAAACAAGGTATTGATTTTACCGGAGGACGAACTTTTGTAGTTCGTTTTGATGAGCAGGTTTCTTCTGTTGATATTCAAAAATCACTTACTGCAGTATTTGACGAATCAAATGTTGAAGTAAAACAATTCGGTAACGAAGGTAATCAGGTGCGCATCGCAACTAACTTTATGGTTGACAACAACGATGACAACACTGATAACCTAGTTGAAACTAAATTATACGAAGGTCTTACCTCATTCCTTGGATCTGATGTTGATCAGGAAACTTTCTTAACTGATTACCGAATGAGTTCTCAGAAAGTTGGGCCAACTATTGCAAGTGATATTAAGAGAAATGCCAGTTTGGCAATTATCTTCAGTTTACTTGTTATTTTCTTATATATCCTTGCCCGATTCAGCAACTGGCAATTTGGTTTAGGAGCATTGGTTGCTTTGGTTCATGACGTGTTAATTGTATTAGGTATATTCTCATTGACCTATTCATTCATGCCTTTCTCATTGGAAATTGACCAGGCATTTATTGCTGCAATCCTAACCGTAATTGGATATTCCATCAACGATACTGTGGTTGTATTCGACCGTATCCGTGAGTATTTCAAACTTCATCCAAAACGTGATAAAGTTGAAGTTACAGATGCAGCATTAAACTCAACTGTAAGCCGTACAGTAAATACATCATTAACTACCTTTATTGTGTTGTTAATTATCTTCTTATTCGGTGGCGAAGTAATTCGTGGATTTGTATTTGCATTGATGATTGGTGTTGTAGTAGGTACCTACTCTTCATTATTCATCGCAACTCCAATTGCTGATTTCTTCCTAAAGGATAAAAATCAAAAGAAATAATAAATTTCAATTATATGAAGCCCCATTGCTTTAAGCTTTGGGGCTTTTCTTTTTTATATAGCATTCAAGTTCTAATTTATTATCTTTGAATTTCAAATTAACTTGTATGATGAATTTGTTATTTATTTCAGGCGGTGAGATACTTATTGTAGGGCTTGTTGTCTTATTGTTGTTTGGAGCTAAAAGCATTCCGGATGTAGCCAGAATGCTGGGAAAAGGAATGAATGAGTTCAAACGTGCATCCGATGAAATCAAGAGGGAATTAAGAGATCAAACCAGTGATATCAGAAGAGACATTAGCGAGGCACGGACATTTGTTAATGATGAAGTTAAAGATGTACAAAAAGCTGTCGACACAGATTTATCTGTTGATGATGATCCATACAATTTGAAAGAAGCTGAAAAACAAGATAAAGACCAGCCTGAAGTAAAAAGTACCAAAAAGAAGATTAATCCCATAGATAATACACCCGATGGAAAAGCAGAGGGTGATGGACCCATTTCCCGAGAGGATGTTATCGAAGAATAAACAAATCATATGTTATCATTTGTGTTGTTAATAGCAGGCTTTGTTCTGCTTTTTTTTAGTGGAGATTGGTTGGTGAAGGCAAGTGTTAATCTGGCCCGCCATTTTAAAGTTTCTACACTTGTTATTGGAATTACGGTTGTTGCATTTGGTACATCTGCACCTGAATTAATTGTTAGTTTAAGTGCAGTATTTAGCGATTCTTCTGATATATCAGTGGGTAATGTTATTGGCTCAAACATTGCCAACATAGCATTGGTATTGGGCCTGGTAGCCATTATTTTTCCAGTAAAGGTCAAAAAAAATAATATATGGATTGATTGGTTGGTAATGCTAATCGCGTCTTTGGGGCTATTAATTGCTAGTCTAAACAACGTAATCTCATTCTATGAAGGTGTTGTTTTTTTAATATTACTTGCTTTATACCTGGTTTGGTCTGTATGGAAAAGCCGAAGAGATACAAAGCAGCAGGAAAACATTCAGGAACCTGCAATGAGCATTTCAAAGGCATTTGGTTTCTTTTTACTCGCTACAATTGGATTATATTTTGGTGCCGATTGGTTAGTGAAAGGTTCAAAAGCAATTGCAATTAGTTTTGGAATCAGTGAGAGAGTGGTTGGATTGTCACTTGTTGCTCTTGGCACCAGCATCCCAGAACTGGCAACATCACTTATAGCCGCATTAAAAAAAGAATCAGATATATCAATTGGCAATATAATTGGCTCAAATATTTTCAACATCTGGGCAGTTTTAGGAACCACTTCTGTCATCAAACCACTTAAGGTTAGTGATGCAATGCTTCATGTTGATTATAAATGGATGATTGGTGTTGCCATTCTCTTATTTGTTTTATTATTACCTCTCTCCAAAGGAATTATAAACCGTTGGAAAGGAAGCCTGTTATTTATTGTCTACGCTATTTATATTTACATTTTGTTTTTCTGATGATGGTACATTGTTCTGACATTAAAAAAAGCTACGGCAGCCTCGAAGTGCTAAAAGGAATAGATCTTTCGATAGAGAAAGGTGAAGTAGTTTCCATTGTTGGAGCGAGTGGCGCTGGAAAAACTACTCTCCTTCAAGTATTAGGTACCTTGGATAAACCTGATTCAGGAACTATTCAAATTGATGGAGAGAATGTATTGACAATGAATGAAAAACAATTATCACGTTTCAGAAACACTAAAATTGGATTTGTTTTTCAGTTCCATCAGCTATTACCTGAATTCACTGCTTTGGAGAATGCTATTTTACCTGCCCTTATTAATGGTACAAATAAAAAGCAGGCTGAAAAAAAAGCAAAGGAATTATTAAGCTTTCTTAGCCTCGACCATCGTCTCGAACATAAACCTTCAGAACTCAGCGGTGGAGAAAAACAGCGTGTGGCCGTTGCCAGAGCATTGGTTAATAATCCTTCAGTGGTATTTGCCGATGAACCTTCAGGGAACTTGGATTCGCATAATCAGGAAGAACTTCAAAAATTATTTTTTGACCTTAGAGCTGAGTTTAATCACACATTTGTTGTTGTTACACACGATTATCACCTGGCTCATATGTGCGATAGATTGATTGATATGAAAGACGGACTGATTAATGGATCTAATCATGAATCTTAACGAGATTAAAGATTTTCTTGATGAAAAAGTCCTAAAATATAATCAACCCAGGTTTATCGAGAATGATCCCATCCAGATTCCACATCTCTTTAAACAAAAACAAGATATCGAAATCGCGGCTTTTCTTGCTGCATCTATTGCCTGGGGGAAGCGAGACCAAATAATAAAGAGCTCACTTAAAATCATGAATCTTATGGATAATGCTCCATATGATTTCATTTCTAATGCTTCTTCTTCTGACCTGCATCGTTTTGAGGAGTTTTACTACCGCACATTTTCATCGGTTGATTGCATCTATTTCATAAAAGCATTAATGCAAATATATCAAAAACATGGCAGCATAGAGAATGTTTTTAATGATGGATACCAAGCTGGTGGAATCAAAGAAGCAATATCCGGTTTCAGAAAAGTATTTCTAAGCTTTAACTCACCCTTACGGTCCCATAAACATGTTGCCAATATTGAAAAAGGAGCTTCAGCTAAACGCATAAACATGTTTTTAAGATGGATGGTTCGCAATGATAACAAAGGTGTTGATTTTGGTATTTGGCATACAATTTCGACAAAAGATTTATTACTTCCTTTGGATGTACACACTGGTAATGTTTCTCGCAAATTAGGCCTTCTAATGCGTAAGCAAAATGACATTAAAGCCGTTGATGAAGTTATGAATTATCTAAGAATGTTCGACTCCAACGACCCCGTTAAGTACGATTTTGCTTTATTCGGATTAGGTATTGAAGAAAAATTTTAAAATGGCAAATAACTATTTCCAATTTAAACAATTCAGAATTAACCAGGATAAAGCTGCCATGAAAGTTGGAACTGATGGCGTTTTATTAGGAGCTTGGGCAGCAATCGAAAATGCTCAAACGATTCTTGATGTTGGTACCGGCACCGGCCTAATTGCGTTAATGGCAGCTCAACGAAATACCAGCGCTGAAATTATTGCAATAGATATAGATGAAAATGCATGTGAACAGGCATATGAAAATGTCCAATGTTCACCCTGGTCTGACAGAATTACTGTAATACATTCTTCTATACAGGATTTTGCATCAACAAATGAAAACATATTTGATTATATCGTTTCTAACCCACCATTTTTTAATAAAAGTTTAAAATCCGAAAATACAGCCAGAAACCTAGCCAGACATACAGACAGCCTGAGCTATGAAGAATTATTTCATTGTTCAATACAATTGAGTTCTCCCGCAGCCACACTAGGATTGATAATCCCTCACTTATTGGAAAAAGAAATTATTAGCATAAAAAACTATTACGATTATAACCTTTCAAGAATTCTTCGCGTAAAAGGGGATATTAATAAACAGATTGTCAGAAGTCTTCTTGAATTCAATCTTGGCAAAGCAACTAATTTTAATGAAGAAATAATTTACATTGAAAAAGGTAAGCGCCATGCATATTCTGAAGAATACAAAGCACTAACACGTGACTTTTATTTGACATTTTAAGTTTACAGATTAATTAAATTAATATTTTTTGTTAATTTGGTGGACATAAAATCCGTAAGAATGGGAAAATTACGTTATAATAATAACGAATTACTGGAAGGTGTTTATAACCGGGACAGCCGTATAATAAAATATATTATGGGGTTGGTGTGGGTGCCTGTGCGGGATTTAGTCCTTCAAAATAGTGGAAAGGAAGATGATGCAATGAACTTGATTCAGGAAGGATTTATTGCCATCTATACAAAAACCGAAAAACCACAATTGACAGCCTCTTTTACTACTTACTTCTATGCTATATGCCGTAACATATGGCTAAATGAATTACGCATCAGAAAAAAGGAAAGTTCAGTTCTCAAAAATATTGAGAATGCAGTAGTTATAACTGAGGAGGTTGATGAAGAACAACTGTACGAAAAAAGAAGACAGTTATATCTAAAGCACTTCAAAAATATCTCTAAAGTTTGTCAGGATCTGCTTAAACTTGTTTCTAAAGGTTTTTCAAACGAAGATATTACTGCCGAACTTGCATTTAGTTCTTTACAATATATGAAAAACAGAAGAACTCAGTGCAATAAGAAATTATTGGATATGATTAAAGAGGATCCTCAATATAAAGCATTAAAGTATGGATTATAATGACAGATTTTTAGATTTTCTATCAGGAGAACTCTCTGACGAGGATCAAAATAAATTATCTGAAGAACTTAATAATAATAAGGAGCTTCAGGAGGATCTGCTTCTTCAAAAAGAGATCTTACACACCATTAAAATGGGGGATGATGATACCATGGATTTCAGAAGCCAACTTAAAGATATTGGTAATGACTTTCTTGAAGATAAAAAATCAACATTCCGTATTCGCCCAATGTATTGGATTGCTGTTGCATCAGTGATTACTATTTTCTCTATAAGTACATTCTTGGGATTGCTTAGTAATGACCGTTTCATGGGCGATCAAATGTTCATGGAATATTACGAACCTTATGGCATTAATATTAACGTTAGAGGCCATAATGATTTTACTGAAATAGATAAAGCCATTGAATTATATCAATCTGGAAATACTAAGAGTGCTTTAGATGAATTTCAACGACTAAAAATAGACAACTCTGAAATGTCAGGTTTTTTCTCAGCTCTTTGCCAAATAGAACTTGGAAATATTATAGAAGCTGAACGCGAGCTAGAATTGATAAGTAAGGATGCCGTATTCTACTCCGAGCATATTGATTGGTATCTTTCGCTATGCTATTTAAAACAGGAGAAACTACCAGAGGCAAAAGCATTATTTCAACATATTGCCGAAGGGAATAACGAATATGCTGATAAAGCTATAAGAATACTGAAAAAGTTAAAATAATAGAACTAAAATATTCATTGAAGATACCCTTACATTACAAAGTGAGGGTATTTTTTTATTATTTCTTTAAAGTAATAAGACAATTTTATATTTAGATGACAGAACATTCTAGTTTAATCTATACTTCAGTTAGTATAGTCAAATGAATTAATTTAATCCCTTTTTACTAAACAACGAAATTAGGTGAGAAGATAAGAACAATAATTTCTCAATAATAAAACGGGCGAATAGTTGCCAATAGCTACTAAATATATCCTGATATAAAGAAAGCCTACCTATTATCCAAATAACTTTATGAAATCTATAATAGCCTTATGACACCAGATATAGCCAGAATGAAGCTGGCATTATGGTTTAATGAGATAGAACAATCTGGTTTTGATGCTTTCTCAACTATTCGAAGAACTTTGGAAGTGCATTATGATACCATAATCAATTACTTTAATGGCAGAAGTACCAATGCTGCAGATGAATCATTCAATGCTAAAATTAAAGACTTCAGAAGACAATTCAAAGGTGTGGTTGATGTGAAGTTTTTCTTGTATCGTTTATGTAAAATTTATGCCTAGACCCAGAATTTGGTTCTGATCCATCCTTTATTTGATCCAGTAAACGATAAACTTCATAAACCGTTAAACGCAAAAAACCCGTTGCTCTGATTGAACAACGGGTTTCTTCCAAAAAAGGGTGGCCCACGATAGCCCACGATAGCTATCGTGGCGTGGCTACTCTCACACTTCTATGTGAGAGAAACCTAATTTCTTTTTACAAAAAAGAGTAACTACTTTGCAGTAATTACTCTTATTAAAAAAGGGCGGCGACCTACTCTCCCACTTCTACGCAGTACCATCGGCGCTGCAGGGCTTAACTTCTCTGTTCGGAATGGGAAGAGGTGGGAC
>JAFMVE010000050.1 GCA_025499705.1 Carboxylicivirga caseinilyticus
CAAAAGTGCCTGTTTTCGGGGTTTTGTTACACTTTTAAGATAGTGATAATTACTTAATTATCAAAGAAATAAATCAACTTCTGAATATCCCTAAATAGAATAATTGGACTTGATTAACTATCTAAAAACACCAGCCCACAACACGCTGGCATTAAGCATGGCTGGTTTTGCTCGTCCTGACACCTTTATGCAGCAAACGTAATAGTTAATTTTTAGTCGTCCTAAAATAGGCTACACAACATACATTACAACGATTATAAATAAACCCCTGACAGTAACACCATCAGGGGTTTGTTTCTTTTTCTTATCACTAATATTATTGACAGGCGTTTCAACTATACTTTTTAATCAGTATATGAATACTTTTTCTGGTTCTGATTCGCTTAATCTCATCCACAAACCACGCCTGTGCTTTAAGCTGGCATTCGCTCATAATGGCAAATAATTCCTGAACCTTTTCAATTTCATCTTCACAATCAAATTGTGGTGTTGAATAATCTGATACAATTTTATGTCCCAAATCATTTCTAAGGTCTCCTAAATGCCTGGCTGCGTTAACCAATTCTGATTTACATTCAAATTCAATTGAGTTTTCAATTAGTTTTAAGCTTTCTGAAAAACCCACCCTTGTTTCCATCTTCTTTGAAAACCTGATCGGATAAAGAGACCCTCTTATTATTAAATCGCAATACCTAACCACAAAAGCCAGGATCTCTTCTGTTATCTGGTAATAGATAAATAAAGAGGTAATTCTGGCTTCTATGCTATTACTTTTATTTAACGTATCACTTGCTACCTTTTCCAATTCACTAATTCCGCGCATATAGTTTTCAAACATATATACATCCGGATGAAGTAATTCCTCTATTAACTCTTTTTCATAAAACATATAAAAAATATTAAAGGTGAAACACTCATATAAATTAAGAAATTTCAGGGGTTAAGCAAAATTATTCTAGGCTAAATATAATCAGTGATGCAATAAATAGAAGAAAGGCCATCCGTTGATCAGATGGCCTTTCACAATCATATTTAAACGGAATTAAAAGGTCAGATTGCAACCCACCAAATAGCTAATACCTGTTTGGTCGGTAAATAAAAATTCCTGCGACTTACTATTGGTTATATTCCTAACATTCAAATAAGTATTTAACCAACCGTTCACCTGGTATGAAGCCTTCATGTTACAAGTAAATTTAGGATCAATTTGAACCCATTTAAAATCCTGTCCTATTGAGTAGAACGTTTTTTGTTTTGAATAGGCATAAAATGAGGTATTTAAATTCCATTTCGTACCTGGTTTATAATTGATGTATCCACCACCATAAAATTTAGGAGTATACTGGTGATCGAATGTTAGATATGCCGGAGTTGCATTTAAATCAAGCCCATTAGCACTGTTACCGGTAATTCCTTCATAAAAAGAAGTTTCGGTTACTTCATAATTCTCAAGCTGAGTATGCTGATATGTAGCAAACAAAGACGCATTTAACTTTTCGTTGTGCACATATTTTAATCCAGCTGTCAAACCTAATTGATTTGCCTTCAAATCAATATTCTGCACACTTTCAGTTATCACCGTGTTCGTTGACTCCGGATCGTTAACCAAGCCCATATCTTTAGTCATCTGAGAAAAGTTGCTTGATTGATTATAAAACAACGACATATCAGCCTGTAGTTTTCTTCCTATTTTTTTGCGCATCCCCAATTCAAGCATTGTCATCTCCATGGGCATCAAATCTTTATTACCCAACTTATACATCGTCATTCCTCCTGCCTGTTGAGTTTCATCTCCCATACCTGCCACATTAATGGTTTTATCCATATAGGTATTTAAAACAAAAGGCCCTGTATTTGCTCTGGATGCAACGGCCCTGAATATAGTTGATTCATTGGCTTTGTATGAAGTTGAAAACTGATAAGATGTATAATCATCGTCTGTAGCTGTAAAATACCCCTGAACCAATGCTCCGGTTAACCTCAATTTTCCCCAGGCTGTATAATCCAATCGAAGGCTTCCCTGCACTGTTCCCAGATCCACAGATCCATTTAATAACCCCTCATTTGCATCGGCATCTACATAAGCCTCATCAGAATAAATGGCATAGTCGGCTTCAATACCCGGACGAATGTTCAAATTCTTTAGTTTGAAATTATAGCCCATTTTACCATTTAATTCAGTATAGTCATATTCATAACCAGCCATTCCCTTAATCGCATTTAAACGACCTGTTATTGCTGAAAAATCCGCTTCGAACTTGCCAGATGTAATGTTTAAGTTGTTGCTGAAAGAATTGGATTCACGCGTTGATAATACCGATCCAATATCCATATAAGAGGTTTGTGACGAAGACTGCTGATAGGAACCCATGTAATTTAAGCGGGTTTTATCAGAGAATTGATAATCAACACCCAGATTAATGGCACCTTTGTTTACCCCTTGCCAGTAATCCTCATTTAAACCAGTGGCTGAAAACATATCATTCATTCCTGCATTAATTCCTCCAATCTCACTTCCGGATACATAGGTATCATTATAAGGAATATAATAGCTATCCTGAAAACGGTCTGCTTGCTGGTAATTTGCTGAAAGATTCAAACCAAGTTTTCCTTTTGAGTACGATACATTACCATATCCAATAGCCGAATTATGACTACCCCCCTGTACATCGGCACGGGCATGAAATCCTTCTTCGGTTGATTTTTTTGTGATTAAATGAATAACACCTGAAACAGCATTCGGTCCATAAAGGGCCGTTGCGGGTCCGTAGATAATCTCAATCTTTTCCAAATCCTGAATGGTTACCGGTAGATTTTCCCAGAATGTTGCACCTAAAAATTTGTTATAAACCGGACGGTTATCAATCATTACCAATGTTGTTGAGTTTACCGAATTGGAAACATCTGATCCGGGAGGAAGGAAATCGTTTCCACGGATATGGACGTCGTAATTTCCGTTAGTTTTCTCACGAACAATGATACCTGGAGCTAATCTAAGTGCTTCCGGTATATTTCGGGCTCCTGAGTTTTCTAATTCTGCAGAACTGATTACAGTGGTTGCAAGAGTTGCCTCAAATAAATCTTCTTCTTTTTTAGATGCTGTCGACTGAGATGGATTCAAAATCAATTGGTACAATTCATCAATGGATGAAACCTTAAATCGCTTAACCAGCTCAATCAAATCTTCAAACGGAATCTGAAGCAGGTCATCCTGAGTCAATTTTCTCATTTCATCAAGCGACATTTCGCTGTAATGAATTATTTTTTCTGTATCCTGCGCCAATACTGTTACCTTACCTACAGTTACCAACGCTACTAATATCAATATATATTTTACCTTATTCATAATGATTGAAACTAAAAAATGATGATGCGAATTACTCTCTTACAATACCCAGGTTAAGAAGTGAACCAGATAGTTGTAGCTGATGTGATTTGATTACGGTTGGAAATATCTCAAATTCAATTTTACTGCTATTATCAATAAAATTGATTCCACCTCCGGTTAATCCGTTTTTATCTGTGATTACCAGTGTAGGTCGTTTTGCCACAGATTTATCCACCTCATTTAGTTTTGTACTTGACGAACGATCGAGATACAAAATGTGATACATTTTATCAGATAGTTCATCCGGACTGACATGCACAACTTTTATCGTGTTACCGAATAATTGCTTCTTTCCAGCAATTGATTCCAGCTCCTTATGCATTTCTTTATTTCCAATAACCCCAATAACAAATTCACCCGACAAATTAGGCCATTCAATTCGTTGAGCAATGTTATACATGAACAGCGCCTGAAACTTGTAATTTTGCGCCCTAACAACTCCCAACAAGCAGAGCAGCACAATAATTGTTAAAAGTTTTTTCATAGACATAATTTTATTCCCCTTTTAATTTCGTTGGATATGACCAACCTGTTTTAATGGGTACAAAACTGTCTACAATGGTTTTCTTCCAGAAAAGAATTCAATCAACAGCAATAACTTCTCTACCTTATGGTTGGTAGATTTATCACTTACGTTCGTTTAAAACTCTTATCCTTTTGTTGATTTCTAAGCGAAAAGGGAAACATTTATATAACGTCTATTGTATAAATGATCCGTTTTTTATTTTTGATGCAAATATGACAATAGTATGTGGAAATGATTGGACGTACAATTAAGCAACTAACCTCTGTAAATTAATCGAACATACGATAAGCTTGCTGAAAATTACTCTTCAATAATCTCTTTTACCCTTCCAACCTGACCATCTTCGAGTCTTACTTTTATTCCATGAGGATGAAACGAACTTTTAGTAAGTATATCTTTCACCACTCCATAAGTCAGATCCCCACTTCGCTGGTCTTGTTTCAATACAATGGCTACTTCAATACCAGCCTTAATATTTTTTCTTTCTTTTCCGCTTTGCATCATTAACCCATTATATTTTTTAAAGGAATCAGATCTTTCTCCGAATAATTTAAGCCTGGATTGGCTTCTAGATATGCTTTATTCAAGACAAATAACTTACTGTTATAGGTATCTTGCTCAAAAATATTTTCATCATCAAAATAGTCATCCTCAACATTGGTAAAATTCAAATGACAAAAAGATAATTCCCATTCATCTCCCGCTTCATTCATATTAACCAGTGGAAAACCATGTGTACGACAAATTATGGGGCGTGCATTATAAATGGTACAGGCATGATTCTTAAGGTAGGCACAAGCTCCTTCATCATTTTTTTGTCTATCTGCCTTTAATATTTCAGGATATTCTTTTTCAATCTGTTTTTTGATTGCATCAAATTCAACAGGAAAAACATCAAAATCCAGACAGCATAAATCACAACCTTTCTTGCATGCCATATGGTTTTGATGTTCATCCCAAAGATAATCTACATAACTATCTATTTCATTGCGCAAGGCATAATAGCTATCTAATTGCTCGCTCATCCCTCTATCTTTTTTTGCAAAGATAAGGGCAATCCGGGAAAGTAAAAAAGAATACTAGAAGCGCTTATGTTTTATTACATAACTAAAAAATCGAAATGCGATAGGTATATGGTGCATAATAGTAGAACCTAAACCAAAGTAGCGATGCATAATAACGAAGCGTTCTTTTAAACCTGGAATAATGTTTTGTTTGGTTATTCCTCCGTCGAGAAAGCGCGAAAGTACCCTATTACTGTTTACCACTTTTTGTGCCTTTTTGAGCGCAAGCAAACACCATTCAAAATCCGCAGAAAAACGATATTTAGTATTATACTTTTCGGCAATCTTTGCAGACACAATGATAGACTGATGACTAACAAGCATGCCATTTTTAAAATCATTCCAGCTAAGGGTTGCCGGCGGTTGCAACCGTCGTTCTCCAATAACTTTTCCTTCTGCGTCTATCATTACAGTATCGCCATAGTACACGTCGGCCCATGCATCATTTATAAATAAATTGGATAACGTTTCAGAATCATAAATCTCATCACCCGAATTGATAAACCAAAGGTAATCGCCTGTAGCCATTTCAACACCTTTGTTCATGGCATCATACAGACCATCATCCGGTTCACTGATCCACCTGGCAATACATTCTTCGTTAGCTTTTATAATATCAACTGTACTATCGGCAGAACCTCCGTCAACAACAATATATTCAATATCGCTATAGCTTTGACAAGCTATACTGTCAATGGTCTTCTGAAGGGTTTCTTCTCCGTTATAAACGATCGTAATAATGCTAACTAAAGGATTCAAAATAACTTATCTTAAGATGTCAATTCTTTCGTTTCAAAACATTAAAAAATTCTTTCAACAGATCCTCTCTATACCTTGTTATCAATCGTGGATTTATAAAGATTTTTCCATTACCTTTTTGAATCATTTGCTGATGGAAGGCAACATGTTCACACAGCACCTGTACTTCCGCATCGTTATTATCCATGGCCATATAGCGACAACCCTTCACTGCATCAAACTTATAAATTGCCAAGCCATTAAAACCGGATGCCACCGGAATAAGCGGATGATTTTTTTTAAGGAAATTCCATTTGATGCGATTGGATTCGATAATCATTTCAGTTTGAGGTCGCTCATCACCTACTTCTCTTAAGGCATAAGTGTCATGAAAAACTCTTTTCATTCGCTTATACAAAAACTTTGTCCCGTTTGCCACCAATGCATCCCAGGAGTAATTTTGTGCAAATGAATGAATTATACCCTCCACATCAAAGTAATTAATATCCAGATCGATCACCATCATGTAATCAAACTGAACCTTCAACTGATCCAGATGATCGAGATACATATTTCTAAACCTCGACATTTTTTCAATTCTATGACGCGAATAAAATGGATTAACTCCATCCTGTGTTTTACGGGGGATTGTTATTTGTTGGGTATCCTCACCAATAACATGAACATCATCAGACTGGTTTTTCCAATTAGCCAAAACTGTTTTGGTATCGTCCACACTATCATTTTCAACAACGATAACTGCCGATTTCAGGAAATTAGAGCGAAGCTTTTCGATAACAGGAATATTTATCTGTAATTGTCTTCCACAGTCTCTTACAATGGAACATATCACCAGAGAAGACTCATTCATCCTCTTTAAACCTAGTTGCCTTATTTGCTCTAAATCATTTGTGAAACCCATATTTATTTTGTGTATTCTCCTTAATTGAAAAGATTAATCTTCCAATTTATCCGGATAATCAATGGTATAATGTAATCCGCGACTTTCTTTTCTTTTCCTGGCCATCTTAATAATCAAATAACCCACATTGATCTTGTTTCGCAAGTGACAAATTTTTTCAGAAACTTTTGAATCCTGAAATAGGTTTTCTGTTTCGCGATACAAAACTTCCAACCTGTCATAAGCCCTGTTTAAGCGAATATTGGAACGAACAATACCCACATATTTACTCATAATCTGCTGCACTTCCCTGTTGGATTGAGTGATCAGAATCATCTCCTCGGGATGAGAAGTACCTTCATCGTTCCAGTCGGGTATGCGCTGATTTATTTCAATATTTTTAATGGCTTCGGCAGCATCTTTGGCCGCAGCATCAGAAAAAACCAATGCTTCTACAAGCGAATTACTCGCTAAGCGATTGGCTCCATGCAAACCCGTGCTGGCACATTCTCCGGTAGCATACAAATGATTTACTGAACTGCGACCATTCAGGTCCACCTTGATTCCTCCACATAAATAATGTGCCGCCGGCACAACGGGTATCATATCCTTTGTAATATCAATACCCAAATTCATACATTTATTATAAATTGTTGGGAAATGAGCCTTTGTTTCTTCAGCCGGTTTATGGGTTACATCCAGATAAACATATTCGTCACCCGACATTTTCAATTCATTATCAATGGCCCTTGCCACAATATCCCTTGGCGCCAGACAGCCACGCTCATCATACTCTTCCATAAATTCCTCACCATTCAATCGACGAAGAATACCACCATAACCTCTCATTGCCTCGGTAATCAAGAAAGATGGTCGTTCGGATAAATTATATAATGAAGTGGGATGAAACTGCACAAACTCCATGTTTTCAATAATCCCTTTTGCCCTGAAAACCATTGCAATGCCATCACCTGTTGCAATCAACGGGTTAGTGGTTGTTTGATATACACTACCAATACCTCCGGTTGCCATCATGGTAGTTTTGGCCAGAATGGTTTCGATAGCTCCGGTTATTTTATTCAAAACATACGCACCATAACACTCAATGTCCCTCATCCACGGCTCAGTGACCTTGCCCATATGATGCTGGGTAATAATATCAACAGCAAAATGATATTCTAAGATATCAATGGATTTATGAGAACGAACTTCTTCAATTAGTGCCCGTTGAATCTCAGCTCCTGTATTGTCTTTATGATGTAATATCCGATGTTCTGAGTGACCACCTTCGCGGTGCAAGTCATACAAACCATCTTTGTTTTTATCAAAATCGGTTCCCCACTGAAGTAACTGTTTGATTTGCTCAGGAGCTTCGGCTACAACTTTCCGAACGGCTTCAGTATTGCATAACCCATCCCCTGCAATCAAAGTATCACTAATATGTTTCTCAAAGGTATCAGGTTCATACATCACCGATGCAATTCCTCCCTGTGCATAAGCAGTATTGGTTTCTTTCAGTTCGGTTTTACTAACAACCGCAACTTTACCAAATTTGGCTACTTTCAGTGCATAACTTAAACCTGCAATCCCTGAACCAATAACCAAAAAGTCGTATTCCCTTTTCATTATTTCTTAGGTTTCAAACCTTACAAAGGTATAAAAAGATTATGCCTTATCGGATATGATGTAAAAATGCTACAGAAAAATTTATCGGGCCAACATTTATCTAACCGTAAATTCAATACTCTTGCGATACGTTTTCCCTTTCGAGTCAATACCTTCCACCATAACAGTGTAATCACCAGTGTCATCGCAGGTATAGAACTCCAATTCATTGTTTCCTACAGACAAATCAACAGTTCCAAAATACAATACATTCCGATAGTCAGCCAAACGATTCTTTTTCTTCTCTTTTGTTGAATAATCAGGAGAAACATATGTATAGGATGGATGATAACACTCACGAGCCTGTCTGAATATTCTGTTATCAAATTCCATCGCGCCCATATTACCATCGCGCGTATAAAAACACAACAAACGGCCAAGTTTTTCCTCTTCCAAATAATAGTCCAGATTCACCAGATCAATATGATCCAACTCTTCAGGGTTGATTGCTAAAACACTATTAATATTTTTAACAGGCACACCGTCTACCAATGTCAAAGTTTCGCCATCTCTGGGATAATATGTTTTCGGTTCAAATGTTTTAAAATAGTATTCCCCTTTGTGTTTACGCAAACCCACATAAGGAACAATTTCTTTTATAACCTCCTCGATGGTCGGCAGTTCAATAAATTTATCAATCGACACAAAAATTTCAGCTTCACCATAAAATGGCGGTGGCACATCAATTGTATCCTTGCCACTTCCATCTTCTCGATAAGCAGAATAAATGGTATTAACCTGCATATTGATAATCGTTTTGTTCAGGTCAGCAACCTTTTCTTTTGAAATCAATAATGGAGCCATTCGCTCATCAGGATAATTCTCTGAAAAACCAGGATCGAGGTTTACCTTGTAGTTGATTGCACTTGTATCTAATTTAAGTGGCTGAATAACCATTTCACGTTTACCATACTTATTAACTACAAATCGAAATCGTCCTGATGTATCTGTTGTCGAAAATTTCATTATTGGTTTATCACCCACAAAACTCAACATCATTTTTTCTCCCACAACGGCATCACCTGTTTCTAAATTGGTAATAGTACCCGTAATAAGTTCACCTTCCACTTCTGGCAAAAGGATGTCACCCTTATGACTCTCAATTATTTCAGATTGTTTACTTTCGGCCTTTTTCGACAGTTCAGGCTGTACCTCATCATATAACAAACAAGACTTTACAACCGATACTGTCAGGTGATTATATTCTGAAAGCTTTGATAAATCAAGTGTCACCTTGCTACGATTTCTATAAGCCGCACTGTTAAGCTTTAACATGGGCTGTAAATCAGATTGATTCGATTTGACCAGGCTACTGTCCTTACTTTGATTATCTGCAATTACTTCTCCTTCCGGTAGTGATTTCCTGGCAAAAGGATTAACCACCGAAATCATTTTATAGGCAAAGGGTTCATTATCCAGATTTCTCATCCATCTTGTGTAGGCCCGCAGAGCATAGTTTGCTGTTGATATCGTGTCCGGCAATGTAATCAATGATGTTACTTCCCCATCCTCCAATCTGAGTTTTTGTTGCAAAACGGGTTTAAACTCTTCATTTAATAACTCCAGATAAACTACTTTGGATAAATCGGAGGTTTGTAGATTTTCCTGATTAAGATTCACAATATTCACCCACAAATCCTCACCACCAATGTAATAATCCCTATCGGTACGTAATACAATTGTTTCCTGCGATAAGATACTTTGAGACAGAAGTATGGTAACTAAAATAAAAGTAATTTTTTTCATCATTAATTCAGATTAGGTTATTCTTCTTCCCAGAAATTCGGTGGATTGATCGCTCCCCTCACTGTGCAATCCGAACATATTTGACTCGATAACAGCATAGCAACAACAGAAAATCCCATCTCATCATAAATAGGATCATAAAAATTCCAGTTGCCATTTACCACTTTACCAACATAAACTTCATAAATTGTATTGTAAGTAATTCCATCAACCGTTGCCGTGTCGAGCGAACAATTATCATATATACTATACATTGGCACATCAAAATCCTTTATATCATCGGTATTAATGTACAAACGTTTTGACACAACTGATCCGGTTTGAAAATATCCTAATACAGGCTCACTTTCATCATTTAAATTTTGAATATTACCTACCAAAGAAAAGGGTTGCTTGGCAAAAACATCACCAACAGCCTCTGTTGATTCAGATAACTTCCTCCAGTATTCATATTCTTCTCTTGAGATAGATAGTTGTTTTACATTAATCGAATATCTTATTGTCAAGCGGTCGTTTAATCCGGTAGTAATAAAATTGATTTCTCTGCTGTTAATATTACCTCCAACCTGATCTCCGAAGGAATAAACATTGATATTATTGGATGAGTTATGTTTCCAACAATAATAATTCTCAATAGGTAATTCAACTAATTCTTCATCTTCATCAAATGCATATCTTTCAGGGAATGGTGTTTTAAATTTCCAGTCTTCCTCGTATTTCCATCTGACGTATGCACTTTCACTGGCAGATCCATCAACGTAAATGCTAATTCCTACATTCTCATACTCATCATTCTCGTCCCATTCGGTATTCTTACTAAAATAGACCTTGTCAATTTCGGTTTTTGCCAGAATCTCGCATTCATCCGATTGATAGGTATTCCCATCAGAAGTCTGGATGTGTAACGTAAACTTATCACCTTGTTTCACAATCAACTCTGTACTATCCGACTTATAAGTTCCAGGACTGAATTCTGCAAAATAATATTGCTGACCGGTTGCATTGGTCACATATACCGATGCTCCTGATTCATATGGAGATTCTTCTTCGATATTGGTTGTAGAGCGACGAAGTAAAACTGTATGAGCCACATTTTCATCGGTAATTAAAGCATCTACTACCAATAAATTATCATAGCCATCAATATTCAGACTATATGGTTCAATACAGGAATAGGCAATTAGAATGAGAACAAAACCAGAAATGATTTTCCGAAGCATGATAGATTATTAGGTTAAAGTTGAGTTGGTGTATTCAATATCACTTCAAATCTGACAAAAAAAATTGGATTAACATAGCAATGCATTTAAAAATGTAATATTTAACACATCATACCCTTGTAAACCGATCAGTTTTTTTAAATTTGTCTCCCTAACACACTCTAACCTATTCTCCAACACCTATGTTAAAAAATATCTTTTTCTGGTTCATCATAACAAGCTCAATTTCTCTGCAAAGCCAGAATAAACGTGTGATTATCAATCAAACCGACTCAATCAGAAATTTTTACTATTCTGAATCTTACAATCCTGATGATTATCTGAACGGCAAAGAATACAAAGCCTATTATAATCCAACAACCACTTCGCCCCTGTTGGAAAAAACTTTAGGTGAAGGAACTATTTTTAATAAAGGAGTTGCATACAACAAATTAACGATAGCTTACGACAGAAACCTGGATGAATTAATTGTAATGCCAGGAAAATATGTTTCAGATAATGTTTATGTAAAAATAAATAAATCTGAAGTTGACTCGTTTTATGTAAATTTTGAAAAGAGCCAGTATCTTTTTATTAATCGAAAATCGGATACTGTTTTACCAAAAGGTTTTTACGAGATTCCTTATAAAGGTAGGCACGAATTGCATGTAAAATATACAACCAGCAACTTGTATCATGATGGTATTTTGACCTATTATCCAAAAATAGAAAGATACCTGATCGAAGAAGAAAATTGCTTCCTTATAAAAAAGAAAAAGGACTTATTAAATGTCTTTTCTGAAAACAAAAAAGAAGTTCGAAAAAAAACTCGATCCTATCACACTCCCTTTAAAAATCTAACCAATTTTCAGTTTACACAAATTCTCAAATTTGCTGAATCGCTTTAACCTGACCAATCAATGAAAAAAGCTTTAATACTGGTATATTTCACTATACTCGCACTTTCGGGATTCAGTCAATCAACAGAGATTGTAACCGATTCAATTTCGTTTGATCAATCCATCGAATATCTTGAAAAGAACTCAGGCTATCACTTTTTTTACAGCCCAGAGTGGAGTAAGGATATATATTTTAAGGACTTCCCCAAAAATATTGCGCCAGAAAGTGCCATTAGGTGGATTGCACAAAAAGTTGCACTTAACTATTCCATAATCGACGAAATAAATGTTGTTTTTCTGAAAGACTATTCACTAAAAACAAACTATGCTGCAACCTATCTGAAATACCTCGATCAGAAGGAGGCCTTTGTACGAGATACCATCCAATATGAAGCTCCGAAAAAGCAAATTGATGAGGAAGTTGAAATAAGCAAAGAATATCAATTATTTACGATTGGTAGTCCTTCGAAAAACACCTATACAAAAACTGCCACTCTTAGTGGTAAAGTTTCAGATATTGAAAATGGTGAAGCTTTGGTTGGAACAGTAGTATACATTGAGGATCTGAAGAACGGAACTGTCTCTAACATGTACGGTCATTATTCTTTTACCATACCTAAAGGAAGGTACAAGGTTGAGTTTCGTTCTGTAGGGATGAAAACCACTTACCGAAATATTGTAATTTATTCTGATGGCAACCTTGACGTCGAGATGAGACAGGAAACAACGGCTCTTAAAGAGGTAACAATCACTGCCAAAAGTGAAGATCCGGTTCGTAACCTTCGAATGGGTATGGAAAAAATATCCATGAAAACGCTCAAACAATTACCATTAGGTATGGGTGAACCTGATATCATTAAAAGTACCTTGTTACTTCCAGGTGTTCAGAGTGTAGGGGAGGCATCCAGCGGTTTTAATGTTCGCGGTGGAAGTACAGATCAAAACCTGATTCTATTAAATGAAGCACCTATTGTAAATACCTCCCATTTCTTTGGATTTTTCTCGGGTTTCAACTCCGACCTGGTTAAGGATATCACACTTTATAAAAGTGGAATACCTGCCAAATATGGTGGCAGAGTATCATCTGTGATGGATTTGACTCTAAAAGACGGCAATCGCAAGCATTTTAAAACATATGGAGGTATCAGCCCGGTATCCGGACGATTGATAGCGGAAGGACCTCTGAAAAAGGATAAAGGTTCATTTATTATTGGAGCCAGAACCACTTATTCTGATTGGGTTTTAAACTTGCTTGACGATGCTAAGCTGAGTAAGAGCAAGGCCAAATTTCATGATCTTCAGGGTAATTTCTCTTACGACATTGATGATAAAAACAGCATTTATCTATCAGGTTATTACAGCTTCGATAATTTCGATTATTACACCGAAGATGCCTTTGAGTATTCAACCATGGCATCCACCCTTAAGTGGAAACATATTTTTAGTCCGAAGTTATTCTCAACCACTTCGGCTATGGTTAGCAATTACGAATATAATATTGAATCAAGAACTGATTCAACTCAACTTAATTCGGTGAAGTACAACCTGAATCAATATGGTTTTAAATCAGATTTCTCTTACCGCTCAAGTCAGAATCATAAAATTGATTTTGGATTAAACTCAATTTTTTATCAGCTATCTCCGGGAACGCGCACTCCAATTGGTGATGAGTCATTGATATCTGCTAAAACCATTGAAGACGAACGGGCATTGGAGGCTGCACTGTACATTAGTGACGAATTTGATGTAACCCATTTCATGTCTATTTCAGCCGGATTACGCTGGTCGTTTTACACCAATTTTGGTCCGAAAACAGAATATAATTACCAAAACGGTTTACCAAGAACGGAAGAGTCCATTGTTGACACAACACATCATTCATCCGGACCAATTAATTTTTATTCTGGTCCTGAATTTCGCTTTTCATCCAACATCCGCTTGAGTAATACAAGCTCCATGAAAATCGGTTATAACCGAATGTATCAATACATTCAGATGATTTCAAATACTGCAGCAATGTCACCTACCGATATCTGGAAACTAAGCGATCGTTATCTGAAACCACAACGTGGTGATCAATTCTCTATTGGATATTACAAAAAGCTCCGAAACAACACCATAGAGGCTTCTGTTGAAACATATTACAAATACCTGAAAAACATTATTGATTACAAGGGTGGAGCTCAGCTTACCATGAATGAACATCTGGAAACGGATGTTTTAAACGGCATAGGAAAAGCTTATGGAGTTGAAGTAATGCTGCAAAAGAAGACTGGCAAACTAACCGGTTGGATTAACTATACCTATTCGAGAGTACAGCATAAGATTGATGGAAATTATCAGGAAGAAAAAGTGAATAACGGTGACTACTTCTCTGCTAATTACGACAAACCACACGATTTTAAGTTTGTAACCAACTACAAGCTGAGCAGGCGTCTTAATGTTTCAAGTAATTTCTTTTACAGTACAGGCAGACCATTTACAGCTCCGGTTGCCTATTACGATTTAGGTGGATCTCAACGTATTTATTATTCCGATCGTAATTCATTTAGAATGCCCGATTATATCCGGCTTGATTTAGCGGCTACGATAAACGGAAACCTGGTAGCTAAAAAGTTAAATCATAGCTCCTGGACTTTTGCAGTTTATAATGTTTTGGGGAGAAAAAATGCATATAATGTATTTTTCCGAACAGAAGGAGATCAGGTAAAAGGTTATAAGATGTCAATTTTTGGTCAACCTATTTTTACTGTCACTTATAACTTTAAGTTATTTGGTAATGCCAAAGATGATTTTTAACGGCTAAAGCAAACAATGGGGAAGTATTATTGTTAAAAAGCAAACTATTTCCCCGGCTTGAAGAAAATCCTGATCATATTGCTATCTGTTGCCAGCCTTGTAGCCTCGTTACACTACAGTGTTACACTGCTGATATTTAAAATAAATCAGGATTATATTACTCAAAACCTATGCGTTCAAAAAGATGTTGAGAACAACACCTGTCAGGGCTGTTGTCATCTGAAAAAACAATTGCAAACTCAGGAAGAGCAAAAATCAGCTTTACCTGAAAATTCAGATCGCAAATTAGTAGTTGATTTCTTTATTATTAAAAAAACATCATTATTGCCTGATAATTCAATACAAAAAGTGAATTATAAACCCTATTGTTTTGCTCCGGTTTCACTTTACGAAGCAAGTATCTTTCACCCTCCTAAAGAATTGCATCTGTAACCAAGTACATTCTTTTTTCAATACACTCAAGTGTATCCAATAGTATTTCAACAACTAATCATTCAAATATGAATAGAATTATTCAATGGTTGTTGCTGGCTTTTATTTGGCCTGCACTATCATTTGCACAAACTATTTCCCTGATTGATCAGCAACATCATACACCCATTGCTAATGCCTCGTATAAATATGGCAACATACATGGCACATCAGATAGCGATGGTAAAATAACAGTAGACATAGATGATCAATCAACATTATACCTGTCGCATGTTAACTATGGTCAATTGGTAATAACATCAGATCAATTAATATCCATCCTTAAGGATGGCAAAATAATCTGGAAAAAACAGATCTTCGAACTTCAGCCTATCAGTGTTATTGCTTTGCATCACTCAATGGATGATTCTTTAATCATTGTATGTGACGATCAGAACCGGTTGGCACATGATGTTTCTTCTGTGTTGGCTCAATTACCAGAAATAGCATTAATTAAAAAAAGTGGAAGTTACGGATTTGATCCGGTCCTTAGGGGATTTAAATACGATCAGCTTAATATTGTTTTAGATGGAGCGCAAAGTGCCAATGCAGCCTGTCCCAATCGGATGGATCCTCCAAGCAGTCAGATACCAGTTAACATGTTATCTCAGATTAATATTCTTAAAGGACCTTACTCACTCAGGTACGGAACCGGAATTGGTGGAACTATCAATTTTAAGACAGAACCAAGCCAATTTGATTCTACCCAACTCATTTCAGGGCGGATATCCGGCGGTTATGAAACCAACGGAAACATTAGCCGAAGTGAAGGTTTGGTTAAGATTAGTCAGAAGTCATTTGACCTCAAATTCTACGGCTCTGTTTCAAATGGTAATAATTATAAAGATGGTGATAACAATGAGGTTCCGTCCTCGTTCTACAGAAACAACTTTGGAACTATTGCAGGTTTTAAATTATCAGATAATCAATCTTTAAAACTCAGCGTCAGTCATAACTATGCAAAAGATGTTGATTTTCCTGCTTTAGCAATGGATCTGCGGAAAGACGACACGTGGCTTGGAAGTCTTAACCACACTATTAAGTTTCGAAAGAAACTGGTAGAATGGAATACCAACATTTATTCAACCTATGTTAATCACCTGATGGATAATTACGATAAGGTTATTACACCTCGCATGGCCGATGCTGTTACAGATGCTAAAACCTATAACTTTGGTGGAAGAACAGAAGGGAAATGGCAATTAGGCGTTAACCAACTATATGTGGGTGCCGATTACAGAGGAGATAAAGCAGAAGGCCAGAGGAGCAGAACATTTTTAATGGGACCCAATACAGGCAACACTATTTATGATAATGTTTGGCAGGACGCTTCAATTGACCAAACTGGAATTTTTGCTGAGTTCAGACATAATCTTAGTAACTGGCAATTGGTTTATGCAGGTCGATTGTCATTAAATCAGGCTAAATCCGGCAATCCCGATGCATATTTCGAGACGCTGTATGAAGACATAGAATCATCTGACCTGAATAAGTCTTTAAGTATCGGTCTGAGCAAACAATTGCTCTCAAAGGTAAAAGCTGAGTTATGGCTCGGCCGTGCCGAGAGAAGCGGTAGTTTAACGGAACGATACATCAATTTTCTGCCCGTAGGTGTTGATCCATACGAGATGTTGGGTAATCCTCTCCTCTCTTCAGAAAAAAATAACCAAATGGATGTAATACTCAATTACCATTCAAAGGCAACCAGATTTCAGGTTTCAGGATTTGTTTCCTTGGTTAATGATTTTATTTCATCTGAAATCAGAGCTGATCTGAATCCGAAAATGGCAACTGCACCGGGTGTGAGGCAATACATCAATATTGATGCAGCATTATTAAAAGGCTTTGAGCTGATATGGACACAGAAGATTGCTTCTAACATCAATCATCGCTTAAGCATGGCATATACACATGGTACAAATAACGATACTGATGAGGCTTTACCAGAAATCCCACCAATGGATTTTCGCTATTCACTGCAGGGATTATTTCTGAATAAAAAATTGCAGCCCGAAATACAATTTCGTCATGTTTGGAACCAAAGTAGAATTGCAACAAGCTATGGTGAAACAGAAACTCCTGCTTTTAAACTGGTTAATTTATCGATTGATTACACCATAAATAATCATTTTGAGGTAAATGCAAGTGTCAATAACTTACTTGATGAAACCTATTACGAGCATCTGACTCGTTCTGTCAGTACTGGAACATCGGCAATAAATGCTCCCGGACGAAACATGATATTCACGTTGGTTGCCCGGTGGTAGGATAAAAACCTGACAGGAGAAAACTTCTGTTAGGTTTTTTCTTTTTTACTTTTAATTTTGATTTCCATGAAAACGGGTAAATCATTTTTTAAAAGCAAAGTCACATGGACAATTCTTGTCTTGTTACTCTTGGTCTATTATTGGAGCTTACCCGAAAAATTATTTGACAGTCCATACTCAACCTGTATCAACTCAGAAAACGGAGAATTACTTTCCGCTCATATAGCTGATGATGGACAATGGCGATTCGAAGCTGGAGATTCCATTCCATATCGATTTAAAGAATCAATTCTTCTTTTTGAAGATGAATATTTTTATTACCATCCCGGATTTAATCCTGCTTCTATGCTGCGTGCCTTGCTTCAGAATTTAAAAAGTGGCTCTGTACAAAGTGGTGGCAGTACTCTCACCATGCAGGTAATCCGAATGGCTTTTAATAGAGATCGTACCCTCTGGAGTAAATTAATTGAAACAATACAGGCAACCCGACTTGAACTCAGATATTCGAAAGATGAAATATTACAGCTTTACTCAACACATGCTCCTTTCGGAGGAAATGTAGTTGGCCTGGAAGCTGCATCCTGGCGCTATTTTGGTCGACCATCCCATCAGTTATCATGGGCTGAGTCAGCTCTTTTGGCTGTTCTGCCCAATGCACCATCGTTAATGCACCCCGGCAAAAATCGGTCACTATTACTCAATAAGAGAAATCGCTTACTTGAAAAACTTCTCAATCATCATGTTATTGAT
Organism: Carboxylicivirga caseinilyticus; assembly: GCA_025499705.1. Taxonomy (GTDB): domain Bacteria; phylum Bacteroidota; class Bacteroidia; order Bacteroidales; family Marinilabiliaceae; genus Carboxylicivirga; species Carboxylicivirga caseinilyticus. Next base: position 18,414 of record JAFMVE010000050.1, read on the forward strand.
TCAACCAACTACTACCTGTCACTCGAAGAACCACTCCCTGATAAACCCTTAGCATTACCACAGTTGGCTCCCCACCTATTAAACCAACAGATGAAATTGTATGATGGGGGCACCATGCACACAACGCTGGATGTAACTATGCAAAAACAAAGCAATCAGATTGTTGAAAAGTTTTACAGGATTTACCGCCAAAACGAAGTTCATAATATAGCTGCGTTGGTCGTGGATAACAGATCGAAGAAGGTACTAGCTTATGTTGGAAACTGCAATTCTCAATCGGATGACTATGGTCATGATGTTGACATAATTCAGGCCCCAAGAAGTACCGGAAGTATTCTCAAACCCTTCCTCTATGCGGCCTCTCTTGATGATGGAATTTTACTTCCCCGTATGCTGGTTGCTGATATTCCAACTTATTACAGTGATTTTGCACCTAAAAACTACACTGAGAAATTCGATGGTGCCGTTCCTGCACATACCGCTCTTTCCAGATCTTTAAATATACCCGCTGTCCGATTATTGGATGATTACAGGGTCGAAAGATTTCATGCATTATTACAGGAAATCGGTTTAACGACCATTAAACGAGCTCCATCGCATTACGGCTTATCCCTTATTTTAGGTGGAGCCGAAGCAAATCTTTTTGAATTAACCTCTGCCTACTCATCCATGGCAGGAGTGCTTTCATATTTCACCCAAAACAACAGCATATATACAGATAATGCCTATCAGCAAATAGCCATCAATCACTCAACAGAAAAAAAGACAGATACCAAACCCTTACAGACACCGATACTATCGGCAGGAGCCATTTATCATACCTTCGAGGCATTAACCAATGTACAGCGTCCGGAAGAAGAAACCGGATGGGAAAACTTTACATCAGGAAGAAAAGTTGCCTGGAAAACCGGAACCAGTTTTGGTCATCGTGATGCATGGGCCATTGGCGTTACACCCGAATATACAATTGGGGTTTGGGTGGGAAATGCCTCTGGCGAAGGTAGGCCGGCAATTATTGGAGGTAGTGCCGCCGCACCGGTTATGTTCGACTTATATCGTTTGCTGCCGCCAACTACATGGTTCGATATACCATACGATGATCTGCAACCTATTGAAATATGCAGAGAAACAGGTTTTAAAGCTTCGATAGATTGCCTTCACACAGACACAATGTATGTTTCTTTGGTAGAAAAAGATCTTCCGGTTTGTCCCTATCACAAAATTGTTCACTTATCTGCCGATGGCAATTTTCAGGTTAATGCAGGTTGTTATCCGGCTTCGAAAATAATACATAAATCATGGTTGATATTACCTCCTGTAATGGCCTGGTATTACCAGGCTAAAAATCCGTCCTATAAAAAACTACCTCCTTATCTCGAAGGATGTAAAAATAATGATGAATCACCTTTGGAAATTATCTATCCAAAACCAAATTCATCACTGATAGTACCAAAAGAAATTGATGGTAAAATTGGACGCATTATCTGTAAAGCTTCTCATCAGGATAGATCTGCTATACTATTTTGGCATTTGGACAATGAATATATAGGTAGTACTCGACATATTCATCAGGTAGAAATATTACCCGAACCAGGAAATCATCTTATAACCATAAGTGACGATAAAGGAAATGTGATTGACCGTACTTTTATCATCGCAGCACCCTAAGCGGGTCTGTCAAAGTCATATCAAAAGCAAGTTAAACTTGAGTTAAAATTTAAGATTAGTAAAACAGGAAGCCAAGTAATTAAACGGAAATATTAACTTTGCTTTTACGGCTTTATTTAAACGAATTATTTAAGATAATTCCATTTACCCGAAAGATCATAAAAGATAAGAAACGCATTGTATATGAAGAATTTTGTGAGAATGCCTAAAGTTAAGTGGACAGCTGCAATTGCTGTGGTCTTCGTAATGCTTTTTGGTTTATACAGTTTTAATGACGACAAACGCAATTTTGAAATCATTAAAAACCTTGATATTTACTACACTCTGTTTCGTGAATTAAACAGCTATTATGTAGATGAAACACAACCAGAAAAACTGATTACCACAAGTATCAACGAGATGCTTGAATCATTGGACCCTTACACAACCTATATACCTGAATCGGACATGGAAGATTTCCGGTTTATGACAACAGGTGAATATGCTGGTATCGGATCACTGATCTCAAAAAGAGGCGAACATGTTGTAATCGCCGAACCCTATGAAGGTTTTCCTGCTGCCAAAGCTGGTTTACTTGCCGGTGATAAAATCCTTGAAATTGATGGTAAAAATATGGTTGGCAAAAGTACTCCTGATGTTAGTGATTTGCTAAAAGGTCCGGCTAATACCTCATTAAAAATAAAAGTGGATCGTCCGGGTGAGAAAAAACCATTAACATTTGAATTAACCCGTGAGAAAATTCAGATTAATGCTGTTCCTTATTATGGAATGGTTGATGATGAAACAGGCTTAATTATTCTAAATAATTTCACTCAGGATTGTGCTCGCGAGGTTGAAAAAGCATTTCTTGATTTAAGAGACAGACAAGGTGCTAAAAATGTTATTCTCGATTTACGGGCTAATCCCGGAGGTTTATTGGATGAGGCTGTTAAAATAGTCAATCTGTTTGTTCCTCAGGGCATGGAAGTGGTGAGTACACGCGGAAAAGTGAAACAATGGGACAAAACATATAAGGCTACCCGCCAGCCTATCGATACGGTGATGCCTATGGCCGTGCTTATCAGCAGAGGTTCAGCATCTGCTTCAGAAATTGTATCGGGTGCATTACAAGATTTAGATAGGGCAGTTATTATCGGGCAACGTTCATTCGGAAAAGGATTGGTGCAAACCACCCGTAACCTATCGTACAATGCCAAATTAAAGCTTACAACAGCCAAATACTACATCCCTTCCGGCAGATGTATTCAGGCACTCGATTATACAAACCGTAATGATGATGGCAGCGTAGGTCTTATTCCGGATTCATTAATCTCGGAATATAATACATTACACGGACGTAAAGTATACGATGGCGGAGGTATATCACCGGATATATTGGTTGATGCTCCAAAATATTCGAATATTACTTTTGCATTGGTTGCGCAACAAGTGATTTTTGACTATGCCACAGAGTTTGTTTTGGAAAACAAGAGCATTGCTCCGGCAAACGAATTTACCATTGATGATGCTACCTACAATAAATTCATTGAATTTGTAAAAGCAAAAGAAGGATTTAAATACACATCACGTTCTCAGGAAAAACTAAAAGAATTGATCGAATCAGCTAAAAGAGAAGACTATTACTCAAAGGCTGAGGATGAATTTAAAAACCTTGAAAACACACTTAAGTTGGATGTTGCGAAAGACCTGAAGTTATTCAAAAGCGAGATTGAAGAATTGATGGCAATGGAAATTTCCAAAAGATATTACTACCAGAACGGAGCCATTTTAGTTGGTTTGCAAAAAGATGCAGAATTGGCTAAAGCCAAAGAATTGCTAAAAAACAAATCGCAATATGATGGCTTACTAAGTGGTGAGATTTTAAGTCACGCCGGAGATAAACGATCGATGAAGAATTAAGATTAAAACATATATAAGATTAGCCGGATGCATTAGTATCCGGCTTTTTTATTACCAGGCTCGCTTCTGTTTTGTGAACGGATTATAATAACATGGTAAGGCCTGAATTCCTTTATTTGGCATCCTGTTTTTATTTTTAGGATCGCATGATGGAATAATACTGATACCAAAACGCAGATTAACTCCTCGTGCTTCACTCAGATTAAAAAACGAGAAAAGATTGTCTGAAATGGCATGAATGTGAATTACTCCTAACTTAGCACCTATGCCTGCACCCACATTAAAATAATCCCCATTCATAACAGAATACGAAAGTGATCCATTCAATATTTTATAATTATAGGTATTTGCTGATAAAGTTAAAGACGAACGAAAGCGGTTACGATAAAACTCATTTCTAATAACCGCTCCGGTATTAATATGATCAGTTAATACTCGGGTTAATCCCACATACATTTGCGGAACCAGAGGCGAAACATAACCTGAAGAAGTAGGTTTTGGAACAAACATGTTTTGCAAACTATCAGTGATATTCGAAATATAATTTGGATTATCAAAGTCACTCCCACTATCTGTTCCGCTATATTGAAATGATCCCGCCGATTCAAAATTGTTAACATCACTTGTCCAGTTGATAAATCCAATATCAAGCAAGCTTCCTGATAAGGTCATCCGGGAATTTAGTTTGTAGATAAATCCAAAATCAACCCCAAGCCCAAGGTTTCGATTGTTCATCATGTATTTTAACCAATCAATATCCTCCTGCACAGCTATATCAGTTACAAATCCTTCTTCATCGGTTGTTACTTCTAAAGGAAAAGATGTATTAACTTTTGAATCCAGGTTTAAATCCAGAGCAAAATTTCGATCATTTGTGTATAAACCTCCCTTGGTAACCGGAGTATAAACATTGCCTTTTCCAAAAAGCAATTTACCTCTTATTCCCATCTGAAATCTCTCACCCGTTTGTTTGGCCCATCCAACCGCATACTCACGATAATGATTCACATTTAAACGCAAACCACTTAAGGATGCACTGCTACCAGTGAATGCCGGATAATTACCTTCCCAAAACAATTTTGCGGTATTCTGATTGATGGTATTATAAGTATAAACCTTTTCAGTCAAAGCAAATGTCCAGTAGGAGCCTTTTAGCCACATCCCAAAATACAAAGGTGTATAATGAGTTTCAACTGCAATCAATTCATGTCCTCGCATATTATTAATAGCAGCATCAGGATTGAAATAAAGCGAATCGTTTACACTTCTGAAAAGATCCTTTGCTGCAAATGCAGTATTAGAATAATTAAGATGTAAAGAGGATAATGCTGGCACTCCAATAACCATAGGACATTCAGGAGTTACGGCAGGATTTACAAAATTTGCCTGTGGTAGATCATGCATCAGAAATAGAGTTAAGTTTTGCTGAGCTCCAACATTAACTCCCATAACCATGAAGAGAATCAGGTTGAATAATCTTTTATAAAGAACCTTCATTGAGCTCAAATTTAAGTTCAACCCTTACACCAACAGAACTCTTAATTGAATATTTATTGAAATTAAGGCGTACTTCATTGGTCAGAATAAGATCACTGACTTCCAGTTCAATTATAATGCGATCTGCTGCATACAAACCATCCAAATGATCTGTTATTTCAACGAAAGATGTTTCCTTGGATTCTTTTGTTATCACTCCAGTATCATCAATACCGGCAGGTTCAACCTCAACACCTCCGGCTGGAGTGAATTCAACTGCATTGAATGAATTATCAAGATAATAAAGCCGAAGAATACCCTTGGCTGGAAATCGATTAACAATATCGTAATGTAAAAATGCTTTCTGAATATATTCGCGTGATTCAAAAGAATCATTCAAACTAAAAAATAAAGTATCGTTTAAAACAACATCAACAGGAGTTAAATCCCCTATCATTGGTATCTCTCCAGGTATTTGATAGGCATTATCAAAATCGTATGAAAACGATCCTACGGGCAAGGCAATTGTGGGCTCATAAACTACCTCATCAGAGATTTTATCATACTCCATCCCAACACAGCCAAACAGCAGAAAAACAATCAATATGATCAAGGTAGGTTTCATGATCTACAATTTAACTTATACACGTAAATGTAGGCATAATATTGCCTTTTTAACTGACTTTGTCAACCCATTATTGAACAGAGATCATTATCAGATGTTTTGTTGAAACAAGAATAATCAATATGAGAAACAATAAATTAATTCACGAAACCAGTCCATACCTTTTACAGCATGCACACAACCCGGTTGATTGGTATCCCTGGTCGGACGAAGCTTTTGCAAAAGCCCGTAAAGAAGATAAATTGATTCTCATAAGCATTGGTTATTCTGCCTGCCATTGGTGCCATGTGATGGAGCATGAATCTTTCGAAGATGAAGCTGTTGCTGCATTGATGAATAAGCACTTTATCTGCATTAAAGTTGACAGGGAAGAAAGACCCGATGTGGATCACATTTACATGGAAGCTGTTCAGATGATTAGTGGCAGGGGTGGATGGCCATTAAACTGTTTTGCCTTGCCCGATGGAAAGCCGGTTTGGGGAGGCACCTATTTCCCGCAGGAACAATGGAAACAAGTCCTTTCCACATTAAGTAACATTTATCAGAATGAACGCCCAAAAGTACTTGATCAGGCAAAGCATCTTACAGAAGGTATTCAACAACAGGATTTTCCAGAATTATCAATACTCCCGAAAACAGCTGATGAAGAAACAATCATAAAAAATTTAAATGCTCATTTTGACTCGATAAATGGCGGCTTTGGGTCTGCACCGAAATTTCCAATGCCCGTTGCTTTAAATCTGGCTCTTCAATGGGGTTATTTAAACAATAATAATAACTTACCAGGTTTTAGTTTTCTGACTTTAGATAAAATGGCTAATGGAGGCATTTACGATCAGGTGGGTGGCGGATTTGCCCGTTATTCGGTTGATGAACATTGGTTTGCTCCTCACTTCGAAAAAATGCTTTACGACAATGCTCAACTGGTTAGTTTATATAGCATTGCCTATCAGATAACAAGAAATGAAGACTATAAACGAATTGTTTCTGAAACCATTGCATTCACTTTGCGAGAATTAACATCTCCTGAAGGAGCTTTTTACTCAGCTCTGGATGCTGATAGCGAAGGTGTAGAAGGGAAGTTTTATATCTGGAGATATAATGAACTAAAAACTATTATTGGCGAAGATGAGCATTTTTACAAGTACTTTAACATTCGTCTGAATGGTAATTGGGAAGACGGTTTAAACATTTTGCATAGTAGTATTAACAGAAAAAATTATGCAAAAAATGAAGATATCGATCCTCTAAAATTTGAAGAAGACCTACAGAGAAAACTTGAACTTCTTCTACAACAGCGTAGCAGTCGAATCCGACCGGGTTTGGACGATAAAATACTAACGGCATGGAACAGCCTTATGATTTCGGCATTATGTGAAGCCTATAAGGCATTGGGTCGTGAAGATTATTTGCAATCTACAGAGAAGGCACTTAATTATTTACTCAATGTGACCTTGCAAAAAGATGGATCACTTCACCGAACATCAAAAAATGGTATTAGTAAAATAACAGGATTTTTAGATGACTATGCTTTTCTTATTCAGGCTTTAATAAATACTTATCAGGTTACTTTTAACGAAAAGTATATTCAACAAGCCCTTTCGCTATGCCAATATGTGATGGATCATTTTTATAATGACGCAAACGGTATTTTTTACTATACCTCATCTAAAGGAGAAACATTAGTTGCCCGAAAAACTGAGATTCAGGACAATGTCATACCTTCTTCTGTTGGAACCATGGTTCAGAATCTTATTCATCTTTCTCAATTAATGCATTTACCTGAATACGAAACAATCGCTGAAATGCTAATATCTAAACTTTATGAGCAGGCTGAAAAGAATCCTGTGTATTATGCGCAATGGGCATTGTTAAGTTTACTTCAAAACAAACGACAGGAAATTGTAATCTGCGGTGAAAAGGCTGATGAGTATAGAAAAGAGATTCAAAAAACATTTCGGGTTGGAACAATTTATGCTGGAACCAATCAACCTGAAACCCATCTGGATCTTCTAAACCAGAGATATCAGGAAGATAAAACACTCATTTACAAATGTGAAAATAAAGTATGTAATCTACCTACAAGTGACGTAAACAGCGTTTAATTATTCAAACTTAAATATTTCAATAAAGCTTCAGCTTCATCCCTATCCTTTTCATGAATCATAACACTTGCTTCCGGAACAATGTGTGGAGCAATGCTACTCGTATAGCCGTTTAAAACACTTGCTTCTATATTATGATTGATCAAAAACTGTTTGATCTTTTGTGCATCCATTGGTAGTCCTGAGAATACAATCACCAACTTTTCTTTGTTAGGGTCACTCATATTTCAAAATTTTAAGGTCAAATTCATATCAAATATAAAAAAAATTCAACTAACCAGATTCCTTTACCAGTAAGGCATTCATTATTAAAAACTAAGTCACAAAACTTAATCCTACGTTATTTAACTTATTTTTAAGTTGACAAACTTAAAAATAAGTTATACGTTTACATTGCTGATTAACTAACTTAGTATACAATGATTACTTTAACAAAAGCGGAAGAGAATATTATGCAGATCCTTTGGGATCTTGATAAAGGATTTGTGAAAGATATTCAGGCTCAGTTTCCGGACCCAAAACCACCTTACAATAGTGTTTCAACCATTGTAAGAGTACTGGTTAAAAAGGAAATTGTTGGTTTTAGAAAGTATGGCGGTACTTACGAGTATTTTCCATTGCTATCGAAAGAAGAATATCGTAGCGGTCAGATGAAACGCCTTGTTAATAATTATTTTAACAACTCTTTTAAACAAGTAGTCAATTTCTTTTCTGAAAATAAAAACCTTAAAACAGACGAAGTTAATGAAGTAATACGAATGCTTGAAGAACTTAAACAAAAGAAAAATGGCTAAGTTTTTGATCTACCTGTTTGAATCGGGCTTATGTTTGAGCCTGTTCTATCTTGGTTACATAGTGTTTTTTCGTAAAGAGACCTATTTCACCTTCAACCGGTTTTATTTACTGGGATCGATGATACTGGCTCTTACCGTACCACTCATTTCATTTCCATTTGATCTAACCAACCAGGGATATCTACACGAAACAGCCAATGGTGTTCGGCAGTTTAGAAATTATTACGAGCACCTGATTCAATTAACCGATCCGGGCGCTTTAGCCGACCCAATGGCAAAAACAACAGGAGGTCAGACAACTAATAGCAGCCAAATCATATCGAAAGAATCAATTATTTCTATTTCAGGCATTCTGATAAGCATATATATTCTGGGAGTACTGTTCTTCAGCTTTCGTCTCTTTTATTTGATTGGAGGTATCAGAAAGATGCTGAGAAGAGCAAAAATTCAAAAGGACAATGGAATGAACCTGGTGCTTATCAATGATGAAGTTCCATCGTTCTCTTTTCTGAAATGGATTTTTGTTAATCCGCAAATACTTAAACCCGAAGAATTTGAACAAGTACTAACACATGAAAAAGTTCATGTGCAGCATAAACATTCAGTGGATTTATTGCTCGCGCATATCATGACCATTTTCCAATGGTTTAATCCACTAACATGGCGCATACAGAAATCAATTAAAACGTGTCACGAGTATATAGCCGACCGTCAGGTTGTGCTGCAAGGACATGGTTTATTTGATTATCAGTCTCTATTACTGAGTCAGTTAATCAGCATTCGCTCAGTAGAGCTGGTCAATAACTTTAATTTATTATCAATTAAAAAACGAATAGCCATGATGAACAAACATAAATCAGGCAGATGGGCACAATTAAAAGCCATTGCCGTAGTTCCTATACTATTAGCAGCATTCTTCTTCTTTACAGATATGACAAGCAGAAGTGAAACGCTTAACCTACAAGACAATATTGTAACTGATACAAATGAATTGGTTGGATCCTGGGTAAGCAATGAAACCGGAATTAATCAAATACAATTTGTTGAAATTAAGCCTGAAAAATTACTTGCTGTAACTACTGTAGGCAATAATTCTCTTAATATAACCGACTATAAACTTGAGACAAAAAAGAAAAAATTAATTCTTAAAGATGGCGATGATATTCTAAAGCTGGATTATATTATTAATAATAATAAACTGACTATCGACTGGGGTCTCAAGGGAAAAGTAGATTATCTGCGAAAAATTGAAACAGACTCATATACTCTAATGGATGAAGGATTTCAAAAGTTAAATCTTCCTTATGCAACACAATTGAATCCTTATAAAAAAGAGATGATCTTGTGCACCATCTTTTTAAGTGGTGATATACTTACAATAGATGGCAATAAATGCAGCTTTTCTGAACTCGAAAGCATTTTAACCAAGTTAAGAAGTTCAGCAGACCAGAGCAAGGTTGATAAAATGTCTGTGTTATTAAATATAGATAAAGATGCAAGCATGAAATATGTTGATCAGATCAAAACGGCTCTCAGAAATTCAAACAACTTAAAACTAGGCTATCTTGCTAAGATGGAGGGAAAAGAAGGATCTGATTACATGGCTCTGTTTAATTTACTTCCTCCCCTTGATGCCAAATGGTTGGAAAAAGAAGATATTGCTAAAGAAGGTATCTCCTTATTTGAAATAGGAAAAAAACATAATGACTTCTCCAAACGATTAAAAGAATTTACTAAGTCAAATACGAAATATGTAATGCTTTATGAGTATGATAACAAAACAAGCTATGAAGATTACATTAAAACAATTGATCTGGTATACAAAACAATAAATGACAACAGAAAAGAAGCGGCTTTCTTTGATGGAAAGCACTATGAAAACCTAGATTACGAAGAGCAAAAAGAGTATCGTAAAAAATATCCGATTACTTTGACTATGAAAAATTTGGATGAAAACTAACAAAAAGCTCCGGATATCCGGAGCTTTTTTTGCTTTATGCAAAGTTAAGCCAGTTACTGTCTGATTTATAATCTTCAATAACCTGCACCGAATTTGCGTATTTAAACGAAGATAATATTCCGGTTATTTCCTGACGAAGATATTCAATGGCACTATTCGTTAAGTTATTGTCGAAACCTTTAGTACTTAATTCAAGTACTTGGTCAACACATACAATACGTCCCACAACCTGTCCTAATTCCACCATCTTTCGCTGAGGCATATTTAAATCAATTTTAAAATTGATTAAATCTTTCACCAATTCACTCGCTTTTTTGGTTAGATGAAAATCCTTGATGAACTCAAACAAATTTTCCAATTTGGCTTTTCGCATCAATTTAAGTACCCCTTCTGATATTTGTGAATACAACATATCGTTTGATCCTTCAAAAATCTGAAATGGACGACTATCAACCGTTGATCGACCGGCAATATGATTCAAACGGTACCCCTTGGCTCCTACCAACTGAAGTAAGGTTTGAGATGCTGCCTGCATCATATCTGTAGCAATACTTTTCACACTGTTGGCTTCAATACCAATTCCTGAAAGATCGTTTTGCAAACCTGCCTTACCACTACTGTTAACACACATAGCTGAACAAATGGTAAATCGCGATTGTAATTCAGCCAAACGCTGTTGCACCTGATCATACTTTAGCAAGCTTTTACCTCCTACGAATCGCTGCTGACAGTGTTTGATAGCCTCATCCAGCATACGCTGTATAAAACCCATTGCCATACCCGGAAATGACATACGACTCCGGTGCAACAAATCAAGCATCATTTTCACTCCCGACTGTTCTGGTTCTAACTTTTGAACCTTGGGTATTTCAACATCTATCTTATTTCTGCCATAGGGTATTTGATACAAACCCAAATTTTCGAAATATTCTTCAACAACGATATGTTGATTGGGTTGAGTAACATCACATACAAAAAAATCGATGTCGCGGGCTAATTGGCCATCTCCTGTATCTTTACGGCCTGTTAAAAGCCAATAGTCAGCCCAGCCGGTTAATCCGGCCCAATGCTTAGTTCCTTTTAAATTATAATGCGAACCATTATCCTTATAATGAGTCCTCATACTTAAAGCATCACTACCAAAATCGGGCTCCGTAATCATTAAGCCACCCATGTTGCTTTTTTCAACAAAACGTTTCATTACTTCTGCTTTGCTTTCTTTCTGTCCGGCTTTTATAACCGGTTGTAAAAACAATGCCATGTTGATTCCGAAAGTTAAAGATAAAGCAAGTGATTCGTAAGATGCAGCACTCATCAGAGCAATGCTTTCTTTTACATCACCGCCTAACCCTCCATATTCTTTTGGTATAATTGCTGAAAACGGATTTACCGACATAATCTCGCGCATCACAAAAGGGGGCATTCCCCGTTTGATTGCCAAATCATCAACCTTTGATCGCTGATGATAAACACTTTTCATTTTCTCTTTTAATTCATTTAAAAGCCCATCAAATGCACTTTCAACTTTTTCTTTTACCTCTGCTGCCTTAAACATTCATTCATTTTTTAATTATCATCCCATGCTAAGCAATAAGAATATTGCTCCTAAGTAACGAATTATAAATGAATAAGTTTAATAGTTTTACAGATAAAACGATCCGAATATATTAGAGGAAAATTCTAATTACTTTTAACAAGTGTTTCTGAGGTAATTATAGAATTTATTGTGGCTTACATCTATGATTTAATCGCCCATTTTATTCTTCTAAAACATTTTGATGACTCTCGATAATGCGGTCTTTTAAATCAATAATTAGATCGTGAAGATTGTTATTTTTAAGAACATCTCCTGCCTCGTATGCTTCAATTGTAATAGCATCAAGATATTCCATTCCCAGAGCCTTAAAAAGTCGCTTGAATTGATCAATTGTAAGGTTACTCTCTTCTCTATCAACGGCAGAAGGCAAAAGAAGCGCGCCTTTTTTGCCATAAAGTTTTTTATTAATGAAATATGGTTTAAAGCGATCAATCATTAATTTGGTTCGTCCTGATGGTCCAAACCAATAAACAGGAGTACCAAAAACCAAAACATCGGCCTCTTCCATTTTTGCATATAGCTTTTTCATTCCATCGGTCTGCATACAAACGAGCTGTTCCTTTTTACACTCTCTGCAATCAATACATGGATCAATATCATGATCGTATAAATCAAACAATTCAACGATGGTCTCATCATCTCTTAACTTACCGGCTAATAAATTAGCCATTGCTGTTGTATTACCATCTTTCCGTGGACTGCCTATGAATATTACTACATGCATAAATTTTCGATGTAAGGTTCGCATATTTAAATTACTGAATTTATTTTACAAACGACAGTTATTAAGCAATTTTATCTGAATAACCATTTTCAAATTTGGATAATAGATCTTACCATATAATTATTTTATGCTTTGATCTCGATTAGAAATCAATAACATAAACAGTTTGATCACATCTCTTCAAATATTTTTTCATTTTCTCCTGTAACAATAAAAAGTCAACAGCCGTCCTACCTCATGAATAAGAAATGAATTCAAAAATTTAAGCTATGAACCGATATTTTTTAACTTCTATATTTTTGTTTTGTCTTACCACTATATGGGCTCAAAACGAATCGGTAACTAAAATAGTTACAGTCACTGAAGATGGAATGAGAACCGAGGTAGTGGTACCCGGCATAAAAGTTGAAGTGGATGAATTTAATGATACCATTACGAAAATTACCATGGGGCGTAAGCGCTTTGAGGTTATTGATGATCATAATCGTGCACGTCTTCGAATGGTTCGTTTACCCATAGAAAAATTTAAAGGCCATTGGGCTGGTATTGACATAGGATTTAACGGATATGTGACCTCTGATTTTTCGACAGGTTTACCTGCCAGTGCAAACTTTATGGATTTAAATCAAGGTAAAGCAGTAACTTTTAGCATTAACTTCTTGCAATACAATATTGCTTTACAACGAAATAAAAATAACCTTGGATTAGTGATGGGATCAGGTATATCGTGGTACAATTACCGCACTGATAGTCCATACTATTTCCAAAAGAATCCGGTAACGAATGATACTGAAGGAATTCCCGTACCTGATGGCATCAGTGTTTCGAAGAACAAGATTGAATCGACCTTTATTAATTTTCCTTTGTTGCTTGAATGGCAGTTGCCATCCTCCAATGATGCAAATCGTTTCTTTATATCAGCTGGTCCATATGCAGGTTTTCGCCTATGGGGAAGAACCAAAATGGTTTACCATGAAGGAGGATCGCGTCAAAAAGAGAAAAGTAAACAAGATATCAATGTAAATCCATTTCAATATGGCGTAATGGTTCGATTGGGTTATCGATTTATTAAACTTTACGGATCGTATAATTTCTCAACCTTTTATTCAACAAACAAGGGTCCTGAGCTATATCCTTACACCGTTGGAATAACTTTATTAAGTTTCTAAACTTAAAAACAAATTGCTATGATGATTCGCAAAATATATATACTACTTCTAATCAGCTTAATGTCATCGATTACGATTGCTCAGACAGGCACTGATAACATTCTTTCGAAATACGATCGTTACTGGGAAATTAAAGAAGGATTGTACAGGGTAATGCTTGACAACAAAATGGGTATTATTACAGACAAAGGTGATGTGATAGTTCCCTGCGAATTCAACCAGGTTTGGAATATTGATTCTGATGGATTTTTCAGAGTGTTGAAAAGTGGGAAAGCAGGTGTTTATCATGAAAGTGGGAGAGTGATTATTCCGGCTGAATACGATCAGATATGGTCATTCAATGGCGACTGGGCCAAAGTGATGCAGAGTGGAAAACTTGGTTTTTTTAACCGTGAAGGATTAGCTGTTGTACCTTGTATTTATCAGCAAATATGGTCATTTGAAGATGGAAGAGCCAGAGTACTTAAAGATGGTAAGGTAGGATATATTAATGAACAAGGTTTAGAAGTTATTCCTCCTGCTTATCAACAAATATGGTCATTCGAAAATGGTAGAGCCAGAGTTTTGAAAGATGGTAAAGTTGGTTACATCGATGAACAGGGAAACGAAGTAATTGCTCCGGTTTATTCTCATATCTGGGAATTTCAGAATGGAAGAGCCAAAGCACTTTTGGATGGTCAGATGGTTTGGATAGATGAGCAGGGCCAATTATTGGATATCCCTGTTGAACAATCGGATGCCATTGACTATAATACACAATCACAGTCTTCTACTCAGAAAGAAAAACAGATAATTATTGAAGATGGCAGAGGCAATGAGACACGTGTTCGTGTTCCAGGAGGCAATGTAATTATCAAAGAAGATGGAAAAAATACATATGTTGAAATCGGCTCAGGTAATACCAATAAAGCGTATTATTACAGAGATCGCAGGTTTAACGGACACTACACAGGTGTTGAACTTGGTTTTTCCAATTTCCTGAATGCAGATGGAACCACTGAATTACCTGGTGATGCCGACTTCTTATCGTTGAACGATGGCCAGAGTTACAATATCGGCTTAAATTTTATGCAATGGAGTATTGGACTGCAGCGACGAGGCAATATTGGACTGGTTACCGGTTTAGGTCTTGATCATAGCAGATATCGCCTGTCAGGGTCAGAAATCATTGCTAAAGACGATAACGGTAATACTTCTTACTACACTTCGGATAGAAGTATTAAAACGAACCAGTTTACCAGCACTTATATTAATGCTCCTTTTTTATTGGAGCTACAGATACCAACACATAGTCATCAGCCCTTTTATTTGTCAAGCGGTGTGATCGGTGGAGTTAGAATCAATTCTTTCTCAAGAGTTAAATACACCGATAATCTGGGTCCTGAGAAAGAAAAGAAAAACAATGATTTCAACATACGTGACTGGCGATATGGCATAATGGTACGCATGGGTTACAGATCCATCAACCTTTATGGCACCTATTATCTAACCAGTATGTTTGAGGATAACAAAGGTCCGGAAATTTATCCTGTGAATGTTGGAGTATCGATTCCAATCAGTGGATGGGATTTAAACAGATAATATTATTTACAGAGATGTAGTTATTACCAAGTTAGTAATTGCATCTCTGTTCTTTTATCTCTCGACTATAGGTAATGAAAAGGTAAAAGTGGATCCTCCATTAATTGCACTTTCGATTTTCATCTTCCCTTTATTTACTTTAATAAATTCCCTGCATATCGAAAGTCCAAAACCTGTCCCTTTTTCTCTGTCAGTGCCTTCGGTAGAATAATTTGAGTCTTCTCTTTTTATTATACCTATTTCTTCCGCTGTCATTCCACGACCCTGATCAACTACACTTACATAAACCTTTCTCTTTTCTGTCCACATATTGATTCTGATGACAGTATTATGATTGGAAAATTTTATCGCATTGGATATCAGGTTTCGAAGTATTGTACTGATCATATCTTCGTCTGCCTCTACCTGAAGTTGAATTAGGTTTTGTTCGAATTGTATGTTTTTAATGGCAGCTGATTCTTTTGCAAATTCAATATTACGATTAATCAATTCATCTAATCTGAAACTAGATATTTTCACATCAAAAGCTCCCGTCTGAACCCTTGTCCACACTAATAAATTCATAAGTAAATCATACGATAACTCAGAAGTTTTTTGGAGGTTTCTGATCATCTTTTTACGCTCATCATCACTTAACTCATCATACGATTGGATCAGAAGACTTGAAATCCCAATCAATGTCTGAAATGGGCTTCTTAAGTCATGTGCAATGATTGATAAAAAACGATCTTTTGTTTTATTAAGAGCTTTCAGTTCTTTATTCGAGGATCTTAATTCACAGGTTCGTTGAGCAACCAGCTTCTCAAGCTTCTGCTTCTCTCTGATTGATTTTTTTCGATCGTGATAAATATATACACCAACTAAAGCAAATAAAATCAGGAATATAACTAGTAGGAAATACCACCTTTTATAAAATGGCAATACAACATTTATATCAATTATTAATGGGGAACTCCACTTTGATAATCCATCATTCTTCGAAGAGATAAGCAATTGATATTTTCCTGTATTACTAATTTTTAAGAACAATTCATCTTCAGTTGATACTTTTTCCCAACTTGATATTTGCTTGTCACCTGATACTACCTTATAACGAAACTGATTTGCATACTGAGGTAAGTAAGATGAATGCAAACTAAGTATATAATACTCATCTGCTGTTATTTCAAGCTCCTCATGATCGTTATATATAAATCGATTATGCCTTTGCGAAACTACAACAGGTTTTCTTGCCTCAACAGATTGAATGTTTTTATTGAACCTGACAACCCCATTATTGGTAGCCAGCCAAACAGCCTGTTGTTGATCTATTAATATACCGTCTCGATTAATTGTTTTGGAAGGGATGCCACTTAAGTCTGTGAAGATACAGCATTCATTATCTTCCCACTTAATAAGTCCTTTGCTTGTAGAAAACCACAGTGCTCCAATGGAATCAGAAGCCATGGCATGAACCTCTTCATTTGAATACTCTCCTACCTCCAATTTGCTCAGAGTATCTTGTTTAAAAACATAAATCCCTTTTGAGGTTCCAATCAATAAACTATCCTTAAGAATAAGTAGTTTGAGACAGTTGTATTCCTGGATACTGTCGGGAAAGAATTCCGATTTAACTCCATGAAATATATTATCCTTGTAATCAAATTGTATAATCGGTTCCTGCCATTCATTCGTTCCAATGGTTAAGAGAGAATCAGTATCAAGAGCTATAGCACCAACACTGTTTTGAGTTGGTATATTGGCAGTATGATTTATTAGCTTGTGAATCGAAAAGTCTACCTGGTATAGTTCATGCCCATTTTGAATCCAATAAAATCCAAATTTGTCCTTAACGATGTCTATAACGTACTTTTGCTCCAATTGTAATTCTTCAATCAGTTTACCTTTATAATATAAAAGCAGATTACCGTCACTCGTTCCGATTAAAACACTATCATTTGAATAATGCATTACCAAATTTGTGTCGTTGCTCCTTTTGCCTACAATCGGCTTTAACCCTGATTTATCGTTGGTAGATTTATAAATCACATTGTTTCTGATAAAAAATATGTGATCTTCGTTATCAATAAAAAGGTGATTAATAATCCCAGATTTAACATCATCAAAAACCGCTTCGAATTGTTTGCGTCTTAGAACAACCACTCCCAGATTAGTGGATGCTATAAAATCCAAATTATCTGAAGTATAAAGGTTTTGCACTCCGTTATAAGGAAAATCATCCACTTGTTTCATATCAAGCCTCTTTCCTGTAAAGTCTAAAACAAAAACCCCCTGACTCCAGCTACCTCCCAAAAAAATCTGATCTTCAATCTTACCAAAAGCAGAAAAGACTATTCCCTGAGAATTAGTAATTGAATTCAATTTATAATTCTGATTAAACTCCAATTTTGATAATCCATCTTTACAACCCAGCAAATAGCTATTCTTATCCATGCGTGTCGAAGAATACACCTCTTCAGTTAATAAATCCGGGTACTCAACAAATACTTCCTGTTCTCTGTCATACAAATAAAAATAACCTTGTTGCGATAATACTGATAGTTGATTATCTGCAAATTCCATAAACTGATAAGATCGCTGATAGGAGGTCGATGCATTTTTTGCATCCATCTCAAATTTCTTGACTTTACCCTTGCTTAAGGAAAAAATATTACGCCTGTCGGCTAACCAGATGATTCCAAAATTATCTTCGAATATGTTTTTATAATAATATGGAATTGTATCATTTACACTTCTTCCTTTACCCAATAATAGTTTCAAATACGGACCTTGCAGATTGTAATCAATCTCATATAAGGCATCATCTGAAATACAAAGAAGTGTTCCATCCTTTTTGCGCAGTAACTTTTTAAAATAGTTTGATCTGTTTAAAGGAGTCTTTAACTTAATGCTTTCACGACCCCAGAAAAGAAAACATCCTTCATCGGTTGCCAGATAATAGCCACCTTTATTATCCATATTAACATCTTTGATAAGATCAGCTGGAAGATTATAATGGGTATTATAATGAAGAATAAAGAAATCTATTTGACTTGCCTTGAGATTAATACCTGAAAGCATAAAGATTAAATGAATAATATAAATGAATAACCATCTCATCCCGATTGCAAATAGAAAAGTGAATTTTATGAGATAAGAAGTTACGTAAAATCTCTTAGCCAAAAAAGATCATATTGGATAATTTAATATCCTTTCTATTCTTACAATGCATTGATAGCCTCCACTGGATCCATTTTGGAAGCTTTCCAGGCGGGTATGTAACCTGATAAAATTCCAATGATTAATGAAATCCCAATCCCGTTTAAAATATTAACTAAACTTAATGAAATTGATAATTCAGTACTAACGCTTACCAGTACAGTAATAATAAAGATGATTAGTAATCCGGCTAATCCACCGATTAATGACAGAGCAGTACTTTCAATCAAAAACTGGAGCAAGATAAAACGTCGCTTTGCACCCAAAGCTTTTTGAATTCCAATGATACGGGTACGTTCCTTTACTGATACAAACATGATATTGGCAATTCCAAAACCACCTACCAAAATAGAAAATCCACCAATAAACCAACCGGCTATATCAATAGCGCCAAATAAACCATCCAATCCTTTTTGAAGAAGGCTGATCTGGTTTAATGCAAAATCATTATCGGCTTTTGGTTTAATTCTACGCACAGCACGCATAATTCCTGTCAACTCATCACTTATATCATCCGATGTATAGCCCGGTAAAGCTTTCACCATGATAAAAGGGTTAACTGACTCGCTGCGAAGATTAAACATTGTTTTAGCATAGTTAACTGGTAGCAGTATATTTTTATCCAGGCTGTTACCAAACATATCTGAGCCTTGCTTTTGAATGACGCCTACCACTCTCAATTTCCGACCCATCATTTTAATCTCTCTTCCTAAAGGATCCAAGCCCTGAAATAACTCTGCCGCAATATCAGCACCAATAACAGTAACATTACTCCCATTATGAGACTCCTGCTGAGAAAAATACCGGCCTGATCCAATCTCAAAACTCCAGATATCTTCAAAACTATGAGTCACCCCCATCACCGCCACTTTATCGTACGAATTGTTCTCGTATACCAGGCGACGCGACGAAGCCATCACATAACAAACAGCTTCTGCCAGCTGTGATCTTTTCTGAACCTGCTCATAATCATCTAATCCGGGTACTCTTCGATTCATGTATCTCCACCAGGGATATTCTGTTTCTCCTTCGGGTGGTGCCCAGGGCCATTTTTGAATGTAAATAACATTGTTACCCAACGATTCAACACTCTCACGAACAGAATTCTCAAGTGTATCAATCAAAGTAAAAACAGAAATAATGGAAAAAATACCTATGGTAACACCAGAGAGAGTAAGCACTGTACGCAATACATTTGAACGTAATGCATTTAATGCAAACAGGAAGCTCTCTTTGAAGAATTTATAAACAAGAATCATGGGCAGGTATCTTTGCTAAGCAAGATATGAAAAAAGTATGATCCCTGATAAATTTAACTATCTCAATTTTTAAAAGTCTAGATCAGAACTAGAAGATCATCGATTAAATAAACACCTGCTGTAACCAAAATGATGCTAAAAATAACAGCCCCAATTAAAGCTATTGCCAGCTTCTTTCCAAAAAACTTCAGTAACATAACAACTGATGAGATGCAGACAGCTGATGAGGCCAGTGAAAATGCCATGGCTGAAGCCAGTGACAGATCGGTGAATTCGAGCAAAGGTTTTAAAAACAATACATCCGCTCCATTACAAACATAAATAGGAATACCCACCAACATCATAATACCCGTTGAAAAGGGCTCTGTTGAGAATGAAAAAGACTCCAAAAAACGTTGTGGCTGAAAGTATTCAAATAGTAATGTAAGCAAGCCGGCAATAAGCATATACGGTAAAATCTTCTTCATATATACCATGGTCTTTCGAAAAGGGCTCATATTACCAACGCCACACGATGCTCCACAATTATCGTAAACACCGCTAATCTGTAATTGAAAATAATTTGCCAGTTTTTCAACCATCAAACCCGAAAAGACTGCCACCATAAAAGAAGCGATTACACGAATCAAAGCATATTTGACTCCCAAGACTGTAACCGACATAAAAACAATATAAGGATTCAGCAAAGGAGTAGCTATGATAAAGGTTACTAACGTACGTAGTTTTACCCTTTCTTTCATTGACTCAACAACCGGAATAACACCACAAGAGCAAACCGGTAAAAAAGAAGCATACACAAAGGCCAACAGCTGATTTTTAGGAAAGAATCGTTTGAGTTTTTTAGTGTGTTGCTCAATTAAAACACCTCCAAATATTCCCAACAATACAACCATAAAAAGTTCAACAAAATGCTCGTAGATATAAAACCCCCATCGAGGCAAAAACTGATACAATGCACATTCTTCCTTATGACCGTAGCCTATTCCTGAAATATTCATATAGATGGTATCAGCCAGCATCAAAGTCAAAGTGGAAAAAACAACCACCTTTGCTACCCATTCTTTATCGATCACCCACCTATTACTGATTGCCGGTATCATCTGT
Organism: Carboxylicivirga caseinilyticus; assembly: GCA_025499705.1. Taxonomy (GTDB): domain Bacteria; phylum Bacteroidota; class Bacteroidia; order Bacteroidales; family Marinilabiliaceae; genus Carboxylicivirga; species Carboxylicivirga caseinilyticus. Next base: position 39,573 of record JAFMVE010000050.1, read on the forward strand.
TTTTAATTTTAATTGCGTAAAAAACTCCCCTTTATCTGCTTTACGCATCAGGGTTATTTTGCTTATTCCTTTCTTGTTTCCAATGACCTTCACATCTATTTTCCTGATCCAGTAATTGCAGGTATCACGCTGCCAACCCTCATCTTTAAGTAATTCCAAGCCCGAAAGAAAAAGTTTGGTATTACCCATTCCATCCTCGCATATTTCAGTAGGTAACTGAACCTGACCTTCCAAAGAAATCACATCAGAAAGAGCATAAGTTAGTTTTTCTCCCTTTGTAATTTTGATTTGAGCCTTTACAGTCTGGCAATCTGCTTCAATTGTAAATGCAAAAGAATAAAGTAGCAGCACTCCTACTGAAAGCATCCATATCCTTCTTTGTGTTCTATTCATCTTAGTTACTTTGAATCGCACCTTCAGGACAAACTGATTCGCATTTACCACATTTTGAACAATTATTCTGAGTTATCTCAGCCGTTCCAATCTCACGCAATATGGCATCCTCAGGACAAACCGGATAGCATTCGCCACAGTTGGCACATAAGTCAGCATCAATTTCAGGTGCATCTGATGAAGTTGTTTTTTCTATGGCATCAACCGTACAAACGGTTAAACATTCTCCACAACTTACACATTCATCCTGGTTGATGGACGGAACAGAAGGCGAAGAAGCCTGCTCTAAACTAATAGCCTCATCGTTACAAACATCCATACATTTGCCACAACTATTACATTTAGAAGTATCAATATTGGCAATTCCTGTTGACGCTGTTCCACTCTTGGTAATGGCACTTTTTGAACATTCATCATAACAATCACCACAATGAGTACATTTATCCTGATCGATGGTAACTTCAGCATTGGTAATGGCACCATGCCCACATTTTTTTAAGCAATTACCACATTTGGTACATTTTGAAGTATCAATGGAAGCTTTTCCGTTAACTTTTGAAATGGCACCCACAGAACATCCACTCGAACATCTGTCGGTACAACCATGACAACGGCTTGTATTAACACTGTAGTTGGCAACCGAATAGGAAATTGCATTGCCCTGGCTTTCACATTTATCAATACAATCGCCACAACCCACACAATTACTGTTTACCTTATAAACCTGAGTTCGAAATAAAAACTGACTGATTTACAAGGAAATAAACAAGGTTTTGATTATATTTAAGTATCTGAAATTTAAATAATTAACACCAA
>JAFMVE010000051.1 GCA_025499705.1 Carboxylicivirga caseinilyticus
ATAGATAAATTTCACACTATGACTGATGAGCTTATGATATAAATCTGCAATTATTTTTCAACCACAAATTACACTGATTTCACCAATTAAATTTTTATGATTTACTTTAAAATATCCTTCTAAAGAAACCTCAAAGGCTGTCTGTATAAGCCGTGGGTTTTAACCTACGGTATTAAAAGCATCATTAAATCCGTCTCACAAAGTAGCCAGCTTTGCCGATTAATCTTATTGCGCCGATTTGCTATCTAATTTCTATCTACACTCTTCCTGTCATCAGATAAAGAAAAAATCTATAACACACACACTATAATTGATGAACTTATGCAATAAATAACTATTTGATCCAACTCATGAAATAATTTTTAAAGCTGCGTTCATCTTATTTTTCAAAAATGAAGAAAAGTTAATACCAAAAAAATATTTTATTTTTTTTATAAACAAGTTATGAACATTTTTCCCTCCGATAATCAATAGTTCTATTGACTCTTTAAAATAAAAATCAACTTCCGATTAATTCATATATTATTGACCAACTGCAACTTAATAAATCCTATAAAATTTACATTTTTAAAAGGTGATGCATCTTTGACCAATGCACTTGTTCCTTGTTTAAGTCTAAATTTTAAATACTTTAATAAGTTAAATTTTTTGATTAAGTATAACAATTTTAAATTTATGGCGTACTAGACGAAAAAACACCTGAATTATATTGATGATGATGAAAGTATTACTTTTTGTGGGGGCCATAATGGCATGTTTAGTACATATTGATGCGCAATCTTTAAAGAGCACTAAGACTTTTGAAGGTGACAAAATTGTTTATCTGTCAGATAGTGTTTATTACCTGTTAGATTCTGTTTATTCATACACTTCAGTAAACAATAAACTGGCTGTAAGCGCAAGAACCTACAATAGCTATGATTCAAAAGGAAATATCCTGGAATCCAGATCTCAAAAATTAGAAAATGGAATCTGGGCAAATACAACTCTTATTTTTTATACTTACACAGATAATAATTCCGGTTATACTCAAAACCATTCACAATGGAATGACGAAACAAAGAGTTGGAATAATATCTGGAAAAAGTCCTTTATAGAAGATCAGGAAAACAATAAGCTGAATATTATCTACTCTGAATGGATTGACAGTTCCTGGGAATATATCTGGCAACAAGACCAATATTATAACCAAAACTGGCAATTACTTTCATACCAGACAGTAAAATGGAATCCAGAACAAAATAAATGGGAATCCTATTGGGATTACAATTGTTATTACGACAATAATGGTAATTTACTTCAAACCACTCATAAATCATTTAATACAGAAACACAGGTATGGAGCGACGAATGGGAGTGTATCCAAAATTACGAATCTGGAAATCTGATCTCTGAACAAATAATTGATTGGGACCCTGAATTAAACAACTGGACAAATATCCGATACACGGATGTTAACTACTCAACAGGCAAAGTTATCAAAACAAGAAATAGTTGGAATGAAGATAAATCTGACTGGTCAAACAGCATGTTGATAACAGAAGTAACTGATGAACTGAATTATATTACAGAAATTGAAAAAGAGTTATGGGATGAGAATTCTACTTCTTGGAAACCTCAAAGCAAAGATGTTTTTACATATGACAATAATTCAATAAAGTCTTCTGAAACAACTTTATACTGGAATTCTAATACTTCAGACTGGCAGAACAACTTTAAAAAGGAATATTTCTACTCACAAACTTTACTGCCTGGTGAGGAAAATATAATTTCAAAGGATTATGAGTTGGTTCTATATCCTAATCCTGCCAAAGATGATATGTACTTAAAGTTTAGTGGCGATGCCGAGCAACTAAAAATTTTTAAGATGGACGGCACGCTGGTCATGCAAGTACCTGTTCCTCAGAACGGGCAATATATTAATGTTAGCAATTTAAAAAATGGAGCTTATATAGCTAAAATAAGCTTTAAGGATGGTGTTGCACAAACCAAATTTGTTAAAAAATAGTGTGTAATTTTTTTTCTCAGGGTAAGTGAACTTACTACAACATTCAAAACAGTATATTTAAATAATCACGGAGGCATATACAGATGAAGAGAATAGCACTTGTATTATTACTGATAATTCCATACTTAGTTAATGCACAAGTTAGTGGAGGGAAATATTATGTCGCAACCGATGGTAGTGATTCCAATCCGGGGACAATTGATCAGCCTTTTGCCACTTGGCAAAAGGGATTTAAAATGGCACAGCCAGGGGATACAGTTTTTTTTAGAGGAGGGGTATATCATTCGATAGAGGTTAACAATATTAACCCTGAAGCATATGGAGGACCATTGGGATCAAGCGGAACAGCTGAGAATCCAATAGTATATATGAGTTACCCTGGTGAATGGGCTATCTTAGATTGTTCATATCACTGTGATTCTATACCTGATAATCCATTTGGAGGCAAATATAACTCTGCTATTAGCATACAATATGCTGAATATTTAACCTTTAAAGATTTTGAAATTAGAAATGTCTTTCAATGTGACAGCGTCATTGATGGGGCAATTACATCTGCTTATTCATGTAACCTAACATTTGAACATATTGTTATGCATGACATAGGACAAAGAGGTTTTTATATTGCAAGTGGTGTATGGAGTGAGTATAATGGTACCGATCCTAAGACCCCTGTTGATGAGCCTTATTGGGGATATGATCATCATGATACAACCAAATTTATAAACTGTGATGTTTATAATTTATGTGACTCATTAGTAAGTAATATTGGTAATGCAGCTGATGGATGGAAAACAATTATTTATGAAGGAGGATATATGCTGTGGGAAGGATGTAGGGCCTGGAATTATACAGATGATGGAGTAGATCCAACAGGTTTAAAAGGAAAGAGGGTAATTAAAAATTGTTGGTTCATGGCAGGAGATAAATATATTAATACCGATGGTGGTGATGTTGAAAGAAATGGAATTAAAGCATCTGGTCAATTTGCCCACTGGTATGACCCAAGTGTAACATACTTAACAATCTCAAATTGTCTAGCATATAATTGTAATAGTGGAATTGTCGAATTGGATGCGGGTGGATATGTACGAAATAACGCATTAATTTATAACAACACAATATTCAAATGTGGTGTGGGCATACGTGCAAATGCTGCCACTGAAACTAGTCCAAGAACTTCTATTTATAAAAATAATCTTGTTTATGGAAGTACAAGCTATGACCCTGGAGGTTTAAAAATTCCTTATGATATATCTCTTATGACAGAGGATTATATCCATAGTAATAATTCATGGATTTGGTCAGAAAACTACCCTCACTTTAAGTCAAATCCCAATTTTACAATTAACGAAAAAGATTTTAATAATTTAAATCACGAAGCAATTGTAGCCAATATTACAGCCCCAAGAAAAGCTGACGGGTCTTTACCGGATATGACAGCTTTAGCTTTAGCTCCTACTTCCGATCTAATTGATGGAGGAACTAATGTTGGACTTTCTTATAATGACTCTGCCCCCGATCTTGGTGCCTTTGAGTATACAGTTGGCGCACCAACTGCCAAATTTTCGACTTCAGCCACCTCTGTTAATGTTGGTGAAGAAATCTCATTTGATGCAAGTGAAAGTAGTGATGATGGCAACATAGTATCCTACAACTGGAACTTTGGAGATAATACTACAGGATCGGGAATCAATGCTACGCATGGCTATTCCAATGATGGAACCTTTAATGTTCAATTAACAGTAACCGATAATACAGGAAATACAGCTACAGCAACAAAAACAATAATTGTAAATAAAATCAGAACTTTGGAGATAATCTCATATTCTCCGAACTCTACAATGGACATTACTAATGTATCATACTATTCACCTAGGGACCAATCCATTAATATCAGCATTCTTAACAATAGCAATATAGAAGTAAATTCCATAACGCAGGAAGCTTTGCAAGGCGATAATCAGGTTGAAGTTGATCTTTCAGGATTGCCGACTGGAAATTATACTATAAATCTAAGTGATGAATCTACTTCTGTAAGCTGTCAGGTATACAAGGAGGAAGCCAGATCATTGGAGATCCTTTCTTATTCACCTAACCCTACTTCAGATGTTGTGAATATTTCATACTATTCTCCTAAAGTCCAAATTATAAACGTCAGCATTTTAAACACCAATAATTATGAAGTGTTAACTTTAACACATAATGCTTTGGAAGGAGAAAACAATCAGATTGAAGTAGACCTTACCAATCTGGCTAATGGTGAATATACAATAACATTGACAGATGAAATAACTTCCGTAAGTTGCCAGGTAATCAAAGAAGAAGCCCGGGTGCTTGAAATCATCAGTTATACAGCTTACCCAACTTCAGGATCTGTAAACATAACCTACTATTCACCTAACAATCAAAACATTGAGATATCAGTTGTAAATAGTGAAGGAATACAGGTCTTAAATTCAACTCATTCAGCCAGCGAAGGTGAAAATAATCATACTTCAGTCGATATAAGTGGATTACCAAGCGGAGTTTATATTATTTATTTATCAGATAATAATACAAAAACAAGCTGTCAGGTAACTTCTACCAATGATTCAAATCCGACTGAAGTATTAAAATTAAATGATTTTACTGAATCAAGTTACGATTTATTTACTGTCTCCTATTATTGTCCAAATGCAGGAAATGTTACCATTGAAGTATTTAATAATACAGGTATGCAGATCAAAAAAATAACTGAATCAGTTACTAAAGGTAATAGTGAAACGAAAATAGACCTAACGAATGCTGAAGCAGGAGAGTACAGAATCAGCTTATATGATGGTATCACATCTGTAAGTTGTTATGTAAGCAAATTAGAACAGGAAATACCGTATGAATTTGAATACCTTTCCAGCTCCCCTAATCCAACAGTGGATTTATTCGCCATTGAATTTACTTATACTGAATCAGCCCTTTTAACAATATCTGTTATAGATGAAACAGGTAGAACTGTTCTGATTGAGGAATATCAGGCTAATAAAGGCTTAAACAAAGCGGTAGTTAATTTATCTGAATTAGCAGCCGGTAATTATTCTGTTAAGATTAGCGATGCTGATACCAACGTTGAAACAACCGTTACCAAACAAAGCTTCTATCAGTAGATTTAATCTTAAAAAATAAATAATAACCCCTGATTTTAATAATCAGGGGTTATTATTTAATGTAATATTATTAAAAGTTAGAATTTTAAAATTAAAATTACAGCTATTTAATGCTAAATAATTCATGTTGGTCAAAAAGAAATAATTTACAAATATTGTTTGATTTAGATTGTTTACTTTAAACAGATTTAAGTAGTTTAATTAATCTATTAATTAGTATCTATACATAATGTTATGAAAATACCGTTTTCAAAAATTTCCTGTAATGGTAACGAATTAAAATACGTTACAGATGTACTTGAAAGTGGCTGGCTAACGACAGCTGAGAAAACATTTGAATTTGAAAGAAAGATTGCTAATTATGTTGGTGCTAAATATGCCTGTGCTGTGAACAGTTGTACAGCTGCCTTACACCTTGGACTGGAGGCATTAGGAGTTACTTATGGAGATAAGGTTTTTGTGCCCGACATGACCTTTACAGCAACAGCAGAGGTGATCCGATATCTGGGAGCCGATCCGGTCTTTCTTGATGTTGAATATGGCACTTCATTAATTACCCCTGAAATTTTGGAGCAAGCCATCCTGCAATATCCTGACGTTAAACACCTTATTATAGTACATTTTGGAGGACAAGCTTGTGAAATGACTAATGAACAGAAAAACGGAATAATTGATTTGTGTCAAAGAAATCAAATTAAGGTTATGGAAGATGCGGCTCACGCCTTTCCGTCAAAGTGGCAGGGAAAATATATTGGTACATTTGGAGATATCACCTGCTTCAGTTTTTATGCCAATAAAACTATTACCACGGGTGAAGGAGGAATGCTACTTACCGATAATGAAGAAATTATTAAACGTGCTAAAACCATGCGACTCCATGGAATTAATCGGGATGTCTGGGATCGTTTTACTTCTGAAAAACCTTCATGGGAATATGATGTAGTGGCACCGGGATTTAAATACAATATGCCGGATATAAGTGCTGCCATTGGTTTAGCTCAACTGGAGGTTGCGGAAGAACTCAGACTAAAGAGACAATCCATTGCTCTACTTTATTTTGAGAACCTCAAAAATATAGAATGTATTGACCTGCCTCTGGTTAAGGTAAAGTTTGAAGACCATTCCTGGCACCTATTCACCATTACTTTAAACCATAAATGTAAAGTAAACAGGAATGAATGCATTGAAGCTCTAAGTAGCAAAGGTATTGGCACATCTGTTCATTATAAACCGCTTCACAGAATGACTTACTATCAAAATAAATATCAATTAAAACCTTGTGATTTTCCTGTATCAGAAAATATATGGCAGGGAACTTTATCACTACCCATTTACCCTGATATGAATATTAATGAGGTTGAATATGTCTGCAATGTCTTAAAAGAAACACTGAGTTAAGAACATTAAAACTTAAAACATTACTTTTTAATCAATCACAACTTTTAAAGTTCTGTTTTCTGAGTCTCCTGATAAAGAGATAAAATATACTCCTGGCTGCATATTCCCGGTTGGAATATCCACTAATTGGGAATTTATTTGACTATTTTTTAGTTGACTACCTTTAATGTTATATATTGAATACTGATTGTATGCATTATTATTTCTAAGTTCTATAATAAACCTGTCATTCATTTTTTTTAAGGTAACAGTATTTTGATCAACATTTCCATTATCAGTTGGTACACCTTCCCATCCTGCTATTCTGGCAAGCATCCACCACATGGCTTTCATTATACGTAATGAACCTACTTCGCCTATATGATCACCATCTTCTTTTCCTTGTATTACATTCCAATTATCATCATAATCCATTGTATTATCCGGATGAATATGAGCATGGTAACGCAATGTACCACCATCATTCCAAACACCTTCATACTTTTCCCCGGCATTATTCCAACAGAGTATATCAGCATAATCGAAGAGTATACGTTGGGGATCTTTATTCACAAACTCCCTAATATAATTGTGTTTGATTTCACGCTGCACCCCATCTTCATTTCCTTCCGAATCAGGATAAGTGTCATCCACAGGGCCCGTAGTAAAAATGATCTTAGTACCCCAGCCATTATCAATACAGTATTGCTGATAATCAAGCACCGTATTCAAATAAGTATCCATACTTACACTATTCCCAGTTAATTCAGTATCCTCAGAATCCAAGCCCCAGCGCTTGATTCCTTCCGGCCTTTCAGGACCTCCTTCAATAGTTCCTCCCCAATGAACATTATAAACAGGATCCAAGCCACCTCCCGGCGCTGGATCATAATACATATCCCAGCACCACACAAAACCCATCACATCAAAAACATTACCTGTATTATTTTGGTTTGCTATCCTAGCCTTATAGCCATCAATAGCTGAAGAACTTGCAAAGTAAGTTTCTTCTCCAACATTGTCAATTTTTCCAATTCGAAGAAATCCTGTTGTTTCTGCCGGAGGTGTACCTCCAAAATAAGTAGATTGAAATTTTGAATCAAACTGTTCCAAAAGATTAGATCCATAATTAAAAGTTGAAGAATGCGATTCTCCGGCCATCTCCACCAACATGGTTTTAACCTTATTAAGATATTCATCCGGAATCTGATCATATTGATCAACAACAGTATGATCAGCAATTATCTGAGCTTTAAGCCCAACCAGAAACACAGTAAAAACAGTGGAAATTACTAACTTTTTCATTATGGTGAATTTTAATTTAGGTGTAAAAGAAATATTAATAAAATTTCATTTATGAAAGTTAAACAACAATTGAATACATTTGTTTAAATCCAAGGTAAAAACAAATATAAAATGAAAATTATACTATCATCTATTTTTTTGTTAATGATGCTTATTGTATTAGGAGCTTGTGATTCGAAGGTTGAAGATAAAAATATTAATATAGTTTATCTCCATCACAGCACCGGCCGAGTCATCTGGAACGGAAAACAAAGTTCAGCCATCGCCAAACGTATCCTGAACAAAAGTACTAAGGTTGCCGGATTCTTAGGCATTCAGGCTGAATTACCCAGACTTTTTGATAATTATAATACCTTAAAAAAAGTCAATTACCAAATTACAGAAATGACATTCCCCAAAGCTTCCCCTTATGGATGGAACAACTATCCTTACGACTATTATAATATCTGGGTGAAACATGCCGAAGAGGCTTACTACCTTGAAGAACCAACCCTCGAGGCTTTAAGTGCCATGTATGATGTCATTATATTTAAACACTGTTTTCCGGTTAGTAATATTGAAGCCGATTCTGATTCAAGCAATGTTGATTCTGAAGAAAAAACAATTGGTAATTATAAATTACAATACCTGGCTCTAAAGAAAAAACTACTTTCCTTCCCTGAAACCAAATTTGTTTTATGGACACCAACAGCATTGGTGAAAAATGCAACAAATGAAGAAGAATCAGAACGAGCCAATCAATTTTACAATTGGGTAAAAGAAGAATGGGATAGAAATGGCGACAATATCTATTTATGGGATTTCAGACAATTGCAAACCGAAGGCGGCTTATACTTTAAGGAAGAATATGCCCAAAGTACAAATGATTCTCATCCCAATCAAAACTTTGCAAATATAGCTGTTAATAAATTATTTAATCGCCTAATTGATATCATAGAGAATAAGGGACAGGGAACCTCACTGACAGGAGAAGAAATAAAATAAATTTAAATATTCCAGTAATAATTCATTTAAAACTCTTTTGTGACTAATCAATCTTATAGTTTTGCTTCATAAAGGCAATGATTTCACGGGTGAACACTTCTGCCGAATGACGCATTAAATGACTCTCATCAAAAAAACTGTCTTCCCTTAAATACAATGAATCATTTTGATTATAGACATAATAGTCTACTTCTTTACCGCATAAGCTTTTTATTCTTTCTTCAAAAGCAGGGCTGTGAGGTTTGTAGTTTGGAGGGAATACAATAATTAATTTAGTACCGGAACCTTTTATTTGCTGAATCATAGTTTTAAAGGTATTAACCAACTCTTCACTTTCCTGATCAAATGCATAAGAATCATCATTAATAAAAGGATAATTCCAATCCTTGTTATACCACGATATTGGCATGGAACCACAGGATAACAATGAATCATGCGGGGTAAATTTTTTAGTCCTCAAATCAAAATTTGATTTATTCAATCTATTCAGGAGTAATAATTGGGAAAAAACTTTTTCCTTATTATCTATCTCTGCCAATTTTTTCCAGACAAATGGATATTTTATCAGTGGATATAAGCGATCTTTCCGGAACATCACCGTTCTCTCTGGAATAAGTTCCTGGTTATCATCAACAACCAATATAGTATATTTAGGAACTTTATTAAATTTAAACAGAGCTTCAAAAAGAAAAGAATGGAATGAAACATCCGAACCGGGATAACAGATATTATAAGCAGACAATGTTAAGCTATCCTGAATAATAGAGGCAATGACATCCCTTCCTCCTCTTGATGAACCAGCAACGATGACATCTTTATTCATATTCCCATTAAGAATCATCTCCAGCCGTTTGTCAATTTCTGATTCAGCTGACCGATTGGCAACTAAATAGAAGGCCTTATCCAACAACCAGAATAAAGTGAGAAAAACAAAGATTTTAAAATATAATTTGCCCATTAAAACTGAAAATAGATAAAACTTTGAACATCATTCTTAAAAACAATAATCACTGCCATTAACCAAAAATAAAGCCCCCATCTGAGCGAGCAATATAATGTGCCTTTTTTTTGCCATCCTACACTATAACGCGAAAACAGTGCCGGATAATCATTAGCCAATAATTCTCCGGTCATAAAAATAATAACCAATAGTAAGCTGAACAATAACACCACTTTTTGATTAATTGGTAATATCAAGGCATCCCAATGCCCTCCCAGGCCTGATAAAAAACTGAACGCTTTACCAAGATCCGGCGAAAAGAAAAAAACCAAAGAAAAGGCATAGAATAAATAAGTTAAGCCCCGGCCTGTCCATATTCTTAAACTTCCGGGCCATTTTGTAAAAAAACGTTTTCTCCAGCCTTTGGTGAAAAACTCATAGATAATGGCAATAGCCTGAATAACACCAAGTATCATAAAGTTCCATCCGGCACCATGCCATATGCCAAATAAGGTCCATGTTAAAACCAGAGCATAAATTGGTGCGAGATTCCCCCATTTACGTCTTCGAAACATGGTTTGCTTAAAAATATAGTCACTAAACCATAACGACAAAGACATATGAAACTTTCTCCAGAAAAGGGATACATTTTCTGCAAAAAACGGACGGCTAAAATTCGGCAATAAATTGATTCCGAACATCCTGGCAATACCCAATGCTATATCTGTATATCCTGAAAAATCAAAATACAAATAGAGAGGTTGAAGCAAAATTACTGTTCCTAATAAAGTCGCGTTTGCGGAGGAAATATCAGAATAAGCCACAGTTATTAAGGGTGCCAATTGATTGGCAATAACTACTTTTTTAAAGGCCCCTATCAAGGCTAACCGTAATCCTTCTATTATATTTTCTTGCTTAAAAACAACTGTTTTTTTTAATTGTGGTAGAAAGTGATTGGAACGCTCAATTGGTCCGGATAAAAACTTAGGAAAAAAGATTAAATAGAGTAAGAAATCAATGAAATTTTTATCCGCCTTTTCCCAACCCATTTTTATATTAATCAAATAACCAATGGATTGAAGGGTAAAATAGGAGATGCCAATTGGAATAATGAGATTGGATAAGGTAGTAAAAGTAAAATTAAAATCCAGTAATTCAATAAACGGATCAATAGCAAATGAGGAATATTTTAAAATAACCAGCTGTCCTATATTTATCAGCAGTCCTGTCCGAAATATCCATTTTCTGCTTTTGGCATTCTCTAGCTTAATACCAATGATATAGTTTACCAAACCATAAACAAGTACATAAAGTAACAAAAAATAGCTATAACTGGCTACAAACCCTCCACTTAATATAACTAACAATGTAGATCTGTACTTGTGATTAAGCAGATAATAAATAAATACTGCTCCTAAAACAATTAAAGTAAATTCAATAGATATTATATCCATAATGATCATGCCTTAAGAAAATCATACGATTATACACAGTATAATAATAAGGCGAACAATTAATATGACGGGGGATGCTTATTTTTTGATCAATCAATAAATGAAAAAAACATACTCAAAGCCTTTTTTATCCTATCCCTATCTTCTTTATCCAGATTTGATCCGGAAGGTAAACATAAACCATTGTTAAAAAGGGCTTCTGAAACACCGGTAAGATAGGCATCATAGCATTTAAATACTGGTTGTAAATGCATGGGCTTCCATAATGGACGCGTCTCTATATTCTCTTCTTCCAATTTTTGTTGAAGAATTAAACGTTGAATACCGGTTACTTCCGGATTAATAATGATAGTAGTTAACCAACGGTTTGAGTAAAATCCTTCTGGTTCAGGTTGAAAGGAAACTCCCTTTATTCCTTTAAAAATATCCCAATAGAACACAAAATTCTCCCGCCGTTTCTTTACACGCTCATCTATAACTTCCATTTGACCACGCCCTAAACCGGCCAGTACATTACTCATCCGGTAATTATACCCGATTTCGCTATGTTGATAATGAGGTGCCTGATCTCTGGCCTGAGTAGCTAAAAACCGGGCCTTTTCAATATAAGCCTTTTCATTGGAAAGTAAAGCCCCTCCTCCGGAAGTAGTAATTATTTTGTTCCCATTAAAAGATAAAATACCCAGTTCTCCAAATGAGCCTAAAGGTTTTCCATTCAATTGACTACCTAGTGCTTCAGCTGCATCTTCAATAACTGGGATACCATAGGTACTGGCAATCTCCATAATTTCATCCATTTTAGCCGGCATCCCATATAAATGCACCACAATGATAGCCTTAACTTTCTGCAGCTTTCCATTCAATTTACGCTCTTCCAGAGCCTGCTTCAAAAGAATCGGATCCATATTCCAGGTTTCCGGTTCACTATCAATAAAAACAGGCTTAGCTCCCTGATAAATAATAGGATTAACCGATGCTGAAAAAGTAAAAGTAGAAACTAGTACTTCATCTTCTTTTTGCACACCTAAAAGAACTAAAGCCAGATGAATAGAAGCTGTCCCTGAACTTAAAGCTGCTACATGATTAACATTACAATAGCCAGCAATAGCTGATTCAAAAGCATCCACATTAGGACCTAATGGCGCTATCCAGTTCTGATCAAAAGCCTCTTGTATGTACTTTTGTTCATCCCCTGACATATGAGGACTTGATATATATAGACGTGTTTTTTTTGATTTCATATACTTAAACTTGATCAAACAATTAAGTTGAAATTACCATAAAGATAGTAAAGCATTGATGATTACAAAATACATGAACTACTTAATCTATCTTAAAATAAGAGCAGCCATGAGAATCTAGTTGGTTTATTTAAAACCAATTATCGTTTGAATAATTAATTTAATGTCAAGACCTAAAGTATGATTATAATAATAATCCAAATTAATTTTAACCTTATCAGGCCAAATTACCTCATCATTAAATTTCTTAGGATCATTAACAGTTGATAAAAGCTCTTCTTCATTAACATATTTTAAAGAGGCCGGACCTGTAATTCCTGGCCGTAATTCCAATATTTTTTTTTCCTCTCCTATTAATTTATCGTAATATTCCGGCATATCCGGACGCGGCCCTACAAGGCTCATATCTCCAATTAATACATTCCATAGCTCCGGCAGTTCATCCAGTTTATACTTACGCAAAATAGAACCCAAAGGTGTAATTCTGTTTTCACCTTTTATGGAGATCGAATTACCGCCATGTCCAACTGTCATGGTCCTGAACTTATAAATAGTAAAAGGCTGACCAAATCGACCTACCCTTTGTTGGCAAAAAAACACAGGCGATCCCATATAGATTTTAATCAAAAGAATAATAACTATATAAATTGGCAAGAGTAATATCAAGCCTATCAATGAAAACAACAGATCACTAATTCTCTTTACAAACATTCCATTTTTCTTAAATATAAATACAAAGACATCAAGTATTCATTAATAAATAATTTAATTATTCTTTTAAATTCCATTTTCATTTGGGTTTCTTCCCATTCAAAAATTGAAATAAATGAAATTACTGCCTTTAAACACACCAAAAATAAATATCACAAGAAGTACAGAAAAATAAGATAGCCATCTTATGATTACATTTTTATTATTGAAGAATAAAAATTTGTTAGGATAAAATTCATCTCTGAATTCTGATATTAATAATATAGCTATGCCCAAAAAAGCGTATAGAAGGACAGTTTTATCAATATAAACCGGACCAAAATGTGTAAACATTTTTATAACTGCCAAAATACCTTCTGACACAGTATGTCTTATACCACCAGTCAGAAACGAAAATGCAAATATTATATAAGTAATAATTATACTTATTAATATATACCACACTTTCTTTGTTAAATTAAAGCGCCGTTCTATCTCAGATTTTCTTTTTTTTGTGATTGCTTCAAGACTTATAAAAAATCCTTGATAAAAGGCCCAAACTAAAAAAGTAAGGCGTGCTCCATGCCACATTCCCATAATAAAGAGTGTCAATGTTATCGTAAATACTACACCTTTCATTTTATATTTCCGCAGCATAAATGACAATGGTGTATACACATAATCTAATATCCACGATATCAACGACATATGCCACCTCCTCCAAAACTCAGAAACTGACATTGCAAAAAACGGACGATTAAAGTTTGGTCGTACTTTTAGTCCCATAACACTTGCCGCTCCAATGGCAATTAATGAGTAGCCGCCAAGGTCACAATAAATTTGCATGGGATATAACAATGTTGCAAGAAATATTGTTCCACCTGAATGTTGATCAATACTTGATATTATAGGATCAATATAAACGGATAACCTGTCTGCAACTACCAGTTTCATAAAATAGCCCCATAATATCATTTGCAATCCCGTTACTACCATTGGGTAATTAAATTCCATCTTTTTCTTAAACTGAGGAAGCATA
This sequence comes from Carboxylicivirga caseinilyticus, assembly GCA_025499705.1. Lineage (GTDB taxonomy): Bacteria > Bacteroidota > Bacteroidia > Bacteroidales > Marinilabiliaceae > Carboxylicivirga > Carboxylicivirga caseinilyticus. Next base: position 14,182 of record JAFMVE010000051.1, read on the forward strand.
CTAGGCGCGCGTTCTATAGGTCCGGATAGAACCAATGGGAAATATGACAGGAATAAGGTTATTAAACCGAGATTCTTTTCAGCCTCAATTTCTTCATTGTAAACATCAACAATGTATCCAATAGCCATAAATGTATAAAATGAAATTCCGATTGGTAACATCCAGTTGATTTGTGGTAAATGCCATCTTAATCCAGTCAGTTCTAAAAGTGAAAAAATACTTTCGTTGACAAAATTGTAATACTTAAAAAAGAAAAGTGGCAGTAAAACCAACAGTAAACCTATTGTCAAAAGGATCTCTTTTTTTTTATAAGACTTAGATTTGTCAATAAATAGGGCAAAACTATAAGTCACAATTGAGACTCCTAAAAGTAATAGGGTAAAAACAGGTTGAATATTAGTATAAAAGTAAAGGCTTGCCAATAGAACAAATCCCCATCTCAACTTTTGAGGAAGTATAAAATAAATAAATACAACAAGAGGGTAAAAAAGTAGAAAACTTAACGATGTAAAGACCATATAATTTTACAATTACTTATTTTATATTTTAATGAAAGCTATTCTCGTTATAGAGGTTATAAAGAAATTCAGTAAGTTTTTTTGCTCCATATTCATTTAAATGACTATTACCAAGCCAATCTGTGGAATCAAACATCTGAGTACACTGCTTTGCATTATTAAGGTTCAAATAATGTAATTTATTGTCCCCATTATACTCTAATATATGTAATCCAACATCAATATCATTCTGTGTATTCTTATAGCCAGGCATACCAATCAATACAAAGTCAATTTTATTGACATCGCACAGTGAATCCATCTTAAAAAGGAACTTTGCCTTTTCAAAGTCACAGATACTTATACTGGTCTTTGTCTTCTGACTATAATCAGTATGATCTGGGACCGTTTTTTTTGTTCTTAACTGTCCCATTACAATTCTCGCCTCTCTATGATCCTTTGATAATACCTTTTTTACTATTTCAACTGCTAACCATTGGAATTTTATCACAGGAATACTCCTAATACTAAATTTATCCATTAAATCATAACTATACTCGATGGCAGGGTGAAGAGGTGGAGGTGTAAAATTCTTATAATCAACACCAGGAGACAAACCCAACATTACACATTTTGTAGTATTAGTCTTCAAATAATTTGATAATTGAATATAACTTGCTTCAATATTTGCACCTCCTAAAGCGAAATTATAAGCGCTTACTCCATTTTTTGTGAAAAATTCTGAATCAATGCCATCAAATGAAACACTATTACCTAAAAAAATACAATCGAATTTTTGGTTTTTCATTTTTGAAATCATCAATGCTTTTGACAATTCAAAATCGTACCTTTTTAAGTACCACATGTATGTATAATTAAATAATACAAAGACTGATACAAAAAATAGTATTTTTAAGCTTAATCTTTTCATTAATCAAAATAGGTTTAATGTATAATAGACACTAATAAAAGATTCATAATTTTGAAATTATTATATCTACCATTTCACCAACATTATGCATTTTATTTAGCTCTTTAAGTCTAAATTTAATAGAAAATGTCTCTTCAACTTCAGTTATCAATAACATGTGAGAAAGAGAATCCCAATTTTCGACATCGTTTGCTGTCAGTTCATCTGAAATTTCAAGGGAATCATTACTTAATACCTTTCGGAAAATTCCGGTTAACTTTTCATAAACATCTGATCTATCCATAATACAATTTATTTAAATATTTCTTTTTAATTGAAATTTAATTTTTGATGGCAGATAATTTAACACATCATCATTTTCTGCCTCTACTTTCTTCACAATCTCAAACCCAACCCTTTCATTGGCTTTTATCGCAGGTATATTGCAACCAAATACTTGGGTATAGACTTCAGATATTTCTGGATTATTAATCTTCACTCGCCTTATTATTTCCTCTGTTAACATACCCAAAATTCCTTTATTACGATAGTTATCTATAACATAACCAGCTCCCTTCTGAAGACTTCCAGTTACATAATCAATACGAACCTGCTTTAATAAATTATTAACTCTTGCCGCATTTTTAATTGACTCTTGGGGTAATACAAATCCAAGCAAATTACCCTTTATTTCAATGGAAGAAACTCCTCCAGCACCTTCCACCCATGCGCTTAAAGCTGCTATGACGACACCATTATCTTCAGCAACAAGAAAACTTGAAACGGATAATTCACACCCATCAATTTCTTCTTCAAGCATTTGAGTTATATACTTTTTAGCCTCAACTTCCGTAATACCAAATACAGAAGAATAAGATAAAATATCTGTACCACCCTTTTCCGCCTCAATAATAGTATTAACTAAAAACGGAATATCTTCAATGCTGGCACTTCTTAATACATATTCACTCATTTTTCAAAATTTTTAGTAATTCCAAACGATCTGTTTTTCCATTGGTATTAATTGGAAAGCTTTCAACAAGCAGAAATTTGGTCGGTATCATGTAAGATGGTAATTTTGATTTCAAATATTGTCTTACAACATCTTCATCTAACTTATTATCTTCAATAAACATAGCAATTTCATGATTCCCAGAATGACTTTCGTAAACAACAGCCACTGCATTTTTACCATTAACTGCATTTCTGGTATGATACTCAATTTCGCCCAGTTCTATTCTGTACCCCTGGATCTTTACCTGATAATCCAATCTTCCACTCAACATTAAATCCCCATCATCGTCTATATAACAACCATCACCCGTTTTATAAAATCTTATTTGTTTATTATTTTGTTCTATTAGAATGAAAGAAGAGTCATTTTTCACCTGGTTTTTCCAGTATCCGGCTGTTACCTGATCTCCTGCAATACACAGTTCTCCACTCATATTATTGGATAATATTTCACCCGAATCATTACAAATAATGGCTTGAATGCCAACCATTGGTTTACCTATACAAAACATGCCATTTAATTCTTTATTGAAACCCTTTCTCTTGAATTCATTAAATGTACAATAAATGGTAGCTTCGGTAGGCCCATACAAGTCAAATATTTTAGCATTTGGAATACACTCCGACCACTCTTCAATCAGGTTTAATGGAGCCGCTTCTGCAGTAAGAATATTATAACGTAAATGAGGCAAATCGATTTCATCAAAATAAGGTCTTAAAAACCGAACCATTGAAGGAGCCATCGCTCCAAATGTAAGTTTATGATCTTCTAAAAGTTCGGATGCATAACTATATTTAATACGATCATGAGGAATTGTATAGGTACAGGCTCCTTTGGTTAATGGCACAAGAAAAGATTGCACTGAAACGTCAAAAGTTAGATCAAAGCATTGTAAACATCTGTCTTTTTCATCAATCTTAAAACCTATTTGCCAAAAAGCCTCCATAAAAGCTCCAACATTTTTTCTCGTTATTGTGACTCCTTTGGGTTGCCCTGTACTACCTGACGTAAAAAGAATATATGCCAATTGATTACTATCATATGAACATAATTCCAATTCATAATCATTAAATAATAAATTCTTACTTAAAACGGTTTTTACATCATTCAAAAAAGAAGTGCTTGATGAATCTAAAACTAATTCAATATTAGCTTGTTTTACAATATCCATACCCCTTTCTTTGGGGTGCCCGGGATGTATCGGTACATAAGCTAGACCTTCCAACCAAATAGCAATTATCGATGCATAAGTTTCCAAGTCGTCATTAGCTATTAATCCTACGTTACTACTAATGTCATTCCTTTTCTTAAGGTATTCCCTTATTTTTGAAATACATTGAGCAAAATCTTGATAGGTATAATATTGCTCATCTATAAAAAAAGCATTTTTAGTAGGGAAAAATGCTATTGCATGCAGAATTGGTTCTAAAACCTGTACTTCAAATTTATTTAACGGATGTGAATGGGTCATATTATTTTAATAAATCTTTGTAAAATATATGTTTGCTATTTGAAGGAAGTAATTGCTTAATCCTTTCATCTGCGGAAGTATAAACTTTCTTTGTCTCAAACTTCATTAATTTAAAGTTGAGTATAGAAGGTTTATTATTCGAAAAAACCTGACAATATACTCCTTTAGCTTCCGGATGCAATCTTATTTGCTCCAGAAATAATCTAACCAGAAGTAATCTCCCCTGATGTTCAGGAACTACATAAGCCGGACCAAGCCAAAACTCACCCGGTTTGTAATCTGTAGACAAAGCAGAACAAATATGATTGAGTTTATTTGCTTTAATCAAAGCTTCTCTTGGCAATAAAAAACCCAATAAGTTTCCCTTAATAGTAACCGAAGAATGACCATTAAGACCTTCAATCCAGGCATTCAATGCTGCAACGGGTTTCTTTTTGTATTCCGCTACTATAAAACCTGATAAGGATAAATCACAATCTTCTACATCTTCTTCCAAAGCGCTCTTCAAAAGTTCTCTTACTTCTTTTTCCGACAATCCAAATAAAGATGAATAAGGTAATACTTCAGTACCTGATTTTTCCGCTTCAATAATAGTTTCTACAATAAATTGCAAATCGCTTTTATTTGCCCTTCTAAAAACATATTCATCCATATATATTGCTATTATTTCTCATTTTATTTCAACAATTCAATAATATATTCAGCAAGATTTTTTATACTACTAAAAGGATTAATTTCTTGCTTAAATGAATGCTCACTAACCAGATCAATATTTTCTTTAAAATGTTCCGTAATCTTACTTTCTATTAGTATTAGAAGTGTTACCAAACCCAACGAACCAATACCACTTTCTTTTCCATATAGAATTGTATCAGGACTTTTTACCAAATGTTCCGAATAATCTACTGATTGATTAAAATCTTCTATTGCCAGATATATCTGCGTATAAACAGTATTTATCATCACTTTATTCATATAGTTTTTTCAATGCTAAGCGATCTACTTTACCATTTGAATTTAAAGGTAGCAACTCAAGCATTTTATATTTGGAGGGAATCATATAGGGAGGTAATTTTTTTCTTAAAAATTGGTCCAATTTTATGTAATCAAATATAACGTTTTCAAGTAATAATGCAATCTGCATTAATCCGGATTTATTTCTAAAAGTAATTGCAACAGCATTAGCTCCATTTAGAAAAACTCGTGCATGGGCTTCAATTTCACCTAATTCTATTCTATAACCCTGCACCTTTACCTGATGATCCAACCTGCCAGCCAACATAATATCCCCTTCTTCATCTATAAAACAATTATCTCCTGTTCTATAAAACCTATATTCCTCACCATCAATTATTTTATAAACAAAACTAGATTTATTCTTTTCTATATTATTCCAATACCCCTGGGTCACTGTCTCACCTGAAATACATAGCTCTCCCATTCCATTAACAGATTGTATACAATCATCTTCATCTATTACAACAATTCTTATACTCTTAAACGGTTTACCAATTGTCATCATTCCATTTAATTCCTTATTTAATGCATTTCGATAAAATTCTGAATAAGTACAATAAATAGTTGCTTCTGTTGGTCCATATAAATTTAGAATCCGGGCATTGGGGATACAGTGCTTCCATTCATCAATCAACTGAACAGCTGAAGCTTCTGCACACAAAATATTCGTCTTCAAATAAGGAAGTTCAATCTCATCGAAATAGGATCTAAGGTACCATATCATTGATGGTGGAATAGCCGCAAATGTAATTTTATGAACCTCCATTAATTCAATGGCAACTACTGGTTTAATACTCTCATGGGAAACAGTGTAGATACATGCTCCTTTTAACAATGGTATTAAGTATGACTGAATCGAAATATCAAAGGTCAGATCAAAATACTGTAAACAACGGTCTTCTTTGGATAATTCAATACCTAGATGATTAAAAGAATGAACAAAACTGGCCAAATTAAGTCTGCTAATTGGCACCCCTTTGGGTTTACCTGTACTACCGGAGGTATATAGAATATAGGCCAATTGATCATCATTCACTTTTTTATGTTCCAGATTAAATTCTCGAAAAGTTAACTCTTTACTTTTTATAAGTTTAACTTCTTCAATTTCAATATTCCCGGAAGAATCAATTATTAGATCAAGCTTAGCATCATTGATTATTTCCTTTTTCCTGTCATCAGGATAGCAAGGATGAAGTGGCACATAAGCTAAGCCTTCTAACCAAATAGCTACAATAGCAGCATAGGTTTCCAGATCATTATTAGCTATCAATCCTATATTTTTGCTGGAAAAATCCTCTTTCTGAAGCTGAGTCCGGATTTTTGAAATAGTCTTGGAAAATTCAAGATAGGTATAATTTAAATTACAAATGTGAAAAGCATTAGAATCCTTGTATCTCTCAAAAATACAGATCAAGTTAGATAAAATAAATTGACCAAACATTAATTATTAATTTACTTTCTACTAAATCCTTTTTTGATTATTTAACAAACTCAATCAACAAATAATCCCCGGGTAATTCTTTAACTATCTTCATGTTAGAATTTTTTCTATGAGCATTTATCACTAATTGATTATTTTTTGAAATAGTAGATAAACATTTAAAATTCAACTCCCAGGCAATATTATACATTATCCGGTTCATTAAACCTCCAATTCCACGTCCCCTATAATCAAAATCAATCACCCTGCCTACAAAACATTTTTTATTGGCAAAAAATCTTAGAAAAAAATAACCGACCAACCTCTCTTCTTCAAATACTCCCATCATCAAAAAGGCTTTTTTCTTAAGTTGCCTTTTTATAGATATTAAATCAAATCCATGAGGATTGAAATAACGCATATCCTCTTTCTTCTGATGGTTTAGCAACATGGTTATTGCTTCGGCGTCTCCGGCATTCAGTATTCTGAATTCATAATTGGGCTTAAGTTCTTCAGAAAAGACTTTATGTATTGTTTTTTTTAAGCTATTATGATGAAGGATATAAAAAACAAGTCCATTTATCCACTCAATAATGTGCCAGATAAATACCAGACGGTGTTTAATAAATAGCAAAAGTTTTTCCATTACATGTACTTTAGCAACTTATCCTTTAACCCCTTTTTAACAGGCAACTGCCATAATAACTTACACCAGTTATGATTACCCTCAATTAATTCAGGTCCATACTCACTAATGGCAATATCCCAACCTATGGATTGATTGGAAGAATTGGAAAGTGCAGCTTTTGTAACAAGTTCTATTGTTTCTGACCAAAATGGTATTTTAAAGCCTTCAATTGACTCATTAGAAACAGGATGGATTGAAACATCCTCTTTTGTAATATCGCTATAAACGCCAGGTCCTGATACCGATCCATTGATAACATCAATAGGTGCTGCCAAATTACCAGCTGCCATATTATCGACTTCAGAATTAACCGTAATTCTTAAACGTGCTCCAAGTATATCAACTTCCCCATTGTTAAGCTGAGTAAAAATTCTAATGGTATTTAATCCCGAATCAGACAATTGCATTAACATTGGATGCTGAATAACATACTCTTCTATCAAATCAAATTTGTTTTGCATCATAAAATGAAGTAAAGAATCAGCATTATAATCATCACACTTTATGACCTTGACTTCTGCTCCAACCTGTCCCAATGATCCTTTAAGTACTAATTTCCCCGATTTATTATTAAATATTTGGTTCAACTTTTCCTTATCATTAAATGCCTGCCTATATGTTAATACTTTGCGTCTGACGTATGATGAATATTTACCTAAGAATTGAATCTTATCCTCCAAAACTTTTCTGTTATTTTTAGGATTCATCTTTAATTGAAATTCATACATAAATCCTGTACCCACCCATTTTTTTCTTTCATTTGTATCAATTTCAAAAAAACGGAAATAAAAATAATCCTTTAATGATATGTTGTATTTATAAACACAAACGATCATATCAACCAATAATGCACTTTTAGTCCTACCTGTAAGTTTTTTTGCATAATTCAGAAATTTTCTAATTAATCCGAAATCTTCATTTTTCAGATAATAAAACAGATAGATGGTTCTGTTAACGAATTTCATCATAATAATTCATTAATTGTTTAGGTATGCAGATAAATATCTGCCGGCATTTGCTTTTGAAAAAAACTTTGAAGCCTTATAAGAATTATCACACAATGTTTTTAATTCATCAGGATTATCAAATAAGTTTAAAATAAAATCTGACATACCACTATAATTATCTTTCTCAAAAGTGGTACCAATTTTATAGTCGGCTATTTTCTTCGCTAAAGCAGAGTTTATAGAAGCAATGGCCATTACAGGTACTCCTGCTGCCATTAAATTATAGGTTTTACTGGGTACACTAACGTCAGCTGTTTTATCGTCCAGTGTTACAATAGCCAAATCAGCAGCACATAAAGATTCGTACAATTCTTCGTCTGGCCTGAATGGGAGTAATAAACAATTTTTTAATTTTTTGGACTTTATCATATCAGCAATGATCTCTGTACGAATACCTCTTCCGATTATTTGAAAAACAATACTATCATTTTCCTTAAAATATTCCGCCAATTCAATAATGGCTTCAACATTATGTGTAGCTCCTATATTTCCCGAATATTGAATAATAAATTTATCCTGCAAACCTTCTCTGATTAATAGTTTATTTTCAGCTTTAGCTATTGGATAATATTCAGAAAAAGCAGACCAATTGGAAATCACTTCAATTTTAATCTTCGGGGCATAATATAAAAGTCCCTCTTTCATATGATCGCTTAAGGTATATACTTTGTGAGCCTTTGGAAGTATTTTAATATTTCTTTTGATCCACCATTTATATATCAGACTTCTTTCATCTAACCCATTAATTTTTAATGCTTCCGGATAAAGGTCATAAATAATTATTGAAAAAGGCAATCGTCTGGTAATTGGAAGCAAATAGGCAGTTGGGGGGATTGTGAAAAATACCTTTTCATAGTCTCTATATTTAAAGAGCAATAAAAAATAAATCTGCACTGTACCCCATAACCAAGATAATACTTTGTTAATATGACTGCCCCTGTTATATTTTACAATTTTGGATACCTCAACATCTGACTCAAGCGTATCATCCTGTACCCGAATACTTCCGGTAATTAATGCCACCATATCAAATTCTTTGGCAAAAGCATTAATTATGTCGATGGTCAGATAACCGGTAGCCTGATTGATAAATACTATTTTGCGCATGCTAATTCCTTCTCATAATATCCAAAGCGTCACCCGACGATAGAAACTCAACATCAGGCCACCTCTTAACTATTGTATCAAGTAATTTCTTCAATTCATTTAATCCTATCTCCCTGTTATCCGGATTAATACTTCCTGTAAAATTAGCTCGATGAGTACTTATATTTGCCGGTTTACCCCATCGAAATGCGGCCTCGATCTGACTCAGAGTAAATTCTACCCCCATGTATTCCGGATCAGTTGGCTCAAATGCACAGTTCCGGGTATAATAAATCAAACCCTCCGGGCCACGTTGACCTGTTGTAAAAGGTCTGAATTTAATTTCCCCATTGGTTGCAGGATATGGCATTTTTCGTGTTACATACAAGTACCTTATTCCATTACTGGCCACCTCATGATCTAAATCAGGATGAAACAAACCATTAGATGGTGTAAAAACTCGAGGCAAATATCCAAATGTCTTCTCAAACAATTCAACACTTTCCCTGATAGAATTTATTAAAAAGGGCTTCTGCTCATCGTTATCAAAATAAAACTCAGGTCTGAATTCTTTCAATATATCCGGAAGATCATTAATACCTAAGGCAACAAAACCGTGGTTAAATGCTTTCAATAATTCCGGATGGCCTGATTTTAAATGTTTCATCCAGTGCTGAACCGAAATGTGCTCTTTACCATGCAACTCAGGTACAAAAATTCCCTCTTTAATCCCTTCCTCCCATTTATCAAACACCTTTTGTCCAGGATAATACCTATCCAGTGTTGTCGTAAAATCCTCAAAATAATAGGTATCAAATCCTGACTTTTTAATTTTTTCAAAATCAGGATTGGCCATATTGGTCATCGCAGTTATCACCGGATGATTACCATTTTTAGCTTTAACTGATTTTAAAACTGTGAATAGCTGATCAAAATCCTCTTTATTGGCTAAAGAATCATACCGATTAAAACGGCTTGTATTAACAGGTAGTCCATTATTATTCAATTCATCGAAAACGGCATTGGAAGGCATTCTTATTCCTCCCCAATCATCACATTCGATGATAATTAGTTTTCTATTCGTTCTCCAGCCCGGTATGTTTTTCAGATTATTAACCAGGTACCGCCTTAATTTCTTAATCATCAATGGTTTATAATTGATTATAAATATCAATACTAATGACTACTAAATACATCTATCAATTGATCTATGGATTCTTTAATCCGTTCATTATAATCACCATAAACAACCTTTTTCTTACCTGTTTCGGGATAATGCTTTAAGATATCAACCAACTCACTAACATCATGTGGATTAAAATAAATTCCTTTATCCATTAATTGTTCTTTATTAACATTCAGTGAAGCAGCAATAACAGGTACATGCAATGAAATGGCATCTTCAATAACCGTGCTCCAGCCTTCGAATAAACTTGGTTGAATAACAGCCTGGCTGTATTGCATTAACTGAAGCTGGTCCATACGTGGGATAACCTGTAACATACTTATAGAATCCTGAAGTTGATGCTCTTCGATCAATTGATGAATTTCTGCAATATAGGGTGAATTTTTAGCCTGTGGGAACCGACCAGTGAATACAATATGCTTCTTAATTCCCTGATCATTAAGCTGAGCAAGAGCCTTTAATACAACCTGATGGTTTTTATGCTTGTGAAACTGATTAGATACCATAAAATAATCATCAGGTATATTATATTTCGCTTTTAACTCATCCAAAGGTTTTGAAGTATTCCCATTATTTACCGATACAAAATGATAGATGTGAAAATTAAGCTTTTGCCTGATCTTATAAAACTTATAGAAATCGTCTTTAACAGCCTCACTCGAAACAATAAGGTGCTGAGCATTCTTCAACATAAAAAATAATCTGACAGCCCTGTGAATTAAGGTTTGACGGGTAAAAAACTCAGGATAATATTTATGCTGTAAATCAGCATACCAAGCAATTACTTTTGCTTTAGTCCTGTTTTTAACAGGAAAATTCCGATTGGGGTAAACAACATCCAATGCATATGTATCGATGAAATTATCAATAAAAACATTTTTCCTTTTCAACCATGACATTGTAAATCCCTTAATTATAGGAGTTGATTTTTTTTCTATATACTGAATATAGGGGTAATTTATTTCAGTAAGATATTTTTTAAGTTCCGGGGTATAAAAAAAATAGATTTCCGGTTTACGAGCTTCCTCCAGAAAATTTAAAGTATTAACCAGGTTAATAATGTAGGTTATTCCACCCATCCAGGTCGACTGGAAATCAAAAAGAACACCAACTTTAAGTCTGTTTTGTTTTGTCACGTGATTCAAATATTTTATTCTTCAGATAATGATGTTATCCATTGATAATAATCTTTTAATCCCGTTAGAAGATCTTTACTTTGTTTATAACCCAATTCTTCTAACTTTCCAATATCTGCTCTCCAATTCAAGGGATCGCCTTTCCTGACTTCACCCGAAAACTTATAATCAATTGCCCGGTCAAAACAGGACAAGAATGTTGATATGGCATTCTTAATGCTTACTTCTTCTCCATTAGCCACATTAATAATATCAGCTTTAAATTGACTGTTTAAAGCAATTAATTCTATGGCTCTCGACAGATCATTTACATGTATAAAGTCCCGTGATTCATCTCCTGTTCCAAAAAACTGTATGGTCCCGTTTTGTAAGGTCTTCTTATAGGTGTCCCAAAATAACTGTTTTTTTAAACCTGCACCGTAGACTGAAAAAATACGTAAGGAACAGGTATTTAACCCAAAAAAACGATAAAACTCCTCACATATCTGTTCCGCCTGATATTTATGAAAACCATAAGGAGAAAGCGGTTGAACACTGGCCTTTTCACTAACAGGCAAATACTGAGGATTACCATAAACAGCTGCACTTCCCAGGTTAATAAACTTACATTCGGGCTGATATCGTTGTATGGCAGAAAGTATCTTAAATACATTTACCGTATTTAAATAATAATCGCGCATTGGATTATTAATGGAGTCCGGCACACTGGCTGCCCCAGAACAATTAACACACAAATCATAATTTTCGAAATGAAACACATTTTGAAAATCTGAATTGGAGGCATCAATCAAAAAGTATTTACCTGACGCTGCATAGTCTACAACCACATCAGCTCCCCATACTTCATGCCCTTGTTGGGTTAAATACTTAATTAAATGCTGACCAATAAATCCTTTGGCGCCTATTACAATTACCTTCATTAAATTGATTTTCTTTATATCCGGAAATTAAATTTCAAATTTAGTGCTCTGCTGTATGCAATATGTATAACAATCTATTTTTAATTCGAAATAAATTGATAAAATTGCTCACAAATATACTCCTTCGAGAAAGCTTTTATTTTTTCCCTTCCTTTTTGCCCCATTTGTTCCCTCAATATGTGACTATTCATTAATTGTTCAAGCTTGGCTGCAAAGAGTTCATCGTCAAAAAGGGGAATTAAATATCCATTGTCACCATCCTCAATCATATCAGATGGACCGGCATTACAATCGTATGAAATAACTGGTAAACCTGCTGACATGGCCTCACCAATAACATTTGGAAATCCTTCGGAACTTGATGTAAATGCAAAAATTGAACTTCTGCAATATAATTCGTCTATATTGCTTTGTTTGCCTGTAAAAATTACCTTATCCTCAATATGTAAATCAACGGCTAATTGTTTTAGACGGTCCATATTGTTCTGTTTAAGATGATCGTAACCAACTAACATTAATTTCCAGTCCGGCCTGTTAATATTGGCAAATATTTTAATCAGCCGATCCTGATGCTTGCTCTTTATTAATCGGCCTACCATTATAACCATTTTTTCTCTCTTTACCGATGCTGATTCATAATCGATAGTTCTAATTGGATTTCCAATTATAGATATATTTTTATGGCTTTTATCTTTTAGAAAAATTGCCTTTGCTTTTTGGGTTTGTAAAATAATACCCGTTGCTGTTGGGTACAGCCATTTCCTTAAATAATCATGCAAATTGCCCAGACTTTTATCCGGCTGGCTTCTGTCAGATACAAAACGCTTATACTCCAATCCTAATGTGGATAACAGGAAAAAGTTGTTCCAGTATTCTCCAAAACTTAATATTGAGTCAGGTTGTAAATTTTTTATCTGTCTTCTTAAATAAGACATTGTTCTAATTAATGACAATGTACGAATCCTATTATTAAAACTGAAGGATGGCTTATGAATAATCATATTATCCGGAACTGAATAAAAGATATCTCTTTTAATTCCATATAAAATTAAATGTAACTCCACATCTGATCGTTTAGAGAAACAGTGCGCCAATTCAGACATTACACGTTCCATTCCTCCTGCCTGCAATGAATGAATAACTAAACAAATCTTCATCAGTAGTAATTTTATTTGAGCGCCTTAAGCCAAACTTCCCTATGGGAAATAATTTTCATTTTTTTTCTGATTCTAATTTTTGAATCAAATGATCAACCATCCAACCATAAGGATTAAATGCACCCTCATACCAATTTAATTCTCTGTCCCAATAACCAACACAATCATCATAGCCATGGATAGCAAATCCATAACTAATTTCTACCATTAGCGGTCGTCCATCTTTATATACAAAATCATAAGCCATACACTGATCCTCCATATCTTCAGATATTTTTAAAGCCAACTTGATAGTTTCAATATCAAAATGGTCTTTTTCATAAAGGATGGTACCACTACCTGAAGCCCTGAAGTCATTTTCTCTCACCATGCGTTTAATGGCAAATGCTTTATCTTTAATAACTACCACTCTTATATCATAAGTATTTTCAGGAATAAATTCCTGAAAATACACATAACCTTTTTCTCGTCCTGTAACACGTGCATATTTAGTAGTATAAAACAATCTGATTACACCTTTAGTAACATCCCAAATAGAGGCTTTTCCTTTTTTATATTTTCTAAGCCGCTCTTTAAGGTTTCTCCATCCATCATATTGTTTATAGCCTTTACCGAAGGCTCTTTTTATAAAACGGCGGGCTTCATTTACTGAATGTACCAACCTCACATTATCTGATCCGGCCCCATTGCGCAATTTAAATACTTTAGGGAAAGTTGTAGTTTGAGCCCATTCAATGGCTTCTTGTTCTGTATAGAATACATAAGCCCGGGCCAATGGTGCATTAATGGCTTCCAACAAGTATTTTTGCCCCACTTTATCGTCAAAATGCCAGGCTGTATTGAAATCGGGAAATACTTTTTTCCCGGCCATTTGTAAGGAAAACAAGAGTTGTTTGGCAAATTTACTTTCTTTGGCCCCTTTATGATTAAAATGCCACATCAGGGCATCACAATCTTCTAATTGGCTGATGATATCATCGCCATAACAATTAACCAGTTTATAAGGAATATTTTTTTCCTTACAATAAGCCAGCCACCTTTCACTAAAGGTGCCCTTAGTATGATGTATTCCTATTTTCATGATCAAAATATTTTACAGCCCATGTTTCAAAAGCAACAACTACCCATAGAGCCTCCAACTCATCATATCGAAGTTGATTAATATTTGAAATCCACTTATTTATCAGTTCGTAATTAAATAATCCACGATTTTTAATGCCTGATTTAATCTGATCATTTAAATATTGATTAAACCGTTTATCCATAAAAAACTCACGAACGGGGATGCCAAAACCCATTTTATCACGGAAAGCGAAGCCATTGCCAAATACATCTTCACCCATCTTCTTCAATAGGTATTTTTGAGTATTTTTTATTGATCCCCCGGCTTTAATAAGCAATTGGTCTTCCGGTATAGTAAATGAATGTTCTACCAGATCATTATCCAAAAAGGGCACCCGGTTTTCTATAGAGTGAGCCATAGACATTTTATCCTGACGAATCAACAAATCAGGCAAATAAGTCTTTATTTCATATTTAACCTGCTTATCAAAGACAGAACCGTTTAATTGATGATATAACGCTCTTCGATCTGTAACAGCATTCGTAAAATTAAAATCTTTGAATACAGAGGTTGCTAAAGTAGGATTCATAAAAGAAGTGGGTAATATGGCCCTCATATCCTGATTAAAATAGTTAAGGAAACCACTTAATTGCCTGCGGTATTTTTTTACCTCACTGAATAATTTTCTGGTTCGAAATGGAAAACTTATATCGTAAAACCGGGAATAACCGCCGAAAACTTCATCTGCACCTTCACCACTTAATAATACGGTAACATATTCTTTTGCCCGCTGTGATAGCTTATAAATACCAATTGTATTGGGATGATTTAAAGGTCCCTCCAAATGCCATGTGGCATTTACAAAATGATCAAAATAGTAATCTCCTTCAAGCAAAAATTTATGAGAAGTAATCCCCAGCTGATCTCTGACTATATCAATGTACTTTTCCTCCGAAAAACGCTGGTCATCAAATACAATGGATACAGATTCAAAATGTCCCTTATTGGCATTTCTATTGGCTAGCCAGGTAACCAAAGAGGAATCAATTCCGCCTGATAACTGACACCCCAGTTTAACATCACTCATTAACTGGCTCTGAACACTATCCTCCAAACACTTCTCTAATTGGCTCTTTGTTTGCCCTATCGCCTGTTTAGTTGTGTTCTCACGATGGTAATCATTAATTTCAAAGAACTGTTTTAATCCCAATCCTTTCGACCTGCTATAGATCAGGTAATGGCCAGGCTTCAAAGATTCAATATGCTTATAGAGGGTACCGTTAAGGTTATTACGGAATAACAGGTATTCGTCAAGTTTTTGATTATTTAACTCAAATGAAAACTCCTCAAGATGCTTAAAACTTTTCAGTTCCGACGAAAAAGCCAATGTATTATTTGTATTTATAAAATACATGGGCTTAATTCCAAAACGGTCTCGGGCAATGTATAATTCCTTTCTTGAAAGGTCAGCAATAACAATGGCAAACATACCATTGAGCCGATTTAGCATTCCCTCCAATCCATACTTCAGATATAAGGCCAATATCACCTCCGTATCTGTTGAACTTTTAAACCGGTAACCCCATGCTTCAAGTTCTGTCTTGTATGAAAATGCATTATATATTTCGCCGTTAAATGCAAGAATTACTTTATTATCAGGGCTCACCATTGGCTGATGACCATTAGCTGATAAATCCAATATACTTAAGCGATTAAATCCTAAAACGCCTTCAAAAGCACTGTCTATCCCTGACACCTGATCAATCCCCAACTCAAGAGATTCACCCCGGTTCAGACTAAAAGCCCTGATACCGGAGTCATCAGGTCCACGATGCTTTTGAATCTTAAGCATTGGAAGTATATTTCCCGTATCCTTAATGGGTTTCTGATCAGTATGTATATATCCTGCTATTCCACACATAGGTAGTTTTTAGTGGTTAATTGTTAGTTGATAGTGGATGGTTAATCCTTGAATGTTTTAAGTGGTGAGTTTTAAGTGGTAATAATCCTAACTTAAAACTCTTAACTCAACACTCATCTTTCATTACGCTTTATGCTAATTCCTCTACGCTTTTTTCTTTAATCTCTCCACTCATCTCTCTTGACTCAACTCCTTAAACTTTTTTCTCAACACTTTACTCTCCACACCGTTGCTCTCATTCTAGGAGTTTATTGTTTTTCATAAGGTTTTAGCATCCTAAGTAACACGTCACGATGGGATTCACATCGGATGATATTTAATAATAATAATCGTTTTCTTTTGGACATAAGATTGGGAAATAATCCACGTTTTCGTAATGCTGTAATATATTTTCCAAACCAAGGTTCAATAAATGCATCATACATGGGATTAACTCCATCACAGTACTTTTGAAAGGCTAATTCCAACTGTTCATCATCACCTATAATAGTATTTAATCGTTCCATTTCTTCCATAAAGTTATTTTCTTCATCAGCATTCAAATGAAAAACACCCGGTTGTTTGTTACTTTGTTTTAAGGGAATGATCCTATAATGTAGCTGGTCATCAATCGAAAACTTAACCACGTACCCCTTATTCCATGGACTGTTGGTTTTACCCGGCCAATCATAAATAAAATTACCCAAGCCATAAAAAACAGGCTTACCATTATAAACCTCATATCCTGAAAAAGCATGGGTATGGTGAGCAATCACAGCATCTGCGCCCCTATCTACTAAGAAACGATATAATTTCTTTGTTCTTGGAGAAGGTAATTCATAGAATTCATTCCCTGCATGAACAATTACAAATACATAATCATGTTCAGACCGGACTCGATCAATAGAATAAGATGCTTCAATAATATCCAAAGGATTAGCAAAAAAGCCATTATCAGGAGTGGATATAAACTCATCATCAGCAAAACATAGGATGGCGATCTTTTTACCGTTGATCTCTATAGTATAAGGTTGTGCAGCCTCACCATCATTTTTACCAATCCCAATTGTTTCAATTTGACTATTTCGGCATAAATCGATAGTATCCGAAGCACCTTTACTTCCGTAATCCATAATATGATTGTTAGCCATAGCTGCAACATTAACTCCTGCATATTTCAGTATATTAATGCAATCAGGATGAGCTTTCTGATAAGGTCCTGTCTTTGGTCGACCATGATTGTGCTCTGTTAAGGGACATTCCAGATCAACAATATTCAGGTCATTCCCTTGAAATACATCCATAAAATCATTGAAAATAGATGCATAGTCACCTTTTAGGGCTAACTCTTCTATCCTGTTTATGGGACAAATGTCACCGGTAAACAGGATATTTATGGGGTCGGTTTTCACTTTATAATTTCAGTTTAATTAATAACTAATCAGTTTTGAGTTAGAAGTGTTAAGTGTTAAGCTATGAAAATTCATTTTATTTATATACTTCGATTCTTAAAAAAAATAACTTCAAACTCACCACTTCATTCTCACCTCTCTTTTCTTACTTCTTTTCGTTTTACGCTTTACGCTCAACTCTCAATGCTTTACCCTACTATTTACTTATTGCTTTAAACTCGGACACCATTTTTCCGGACAATTAATCATTGAGATAAGTATTTTGCGTACTTCAAGGTAATTACTTACTATTTTTTCATGAGTCTCTTTGTTTATATACTGACAGTCTTTTGCATAGTCCAACCAGACTTCAGTTTCATGCTCTTCTCCAAGACAATCTGAAAGTTTATTTATAAATACTTTTTCATATCTTCTCTTTGCCCAAGCTTCAGTAAGATTCGCAGTTATTGACCTGGAAGATCTGCGAATCTGATCAGTTAATGAATACTTTTCTTCATATGGAAAACTCTTTGATATTTCAAAGATATCCATTGCGAGATTATAAGCTTTTTGATAAACAATTAAATCTTTAAAACTATCAATCTTTCCCACTTCCTGTATCTTTTATAAAGCCCAACCGAGGATATATTACTGCTTTCTTTACATTAACATCTCACTGCTTTACGCTTTACGCTCATCTCTCACCTCTCATTACTTACTTCTCAAAGCTTTACACTATACGCTCTCCTCTCATCGCTCCCCCCCAGCTATCAAGTCCCCCAGCTGATCTGAACTCATAAACCTTACATCAGGCCATTTTTTCAAGATGTTTTTTAACAGTTCATCCAGCAATTCCAGATTCCGTGTTCTGTTGTTTTCAACCAACGATCCCATAAAATTAATACGATGTGAACTAATAATAGCTGGCTTTTTCCATTTGAATGCCAGATCAACCCTACTTAAACACTCACCAACTGGATCACTACTATTATTTAAAGAAGGCTCGAAAAATGCATTCCGTATTAAATAATATTGACCATATTGGTTTTGACTTCCCATAAAATGATATTTCCGTTTATAGTTGCCAAATGTTCCGGTTGGAACAGACTGAATAAATAATCCCTGAAGATATTTAACCCCATTTTTCGCCAATGTTTCTTCAATATGACTATCCCAGGCATAACATGGAGGTATAAAGGATTTGGATGGGTAGCCAAACAGATCCTGAAACATCTTAAGCCCCTCCTCCAGACTTTGATTCATAATCTTAAGATCTTCAGGTGAATTATAATCCAGAACCTCCATAAAGTTGTAATCACCAATACCGGAAAAAGTTGTTTTATGCTTAAACGTGTACATGATTTCAGGTGTTTTTTTCTGCAAGGCCTCCAGCCACCTGACTATATTCACATGTTCACGCCCATGAAACTGGGGATGATACACTCCTTCATTATAACCTTGCATCCAAAGTTCTTTAACCTGATCTCTGCTCTTATAACGATTTAGGGTATCAGTTACTGTCTCATAATAATACTCTTTAAAATCCGAAGCCTCAATTTTTTCAAAATCAGGATTGCCAACAATCGTATTAGCTGTAATAACAGGATGTTGTCCCGAATGATCTTTATACCGTTTTAAGACCTCAAATAAGGCCTCTAAATCTTTATTACTCTCCAGAGTATCCAGACGATTATAGTCCGATTCAGCTATTTTATAACCATTATTTAAAAGATCATTATAAACTTTCTGATCAGGCATTCGAATACTTCCCCAGTCATCACTTTCAAGTACAAGAATAGGATCCTTGGATCGAAATCCGGGGATATTCACCATTCTCTGGGTAATTGCTGTTTTTATTTTAGATAATTTCATTTAGCCACATTTTAATAATATTTAAAATCAATTCGACTAATGTATTGAGGCTAATCATGTCTATTAATTAAACATAAGCTCTGCCAAAGAAAGTTCCCGGACCAGAGCACTTAAACCAAAGCCAGGATAAAAAATCCATGCATTAATACTTTCTGATCCCATTCGAAATTGAATGGCACAAAACAGCAATATTGGAAAGATTCCTATAAGCTTTATAATATGTAAAGGTTGATTTTTAATCTTGACACTATATAGAAATACATAAGTTGTGGCTAGAAGATAAAATAATATTTGAAAACGCCCTCCAAAACTGGGAATGATTTGTCCAAAATTAATAAAGGCTAAAAACAATAATAAAAAACTATATAAGTTCTTTTCATAACTTTCCTGCATTATCTTTCTATCCTTTAGTTGAATATAAATAATACTAAACAATAAAAAATACAATGCTAAATTTTCAAATAAACCCATAAACCAGGATGCTCCTTCGTAGGATTGCTGTATTCCTTCTATATAGTCTTCATTGGAATAACCTTTGTAGCGATCTTGAATGGCTCCACCTACACTTTGAGCTAGGTTCTTAAACAAGGGGGCTAAAAGGTTGGGTACAATAAAGGAGACTACTGTCAATGGTAAATACAGCCAGTTCCGGTTACCTGCAAAAAAATAAAGGAGTAATACAGCATTTGCTGTTAAAAAGCTCCAGTGAACCAACGATGCTGATAAAGCTAACAATAAATATCTTTTATCACGATAGAGCACCACATGATAGGCAGCATAAAAGAAAATCCACATGGCTGTAGGCATTCTTATGCCACTCACTGCAGTAATAGGCACAGTAAAAATAAAAAATAACAAAAGAACAAGACTTGTAGTATTTGGATTTTCCTGATACTTACTGTACAACAGATTAATGGATTTCAAATAGAAGAACCCCATAAAAGCCACCCAAAAAGCAAAGAAAAACTGAGGATTATCTGTAAACCTGGATATAATAAAACGGCTTAAGGGTTCAATAATATCAACAGAAGAATCAGTATATAATCCACCAACAATTACGAAAAAATCAGAAAAAGGTAATTCCGCTGTCATTATAAATCTTTTTGCATATCTAAAGGCATCAACATACATATTTTCATTTACAAATGAGAAACCATAGTAGATCAAAAAAATATAAATTACTTTTCTTGCCGTTTGTTGACTATAGTTGATTATGGCCAAAACAAAAGCCAGAAATGGCCAAAACAAAAACAACAATAAATAGGTTTTTGCGTTTGATCCTGCTAAATAAGAATTATCTTTTGGGGGGATTGTAATATCCAAATGCTTAATATTTTAATTCCATAAATTGCCCCACAACTTTTTCAATATGATAATGCTCCGGACCCGGCAAATCCATTCGTGCTGAGTAATTTCCCTTTAAAAATTCCAGAACATTTGTTTTGTTTAAGTCATAGTAAATATTTAGTACAGGTCGATTGGTGATGATATAATCAATCAGTTTACTCGGTACATTTAAAGTGGTACCATTATCAAAGTTGATTAAGAAATCCATTTCTACCAATTTATCCATTAATAGATCTCGGGGAATGAAATCACTGATTATCAAATTATCTCCAAGCAATGGGATATAATCATTGAGTAGTTCCCTTTGATTGGTATAAACATAGAATCGAAACGGTTCTTCTAAATTGGATAGAAAACTCAATAAAGGTCGGGGATCCCTTATACCGGCTAAAAAACCTCCTGCATATGCAAAATGAGGAATATTGTTATCTGGTTGTTTATTTTTCCTTTCATTTAAATTAAAAGAGAAGCCCTGAGGAATAATTCGTATTTTATGATGAAATTCCTTATAATAAGCCGGTATGGCACTTTCAACCGGTATCGTTATAAATTCGGCTTTTCTGCAAAACCACTTTTCAAGATAACTAAAATAAAAAAGTTTACGAAACGAATCCAGGCGATCTCCCATATAAGGATCACCACAATCAGCTATCCATGTTTGAGCAATCTGATGTTTTTTCTTCCTAGCCCAGGCAACACCCCAATGAACCGGGTATGGGACTGCAAAAGAAAGAAGCAAATCATACCCAACTTCCTTTTTAAGCATATGCTTCACCCTAAACATTTCTTCAATAACCGGGTATTCAAACAATAAGGCAAGTATTCTGGTTAAAAACCGGTCCAAAACGGTTCCTTTTAGCCATCGTATTGAAGAAATGGGTTTAAATGCAGCAGGTTTCCACATTTTCAGCTGAAAAGGAAATTCATTTAATAACGAAGTATAATCGTGTGCTCTGTATTTTGAAATGACTGTAACCACATGCCCTTGCCTGGTCAATTCCTTGGCCAACTCTGATGCACGAAAGCTACGTGGTGAAATCTCAGGGTAAAAAGCACTTGATATCAATAATATATTTATGTTTTTTTTCAAAGCATTATAAATTAACAATAATATCCTAAACTGCCTGATGCTTATACTTAAGAACTTTTTTCAATAAGTGCTTAAATTCATTTAAGTATGCTTTAAATGCAAAAGATATGCATATCGAATTATATAATGATGTTAATTCTTTATAAGGAGCATGCAAACCATCTGTTTCCAACTTGGAAAACCCAACATCTTTAAGGCGTCTTTTTATTTTTATATAATTTTTAAATACTGGCTTTTGTAATGCGGCATTTAAGGTTAATAACACAAATTTATTTATGGGTTGAGTTAAAAACTTTTTTTGTTCCGGACTTAGATTAGTTTGAGCTTGAAATTGTTTAAGATTCTGTGCCGCAATTAAGAAGCCATTAATGGCTTTTTCAGAGTAATATAAGTTAGAATGAGTAGCGGAACCCGGCCTTGATGTTCTTTGATAAAAAGAATGTCCATCAAAGATACATATTTTTGCCAAGCAAAGTATTCGCGCAATTAGTTCTCCATCTTCTAAATAAGGAACATTTGGCAGAAAAAATAACTTATTCTTTTTTATAAATTCTGACTTATATAATATAGCCCACATTCTGTCAGGATCTGTTTGACCGTCACCTCTACCCGCAAAATAGGCATCAATCCCTATATACCTATCATTACAAACTTTTTCGTTAAAGATTCTTATTCTTTCCTTTCCAAATTCATTAAAAACTGTGAATCCCAAAAATGAAACTTCGGCATTGTAAGCAGATACATTATTCAAAACTCTGCTAAAACTATTTGGTTCCACATAATCATCAGGATCAATAAAAAGCAGGTATTCACCTTTTGCCTTTTTAATCCCATTATTTCTTGCCCGGGATACCCCTTGATTTTCCTGATTGATTAATAGTATATTATTGAATTCTTGCTTTAAGTCCTCAACAATATCACTAGAATTATCAGGTGAACCATCATTAATGCAAATTAATTCAAACTGATCTTTTGGTATATCCTGATTCTCCAAACTTCTGATGCAACGCTCCACATAAGGAGCCACATTGTACATTGGAATTATAACAGACAATCGAATCATTAGGCTATTTTTATCTCATTATATATACTTAACCAGTTTTCAATCACTCCAGACCAGGAGGATAACTTAAAAATATTAACAGGGTTAT
Organism: Carboxylicivirga caseinilyticus; assembly: GCA_025499705.1. Lineage (GTDB taxonomy): Bacteria > Bacteroidota > Bacteroidia > Bacteroidales > Marinilabiliaceae > Carboxylicivirga > Carboxylicivirga caseinilyticus. The sequence goes on from JAFMVE010000051.1 coordinate 37,506, forward strand.
TAACTCCTAATTGCCTATACCTATCAACCGAAAGAATGGTGTCTTTTAGCGTATCTTCTAAGTTTTCTAAATCTACTATTTTAAAGTAAACATTATTATCAGTAAAAACCTGATAGGGTAACCATTTTCCTGCCAATAAAACATTCGAAGCAAATAAATACTCCTGAATGGCCGCAGAAAAGGTATCACTGATCTGAATAGTGATTATGATATCACTGGCAATAATATAATTGGAAAATTCCTTAGTTGACATAAATCCAGTTATAACCTTATATGGAATATTAAGCTTACTTGCTTTTTTAATCACCAATTTAATATACTCAGCACTCCCTCCATAATTCATTGGAATAAGCAAAAAAATATTATCCTTTAGTTGCTGAGGCAATTCAGAAATCTTATTGAGTAACAATTCATGTTGATGTCCAATGCTTCCATTAGTACCACAGGTAATAACCAGTTTATCTAAAGGAATCCCGATATTCTGTTTACATTCCATTTTACAGTTATCGTTTAGTACCTTATCCAAATGCGTTAACTGAATATTTCCAAAATGAGCAATTCTGATTTTAGCCTTAAATTCAGGAAAATCCTGAAGAAATTGATCTTTGACCTGCTCTGTTTCCAATTGGATGATATCAACCTGTCTATACAAAAGTCTTTGTTCCTCTTTCCGTTTTTGATCTACCCTATAAAAATCAGAACCCCAAACTGTTATCTTGATCTTTTTACCCCTCGCCTTCAAGATAGGAATGAGTTCATCATAGAAGACACTAAAATAATGAATATCAATAATATTATATGAATCTGCTAATTTAAGAATGGTCCACTTTCTTATCCAGCGTAATAAGCCTCCCCGAACTTTTGGTATAGCAATTAAAATATGGAGTAATAAAATCCAAATAGGTTTGTTTTCTTTATTGTAATTCGTATAGCGAAATTTCACAATATTAAAGGATGATACGAAGTTATTGGTTTTAGCAATTTCCTTACCTAAATTATCCAGCAGTTGATTATGATTAAAATACTCGTAGAGTAATAAGATTCTCATTCAGTTTCTGATCAATAAGTGTTTCTAATTATTATTCTTTTTTTGACCATCAATAATAGCGAACCATCTATTATCAATATTTTGAATATCTGCATGATGGACACCCTTGTTATTCCAGTTTGATCTACCTTTTTTAAATAACGGATCAGTTCCAACTAGTTTCTCATGATAATGCTCTGTTGTTAAGGAATCAATTTCAAAGCAATAAACTTGTTTGCCATAATACTCTTCACAATCCTGCGCCAAACGATATAATTTCCCATTAGAGGTAAATATTCTTCCAGAAGTACCAGAATACTTTTTATCAAACTGGCGGATAGGACTCTGAGGATGTAGCTTCCATTCACCCATAAGCTCACTTGAATAATATAAATGCATCACATCATGCTCAGGTTTACTGACAAACATCCACCACTTTTTATTGTAATAAAACACATTGGGATCATCATATTGATAGCCTTCCAACAAATTTTCTACATATTCGAACTTATCAGGAAAACCTGTGGCTTTATACAACCGTACAGAATGTGCTTCATTACTTTCGGGGACCATATAAATTTCCCCTTTCCATTGAAATATATTCGGATAAGATAAATGAAATTCTTCATCCAGAACTACCTGCCCGTATTGCCATTTTTTAAGATCCTGACTAAAAGCATAGGCTATATCTCCCTGCATTGTTTCACGGTTTAATACTTCAAAATAAATATAAAAAATACTATCTTTTACAAGTAAAAATGGATCAGCAACAAAAACTCCATCAACATCATCTATATCGTCAACAGTAATAATCGGATTCTGAATTGAATCTGAACTTTCTAAAACAAAAGGAGAATCACCTGTATATATTCCAATAGACCAGGGGCCTTTACTTTTACCTGAAAAGTTGTAATAAACCTTTTGAATCAATCCATAGGGAAACAGATGATAACGTGAAATTAGAAATCCGTATCCAACACCAACAATCAGAATAAAGCTTAAAAGAGCAGTTTTTTTTAATAACTTCAACACAATAACAAACTTTTAACAATAGGTATAAATACTATCTTTCTTTACAGGCAGTCTTTTAATAAACCATATTAAATATTTACCAGGATTTAAATAAATAAGCAATAAATTATACAGAAAAAGATTAAATCTATTGTTGGTATTGACAATCTCAATTCTAAAAATCTGACTAACAATCCAGTTATATCGTTGACAAATACAAAGTAATAATGGCAAATTGGGATATGTATATATCTTTCTCATCGACTCACTACTAAAATAATTGGGATTTATTATGTGTTCCTTTACACTATTATTAATTGCCTTTGAATGTTTTCGATAGAATACCGTTTTTTTATTCATAAAAAATAATCGAACACCTGCTTTAGTTAGTTTCAACCACAAAGGATAATCTTCCAATAGTTTAAATCGTTCATCAAATCCTCCATTTTTTTTTAAGGTATCATTCACTAGTGGGCGATTAAGATTAAAAAACGATCTTTGAAATTCTTTGTTAGTCGTACTTGTAGCGATTTTTAATAGCGTGACGATTTGAATTGA
>JAFMVE010000052.1 GCA_025499705.1 Carboxylicivirga caseinilyticus
AGAACCAGATCATACTACAATAACTTAAAATTATATCCGGAGATTTCCCTAAAACTATTACAGAAATACTCTTTTTGAGAACCGAAAATCCGTGTGTCCCTGCCACGATAATTATCGCGGCGATTCCAGGTGGCACCACTTAAAAGGTTGATTTCGAAAGAAGTCAACTTTTTTTTGTATTTTTAGTCATGGTCAAATACAACGTTTATAAATTTATTCTGAGAAATTTGACAGATTTTATATTGGTCAAACTCAAAACCTAAAGTTAAGAATTGAACAGCACAACTCGAATCAGAACCAAATTCTGGATCTAAGCATAAATTTTGCATTGAATGATTATCTAGCATTTTTAGATTGCTAATCATCTTCACCTTTTACATTCGTTGCATTTCCATTTTTTATACCACTTTTTTATCATTTTATTGCATTAATTAGGCAAAAAACACATTTTCTCTACTTATACAAAGTTCTTAAAATCCAGTACCTGAAAAGGATTCATCGATTCTAACATTAATTCAATGTGAGTTTTATGTGAACTTTGTGGTTTTGATATCGTAATAATTTGAAGTAATATTACGCACCAAATTTTATGAAAACCAGCTATGAATTCATCTTCCCAAATAAAAGGATACACTTTTGTTTTATCCATTTTTTTACTTCTAAATACACTATCTGTAAATAGCCAAATCAAGATTAATGAATTTGTTTCATCTAACGTAACAGGTTTAAGTGATGACGATGGTGATTTTCCGGATTGGATAGAACTATTTAACACTTCAACTTCTCCAATTAATTTAGCTACTTATTATTTATCTGATGACATTTCGGATACAACCAAATGGAATATACCAGACATTCAACTACCTGGTCAATCACATTTATTAGTATTTGCTTCTGGAAAAGACAGAACGGACTTAGTTAATGAGTGGTATACCATTATTGATAAAGGGGATAGTTTTAACTACCTCGTACCAACCCAGGAACCTGATGCCTCATGGAGAACACTTGGGTTTGATGACTCATCATGGTCAACAGGCCCCAGTGGTTTTGGATATGGAGATGATGATGACGCAACCGTTATTGGCACTACTATGAGTGTATTTGTTCGTAAAACCTTTTCAATCGAAGATACAAGTAATATTGCACAGGCTGTTCTGCATATGGATTACGACGATGGCTTTGTTGCGTATATTAATGGCATTGAAATAGCGCGTGATAATCTGGGTACACCAGGAACAATTATTCCATACAACCAAGGTAGTGATACCTATGATCATGAAGCAAGAATGTATCAAGGACTGGCTCCAAATGAATTTCCATTACTCAATTGGTCAGGTTTTTTAAAGGAAGGCGAAAATGTAATAGCTATTCAGGTACATAATCACAGCACAACATCTTCAGATATTACCTGCATTCCATTTCTTTCACTGGGTTTAAGAAATGCACAAGGACACACAGCCTCTGAATATCTTGAATTACCAAAATCGTACTTACACACAAATTTTAAGATAAAAGCTGAAGGTGAATCACTTTACCTTTTTAATAATAAAACTTTTGTAGATTCTATTGGAGCAACCAACCTAAATGCAGACATTTCCTTTGGTAGAAGAACTGATGGTAATTCTCAATGGGTCTATTTTGGGACTCCTACACCTTCAAGTGCCAACAGTGGTGATTATGCCACAACTTTAAATACCGATTCGGTGCATTTTTCTGTGGCAGGAGGAAAACATGCTTCTTCTGTAACCTTATCACTTTCAAATCCTGATAATCCATCTTCAATTATCTATTATACAACTGATGGATCGGTTCCTACGGTATCAAGTAAGCTTTATAGTGCTGCCTTTAACATTAGCACAACCTCCATTATTAGAGCTCGTGTTATTGATACAGGTAAATTAGCCGGACCAGTAGTATCGAATACTTATATTATTGGAGAATCACACACATTACCAATTGTTAGTATTTCAACCGATCCTGCAAATTTATGGGATTATTATACAGGAATTTATGTGATGGGACCAAATGCCGAAGCAGGTAATCCTTATTTTGGAGCCAACTTCTGGATGGATTGGGAGAAACCTGTTCACTTTGAATACTATGATAAAAACAATATTAAGCAGATAGATCAGGGTGCAGGATTAAAAATCTATGGAGCCTGGTCAAGGGCCAATCCTCAAAAATCTCTGGCATTATATGCTCGTAAAGAATATGGTGACGGATCTTTTAGTTACAAGTTTTTCAATAACAGAGAAAATGATAAGTTCGAAGCTTTGGTTCTCCGTAATTCGGGTAACGACTTCTACAGCACCCATTTTCGTGATGCATTAATCTCACATGTGATGGATCCTTTAGAATTGGAAACTCAGGGATTTCAACCAACTGTATTATATTTAAATGGAGAGTATTTTGGTATAATTAATTTGCGAGAGAAAATTAATGAACATTTTATTTCTGATCATACCTATATCAATTCCGAAACCGTTAATATTCTCCAAAATGGTGGAGAGGTTGTTCAGGGAGTCAATACAAAATACGAAGAGTTTCTAAATTTTATCAATACCACTAATTTGAGTACTGATACAAACTATGAAAAGGTTAAAAATTATATTGATGTAGATAATTATATCGATTACATTTTAGCTCAGACTTTTATTGACAACAGAGACTGGCCGGGTAATAATATCAAATTTTGGAATACTACGAGCAATAAAAGTCGTTTCCGTTGGATTTTGTTTGATACAGACTTTGGTTTTAGTTTATACGGTTCTACAAATTACAATTACAACACCTTATCGTACGCATTAGTCGACAATGGTCCAGACTGGCCTAATCCACCATGGTCAACGCTTGTTTTCAGAAAGTTAAAAACCAACACAAAGTTTAAAGAGCAATTTGTAAAAAGAGCTAAACACTATTTAAATACTTGTTGGAGTATCGGTGTTATGAATGCAAAGGTCGACTCTATTAAACAGCTTTATAGCTCCGAGATAGTTGATCATTGTACCAGATGGGGTTTTAATTACACCGACTGGAACAATGAAGTTATCAAATTAAAAAACTTCGCGGGTAATCGTCCTTATTACTTTGAGAAGTATTTACAGGAAGTATTTGGCTATACACAAAAGGTATTGGTAAATCTGGATGTTTCGAATAACATGGGATTTATTAAAGTGAATAAACGAAACATAACCGGATTCCCATATTCTGATGATTATTACAATAATTCAGAGATTGAATTGATTGCTATCCCTAATCCTGGTTATAGATTTGTGGGTTGGACCGGAACTTATACTTCGGAATACAGAAGAATAGCACCAAAATTATCTGGAAACATCTCATTAACAGCCGTATTTGAAGCAGCTACAGATGATGATGTTAATGTAGTATTTAATGAAGTATTTTATAAATCATCAGAGACGATGAAACCGGGTGACTGGGTGGAGTTATACAATGCTGGTAATACAAGTGTTAACTTGTTAAACTGGACATTCAGTGATACACAAAAAGACTCAGCTATGCAAATTGATAAGTCAATTCTACTTGCTCCGGATGAATACATTGTTTTGTGTAAAGACCTGGAGAAATTTAAGACTACTTATCCAATGGTTAACAATGTAGTTGGCGAGTTTGAATTTGGATTAAGTAGTACTGGTGACTATTTAAGACTTTATAACAGCAGTAATAAGTTAATTGATTTTGTAGATTATTTCCCAAGTGGATCATGGCCAAGCGATGCAAACGGCACAGGAGCTTCTGCTGAATTAATCGATCCTGAAACTGACAATTATCTGGGTAAAAACTGGGAAGCCTCTATTGATGGAGGTACACCTGGTGAAGCTAACCGTACACACGCCAGCCTTGGTATTTTCACTCCTTCTAGAAGTTTGGATGCAAATCTGCAATGCGTGCCTAATCCATTTGTTGATCAGGCAAATGTATATTTCAATGCAACAAAAGAAGGAAATTACTACCTTGAAATATCCAGTCTGACTGGAACAAAAGTTTATCAAAGTAATAATCTATTCTATTTTGAGGGAGCACAACAAATAGATGTTCACTTAGATAATAAACTTCCTCAAGGAGTTTACATTTTAACCTTATTCGGACAAGGCAAACAACAAAGCATTAAAATTGTAATAACTAACTAAAACTCATGAAAAAAATCGGAATCATACTACTATTGATGATTAGCCTGATGGCCTGCGAAAAGGGAGCCGGAGAAGGTGGTACCTCTAAAATATGTGGTAAAGTGATTGTTGAAGAATATAATATTGACTTCACGTATCTAAGAGCTTCCTATCCTGCCCAGGCATATGATGTATATATCATTTATGGTGATGAGCCTTACTTTGGAGATAAGATAGAAACTAATTATGATGGCTATTTTGAATTTAATTATCTGAGAGAAGGTGACTATACAATTTATGCTTATTCAAAAGATAAAACCCTTGATTATAATATGACCTCGGAACTTACTATTGTTGAAAGACAAGTAAGTATAACTGAGAAAGATCAGGAAATTATTGTTGAAGATATGATTGTACTAGATTAGGGCTATGAAACAAAGGTTTTATATAATTGTCCTGTTATTACTATCAGTAAAAACCATTGATGCTCAGGTTGAGGATTTTGTTACGTGGTGGAACTTTACGGTGAAAGGAGAAATAAGCAAGAAATTAAATTATTCTTTTGAACCAGAGTTACGTTTCTTTGAAAACTCAAGTCAGCTAAGTAGTTGGCAATCTGAATTCAGCCTTGATTATGAAGTAATAAAAAATCTGAATATCGGAGGTCTTTATCGTTATACTGTTGATTACAGAACACCTGATTTTAATCGCAGGAGAAATCGTTTCTCATTATTTTTTAAATACGAAGTAAAAACCGGTCACTTTAGATGGCAATACAGAGGGATATGGCAAAACGATTTCACCAACGTAAATACCTCTGTTGATGGAAAAACAGATTTTATGGCCCACAGGCATAAGTTTGCTGTCAAGTTTAAGGATAAAGACTGGCCTGTTGATCCAAGTTTTGGAGTTGAATATATTTCAGCCTTAGCTCCTTCAAAAGATTTGGGAGAATGGAAACGAAGATGGTTTATAAACGTTGAAAGAGAAATAAATAAACGATTAAGCGCAAAGATATCTTATAAAAGACAAAACGAATTTGAAGTTTCAAACCCCGACCTGACAAACATTCTTTTAGTTGGATTGGAATATGAACCAAAATTTTTGAAAAGAAAGAAGAAAAAGAACAAGAATAAAAATGAAGCTGCAACCGAATAATATATACGAGGAAATTGGCAATGTACTGCAAAATTTTTCACCCATTAGTCTGGATGAAATGAATCATGTAAGCCTGATGAATCGCATGGACACAAAATTCATTGTTCCTGTATCCATTCTTCCTACTCTTTTAAGAGATATTGGGAAAGACTATAAAGTACTTGATATCAATAATGACAGAGTTTTCTTATATAAAACAGAATATTTCGATACACAGAATTTTAGTATGTACGAAGCTCATCATAATGGTAAACTGAATCGTTTTAAAATCAGAAAACGAGAATATGTAGCCTCTGGCAAGCTGTTTTTGGAAGTAAAATACAAAAACAATAAACGACGTACTATTAAAAAAAGAATCGAGAAGGAAAATCATGAATTCTCAACTAATGAAAGTCATTTTATAGAAGAAAACAGTCCATACAAAATGGAAGATCTGGAACTAAAGCTATCCAATGAATTTTATCGAATAACATTGGTGGGTAGTGACGAAAGGCTTACCATTGATTTTGATCTATCATTTACGCATGGCGATGATAAGGATGCCGACTTTCCTGAAGCTGCTATCATTGAATTTAAGCAATCAAGATTCAACATTAATTCGGCTGGAATGCAGGTTTTAAAAAAACATGGTATTCGACCGGAATCATGCAGCAAATATTGTATTGGGGCTGCTTCGATACACTCAAACATTAAGGCTAACCGTCTAAAACAAAAATTTGAGTTGCTCGAAAAATTCAAATTAAACTAACATTAACACAATAACCACTGTATGGATTTTACAACCTCATCACTAATTAACTGGAGCGATTTTTTTAACTTATTAATACGGTTTTCATTCAATCTTTTAGTAACTGTAATTTTAGTACGAGTTTTATACTATCAGACTGCACGGCGTAAAGACTATTTGTTCACATTCTTACTTATTGGTACCATTGTTTTTCTTTTATGTTTCCTACTTGAAAGTGTGAAACTACAGCTAGGTTTTGCCTTAGGACTATTTGCCATTTTCGGAATAATCAGATACCGAACCACACAAATTCCTATTAAAGAGATGACCTATTTATTCCTAACCATTGGAATTGCTGTCATCAATGCTTTAAGTAGCGACAATGTAAGCTATATTGAGCTGGGCTTTACCAACTTAGCCATTTTAGGTATAACATATGGTTTAGAAAGAGTTTGGTTACTAAAACACGAATCCAGCAAATTGATTGTATACGAGAAGATTGAATTAATAAAGGCTGGTAAACGAAAAGAGTTAATTGAAGATTTGAGAGAACGCACTGATTTACCAATTCACAGAATCGATATTGGCAAGATAAATTTCTTGCGAGATACTGCACAAATCATTGTTTACTATTATACTGATGATGTAAGCAATGTAAACGTAAGCGAGATGGATGACGATGATGATTAAATCACAATATGTCAAAAGAATGCCTTGCTGAACCGCAAGGCATTTTTGTTATCTATAATTCTATTCTGATATCATCATTTGCAGTATTGTAAACAGCTGCTTCGTCAAATGAGGTCATTTTATTTAACATGGCCACTGAACCTTTGATTACAGAATAAGCCACTGCCGATCCGGTTCCTTCACCCAGGCGGAAGCCTAAATCCAGAATTGCTTTTCCTCCCAGGTATTCAACCATCTTTTTATGTCCTTGCTCCTGTGATTGGTGCGAAAAGAAGGTATAATCCACCACTTTATCATTTATATGATGTGCCACCAATAAGGCTGAAGTAGTAATAAATCCGTCGGTGATTATCACCATCCTTCGTGCAGCTGCCTCCAGCATACCTCCAGCTATTGTGGCAATTTCCAATCCACCAAAACGAGCCAGGTTCTCAATCGGATCCTTCGAAATACTATGTTTAGTAATGGCATCCTTTAATATCTGAGCCTTGCGATTAACCCCCTCTTTACTCAATCCTGATCCAGGTCCAACACATGTTTCAATATCTAATCCGGTAAGAACAGATAATAGTGCAGAAGCCGGTGAAGTATTTCCGATACCCATCTCGCCAAAACCAACCACATTACATCCTTCATCATGCAGTTTAGCCACAATGTTTTTCCCATTTTCCAATGCCTGCAGACACTCCTCAATAGTCATTGCCGGCTCTTTAGAAAAGTTTCTACTGCCTTTTCGTACTTTAGCGTCAATTAATTTAGGATGTGGTTTGAAGTCGTAATCAACACCAGCATCAACCACACGTAAATCAAATCCATATTCCTGACTGAATAATCCAATTCCACCACCACCGTTTAAGAAGTTCAGACATTGCTGCCAGGTTATTTCTACCGGACAAGGGCTCACACCCTCTTCGCATATCTGATGATCAGAAGCAACAGTTAGCATTACCGGATGCTTCAACTCCGGAGTTAAGCTACCTTGAATCAATCCTACCTGAAGAGCAATCTCTTCCATCAGACCTAAGGAACCAATTGGTTTAGCTTTCTGATCAATTTTATACTGTAATTCTTCTCTCAACTCGTTATGTAACGATGGAATTTCGATGGTAAACGACACGTTTTAAACTTTTATAAATTATTGATAATATGAATAGTTATAACAATTATCACAGTTAAAATACATACTGTATGATTTATTCGGGAGGTTATTTTAAAATCGCGATATTGGAGATCGCGATAATTTTTTCCTATATATGGTTTTTCGACCAATTGCCCATGATAAACATTCGGACCTCCGAAACGTACATTTAAAATTCCGGCTAAGGCAGCTTCGGGGTACCCAGCATTTGGGCTGCTGTGTTTTCGACCAAAAGTGAATATATAAGAAATAGCCCTCATTGATGGAGCAGCCAGGGCCATAAGCATTGCGCTTATGCGAGCCGGTATATAATTAACAACATCATCGATCCGGGCTGCAAATCTACCAAAGTAAAGATACCGATCACTCTTATAGCCAATCATTGAATCGAGGGTATTTATCATTTTGTATGTCATCATTGCCGGAATACCGCCTACCGCATACCAAAAGATTGGAGCCACTACTCCATCGCTCAGATTTTCAGCCATGGTTTCCAACACCGCAGTACGTATTTGTTGTTCAGTTAACTGAGAAGTATCCCTGCCAACAATTCTGGAAAGTTGTTTCCGCCCTGCTTCCAAACCATTATTATCCAATTCCTTAAAGACCATTCTTCCTTCATGAATCAACGTTCGGTTAGCTATTCCATAAAAGAAGAAGAGCGCAACAAACCCAAAATAAACATAAGGATTTAGCCATTTTGTAAACCACTGTAACACCTCAAAAAAAGAAAATACAAACAGGATTAAAAGAATAGTCAATAATGCACCCTTTAGCAGACGGCTAGAATCTTTGTTTAGCTTTTTCTCGCCAAAGGAAATGGCTTTTCCAAAGTAAACAATGGGATGAGGCAACCACATAGGATCTCCTAAAATCAAATCGAAAAAATAAGCAATGGCTAGTGCTATAATTATTCCATATGATTCCATTAGCTATGAGTTGCATTAGCTTCGGACAGACATTTCTTAAGTCCTGATATTAATAATTGATTTTTGTCGACGGATAAACTGGCTACCCGAATATGAAATGGCGTGAGCGTACGAAAATTGGATGCATCACGAACAAGTACTCCCATTTCGTTTACCAGGTAATCTTTAACAACAGAGGCTTCAAGAGGTGTTTTCAACAGAAAGTAACCAGTTTTTGACGACTGCACCTCACATCCTAAATGCGATATTTCATTTAACAACTGCTGAGCCAATGATTGATATGTAATAAGATCATCGATGGTAATACGGGGATGCTCAAGCACATATTTCCCTGCTTCTACAGCCAGTGCATTTACCGACCATGGTGCCTGGATAGCTTTTAACCTTTTACCCATTGCCGGATGACAAAGAATATATCCCAAACGCAAACCGGATAAGCAATTATTTTTGGTGAGCGACTTTAATACAATCAGGTTTTCGATCTGACCCGCTTTGCTGTCCAATGTGATATCATCCATACAGAAATCGGCATAAGCCTCGTCAACCACAAATGTTGTTTGGGGATTATTTCGAACTAAAGTCAACAATGAATCAGGCTTAATTACCTGACCTGTTGGATTATTTGGATTGCAGATCCAGAAGAGATCAAAATCAGTTTGCATTCCTTCCCTTATAAAGCCAGAGCCGCAAAAGCTAATAGTATGATTATTTACCTGGCAAGCATGTTCGTACTCCGAGAAGGTAGGACTCATGATACGGCTTTTTTTACCGGCAAATAAGCGGGCAATCAGAAAAATAGCCTCAATAGTACCATTGCAGGCCAGAACACTGTTTGTTGAGATCGCATATTTTTTTGCAATTTCTTTTACAAACGATTCTGCATAAGGTTCAGGATAAGAACCCAACAAGCATATCTTTTCTTTCAGGTGATCCAACAGTAATGGATCGGGACCCAAATACCATGCATTGGTGCTGAAATCAGCTACAATCTCACGATCATATCTGTAACTATCATCTCCATGATCAAACCGGTTATGCATCAATATCCTCCCTTTTCATTACTTTATAGATGTAATCAATATCCAGGTTGTTACGCAAATGATCAGCCAAACGATCGTATTCTTTATTTTTAAATTCTTTATAACCCATGGTCGACACCTTCTCATCACTGTATGGAGCCAGCAAATGATTTATCACAACCTGATTATCCAATATCCCATGCATGTATGAACCCCAGCATTTATCATTAAGCATCACACCTTCCAAGGTGCCATCCTTCAAGGTTACCAATGGTTGGATATCTTTTGTAATATCTGTTCTTCCCATGTGAATTTCGTATCCTTCACATTCATCGGGCTGATTCAAAAATTGAAATTTAGCCTGAACCGTTTGTTTATCATTGGTGATTACAGTTCTAACTGGCAATAAGAATAAGCCTTCTATCTGATTTACATTTCCTTCGAGCTGGTCAGGATCAGCAATACTCTCACCCATCATCTGGTAACCGCCACAGATACCAATCACAGTTTTACCACTCTTATACATATCCATCAAAAGTTTATCAATTCCTTTCTCTTTCAGAATAGTAAGATCTTTAATGGTACTTTTCGATCCGGGCAAAATAACAATGTCTGCTTTTCTTATTTCTTTGAGCTGATCGGAATAATATAGATTCACTCTGGGGTCGTGTTGAAGGGCATTAAAATCAGTAAAATTCGACATTTGATTCAATAAAACAACAGCAACATTTACTTTATCTTCCACTGCTGTTTTTTTCTTTTGATCAAGAACTACCGAATCTTCTTCTTCAATATAAATATCTCTGAAATATGGAATTACCCCAACTACAGGAACTCCAGTCAGGTCCTCAATCGTTTTTTTGCCATCCTCAAACAATCGGATATCGCCACGAAACTTATTAATGATAATTCCTTTCAGGTGCTTTCTTTCCTCTTCGTCAAGTAGCATTACTGTTCCATAAACACTACCAAAAACACCACCTCTATCGATATCAGCAACCAGATACACTGCTGCTCCTGTGCGAATAGCCATTCGCATATTTACAATGTCGCGATCTTTTAGGTTTAATTCTGATATAGAACCTGCTCCTTCCAATACGATAGGTGAATAGCGGGTAGTCAATCGTTCAAATGCTTCGAAGGCTGCATCAAATAACGGTTGGCTGTTATGAGAACGAAAATATTCATAAGCCGATCTGTTTCCAACGGGCTTACCATTCAGTACAACCTGCGACATCATATCACCTGTAGGCTTTAACAACACCGGGTTCATATCTGAATGACAAGGTATACCACAGGCCTCAGCCTGTGTGGCCTGAGCTCTGCCAATTTCGAATCCTTCAGGCGTTGCATAGCTGTTTAACGACATATTTTGTGCCTTAAACGGTGCCGGGGCATATCCATCCTGTTTCAATATCCTGCAAATACCAGCATTTATTACACTCTTGCCAGCATCGGAACAGGTTCCAACAATCATAAGTGGTCGTAATTGTTTCATGGTTAAGGTTGAAATTTTGTGCAAAGATAAGGTTTTACAAGTGCGTGCACATTTCATTCGGGTGTTTAAGTATATGTTATGAAACATGATAATAAGCTAAAGCAAGCCTGATAACGGAAGTAGTTTTATCAGAATTTATCAACAGTATGAATTCATAAAATTCAGAAGGTTAATTTAGAGACTCTTTTAAAGCAATGCTTCACACTTCAAAATGAAACAATTAGAAATCTATTAACAACCATTTTTCTTCGTAATATGGTATTAATTCTAATTTCACTTTTAGCAAAACCTACTTGCCGAACTATCTAAAAAGGCTAGTCACTTAATAATAAGCATATTCTACACCAGATTCTTTACTGATTAGTAAAAAATTCTATCTTTGAAAATCTAATCTGAACGAACCTTAAACCATGAATCAGGATTCTCATAATCACTCTACCGAAACAACCAATCACGAAGAACTATGTAAAAACTGCGATACATCATTTGTTGGCCAGTATTGTCCTAACTGCGGACAACATGTTAAAGAAATAGAACGACCTATTCGTTTTATGATTGTTGATTTTATGGGAACCATCATTTCGTTTGACACACGATTGGTAAAAACACTGGTTGCCATACTTTTTAAACCCGGTAAGCTTACTCAGGATTTTCTTGAAGGTAGAAGAGCACGTTATATGCCTCCTTTCCGCTTTTATGTCTTCATCAGCTTTGTTATGTTTTTATTGATTTCTACTCTAACAGGTAATTCGATTAAGAACGGAATGAAAAATGGTCATGATTCTGAATTTACTTTGAATGATGCACCTATTAAAGCTGATTCGGTTAAGGTCATCAAGGACTCAATAATGACCCAGGTTGATTCTGAACTAAAAAACAATCTTGATTCAACACAATACAGTACATACAAAGAAATAATTGAGAAGAAGGACTCTTCACTTACAAATTTAAGTTATTCAATTTTTAATAAAGACTTGGAAGATGATGATGAGGAATTTTCGAAGTATGAAGAAACTGCAAAACTTATACAACAACACCCCGAGTTGTATACAACCAAACTCTTTCAATATACTTCATGGTCATTGTTTTTGTTTATGCCCATATTTGCATTCTTCCTGTGGATGTTGTTTTATAAAAGTAAAAACCTATATGTTGGACATTTAATATTCGCCTTAAACATTCATTCATTTATTTTTACCATCACTTCTATTGTAGTTGGAATGGCTTTGATCTTTCCAAATCATAGTACAGCCTGGACCGGATATCTATATCTTCTTATGCCGGTATACCAGGTTATAGGGGCACGTAAATTATATAAGCGTAAATGGACCAGCACATTTTTTAGATTAACACTGGTGTGGTTTTTATACGGCTTTGTTTGGTTCATAGGGTTAATTACTTTAGTAGCATTTACGTTCTTTCTAATGTAGTTAACAGTTGTTTTCCTGAAGATTAGTCTTATAGTAACTGAACCATGTTCTAGGATTAACTATTTTAAAGATTTCTCAGTTCTTACTATTCAATAACATTCTCGTTATGGTAAAATTGAATTGTGAGTGTTAACTCATTGTCCTATCATTCCAACTTTAACCCTTATTTAGTTTGATGAATTTGTACACTTTTTTTCTCGATTATTGAACCTCTGATTGGTGATATGTAAACATATTAGCAAGTACAAAATTTAATGGTTTTAAACTCTCAGAAAGGGATTGAACTGTATTCACCGTTAATTTTGTGATAGTTTTTTTAATATTCCTGACGGTTAATCGTAATCGATACAAATATATTTGATGGATAAATGGAATAATTGTAAAGCTAATAAAGATTCAATAATAGAAAACTAGATCAACAATCATATGAAATTGCTAACTACAAGTTTACTGACCCTGGTAATAATAATTGCAACTTCGGGTTGCTGCCAGCAAGAAAAGAAAATAGAATACATTAACCCAATTGTTCCACAAAGAGCAGATCCATGGGTAGTTCGCAGCGATAACGGTGAATATTTCATGATATCAACCGCTCCTGAGTATGATCGCATCGAAATAATAAAATCGAAAACTATAAATGATTTGGGTGTTAATGAGCCGGTTGTTGTTTGGAGAAAACACGAAACCGGTAATATGGGTGCACACATCTGGGCACCTGAATTACACCGATTAGATGGTAAATGGTATATCTACTTTGCAGCAGGAGATGCTGAAAATGTGTGGAATATCAGAATATATGCCTTATCAAATGAATCGGAAGATCCAACTCAGGGAGAATGGAAAGAAGAAGGTAGAATCATGACTCAAAGAGAATCTTTTTCGTTAGACGCTACCGTTTTTGAGCATAATGGTAAAAGATATATGATTTGGGCACAATCAATGGGACCTGAAAACTCTTCTTTGGTGCTGTCTGAAATGGAATCACCCATAAAATTAAAGGGACCGGAGATTGTGATTACCAAACCTGAATATGAATGGGAAACGCGTAAACACAATGTGAACGAAGGACCTGCCGTGATCAAACGCAATGGAAAGATCTTTGTCACATATTCGGCCAGTGCAACCAATCATAATTATTGCATGGGCTTGCTTTGGGCTGATGAAAATGCAGATTTACTTGATGTTAAATCGTGGAATAAATCTGAAAAACCTGTTTTCTCAACCAATGAAGCCGTTCGACGTTATGGACCAGGCCATAACTCGTTTACAGTTGCCGAGGATGGAAAAACAGATGTTTTAATTTACCATTCAAGGGTTTACAAAGACATCAGAGGATGGGAATTGGCTGATGTTAATCGTCACACACGCGCCCGCACATTTACATGGGACGAAAAAGGATTTCCTGACTTTGGGCAGGAACTGGCTGATTAGGCTTTTAGATAGTTAATTAATAATACCATAAGCTTACCTGCGCGAGCATTGCTCAATTTAGGTAAGCTTTTTTTGTTTTTATACACTTCAGATAAAGGAAATAATCAAAATTTAATTAACATAATTAATTCGGAACCAAATTATATATCTGGAATGAGAAAGCAGACTGTTACAATGATTTAGTATTTGATTAATACAGAAACAAAAGCACTACTTTAGGGTTATTGAAGAAAAATAAAAATCATGAATGCACTAAATCCAAAAGTCGATCAATATTTATTGGAAGGTTGTGGCAGATGTTCAAAGGTAGCTACTCCTGAATGTAAAGTGCATAAATGGAGGAACGAACTGGATCAACTGCGAATAATTGTGCTCAATTGCGGCCTTACCGAAGATCACAAATGGAGCATGCCTTGTTACACTTATCAGAAAAAAAACATTCTGATGATAGCTGCATTTAAAGAATTTTGCTGTATCAGTTTTTTCAAAGGAAGCCTGCTTACAGATGAAGAGAAATTATTAGTCGCTCCCGGAGAAAATTCGCAAGCTGTTCGTCAGTTTAGATTTACCAATGTTGATGATATTATAAAAATTGAAGACTACATTAAAGCCACAATTTTTGAAGCAGTTGAAGTAGAAAAAGCCGGATTGAAGGTTGATTTCAGTCAATCCAGTAACATTGAAATAACCGAAGAGTTTCAACTTAAACTGGATGATTTTCCGAAATTGAAAATTGCATTCGAGAACCTTACTCCGGGCCGTCAAAAAGCTTACTTACTCTATTTTTCTCATGCAAAACAATCAAAAACCCGATTAGCCAGAATTGAAAAATACATTCCTCAAATATTAAAAGGCAAAGGACTGAACGATTAATCTATGAATCCAGACACTGTTTAAAGAAAGTTTAACAGTTTTAAATTTGATAAGACTAGAAAGCCCTTTAATTTTGAATCACCTTTAGTAGAAAACTGTTATAATGGTAGAGTCTTTTACCCCGCAGTTTTTAATTGACCACTAAGTCTTGGTCATCTTAATTTAAGTAAACACATAGCTTATGAATATCATTCTAAGTATTGGCATTCTTGTATTTACAGGTTTTATACTTGGTGAATTGGCCGAAAAAATAAAGCTACCTAAAATTTCGGGCTATATTTTAGCAGGAATACTGTTAAATCCGGATGTTACAGGTATTATGCACAACGAATTTGTAGCACAAACCGATCCCCTTCTAACCATTGCTCTTGCTTTTATTACATTCTCAATTGGGGGTAGTTTGTCGTCAGCTAATTTAATAGCGACCGGCAAATCTATAATATGGTTAACAGTTAGTGAATCGTTATTCGCTTTCCTTTCCGTATTTCTGTTTTTACTTGGCTGGCTCTATTTCTTCACCAACCTGTATATATCCTTTTACATTATAATTGCCGTCAGTTTACTATTGGCATCATTAGCCGCTCCGACAGATCCATCTGCCACACTGGCTGTTATACACGAATACAAGGCAAAAGGTCCGGTTAGCAGTGCCATGTTACAAATTGCAGCTTTCGACGACCTGGTTGGAATCATCATATATACCTTAGTTGCTGCTTTCGCACCTTATTTTTTAGGCAATAATGATATTCAGCTTGGGCATAAACTAATTGAAATGGGTGTTGATATTGGTTTTGCACTTCTAATAGGAGCTTTGGTTGGCATTCTATTTATTTTCATTGTTAAATTGGTAAAAAAAGAAACAGAAGGATCCCTCATTGTTTTAACCTTTGGGCAAATATTACTTACCTATGGTATTTCGGAATATTTTGGATTCGAATCGTTGTTGGCAACAATGGCATTAGGTGCTGTCACGATTAATTTTAATCCGATGGCAGGTAAAATATTTAAATTAATTGAACGCTACACTGATGAATTAATTTTTGTAATATTCTTTTCCTTATCCGGATTGCATCTTCAACTGTCATCTGTGGCCGGAAGTGTTTCCATCATTGCAATTTATATTATTGCAAGAGCTATAGGTAAATTTGGTGGTATATTCTTTGCCTCCTCATTTATGCAAATAGATGCTAAAGTCAAAAGATTTGCAGCTGGAGGATTAATCCCTCAGGGAGGAATTGTTATTGGTCTGTCTATCCTTCTGACGAAAGATCCGGAATATAGCAACTTAGCTTCCACTATAATTGGAGTTGTTATTGGTGCTGCCTTAATTCATGAAATATCAGGTCCGCTTATTTCAAGATTATCATTAAAAAAAGCTGGTGAAATATAAATCGATTCTCACCTTTGATTGTTATAATTTAACTAACTCCTCTAAGACAACAAACATTACCGAATTATTGATAATATGGAAGACAATAAGACAAGAAAAATAAAAATGGCAGTATTCAGCAGCCGTAAATGGGTTGTTGATTCATTTAATGAACTAAATACCAAATACCAATACGATTTAACCTATTACGAAGCCAGACTTTATAATAATACCATCCCATTAACCAAAGGATTTGATGCTGTTTGTGTATTTGTAAATGATACGGTTGATGAAGAAATCATTAAAGGTTTAAAAGCCAATGGTGTTAAACAGATAGCTTTGCGCTGCGCCGGCTTTAACAATGTAGATATAGAGGCAGCACAGCAACATGGTATAAACGTGGTTAGAGTTCCTGCATACTCGCCGTATGCCATTGCTGAACATTCTTTAGGGTTGATTTTAAGTCTGAATCGTAAATTTCACAGGGCATACACACGCGTACGAGATGGTAATTTTGCATTGGACGGACTCCTTGGTTTTGATTTGCATGGAAAAACAGTTGGTGTTATCGGTACCGGTAAGATTGGCGAGATATTTATCAATTTAGTAAAAGGATTTGGTTGCAAAATATTGGCTTACGATAAGTTTCCGAACGAAAAGCTGCAAAAGGCAGGACTTGAATATGTAGAATTACATGATATTTATAAACAAAGCGATGTAATTTCATTACACTGTCCATTGACTTATGAGACTTTTCATATGATTAATGAATATGCCATTGCAGCCATGAAAACCGGAGTGATGATTATTAATACCAGTCGTGGCCCTTTAATTGATACAGAAGCTGTTATTGATGGATTAAAAAAAGGGAAAGTTGGATATCTGGGCCTTGACGTTTACGAAGAGGAAGAAGAATTATTTTTTGAAGATCATTCTGAAACAGTGATACAGGACGATAAATTTGTACGATTACAAACTTTTCCAAATGTATTGATTACTGCCCACCAGGCATTTTTCACCAAAGAAGCAGTAATGAATATTGCCGAAACAACTTTTGAAAACGTTAAAACATTTTTGAAAGATGGTAAAACTGCCAATGATGTTATTCCTAAGGCAGCATCCAAATAAATAATATTAAAATCGATTAAGTATGCCACCTGAGCCGAACAGGTGGCATTTTTATATCCTTTCACATTCCGTTAAAAATACTATCTTCAACTTTCAAACCCGGGAATGAATGCATCGATTATTCTTTTTGCTTCTGCTTGTTCTGATGTGCAATTCAATTTTTGCACAATCCTTTAATCCTCAACAAAGAGCATATCTTTATCGCATCGTTCAAAAAACACCTGTTCTTTATCACAACCTTCATCAGTACTTTTTATTTAACAAGGAAAAATTCATTCAACACACTGCCTATAAATCATATGTTGACTACAATGCAATTGAATATTACCAGATAAATAACCCAGATTCATTACAAATCGATTGGTCAGGAATAGCATTGACTGATCCGGGTTTAATAGCAGAAGCCTCCACCCTTTTGGCGCTTTATGAGTTAAACGAGCAATTAAAAACCATTGTAAACAACGAACAATATGCAGATAAGCTTTATCTCATTTTTAAAACAAAACTCTCCAAAAATTTACCTTCTAAAATGAAGGATAAAAAGATGGATGAAATTCTTTTTACAATCATACATCCATCTCTACCTCTCAAGATTAAACTGCAAAAACTGAATGATTTTAAACTTGAACCCAAAACTCAGCAACACGTAATGAATCAATGGCGAATTGAGTTGAACAAAACCATTGAGAAACGCAGTAAGACTTACTTCAATCTTATTAATCCAGCCAATAAGTTTGATCATTTACTGATGCTGGCTGCCGGGGAAGGGAGCGGAACAGCAGGTTTGCTATATGAGACTGAACCTCATCCGGATGGATCAAACAAGTCCTGGTATGGAAAAGCAATTGGACTGTTTACTTATGAGTTAGTTGCTCACAATAATATGGTGAGTCCGAAAGACATACGCAGCACAGTCATTAAATTATCCAATGATGATGGAAAAGCTTTTCATTTCTCATTATGGGGTTTGAACTCAACATTTAAACCTTTAGTAGTTATTACATGCAATAACAAGAGTTATCATTTGTTTTCTGATTTTAAAACAAAAATGTTATCTCCTGATGCTACCGAAGGTGAAGGTATTTCATATATCGACAGAATTAAACAATTACAAGAAGAATTGATTGATAAACCATTAGTTGAACTAAAATCTGAAGGCTCACTCCTGGCAATTCTTAAAAAAGAGTATCAAAGCAAAGCTGATATGGAAAGTAGATTGGAGAAACTGGGACTTGAGATTGACAGTTTACAAAAAATGAAACCCATTTCGGAAACCGCTATCAATTATCGTCGAACATTGATTGATTCTCATTTAACAAATCTGACCAAAAAGGAAGTTAGAATAAAAGAGCTGGAAGACAAAGTTGCCAAAGAATACAAGCAATTAGATAACGCTCAACGCAAAATTGAGAAGATGGAAGCTTTACTTGGCCCGAATCCTCAAAGCTGGAAAAAAAAAGATGGCATTTATTATTTTGCTAATGGTGTTTGGTTTAACATAGCCAGTCAGGACCTGGTATTTCCGGATTCAATCAAGCCCAATGAAGTTAAAATAGACTTACTATCGGCCTCGTACAGTCTGCTTGGAGAACAACGCGACGAAATACAATTACTGGCAAATACGGTCTCTTCTCCAGAAATAAAAACACCTGAATCATCAGCAATAAAGGTTGATACCATTCAGCTTAAACACTATTTTAATCCTGATGAATTTTCTATAAAAAAGGACCTTATTATTGATGCCCTTAATGATTCTTTGCCATCAATTGATATTGAAATCATTATTCAACCTGCCATTGCTATAAATAGCAAAACTCAACATTATAAATACATAGAAAGAGAATTCGAACTTCCACTAACCCAATTTGGTAAACAGCGATTAGTAAAAGCTGATCTTATAATTAATGGCGATTCTAAAAGGATTACAATTACCAGTTTCACTGATCCGGTTGCAACACGTTTATCACAATTACCATCAGAAATCAGGCAAAAACTGAACGTTCAAAATTATTCAAAAGAGAATAACAAATACCTAGCAATGCTACGTGCATTAGCATTTTTACAAAGACTTCCTATTTCAATTGACAGTCATAACATCCTATTTCCTAAAGCTATAGAAGAGGAAGAATCAAAGCTATTATTCCAATACATAATGCATGATTAACGCCATTCAACCACCAATCCTCTTGATTTATCCAGCATCTCTTCAGGCACTTGCTGTTTAACTGATTCAATAAGTCTTTCGAGTAATATTTTTTTATAAAATGAACGGGAATAAACCAGACTGACCTCGCGAACCGGAACAGGCAATTCAAATTCTTTGATATTTCGATGCATCTCAAAAGGTAACTCTTCTGCAGCCAGGCCGGGAAGTAAAGTATATCCTCCTTCAGCATCTACCAGTTTACGTATCGTATCGAGCGATCCACTCTCGAAGTTAACCGGCATATCTTTTCGCATTTCATCTTTCACTTCGCAAAGGTTGAGAACCTGTGAGCGAAAGCAATGTCCTTCATCCATTAACCATAAACCATCCGAATCGAGCATCTCTGTTTTTAAATGCCCTTTGCTATATAAGGCATGATCAGGATGGGCATAAATCAATATATCCTCATAAAAAAGAGGCTGTTCTACAATTCCATGTTCGTGCAATGGCGTTACCAGAATAGCAGCATCCAGCAAATCATGTTCAAGTTCTTCAACACACCTCTCCGTTACCATTTCTTTAAACGAAACAGTGACTAATGGATTATCACGTTTAAAAGCCCCCACAAAACGAGGCAACAGGTAAGGTGCCAGTGAAGGAATGATACCAACAGTAAGATCTCCCTCTATCCTGCCCGATTCTTCACGTACAATTTCCTCCATCCGATTGTATTCACTTAAAATCTTACGAGCCTGATCTACAATCTTCTTACCCAGGAGCGTTGTAACGATGGGTTGTTTCGACCGGTCGAATATTACAATTCCTAATTGTTCTTCCGCCTTCTTAATCTGCATACTTAAAGTAGGCTGTGTAACAAAGCATTTTTCAGCTGCAACCGTAAATTGTTTGTAATTATCTACAGCTACTAAATATTCTATCTGTTGAAGATTAAGTCCAAGCATTTGAATTTCAATTTATATAAATATCATCGATACAAATATAAAAATTATCTATTTGATTGATGATGTATAACTTGATACATTTGTAATACAAAATGAAACAAGATATATAAACAATTAAAACACAATATTATGAAAACGATGAATGAACTACTTGGAATGAAAACTGAACAAAGCATAGATCTAACAAATAAATTAAACGGACTTTTGGCAAACTACCAGTTATACTATCAGAATCTGAGAGGTTTTCACTGGAATGTAAAAGGAGAAAAATTCTTTGAACTTCATACAAAATTTGAAGAATTGTACGATGATGCTGTACTTAAGATAGATGAGATTGCAGAGCGAATATTAACTTTAGGAGGAACTCCCCTTCACACTTTTAATGATTACATCATCAAGAGTGAAATTGCCGAGCAAAAGAACGTATCCAACGGAATAGAATGCATGCAAAATACTTTGGAAAATCTTGCTACCATTGTTCGATTAGAAAAAGGCATTTTGCCTGTTGCTCAGGAAGCTGAAGACGAAGGTACTTTAACATTACTAACGGACTATATTAGTCAACAGGAGAAAGTGATGTGGATGCTAAAAGCCTGGTTAAGCAGATCATAAGACCGCATATTTTTAACCTACATGAAAAAGACTTGCCACTATTGGCAGGTCTTTCTTGTTTTGCTCAGAATGAATGACCATTAATACCAACTCAAGATACTTTCAGAGACTTATATATCTCTGGTTTTTTAGAACAATTACTATTACGTATTTATACTACCTTAACTACGTACTTACACCCAAAATACGCTATATATCAACATTTTAATACTCAATTAATTGTTGAGAATATTATCAGATTGTACTTTTCGAACACATTTTTTTAAATACAAACCGTGTTTTGATGCTTACACAAGAAGGATCAATTCGAAAACGAAAATGATGAAAAGAACAACACTATTAATATGCTTACTATTGTTAGCTTGTATTTTTCCTTTATTTGCTCAAACAAATATTGTGGGCAAAATTTATGATGAAAGCACATCTGATCCACTAATTGGAGCTGCTATTCAAATCAAAGATTCACAAACAGGAACAATTACTAACGAATATGGCGAATTTACACTTGAAACTGATAAGGCATTACCTGTAACACTGGTACTGTCTTATCTGGGATATACTACTAACGAGATTGAAATTAACACTGGTGATGCACAAGTGATCTATTTAAAATCGAGCAGCACCTCATTAAACGAATTCACGGTAACATCACGAAGAAGGCAGGAAGAACTTCAAAAAGTTCCAATTCCTATTGCTGTTATAGGTGTTAAGGAAATAGGTAATTCAGTCTCTTTTAATGTAAACAGGATTAAAGAACTGGTTCCATCTGTCCAGCTCTATTCATCCAATCCACGAAATACTACTTTAAACATCAGAGGACTGGGATCAACCTTTGGTTTAACAAATGATGGTATTGATCCCGGCGTTGGTTTTTATGTTGACGGGGTATATTATGCCCGCCCTGCTGCAACCACTTTAGACTTTATCGATGTTAAGCAGATTGAAGTAATAAGAGGACAGCAAGGAACTTTATTTGGAAAAAATACAACAGCAGGGACGTTTAATATTACAAGTAAACTTCCTTCTTTTGAAAACGCGGCAACATTTGAACAATCTTTTGGTAATTATGGATTCATACAAACTAAAAGCTCGGTAACCGGCCCTATAATTAAAGATTTACTGGCTATGAGAATATCATTTAGCGGAACACAACGCGATGGTACAATCTACAATACTGCAACAGAAAAATTCACCAACACACTTAATAACCAAGGAGTAAGATGTCAGTTTTTATATATACCACAAGATAAGTTCAAGATGATTTTTTCTGCAGATTTTACCCGTCAACGACCCGATGGATACGCACAGGTATTTGCAGGTGTTGCTCCAACACAACGAGCTGAATTCAGACAATTCGAAAACATTATTGCAGATTTGAACTACCATCTTCCAAGTCAAAACCCATTCGACAGAATAATCGACCATGATACTCCCTGGAGTTCCAACCAGGATATGGGTGGTATTACATTCAATATTGACCGGGAATTTACCCGTGGAACATTAACTGCAACAACTGCCTGGAGATACTGGCACTGGGATCCATCCAATGACAGGGATTTTACCGGTTTATCGGCTATAGCAAGATCTCAGGCGCCCTCTTTTCACAATCAATATTCCCAGGAAATTAGATATGCAGGTGATTTCAACAATAATATCAGTGGAGTTATCGGGCTTTTTGCATTCTATCAACAACTGCGAGCGGATGGAGCACATATATTGGAAGCAGGTTCGGATCAATGGCGATTTGTCCAGGATACCCAAGACCCATTATGGCAAACACCCGGTTTATTAGATGGATACACACAAGAAACCAAACCCGGTTTTAATAATTTCAGTGGAGCTTTATTTGGACAACTGGAATGGAACATCACTGAAAAACTAAGTATCTTACCTGGACTTAGATTAAACTATGATATGAAAGAAGTGGATTTTGAAAGAACAGTAAGCGGTGGTTTAGAAACCGATAATCCTGATTTAATCAAATTACAGCGAAAAGTATTTAAACCACTTTCATTTCAAACTAATACTGATGACTGGAATCTATCCGGTAACCTTACTCTGAAACATCAACTTTTGCCTTCAACCAATCTGTTTGGAACCTATTCGTTAGGATTTAAACCTGTTGGTTTAAATCTGGGTGGAATTCCTTCTGAAAACGGAGAACCAATGCTGGAATTAGCTGTCATTAAGCCTGAAAAGGTTAATCATTTTGAATTAGGTATCAAATCGAATCCAATAAAAGGTATCGACCTTAATATAACAGTTTACTCAACCCATATAAATAATTATCAAACCAATGTGCGTTCAGCTGAACTAGGTGTTTCGAGAGGTTATTTGGCCAATGCTGAAAAAGTACAGGTGGATGGTGTTGAAATCGAAATGTATTACAGCAGCAGTAGTTTCTACCGAATAAACTCATCACTCAGTTATAATGATGGCAGATATATATCTTTTAAAAATGCACCCGTACCACTTGAAGAAACCGGAGGTGCAGATTATAAGGATATTTCAGGTGAGACTCTCCCTGGTATTTCAAATTGGGCAACGACAGTAAATATGGAACTTTTTAAGACTGGCAGGTTCATGACGAAGAACGGAGAATACTTCTTCGGAGCTGATATTTTTTACCGATCATCCTTTTCATCCAGTCCTTCAGCTTCGAAGTATTTGAATATTGATGGATATTCACTCATAAACAGTCGTATCGGATTCAGATCAAGCAAAGGATTAACCACTTTTATATGGGGGCGGAATATCTTTGATACCAACTATTTTGAACAGCTTTTACCTGCTGGTGGAAATGCCGGACATTATGCCGCTGTACTTGGAGATCCCAGAACTTATGGTATAACTTTAAGATATTCATTTAATTAAAGCAATAAACATTGATGCAAAAAGAAAAGATCTGGAATTGCAGATCTTTTCTAAACACAATATCAAACTATTATTAACTCGCAAAAACTTCTTTATACAACTGACTAAAAATATGTTCTGCTGTTTCACCTCGACATATTGGAACCAAATGAGAAGGAAATGAACCATAAAACTCAAAGAAATGCTTAATGGTTGTTGGTGAGGTAAAAACAACACCTGTAAATTCATCCAGATTATGTCTTACTGCATTTTCGGGAATCATATTCTCATATAAACAAAGTTCCTTTACTTTATTACCCAGTAATCTTAACCCCTCAGGCAACTTCTCAAATCGTTGAACCGAACAAGGCAACAAAATCCGTTCTCCTCTCACCTCATCATTCTCAAAAACCTTTAACATGGCCGCAATATTATTTTGTGAAGTCTCCGGAGGAATTCGAAGTCCATATTTCTTTAATTTGGCTGAGGTAGAACGACCGATAGATGAAATTTTAAGTCCATGCAAAGCTCTGGCATCCAATCCCAGATTATATAAAGCTTTAAAAAACTCCTTAACAGCAAAAGGACTCGCAAAAATCAACCGGTCAAATGTGTTGAGATTTTTTAGTAAATCAATTTCACAATGATTAGGTTCTATTGATTTGATGTCAATCATCGGATTATGAACAACCATACCTCCATCCTTATAATCATTTACATCAGAACCGGTATACAGCCATTTCTGACCAAGAGATTTCACATTTTCAGTTGCTGTATGTCCAACAATCACCAGGCAAGGTGCAGGTAGCAATTCTTCTTCACGCTGCAACTGATCAAGTGTATATCGTTTAATTTCTTTTGCTGGCAAAGATGCATTTCGTATGGCTGCCACAGGAATATTAGCAGGCCAACCTTCCTTAATCAACCTTTTCGCCCATTTCTTTTGTTGTGACGCCGCCATATAAAACACCAATGTATCAGCGTGCGGCAGGTTATTATGTAAGGCATCATGTCCTAAAGCAAATGCCACCGACGTACTTAATCCTCTTGATGTAAGAGGAATAACACCATCTGCCGCTGCTGCCAATGCAGCAGTAATGCCCGGCACTATTTCAGCTTCAATAAATCGTTGATCTAAATAATGATATTCTTCTCCACCTCTTCCAAAAATAAGCGGATCACCACCTTTTATACGTACCACTTTATTTCCGCTAATCGCAGCCTGATAAAGTAGTTCGTTTATATTTTCCTGTCGTGCACTATGCTGACCTTTGCGTTTACCGACATAACGTTTTTCACCCTTAAACTGATCTAAATAAGTCTGGTCAATCAGATCATCATAGAATATTACATCAGCTTCCTGTAATAAACGATGAGCTTTAATAGTAAGTAGCTCCGGATTACCCGGACCAAATCCTACAATATGAACCTGACCATATTTTCGACGCTGATCAATTGACCAAAAATCGAACTGCAATTCCTTTAGCGAAATAAGAACCAACGTCTCTTTCTCAGGTCCGTTTAATACAGCCTGTATTTTTACCCCCTCGGGCAAAGTCACATCAATCTTATCCCGTTGAACTAAAACCAAATCAACATCTCCCATGTACAACATCATCAGCTCTTCTGTTCCCAAACGCTTTTTGGCATTGGCAAAATTCCACTGAAGTTTAGTCTGAGCAGGCAATGCTGATTCAATCTCAGGCAAAACATTATCCAAAACCGGCTCATAGCTTTTTAAAATGACTTCGTACATAATATGAATGGTTTTAATGGTTACTAATTAAAAACGAGACTCTTCTTTAGACTTTACTTCCGGAAGTTCTCCATTCTCTCCTAATTCTCTTATTTTATTTCTCCAGTTAATAGCTGCATAAACATTTTCACCATTTGAACTGACAGCTACCGTCATTTGATCTTTCTTATAGATGGCAGGTGAAATAAAATCGCAGTTGGAAGGTTTATCAACAACATTTACCAGACATCTGTAATTTAAAGCATCAGCCCTTATCTGACTATTGAGTTCGTGGTTATTGGTTGCTGCATATACCAATAGATGACCTTTTAAATCGGCAGGTTCGTAAGCTTTTTCAACGATCTCGATAAATCCTCTTTCCCTGATTTCATCAACAACATCTAACGCAATTATTTTAATATTATGTGTAAACTTTTCGAGAGATTCTATTTTGTGGATAGCCACTTTTCCTCCTCCAATTATTAAAATGGACTCTCTTTCTATGTCAATTGCAACCGGTAAAAAATTCATATCTCAATACATTAAATAATTTCTAAATCTGATATTCCGGATCTGCCATCTTTTCTCGTCCCAGCTTAATTCTGTTCCATACACGCTCGTGTAAATAATAAAGCAACAGTTTAGTAAAAACCTCTACACCACTTATGGAAGCTGCAATTCCCACTTTCCCTGTTATCAGGTACGAAACCAGAAAAGTATCTATCGTTCCGGTTATTCGCCATGAGATAGTTTTAACAATGCTCCTGTATCTTTTTTCCTTCATAGCTGCAGATTATTTTACCACTTTTATCTCATTAGCCGGACTAATTATCTTTTTTCGAATGACAAAATCTCCGAAGCGTTCTCCGCTTAATCTTTCCTCAGAATATTGTTTGAACAATGGTTCCAACAAGCTTAAGATTTCATCTTCATCAACCATCTCTTTGTAAAGAGTATTCAATCGATTTCCTGAGAAACCAGCTCCCAGATACAAGTTATACCTTCCAGGTGCTCGTCCTACCAATCCAATCTCACCTAAAAACGGACGGCCACATCCATTTGGACAACCAGTCATTCGAATAAGAATATCATCATTCGTTAGCCCGGTTTTCGCAAGAAGCAAATCCAGTTTATCAATGAGCTTTGGCA
Source organism: Carboxylicivirga caseinilyticus (assembly GCA_025499705.1). Classification (GTDB taxonomy): domain Bacteria; phylum Bacteroidota; class Bacteroidia; order Bacteroidales; family Marinilabiliaceae; genus Carboxylicivirga; species Carboxylicivirga caseinilyticus. The sequence goes on from JAFMVE010000052.1 coordinate 26,978, forward strand.
AGTAACGCTCTGCCTCAGCAAAAGCCATGGTACAGGTATTTAGTGCTACACAAGCAATGGCATTCTTTCGTAAACCACTCAATTTTTCTCCTTCTCCAATCCCGTATTCCACTAAAATGGTTTGAATCTTTTCTTTCTTACTTTCTGCTATATTGCCCAAAACCAACCCCTGGTTTCCAGTTAAACGAAAATCACAGGCATGTAATTCAGCCACTTTTCGTAATCCTTCCTTTAATTTTAAGGTTTCGGTATCTTTTATTCTGCCATGCTCAATAAACAAACCTGTAAACCACTTACCATCGGCAGCTTTTTTCCATCCAAAAACATCACCATTACTCTCAAAATGATACGGTTTTGATGCTTCCAGCTCAAACCCCAATCGTGTTTCTAAAACATTTACAAAAGCATCAATACCAATTCGATCAATTGTATACTTCAAACGGGCCAGTTTACGATTTTCACGATTGCCAAAATCACGTTGCACCTTAACGATTTCCTCAACCACATCCAGAGCTTTATCCTTCGTTACAAAACCAATAACATCAGCCAAACGAGGATAGGTTTCGGCAAGACCGTATGTTTTACCCATTCCACCGCCAACTGCTACATTATATCCAATTAACTGATCCTTTTCAACAATGGCTATTAATCCTATATCATTGGCAAAAACATCGGTATCGTTATAGGGCGGAACAGCTATGGCAATTTTAAATTTACGCGGCAAATAAGTTTTTCCATAAATTGGCTCCTCATCCTGCTCACCTCCGGCTATTAATTTCTGATTCAACCATATCTCGTGATATGCAGTTGTTTTGGGCAACAAATGGTCACTGATAGTATTGGCAAATGCTGCCAGTTCAACAACAACAGGAGATAAGCCTTCATTAGAAGTACTCATCACATTTCGGTTCACATCGCCACAGGCAGCAATACTGTCGAGCAAAGCATCATTGATACCTTTCATTGTCTGACGAAGATTTCGTTTAATGATACCATGTAATTGAAAAGCCTGGCGTGTTGTTAACTTCAATGTACCATTACCATATTGATCTGATAATTTATCAAAGGCAATCCATTGCTGTGATGATGAAACGCCAGCCGGCATACGTGCCCTGATCATAAAACTGTATAATGGCTCAAGCTTTTGACGCTTTCGTTCATCATCCAGATCTCTATCTGTTTGCTGATAACTACCATGAAACTTGATCAGTTGGGTATCATCCGGAGCAATGGCTCCTGTTATAGAATCATCAAGGCTTTCAACTAATGTTCCTCTCAGATAATTACTTTTAATTTTAATATGCTCAACCTCCGATGGTTTCCATTGCTGCGGTTGGGGTATATTTTTAATTTTGGTCATGATTTATATTTAAGTGTGGTAAATGAGGTTAGTAAACATCCTCCTGATAACGATTCAACTTTCGTAATTCAAATAGTTTCTCTTCTGCCTGCTCTTTATTCAATCCACCTTCATTTTGAAGAATCTCGAGGAAAGCATTTCTAACGTCTTTTGCCATATTGTTTTTATCACCACACACATAAATGTAGGCTCCATCCTCTAACCACTTATATACTTCTTTGCTTTTCTGAAGTAATCGATGCTGAACATATACTTTCTCTTCCTGATCGCGTGAGAATGCCACATCAATTTTATTAATCACACCGTTTGACCGATGTTTTAACCATTCTGCCTGATACAGAAAATCAGTTTCAAAATGTTGATCTCCATAAATCAACCAGTTTTTACCCTCAGCACTTTGCTCAGCCCGTTCCTGAATAAATGATCTGAATGGAGCAATGCCTGTTCCGGGGCCAATCATTATTATTGATTTATCCTGTTCAGGTAACTTAAAACCTTCATTTCTTTTTACCCTTACTCCCACTTTCTCTTCCACTTCGATACGATCGGCCAAAAACACAGAACAAGCTCCTTCATGCAACCTGTCATTTTTTTCATAACGAACAGCTCCCACAGTTATATGCACTTCATCACCAACCTCCGATTGAGCTGAAGAAATAGAATAAGCCCGTGGCATAAAAGATCGAAGAGAGTCGACCAAATGCTGAGCATTCAGTTTGAAATCATAATCAGTTATCACATCAAACAAATCGCGACCTTCGAGATAAACATCCAATTCATCAATGTTATCAAGTAAAGTATCAAGGTCTGATTCATTCACATAAGCCGATAACTTTTTAATAACGGGCAATGTCACAACTGTTATTTCTCGATGGTATTTTAATGCATCAGCCAATGATACCGTTTCATCCTTTATTTGAACTTGCTGCTTTTTATCAAGGCTAAGCTTGGTAATAATCTGATTAACCAGCTCTTCATTATTAATGGCAAAAACTTCCAAAGCATCACCTGGTTCATATTCCAATCCCGAATCTTCCAATGAAAGCTCTATGTGATAGGTTTCTTTCTTTGATCCTCGGCCATTTAGATTCACCTTGTCAAGCACTTCAGCCTGATGAATTTTATTAGCTGTAGATACAATTGTACTTTTTGAAGAAATCTGAGGTTTAGAAACGGTATTTATTGACCCAAACAAATCCAAAGTACCGGCAACAACAGTCTCAAGCTGATCCAAAAAATCAACATCAAGTAAAACTGCTTCGGCCAATGCTTTAGCTCCTCTTGAAATGAGTCGGTCATGAAAATCGAGACCCGTCTGACAGAACTTTTTATAACTACTGTCTCCAAGAGCAATCACTGCAAAATTAACACCTGATAAATCGCCAGCTCTTTTTGTATCCAGAACCTTGTATAATTCTTCAGCTGCTGCAGGAGGTTCTCCTTCACCGTGTGTAGAAACAACAATTATTACATTTGATTCATCTTTCAGTTTCTTCACTTTGTAATCAAGCATATTACTCACCTCGACTTTCACCCCAATTAAACTTGCTTGATTTTGTATTGCATTTGCAACAATATTTGAATTTCCCGAGTGTGATCCCACAAGGATAGTTAAGGTAGATTCAGCAATTGATTGTGTTACATCAACAATGGTTCCTTCATTTTGAAGTCCAATACCAGATAAGTATCCTCCTAACCAAATCAACTGATCTTTTGATAACTCTTTAACCAGTTCATCTGCCTTCCCCAATAATTCGACTGGCAAAACATTGCTACCTGCTATATTTGACATTTACTTATAATTTAGATAATACAATCCCATGACGATAACTCGTCGACAAAAAAATTTTAGAAGTAAAGAGCAAACCGACTTGTTTGCAAATGGATTATGAAGCCCCTCAGGGCATTCGTTTGGAGAGAGCAGAAATGGATATAATCGAACTATTCATAACGGTGTATTTATGGTTAATGAATGCTATTCAAAGGACATTTGTAATGTGGTTAAAAAATGCCCTTTGAATCTGATATCCTTAATCGATATTAAATGTGCTCAAATAGCGTTCGCCTGTATCCGGTAGTACAACTACAACTCTTTTACCAGCATTCTCAGGACGTTTTGCAACCTCTAATGCAGCCCAAAGAGCAGCACCTGAAGAATATCCACAAAGAATACCTTCGCATACCGCAGCATGATGTGCTGTTTCAATGGCATCCTCATTTGATACACGAATCACTTCGTCATAAACTTCGGTATTTAAAACACCCGGAACAAAACCCGCTCCAATACCCTGAATTTTATGCGGTCCAGGATTTCCACCCGATAAAACAGGTGAAGATTCTGGCTCAACAGCCACCACTTTTACGTTCGGATTCTTCTGTTTTAAAACTTCGCCAACACCGGTAATCGTACCTCCTGTTCCGATACCTGCAACAAAAATATCAACTTTACCATCCGTATCATTCCAAATTTCCAAGGCAGTTGTATTTCTGTGAACCTCAGGATTGGCAGCATTATTAAACTGCTGAGGAATAAATGCTTTAGGCAACTCTTCAGATAATTCATTTGCCTTTTCAATGGCTCCCTTCATGCCTTTTTCAGCTGGTGTAAGAACCAGCTCAGCACCAAATTTTTTCAGCAACTTTCTACGTTCGATACTCATGCTTTCGGGCATTGTAAGAATCAGGCGGTAACCCTTCACAGCTGCTACAAAAGCCAAACCTACTCCAGTATTTCCACTGGTTGGTTCAACCAATACTGTGTCTTTATCTATCTTTCCGTTTTTCTCGGCATCAGTTATCATTGCAAATGCAATACGATCTTTTACCGAACTTGCCGGATTAAAAAATTCCAACTTGGCAACTACCTCTGCTGAAGCTCCTTCAGCTAACTTATTTACTTTTACCAACGGTGTGTTACCTATCAAGGCGGTAACGTTTTCAGCTATTTTGCTCATGGTTTTAATATTTTATGGTTATCACTTTTTTTTAGATATAATACATGATGTGATCATTTTCTTCTTTATAGTGCGCCTTTAGCTTATCAAGCGTAAAAGTTTTCAAAACCTCATCATATTCGTCCTTGACTTCCTGGAGAAATATAGCCGAAGCTATATTGGCATTATTTCCTTCTTTTTCTATAGGCTTTTCCATTTTCTCATCCAAAACACTCATTAAATCATACAGTGTAATATCCTTTAATGGCCTCGCCAAAAAATAACCTCCTCCGGCTCCTCTTTTAACATCAACAACTCCTTTCTTGCGAAGGATAACTGCAATAGCCTCAAGGAATTTCAACGGCAGATCTTCATTCTCAGCTATCTCCGCCACTCCTCTCAGTCTACCTTCAGGCAGAATTGCTAGAGCCAGAACAAATCTTAATCCATAATATACCTTCTTTGGAAACATATCCTACTTATTTACTATTTACATAGGCAAATATCAATCAAAGTCTTATAAAAAACAAATGATTAATCCGGTATTAATCCTATTTTTACAATAGGATATAACACAAGACTTTAATTTTCAAATAAATAAATATTTTTCATCAATGAATTTTAATCATATGCTATTGATATGATTAAGTAAATTAAGATCAAAGAAATTAAAAAGCTTCCCGAATCGTAAAGAATACCCCACTCTCATTATGGTTTGAGAAACCATAATCCATTCTAAAATTCAAACCATCCTTTGGTAAAGCCTGAAAACGCAACCCAAAACCCGCAACAGCATGAAGATCGGAAAACCAGGAGGAACTAAAATCAGGCATCACCTTACCTAAACCACCAAAACCTACAGCACCAATACGCCACCAAACTTTCTGACGCCATTCAAACTGAGTAAACCAGCTTGCTTTATCAATATATTTATAGGGATGAGGAATTCCGCGGAGATTATACTTACCTCCAACAGATGGCAATTTGTAAAAAGGTACATTTCCTGAAGAAGAATTCAAGACCAGCTGAGCTGCCAGAATATTATTCTCTTTTAGAATAGGAAAATAACGTCGAATATCAATTAAACTCAAATTAAAATCAAAGTCACTTCCCAAATAATTATTATAAAAAAGAGTCGATCCTGTAATTAACCATCCTTTTTCAGGATACAATACATCATTTCGATTATCGAATATAAACACAGGTCCAATTCCATTAGCCCAACCGCCCTTATATCCTGATATAAGCTCATTCAACAAACCACCTTCAATATTATCATGCCTATTACTGTTAAAATCGAGCCTTAATCCAATAAAAAACTGATCATTTAATCCTTTGGCAATATCTGAAGTAAATACAAATGAATTTAAATCGTATTGAGTAAAAGGTTCCGCTTTTATTCCATTGCCTATTCCAAAGAACTCATCATGCAGAAAAAGATATTGGAGTTTGGAGCTTAACGACCAATTGTTTCTCCAGTATGAAATCAAGTCGAGCTTAACTTCGTACATTCCTTTTGTTGATACCTGAAATGATGACGCCAGAGTAGTTGGGCGATTCATCTCCTTATTCAAAGATCCGATTCGCCAGACTGGCATAACCCCAATTTCAATTCCTGTGCGTGGAGAATAACCTGCTGCTGGATAAACCGAAACCACATGCCTTCCCTTCTCCCATGTAACCGCATCCAACACTTCTTCTGCCAACCCAACGCCCCACTCCAACAGATTTGTCTTAACCGTATCATTCTGCGACCATACATTCTGAAACAGAAGCAATAAAACTGCCAGCCAAATAAATTTGCTTCGATATAATATATTAGAAGTCAAGAGCCTGATTAAAATCTGCAATAATATCTTCAGAATCCTCAATACCAACTGATAAACGAATCATCGTTGATCGGATTCCCATTTCTCTCTTCTCTTCATCGGTAAACTCAGCATATATAGTAGATGCCGGATGAATGGCTAATGTTTTATTATCATTCAGATTGGTTGCTCTACGTATCAATTGCAATCGATTATAAAACTGAAAACACGCCTCCTGCGATTCCAAATCAAATGTCATCACAGCTCCAGGCTTACCCTCAAACTGCTTAACTGCCAAATCATAACCTTCATGGGTGTCTGATCCGGGATATCGATATGATTTTATTTTGGAATGACTCTCAAAATACTCAGCCAGAGCCCTACAATTTTCAACACATTTATTTACCCTTAAAGCCATAATATCGAGACCCATATTCATATAATGAGCCGTATGAGCAGTCATGGTACCTCCAAGGTGCCTGAAGATCTCCTTGCGTATCCGGGCAACAAGAGCATTCTGACCAAATTTAGCTGACCACTCCTTCAAGGCAGGTAATTTACTCCAATCAAAAGTACCATTATCAATCACCACCCCTCCAAATGCAGCAGCACCTCCCGAAATAAACTTAGTCGTTGACATAACCTCAATATCAACCCCAAATCTCTTAGATTCAAAAACATAGGGTGGTGTAATAGTACTATCTACCACAACAACAACATTGTTCTGAATAGCAAGCTGCGATATCTTCTCAATATCAACAATCTCAAGTTGAGGATTGGTTATCGTTTCGAAAAAGTAAACTCTGGTCTTCTCATCTGTAGCGTCAGCAACAACTTTTTCATCTGTCATATCTGCAAATCGCACCTCAATCCCTAACGAGGGCAATGTTTGTTTCAGTAAGGCATATGAATGACCAAAAAGATGATTGGATGCAACAATATTACCACCATTCTCAACCAAACCGATAAGCACATTCGATATTGCAGCCATACCTGAAGACAAGGCAACAACAGCATGTGCTCCGGTCACCGATTTCATTTTATGCTCAAAGTATTCAACTGTTGGATTAGATGTTCTTGAGTATGCATGAGCCACCTGCTTTCCTGCAAAGACCTCTTCAATTGTTTCTGCACTATCAAATTCATAAGCAACACCATCATAAACAGGCATATGAAGTGCATTATAAGCATCTTGCTTTGGATAAGGCGTATGTAGTGAACGGGTTACAAAACCCTTTTTATCATTTTTCATTTGAGAAACCTAAGTAATTTGTTTTGTCAGTAACAAAAGTAGTGATTCTAAGGAATCATACTATTAACGCAATGCTTTAACTTGAGCTGGAGTAATCATTTCACCTTCATTACCAAAGTTGGAACGCAGATAATTTAAAACCGAAGCAATTTCTGCATCTGATAAATTTCGATAACTAGCCATCACCCCATTATATTTAATTCCATCCACCTCAATTTCACCAGACATACCATTCAGAACTATTTTAATTAGATTATCCTTATCACCTGATATAACACTATTTTTTGATAGCGGTGGATACATCTTTGGTATACCCCCTGCATCCTTCTGATGACAAGACATACAATGTTTTTTATACGACAACTCTCCGTTATCATTAGTATTTAGCAAAGCAGACTCAGTTTGGTTACTAGCTACATTTAACTGAGCTCCATTATTCTTAGACTGCCCGCAACCCACCAAGCTTATAACAACAAATAAAAACACAAATTTGAATAAGTTATTCCAATTCATAATTTACTTTTAAATGATTCACTTAAATAAAAAGAGTTTATTCATCTTAATCATTGCAACAATTAAAACAATAAAACGTTCCATTCAAACATAAAAATATCCATATAATCACTCTTTTGAAACCAAGCAAACGCACAAACGTTATTAACCCGACAATAGACATGCAAAAAATAAAAATTGTAAACATTCTTTTTAGTACTTTTGCAGGTCAGACAACAAGCACGCAACAAAAAACTGAGGATATATGATCATTTACCTTAGATTATTATCAGACGAGAAGGACGATTTTGTGAAGGAGATTGCTGTTGATGACAAACTCACATTTGCTGATCTCCATAATTTTATACAGGAATTACTAAAATACGACGCTACACAGATGGCCTCGTTTTTTACGACCGACAAAGAGTGGAATAAGGAAACTGAAATTACCCTCTTTGACATGGCTGATATTGACTCGGCCAACTTAAGAACAATGCAGGACACCATGCTGACTGAATATATTTATGAAGTTGGTCAGCGAATGCTTTACGTATTTGATTTTTTCTCAGAACGCGCTTTTTTCATTGAAGTGGTTAATACCGCTGATGGCGATCTTGAAAAACCAATGTGCTATAGAAATGACGGTGAAGCTCCTGAACAAATCCAAATGGGCGATTTAACCGGAAATATAAGAAAAGAGCAAATAAATTTTCATGAAGATGAGTTTGATGGCTCAATCGATTCGTTGGATTTTTCGTCATTGGACGACTTAGATTTCGAAAGTGAAGATTCTGATTACTATTAACATTTGCCTGCCGAAATGACAAAACACCTGGTGGTATTGGTTGGACCAACCGGAATTGGAAAGACTGATACCAGTTTAAAAATTGCAAAACATTTCAACACTGAGATTATATCAGCTGACAGTCGTCAGATTTACAAAGATCTTAAAATTGGAACTGCTGCTCCCACCAAAGAACAATTAGCTGTTGTTCCACACCACATGGTAGGCACACATTCTGTAAGCGACTATTACAATGCATGGCAATTTGAACAGGATGTATTGAAACTTTCTGAAGAACTATTCCAAAAACACAACACACTTGTCTTAACAGGTGGTTCGATGATGTATATTGATGCTGTTTGTAAAGGTATCGATGACCTGCCCACCATCGACCCTGAACTTCGTCAGGAAGTAATGGACCTGTACGAAAAAGAAGGCCTGGATGCCATCAGAAGACAATTAAAAATGCTCGATCCTGACTTTTACAACGAAGTTGATCTGAAAAATCACAAACGTGTTATGCATGCCGTTGAAGTTTGCCTGATGACCGGAAAACCATACAGCGCACTACGTACGAACTCCACACGTCAACGCCCCTTTAACATCATCAGAATTGGGCTCGACATGGATCGTGATGAACTATACAACAGAATCAATCATCGCGTCGACATGATGATAAAGGATGGCCTCTTTGATGAAGCCCGTCAATTCTACCATCTTAAAAACGAAAATGCCTTGAACACAGTAGGCTACAAAGAAATTTTTGCCCATTGGGACGGAGAATACGATGCTCAGACAGCTATCGAACTGATCAAAAGAAATTCCAGGCGATATGCAAAACGACAGCTATCATGGTTTCTCCGTGACAAAGAAATGCACTGGTTTCACCCCAAAGATGCTGATGAAATTATTACATTTGTAGAACAACAAATTTTTGTTTAACCCACCGGGCCAATTACGCATAGCCTTGCTCGCGGTTTACATTTTCAGGCCCGGTGTTTTTCTTTCTTTAAATGGTCTATCATAAACCTTTTAACCTTCGAGTATATGGACTTTTAATAAATCCTAGCAACGAAGTTTTACTCACAGATGAGCACCGCATGGGTATGTATATGTGCAAATTTCCGGGAGGAGGATTAGAATATGGAGAAGGAACCATTGATTGTCTGAAACGCGAATTCGATGAAGAACTGGGTATAGCGATTGAAATCAAAAAGCATTTTTATACCACCGATTACTTTCAGAAGGCTCTGTTTTTTGAGAATACTCAATTAATCAGCATCTATTATCTCGTTGAATCTGATCAATGGAAAGAAATTAAAACATCTGATAAACCCTTTGATATAAAAGATATAGAAGGGGAACAAAGTTTTAGATGGAAAAATATTGATCAATTAAAAGCTGAAGAACTAACTTTCGCAATTGACAAAAAAGTAGCTGTGATGCTAAAAGAATTATAAAGTTGCCTCAACTACTAAATGAAAGGTTTCCTCATTCCATTCAGATCGATCAAAGCCTCCATAGAATTCAACTCTTGAGAACAAATCTTTTAGTGGTTTTTCCAGCCAGCTTTTTAACAACGGAAGTAATTCAACCTGATTTTCAGTTATCGTATTTCCTTTAAAACTTAAAGTTGTATTAAAGGTTATCTTTCCATCACGACGGTGGATATAATCTCTTTTAAAACTCAGATCACCTGATTCAATCATCGGCAAATGATCAACATTCTGACTTAACACCCTATCGTAATTAACGATCTGGAAAATAAACTTTCCACCGGGTTTCAGTTTATTTTTAACATTCCAGAATAACTTCAGCACATCAGCCTGTTCATCCAGATGAACCATAGTATTTCCCAAACACAAAATACTATCAAAAAGCATTGATGGATAATCATCCAAAAAAGTACGCAGATCTCCTTTACGAAATTGCAAATCCAGGGCTTGCGGACGCTTTTCTTCCGCCTTGGCAATCATCTTCTCGTCAAAATCAAAAGCTCTTACTTTTGCACTTCTCCGAGCCATTGCAATCGCCAAAGAACCGGTTCCACAACCCATATCAAGAATAGATTTTTGAGCTAATTTACCACTAACTGCTTTCTCTACAAATAAAAGCTGCTTCTCATTAAAGGGAAACAGCTGATCATACATCTCGGATATGTTACTATAAAACTCCATTAATCGATCGTTTCTGATATATGGTATTTATTTCGTTCTGATCCATTACGAGAAACCAACTCAGCAAGAAAACCAGCCAAAAAAAGTTGCGTTCCTAATAGCATTGAAGTTAATGCAATATAAAAGTATGGACTCTCAGTAACCAATGGAGCCGATATATTGTGATAAACAGCCCAAAGTTTTCGAACCCCTAACCAAAGTGCAGAACCAAAACCCACGGCAAACATTAAAGTACCCAAGGTTCCAAAAAGATGCATTGGTCGCTTACCAAACTTAGAGATAAATGTTACTGACAGCAGATCCAGAAATCCTTTAACCGTTCGCTCTATACCAAACTTGGAAACTCCATATTTGCGTTCCTGATGCTGCACTACTTTCTCGCCAATCTTTGAAAAACCAGCCTGTTTTGCAATCAAAGGAATATAGCGGTGCATCTCACCATAAACCTCAATACTTTTAATTACTTCTTTTCGATAAGCCTTTAAGCCACAATTAAAATCATGCAGTTTAATACCGGAAACCATGCGAACGGTTCTATTAAACAGCTTACTCGGTAAGGTTTTGCCAATTGGATCAAATCTTTTCTTTTTCCATCCACTTACCAGATCATAACCTCCCTCTTTCACCAAACGAACCAGTTCCGGTATTTCATCAGGGCTATCCTGAAGATCAGCATCCATGGTTATCACCACATTACCTTCAGCAGCATCAAAGCCACAATAAAGAGCTGCTGACTTTCCATAGTTCCTTCTAAAGCGGATGCCTCGTACCATTGGATTCGACTCCTTCAACTCTTCCACTACCTTCCATGAAGTATCTGAACTTCCATCATCTACAAACAATACTTCATAAGAAAGATCCAACGAGTCAACTACTCGTCGGATCCAGCTTAATAATTCGTTTAACGATTCTTCCTCGTTATATAATGGTACAATTATCGATAAATCCATATTCTCTATTCAGCCTGTGCTTCTTCAAACATTGGTTTGTCTTTTTTGAAGATGGCAGCTAAGATAAGAGAAATAATTACGCCTCCAATAGCAGATCCAACTACACCAAAAAGAGCAAGTGCTGTTGGACTCATCATTTTTCTCATCATTCCTTCCACCATATCCAAATTCTGCTCAACCTCTGGATTCTTAGCAATGGCTTCCTCTATAGCCATATTAAAAAGTTGATCCGGGATAGATGGATCAATAACAGTCATTAAAATGTAGGAAAAGATAGAACCTAATATTCCACCAATCAAGGCTGTCATAAACCCAAGACCAACACCTGTTCCGTAGCTCATATAACCACCATTAACTTTATCTCTATACGTTAACATAGCCCATATTAAAATACCAATTGTTATAAGGTAAGAAACATAACTTAGTGGTTTATTACCAATCATACCGGCAACATAGATAATAACCGAATAAAGAATTGAGATCACACCTAAATAAATTCCGTAAGTCAAAGCAGTTTTCGACCAAGGTGCATTTGTTTTTTCCATAATCAGGGTTTTTAAAATTTATAATTCAACTAAATTACAAAATCCACTTGAAACAGCCTTCATTTGGTTAAAGAATAAGTCTGAATGAAAAAAGATGTAAAATTTTGTTTTTCATTTTCACCATTTTACAGAAACAAGACAAAAAAAGTAGTGCATATTATTTGCAGGAATTGAGTTTTGTTTTACTTTTGCATCCGCAATCACAAACACGGGTAAGTCTCATACGACTAGCTCCTGTTGAATTCCCCCAGGGCTTGACGGCAGCAAGGGTAGACGGTTGTAGCAGTGCGATGTGGGTAGCTTACCCACCCTGCCGGTGTAGCTCAGCTGGCTAGAGCAGCTGATTTGTAATCAGCAGGTCGGGGGTTCGAGTCCCTCCACCGGCTCCGATAAGTAACCAAAGGGTTACCGGAAAATTTTAAAATATTGAATGCAATTGGGGAGATACCAAAGTGGCCAACTGGGGCGGACTGTAACTCCGCTGACTTATGTCTTCGTAGGTTCGAATCCTGCTCTCCCCAC
>JAFMVE010000053.1 GCA_025499705.1 Carboxylicivirga caseinilyticus
ATAGAGTAATCTTTCTGTGTGCGCTTAATGTACTTTCTTTTAGCTTCTTCTGTCATAGCTTTACTTATTGTGTAACGCTATTTCAGGACTAGACAGATATCTAAATAAAAAACGCCCGGACTTTCTAGTTCGGGCGTTTTTGTTGATATTGATAATTAAATCATCTTAGTTTTTGGCTGCGATAATCCATTTAAAAACCGATACAGTAATGTAATATAGGATAGTTGCAGCAATTCCTCCTAATCCCAATATTGCAATAGAAATAATTGCTATTGCCAGTAAAATAAAGCGTTCCTTGTTTTCTGCCCATTTAAAGTTTTTGAACTTTAGTGAGAACATTGGAACTTCACTCACAAGTAAAAGGCTGAATATTAGAACTGCTACCAGTATTAAAATGGGTGATAACCAATTGAACCAATCAGTTTTATTTAGGAATAGGTATGCAAAGGAGGCTGTGAATATTCCGGTAGCCGTTGTGGTTAATCCCAGAAAGTTTTCTGTCTGACGAGTATCAACATTGAATTTAGCCAGACGCAAAGCAGCGAATACTACCAGAATAAAGGGACTTAAGATCCAAAATTTCTCAGGTGTTTGCATATCTGCAAATGAAACAGAGAAATCTCCCATTACTTTTATACGGATAATAGAGGATAATATGGCAGCTGGAGCCATTCCAAAGCTAATCAGGTCGGCCAATGAATCCAGTTCTTTACCTATTTCGCTATAGGCTTTTAATGCCCTTGCAGCAAATCCATCGCTAAAATCAAAAAGAGCGCCAATAAAAATTAACCAGATGGCAATCTGTATCATCCCATTTAGAGCCAGAAAAGTGGCAAGGGTGCCACAAAATACATTAAGGCTAGTTAAGAAATTGGGAACATGTTTTGTTACTTGCATAGCAATTAATATTTGTGCCGAAATTAAATGAAACCTGCACACAAACAAAATTTAGATTCAAAGAATATATTTATTATAATTATTTCAGAATTTAGGTATTTTAACATTGGATTAACATATTGATTGTCATAAAGCATTATTTTCGTGATTGGGACAAACTAAACTATTACACATGTGGACAAATGACCTATCAGTAAACAATGTCGAAATAGACAATGAACACAAAAAGTTATTCAATTTATTAACCAGTTTTTATGATGGTATAAAAAACAATTCACCAAAATTACAACTTCAGGAGTTGATAAATGGATTGTTGGATTATACCAAAACGCATTTTGCTCGCGAAGAAGCATATATGAAACGAATCGGATATCCTGAGTTTGAGGATCATAAAAAACAACATGAGGAATTTATTGAAAAAGCGCAGGCATTTCATACCAAAATATCTGATGGTAAAATGATTCTGTCGCTTGAAGTAACCAACTTTTTGAAGCAATGGTTGGTGAATCATATTAAGGGAACAGATCAGAAATATGCTCGTTTTGCGAGCGCAAATCAGGAAAAGGTAAATCAATTCTCTTATAATTAATCTGATTATTTTAATAATTAGTTTGTAATTGTCGTTTTAACCTTTACATTTGTATCAAATTATTCAGAAGACATGGCAAATCGTATCCATCATCATCATCATTTAAACCTGCAAGTACGGTAGGCGGTGATTGATATGTGTATACTTTAAACAATATTTATCAAGGCTTACCAAAGTGGTAAGCCTTTTTTTATTTTTATAAACATGAATTATAACAGACATCATAAATTCCATCATTTACATACTAATCCTCAGGGATAAGTCGGAATTCTTATATAAAAAATTAAAGACAAGGCTTATCCGTTAACGGGTGAGCCTTTTATATTAAAAATTATTAAATCATAACCATAATGGAAACCAAAATCAGAATTGCATTACAAAAAAAAGGTCGTTTAAATGAAGACTCTTTGAGACTATTAAAAGAAGCAGGTATTAAATTCAATGCCGGCAGTGGTAAGCTGGTTGCTTCTTCACCAAATTTTCCAATTGAAGTTTTGTTTTTGCGTGATGATGATATTCCGCAGACAGTTGCTGATTCGGTAGCTGATATAGGAATTGTTGGTGAAAACGAAATGGCAGAAAAAGGCTTTGACCTGACTATTGCAAAACGATTGGGCTTTAGTAAATGTCGTTTATCATTAGCAGTACCAAAAGCGGATGAGTACGCAGGAACAGAGTATTTTGAAGGAAAGAAAATTGCCACTTCTTACCCTGTTATTCTTGAAAAATTTCTGAAAGAAAAAAATATTAAAGCCGATATCCATGAGATAACTGGCTCAGTTGAAATTGCTCCGGGTATTGGATTGGCAGATGGTATTTGTGATATAGTTAGTTCGGGAAGTACATTGGTTGCAAACCGTTTAAAGGAAGTGGAAGTGGTAATGCAGTCTGAGGCTTTGTTGGTATCAGCACCAAACTTGAGTGCTGAGAAGCAGCAGTTGCTGGATGAAATTATCTTCCGCATAAACGCAGTAATGGCTGCAAATTCAAATAAATATATTTTGATGAATGTGCCTAACGATAAACTGGATGAGATTGTTGAAGTTTTACCAGGAATGAAAAGTCCGACTATTCTGCCATTGGCTGATAAAGGATGGAGTTCTGTGCATTCAGTAATTCAGGAAAAGAAATTTTGGGAAATCATTGGGCAGTTAAAGAATTTAGGTGCCGAAGGTATTTTGGTGATTCCAATCGAGAAAATGATCTTGTAACGGTCATTTGATCGAGATAGAATTTAAGTGAAGAAAAATTTCATTTAGCAAGAGTAACGATGCAAAAAATAATATATCCTGAGAAAGAGTCATGGGCTACTTTGCTCGAAAGACCTGATAATGGACTGGAAGATTTGTTCGATACAGCTCGTGGAGTGTTAGACGATGTGAAGCGAAACAAAGATGCTGCATTAATCAAGTATACCAGAATGTTTGATGGTGTTGAACTGGATGATTTTAAGGTGATGCAGACAGAAATTGATGAGGCTTGCATTAATATTAGCAGCGATCTGAAAGAAGCCATCTTAACGGCCAAGAAAAATATTGAGACTTTTCATAAAGCTCAGCTTCGCGAGGTAAAGGTGATTGAAACCATGCCTGGAGTTCAATGCTGGCAAAAAGCTGTACCAATCGAAAAAGTCGGACTTTATATTCCCGGAGGAACAGCTCCATTGTTTTCAACAGTATTAATGTTGGCTATTCCGGCAAAGATTGCAGGATGTAAAGAAATCGTGTTATGCACGCCAGCTGGTAAGGATGGAAAAATAAATCCGGCTATTTTGTATGCAGCCAACCTGGTTGGCGTTACGCAGATATTTAAGCTGGGAGGAATACAGGCAATCGGGGCAATGGCTTATGGAACAGAAACAGTTCCTTCTGTTTCAAAGATTTTTGGTCCGGGAAATCGCTTCGTAACTGCTGCTAAACAAGTAGTCAGTCTGAAAGATGTGGCAATTGATATGCCGGCTGGTCCATCGGAAGTGATGGTAATGGCTGATGAAAGTGCAGACCCGGCTTTTATTGCAGCCGATCTATTGTCACAAGCTGAACATGGTGCCGATAGTCAGGTGATTTTAGTTACTAACAACGAAGCTTTATTGGACGAGGTTGGTAGTACATTGGCTCAACAGCTTGAGCAACTATCGCGTAAAGAGGTGGCAGAAAAAGCCTTGGACAACAGTCGTATGATTGTATTGAAGTCGGTAGAAGAGATGTTGGAGATGTGTAACGAATATGCTCCTGAACACCTGATTCTGTCGATGAGAGATGATGAAGAAATTGCTTCAAAAGTGGTAAATGCAGGATCTGTTTTTCTGGGTAATTATTCTCCGGAGAGTGCAGGTGATTATGCCTCCGGTACCAATCATACATTGCCAACACATGGTTATGCCAAATCATACAGTGGTGTGAGTACAGAGAGTTTTATGAAGAAGATCACCTATCAGAAAATAACTGAGAAAGGTATTCAGAAACTTGGACCCGCAATTGAGATTATGGCAGCTGCTGAACAGTTGGATGCCCACAAAAATGCTGTAACTGTTAGGCTTAAAAAAATTAAAGAGTCGAAATAACATTGTAAGATTGACTTTTATTATGACGATTCGACCTCAATAGGGATGATTATTGAGTTGAAGATGGACTTTAGTAAGATCGGGAAGCTGAGAACTTGTTCGAAGATCACCCGACCGCAATTAAGTACTTCAAAAGTCAGTAATCATTCATATTGCAGTCTTGATTTTCTTTGTTTCGTTTCTTGTATCAAGACAAGAAATGAAAAACCTTGCGGCTTGAGCGAAGAAAAAGAAAGGATTGATTATTTTGGTATGAAAAGAATGAAAGAATTAACTTTTTTAACCTGTATGCAAAAATGAAAACGCTTAATGAGCTTTTACGATCAAATATAAAAGGGCTGAAGCCCTACTCTTCCGCTCGTGATGAATTTACCGGATCTGCATCCGTTTACCTGGATGCCAATGAAAATCCATTCAATCAGCCATACAACAGATATCCTGATCCGTATCAGCGAAATTTGAAAGCTAAAATTGCTACTATAAAAGGTGTTAAGGCTGACCAGATATTTTTGGGCAACGGCAGTGATGAACCCATTGATTTATTATTTCGTGCTTTTTGCGAGCCGGGTAAAGATAATGTGGTAAGTATTGATCCAACCTATGGTATGTATCAGGTTGCTGCCGATATCAATAATATTGAAGTACGTAAGGTTTTGTTGACCGAAGATTTTCAATTGGATGTAAACGCTCTTTTGGCTGCAACAGATGAGAATTCTAAATTATTGTTTTTGTGTTCACCCAATAATCCAACAGGAAATTGCTTTAAAGAAGAAGATTTGTTAGCCTTAATTAAGGGGTTTGATGGAATTGTTGTGTTAGATGAAGCATACATTGACTTTGCTCCTGAGAAGAGTTTATTAAAGCGAATTGATGAATTTTCAAATTTAGTTGTGTTGCAGACCTTCTCAAAAGCATGGGGAATGGCTGGCATCCGACTGGGAATGGCATTTGCATCTGCTCCGATTATTAAAGTGTTGAGTAGTATTAAATATCCATATAATATTAATATACTTACGCAGGAGAAAGCTTCTGAACTGTTGGATAAAGAAGAGGATAAACATCAGTGGGTAGAGTTGTTGCTTAAAGAAAGAACCCGATTGGATGTTGATTTACAACAATTCTCTTTCGTGCAGAAGATTTATCCGTCAGACGCTAACTATCTGCTGGTAAAAGTGGATGATGCAAAAGGGTTATACAACTATCTGGTTAATGAAGAAATCATCATACGCGACCGTTCCTCGGTTGCATTGTGTGCCGGTTGCTTAAGAATAACAGTTGGTACAGCTGATGAAAACAGCCAGTTGTTAAATGCATTGAAATCGTATCAGAAATAGATAAAGCCAACTCAATGAAAAAGATCCAAATATTATTAAGTGTATTAATACTGACTACAAGTACAATGTTCGGTCAAAAAGCAAAAATCAACCTTTGGGAAGGTACTGCCCCTTTGAATAAAGATGTGCAGGTTGAAGAGCAGGATATAAATAACCGTGTTTCACGAGTAACCGTTCCTCAGCTTTATCATTATCCTGTAAAAAGTAAAGAGGCAAAACCAGCTATCATTATCATTCCTGGAGGAGGATATGCCCGTGAGGCTATCGATCATGAAGGTTATATGGCTGCCGAATGGTTCAATAAATTGGGATTTGAGGCATTTGTGTTAAAATACAGATTGCCGGATGATGACCTTTTTGATAACCCGGCTTATGTTCCTTTGATGGATGCTCAGCAAGCGGTTTACCTGGTTCGTTCAAAAGCCAAAGAGTTTAATATCGATCCAGCCAGAGTTGGTGTAATTGGTTTTTCAGCTGGTGGTCATTTAGCTGCCTCAGCTTCTACTCTGTTTACCAATCCTGTTGATAAGAACAGATCACCGGAAGATGTCCGACCTGATTTTTCGATTTTGATGTATCCTGTCATTAGCATGGATAAGGCATGTACTCATATGGGTAGTCGGATAAATCTGATTGGAAATGATCCAGCTGTAAGTATGGTTGATTATTTCTCGTTGGAGAATCAGGTATCAGAAAAAACACCTGTTACTCTAATGGTCCATGCCATTGATGATGGTGCGGTGCCTGTTGAAAATACAGATCGATATGCCAAAAACCTATTTAACAAAGGTGGTGATGTAACCAAAGTAATACTTCCGATTGGAGGGCATGGATTTGGTTTTGCTCCTGATCGACCAGTTGCTTACTGGACTCAATATCTGGAAGTGTGGTTAAAAACCAATGTGATTAAATAAGAGAAACTTGTTTAGATCTTCTCTTGGATGGGGAAGAAGACCTTTATTAGTATATTATGATTAAGAACTGCAAATTACACTGATTATCGCGAATAGTGCCGCTATGTGGTACAATAATTTGTGAAATTTGCGTAATCTGTGGTTAAAAAGCAATTGTGTATTGATGGCCAGGCCATTGTAATGAGAAGAATTGAATGCAAAAGAAAAAGATACTATTTATTGATCGGGATGGAACACTTATAGTGGAACCTCCTGTTGATTATCAGGTTGACAGTCTTGAAAAACTGGAGTTCTACCCTGCTGTTTTTCAGAATTTATCGAAAATAGCTCAACAGCTCGATTTTTACCTGGCCATGGTTACCAATCAGGATGGACTGGGAACGGCTTCGTTTCCCGAGGACACTTTCTGGCCTGCTCAGAATAAAATGATGAAAGCCCTCGAAAATGAAGGAATCATTTTTGATAAGGTACACATCGATCCGACTCTTCCCGAAGAGAATGCCCCTTCGCGTAAACCGGGTACAGCAATGCTGACTGAGTATATCGAAGGTGATTACGATTTGGAAGGATCCTTTGTGATAGGTGATCGCATTACGGATGTGCAAATGGCAAAGAATCTGGGCTGTAAGGCTATCTTGCTGCAAGGTAAAGAAGCCGGTGAAAAGATGTTGGCCGAAGCAGGATTAGCAGATGTTTGTGTCTTGCTTACTGATCAATGGAACGAGGTGGCGGCTTTTCTGTTTAAGTCGGAGCGTAGTGCTGAGGTGGTACGTTCTACTGCGGAAACCAGTATAAAGGTGGCGGTCAACCTGGATGGAACGGGTAAATGCAATATCTCAACCGGACTAAACTTCTTCGATCATATGTTGGAGCAGATCGGTCGTCACTCAGGATGTGATTTAACGGTTGAGGTCAATGGTGACTTACATGTTGACGAGCATCATACCATGGAAGATACAGCTATTGTGCTGGGTGAAGCTTTTAAAAAGGCTTTGGGCGATAAGCGTGGTATCGAACGTTATGGTTTTTGCCTGCCAATGGATGATTGTCTGGCACAGGTAGCTATTGATTTTGGTGGACGACCATGGTTGGTGTGGGAAACCGAGTTTAAGCGCGAGATGATTGGCGATACTCCTACCGAGATGTTCCATCATTTCTTCAAGAGTTTCTCCGATGCGGCAGCATGTAACCTTAATATAAAAGCTGAAGGAGCCAACGAGCATCATAAAATAGAAGGTATCTTTAAAGCACTGGCACGTGCCATCAGGGCGGCCATTCGCAAAGATCCATATAATGATCAACTTCCTAGTACAAAGGGGATGCTGTAGAAAATAGCATAGACCTACCAGGTTTTCAAAACCTGGTAGGTCTGTATCAATAATAACTATAACTACATTGCAGGTTGTTGATCCTTTCTTTATTTACTGAGCATGGAAAATTCTCGGGTTTGAATGTGCCATTGTATTTTCGTGTAAAAGTTTGTTTGACCAGATGTTTGGTGCTTAAATAAACAAATGGATTGGTTTTGTCCTTTTTCTTCATTTCTGCTGTATTAGCATTCATAAAAACCAGTCCGGCATAAAGTCCGTTTTGCGGCACTACAATATTCATTTGTTTTACATCAAATGATATTTTATTGGAATAAGGTGCTATCTCAACTACCAGATTTTCGGTCATCAAAATTTCTTCCGGTTCATACTTGTAATTATAGGTGTAAAGCCTCAATCCGGCTATTCTTTTGGTGCGTGTTCTTTTGCAATAAAAAGTTAGGTTATTCAGGGTGCTTCCTTTGGGTACGGGAATAAAACTAACTATTTCCATGCCTTTGTAAGCACATACAGAGCAGGCAATTCTATCTTTGTCATCCTCCTTTTTAAGCGTCCTTTTTTGCGATGCCACCACCACTTCTTTAAGGGCAATATCGCTCTTTTGTAACCTTATATATAATGTGTCGGAGCAATCATTAATCTTAATTTGTTGTGATACATATCCAATGCAACTTATAGAAAGGCTGTCTTTATTGCATATCAATTCAAAGCAACCATCGGTGTTGGAGTAGCAGCCCTTATTGGTACCTATAACAGCAATAGTGGCATAGGAAATGGGTTGATTATTGGCATTGATAATTTTCCCTTTAATGCTTTGCTGTGCATCGATTACCACAGTATGTACCAATAGTATCAGAATGATTAGGTATTTCATTGAATGGGTTAGGTTTATTGATTAAGAGTATAAATATAGAATCATTATAGTAATTAATCTTTCACTTTAACGATTATCATTTCTTTCACCCATTATTTTCATTTAATTTGCTTTGTAACGAATTCAGATATTATGGAGCCCAATCAGCAACTGGAATTATCACAGATTTACAATCGTCGACGTACGGATAAGGATATTTTTCAAGAATTAATGGCCTTTAAAGTTCGCGAAATACTTTTGGTGGCGAATCATTATGATGCTTATAGTATTGTTCGCGAAGGTCGTTTCTTTGATAAAATTGCTGGTGAATATTTGCAGCTGAACCTTTTTACGGCTCCCCGCATTACCTCTGTCACTAATGCCAATGAGGCAGTAGCTTTGATGAAAGATCGTGAGTTTGAAATGGTGATTGTGATGGCAGGTCTGGATAAGCAAAAACCCCTCCAGATTACTCAAAGTATCAAAGAGGTAAAGCCTGCAGTGCCAATTCTATTGTTGGTAAATAACAATGCCGACTTAAAGTTTTTCGACGAAGCCAGTGGTAATATCCATAATGTTGAACGTGTATTTGTATGGAACGGTGACTCACGCGTTTTTCTGGCCATGATTAAATATGTGGAAGATAAACTTAACGTTGAGAAGGATGTGAGTGTTGGTGATGTAAGAATAATTCTCCTGGTCGAAAATTCGCGAAGATATTACACCCGTTACCTTCCTTTGTTGTACTCAATTATCATGAGACAAACGCAGGCAATTCTTGAGGAAGAAAGTCTGGGGCAGGTATATCGGATGTTGAAAATGCGGGTACGACCAAAAATTTTACTAGTTAGCAATTATGAGGATGCTGTTGAAATTGTTGACAGATATACTGATAATCTTATTTGTGTAATTTCTGATGTAAAGTATCAGCGTAATGGAGAAGATGACGAAAATGCAGGAGTAGAACTAATCAAATACGTTAAATCAAAAATTGTTATTCCTACGCTCTTACAATCATCCGATCCTGCGAATGCTCTAAAAGCTGAGGCTGCAGGAGCTGAGTTTATTGATAAAAACTCAGACAGCTTAAGTCTTGATATCTATAATTTTATTCATCAGCGACTGGGTTTTGGGAATTTCGTTTTTACCAACAGTAGAGGAGTTAAAGTAGCTGAAGCACATAACCTGAAGGAATTTGTTCAATGTCTGGGAGAAGTACCTCCAGAGTCACTATTGTACCATGCCCGTCGGAACGGGATATCTACCTGGTTAATGGCACGTGGCGAAATTACCATTGCCAAGCGTTTGCGACCATATCGTATTGAAGATTTTGAGAGTTATACAAAGCTCCGGCAGGCTATTCTGGATGTGTTTGAAGAAGCTAGACTTGAACGGCTCCGTGGAAGGGTGGTGCCTTTTGAAAAATCATTGGTCAATAGTCATAGCTACATTGTTCGCATTGGTGAAGGATCGTTTGGTGGTAAAGGACGTGGAATGGCTTTTTTAAGCAACTTTATTGAGAATATCGATTTCGATGATATAGTGCAGGAAATAAATGTTGATATACCAGCAACCACAATCATCGGAGCCGAGGAATTTACCCGATTCATCGAAAAAAACAATTTGTATAATCAGGCTTTTGTTGAGCATCAGTATGATGATATTAAACGCTTGTTTTTAAAATCATCGTTAAGCGATGAGGTAAACGAAAAACTTTATCAATTAGTAGAACAGGTAACATGTCCTTTGGCAATTCGTTCGTCAGGATTGTTTGAAGATAGTCTACTGCAACCTTTTGCTGGTGTTTATGCCACATTTATGATACCCAATAACAGTTCGGATATTAAGGTTCGGTTTAAGCAACTATGTACGGCTGTGAAACTGGTTTATGCTTCCATGTTCAGCGATCCGGCGAGGGCATATTTCGATGCGGTAAATTATAAGATTGAAGAGGAAAAAATGGCTGTTATTATTCAACAGGTTGTAGGTGGACGAGTTGGTAATCGTTTTTATCCTCATATAAGTGGAGTGGCACAATCCTATAATTATTATCCGTTCTCGTATATGAAACCTGAGGATGGCTTTGCGGTTTTGGGTGTAGGATTGGGTAAATATGTTGTGGGTGGGGAAAAAGCTTATCGTTTCTGTCCTAAATATCCAAAGCTTGAATTAAATTCATTAAAGGATCAGATAAAGGATTCACAATCTCATTTTTATGCTCTTAATCTTGATAGTGACGATTTAAGATTGGATAAAGGAGGTGAGGATGCATCTATTTTAAAGTTAAGCATTAAAGAGGCCGAAGAAGATGGCAACTTAAAGCATTGTGCGATGGTTTATGATATGAATTACGATCGGTTGGTAAATGATTTTAAGAAACGTGGTCCCAGGGTTGTCAATTTTTCTAATATTTTAAAGTACGATTATATTCCGTTGGCGAAAACGCTTGATATGCTTCTACGATTTTTTAAAGAAGCCATGGGAGCACCTGTCGAAATTGAGTTCGCAGTGGATCTCGATGCAGGTCGTCGTAATCTTCCAACTTTATATCTATTGCAGATTAAACCATTGATCAGAATTGAAAATAACGCTGATATTAATTTTGATGAGGTGGCTTCAGATAGGCTTCTGCTGCAATCAAACAAAGGTATGGGTAACGGTAGAATAGAACATATTCAGGATGTTGTTTTTATGAATATTGATGTTTTCGATCGAACCAAAACCGAAGAGATGGGTAAAGAAATTGCAGAGATCAATCATTATTTTGAACAAGAAGGTCGGGAATATGTGTTGGTTGGTCCGGGAAGATGGGGGACACGTGATCGGTTTACCGGAATACCCGTTTATTGGTCACAGATATCGCTTGCCCGGGTAATTGTTGAAATGGGGTTACCCGATTTTCCGTTGGATGCTTCACTGGGTTCACACTTTTTTCATAATGTTACTTCCATGAATGTGGGGTATTTCAGTATTCATCATCACGGATCCGATGAATTTGTAAATATGGATGTGCTTAAAAAGCAAACTCTCATTAAAGAAACTAAATATTTCAGGCATGTTCGCTTCGAAAAGAACCTAACTATTCTAATGGATGGAAAGAAACAGAAGGCAGCAATAGTGTGGGAAAAATAAACTATTTTGAAACTCCTGAAAATAAATTAGAAGAAAAAAAGATAGCTAAATCTTGAAAATATCATAAGCTCTTTCTAAATTGATTGAAAGTCAGAAAAATAATCAGTTATAATTTGAAAGAGAATGATGGATCCAAAAAATTTTTATTACCCGTCGCAAGAGGTAGTGGATTATGCTACCGTTAAATCGTATGACGATTTATATCAGTCATCTATTGAAAATCGTGAACAATTTTGGGAAGATGAGGCTCGTCAATTGGAATGGTATAAGCCTTGGGATAAAGTGCTTGATAATTCCAATCATCCTTTTTATAAATGGTTTGTGGATGGCAAAACAAATATTGTTCACAATGCCATTGATCGCCATTTAAAAACAGCAAATAAAAATAAGTTGGCTCTCATCTGGGAAGGTGAGCCGGGTGATGTTCGCACATTCTCCTATCATGCGCTCAATCGTGAAGTATGTGAGTTTGCCAATATTTTAAAAGCTATGGGCGTGCGAAAAGGTGACATCGTAACAATTTACATGCCTCAGATACCCGAACAGGTTATTGCCATGCTGGCTTGTGCAAAGATAGGTGCAGCGCATTCTGTTGTGTATGGTGGTTTTAGTCACGAAGCTTTGGCTGAGCGCATAAATGCTGCCAAAAGCCGTGTTGTCATAACAGCTGATGGTGGTTTTCGCAGAGGTAAGCCAACTCAGCTAAAAGCCATTGTGAATAAAGCCATGGAAATGTCGCCAACAATGGAAGTTTGTATTACCGTAAAAAGAACCGGTGAGGAAGTTTATATGGAGAACGATCGTGATTACTGGTATCACGATTTAAAATCATTGCCAATCTCAGGTCATAAGTGTTCAACAGAAGAGATGGACGCTGAAGATATGCTCTTCTTGCTGTATACCTCCGGATCAACAGGTAAGCCCAAGGGTTTGGTTCATACGCATGGTGGATACAGTGTTTATACTTCAGCTACCCATCGAATGGTTTTTGATATAAAACCAGAGGACAGATGGTGGTGTGCTGCAGATCCGGGCTGGATAACCGGGCATAGTTATATGGTTTACGGGCCGTTGATTAACGGATCTACCATTTTTATGTACGAAGGTGCTCCAAATCATCCTTATCCCGACCGATGGTGGCGAATGATTGATAAATATGGTATTACTATCTTATATACCTCTCCAACTGCCATTCGTGGTTTGATGCGTTTTGGTGAGTCGTGGGTAAAGCGGCATGATATCAGTTCGCTTCGTTTGCTTGGTTCTGTGGGAGAGCCAATTAATCCGGAGGCATGGCGTTGGTATCACGAAACAGTTGGTGAAGGAAAATGTCCTATCATGGATACATGGTGGCAAACCGAAACTGGTGGGTTTGTCATAACTCCATTGCCGGTTACTCCATTGAAACCAGGTTCTGCAACCCGTCCTTTCTTTGGTCATGAGGTTGGGATAGTGGATGAAAATGGGAATGATGTGGCTGCCAATGAGGTGGGTGCGCTGGTGATTAAAAATCCATGGCCAGGTATGGCACGAACCATTATGGATGATGATGATCGCTATTATGAAACATACTGGAAAAAGTTTGAGGATAAAAAGTTTTATCATGCTGGCGATTCGGCTAAGAAAGATGAAGATGGTTATTATTGGATCATTGGCCGGAGTGATGATGTGATAAAAGTAAGTGGTTATCGTTTAGGTACGGCTGAAATAGAGAGTGCAGTGGTAAGTCATCCGGCAGTAGCCGAGGCTGCGGCAATTGCATTACCTCACGAACTAAAAGGGAATAGTATTCATGTTTATGCTATCCTTCGAGAGGGAAGAGAACCGGGTAAGGAATTGGAAAGGGAAATATTAGATCATGTTGCCAAGGCAATGGGTCCCATTGCAAAACCCGAAGAAGTAATTTTTGCAGATAGTTTACCTAAAACACGCAGTGGAAAGATTATGCGCCGGGTTTTAAAAGCACGGGCATTAGGCGAAGATGAAGGTGATTTAAGTACGTTGGATGATTGATAAAATAAAAAAGGCAAAAGTACCATCAATTACTTTTGCCTTTTAATTTTATACTTTTTTTTGGTTCCTTATCCTTGGAAGGTGCTGTAGCCAGTAGTTTCCATTTGGCGGTCAACTTTTTTAACCAATCCTTGAAGAACTTTACCTGGACCAACTTCTGTAAAAGAAGATACTCCGTCAGCAATCATATTCTGAACAGTTTGAGTCCATTTTACCGGAGCTGTTAACTGAGCAACCAGGTTTTCTTTGATTACTGCAGGATCAGTAACAGCCAGAGCATTTACATTCTGGTAAACAGGACAAACCGGGGTGTTGAATTCTGTTGCTTCGATAGCAGCCGCTAATTCAGTACGGGCTGGTTCCATTAAAGGAGAGTGGAATGCTCCTCCAACAGGCAACTTCAATGCACGTTTTGCTCCTTTTTCGGTTAAAAGCTCACATGCTTTATCAACACCTGCAATTGAACCAGAAATAACCAACTGTCCCGGACAGTTGTAGTTTGCTGCTACAACAACATCTTCGATGCTGTCGCAAACTTCTTCCACCACTGCGTCTTCCAATCCCACGATGGCTGCCATTGTTGATGGTTCTGCTTCACAGGCTTTTTGCATGGCCAATGCACGTTGCGAAACCAATTTTAATCCGTCTTCGAAATTCATTGCACCAGCAGCAACCAATGCCGAAAATTCACCTAATGAATGACCGGCAGTCATTTCAGGTTTAAATGTTTCGCCTAAGGTTTTAGCCAATATTACAGAATGTAAAAAGATTGCAGGTTGAGTAACCTTGGTTTGTTTCAGATCTTCATCAGTACCTTCAAACATTAGGTCGGTAATACGAAATCCTAAAATTTCGTTTGCCTTTTCGAATAATTCTTTGGCTTCAGGAGAGTTGTCATATAAATCTTTTCCCATCCCAACGTATTGGGCTCCCTGGCCAGGAAATACAAATGCTTTCATGCGTTTTGATTTTGATTATTACTGCAGCCAAGCATTATGTACCTTTGCCATCCTTATGTCAAAGGTTCTTGACTATTAGTATATTCACTCATTTTATCAGCATGCAAAGGTAAGTCAAATAATTTCAAAGGATGAAACGAAAACCTGAAAAAAGTTAAAAAGACTGAATTCTCGATGCTTATTTTCAGGGTTGACAAAGTTTCAAGTTTATTGTATTCTGTATTAGTGAATAGCGATAAGTTGAAGCTATTACTACTTAAAACAAGGTTTTCAGGAGTGTTAAAAAATCTAACAAATTGTTTTTTAGGTAGAAATTCACTCTCGTAATGAAAAAAAATAGATCGTGAGATGCACTTTTTTAATTGAAAATTAGTACTTTTGCAGCGCTTTTTTGTCTAAAATTGTCAAAAGGGTTGAAAATCAGTAGGATTTTAAAGGGGATAGTACACCTTTTGAGATCCGTTTTTAAGTAGAAAAAAGATTGTTTAATACAATATATTTTAATTTTTATGCCAACAATTCATCAGTTAGTTAGAAAAGGACGAAACAAGCAGGTGGAAAAAAGTAAATCACGTGCTTTGGATGCATGTCCTCAAAGAAGAGGCGTGTGTGTGAGGGTGTATACCACTACACCAAAAAAACCTAACTCAGCAATGAGAAAGGTAGCAAGGGTACGTTTAACCAACGGAAAAGAAGTGAATGCTTACATTCCGGGAGAAGGACACAACTTGCAGGAACACAGTATTGTACTTGTTCGTGGAGGTAGGGTAAAAGACCTTCCAGGTGTACGTTATCACTTAGTTCGTGGTGCATTAGACGCATCTGGAGTTGACGGTCGTACGCAGCGCCGTTCAAAATATGGTACTAAACGACCAAAAGCTGCTAAGAAGTAATAATTGTGTAGTGAGTTGTTTACTTGGTTAAAGATGCCGGTTGAGTAAATGTTAATCATTGAAGACTAGGAACAACAGCCAAGGGATAACAAAGTAAACAAAGAGAAAAGATGAGAAAAAGTAAACCAAAGAAGCGGATCATTTTACCAGATCCAAGATTTAACGACACTCAGGTGACTCAGTTTGTGAACAACCTGATGTTGGATGGTAAAAAATCTATCGCATTCAAGATTTTCTACGAAGCGATGGATAAAGTAAACGAAAAAGCTGAAAAAGAAGGTAAGCCAGTTTTGGAATTCTTCAAGAAAGCTTTAGAAAATATTACTCCTGCAGTGGAGGTTAAAAGCCGTCGTGTTGGTGGAGCTACATTTCAGGTTCCAACGGAAATTCGTCCTGCCCGTAAGATGTCCATCAGCATGAAAAACCTGATTTTATTCGCTCGCAAGCGTAGCGGTAAATCAATGGCAGAGAAATTAGCTGCTGAAATTGTTGCTGCATATAATATGGAAGGCGCAGCCTTCAAGAAGAAAGAAGACATGCATAAAATGGCGGAAGCTAACCGTGCTTTTGCTCACTTTAGATTTTAATCATTAATTTTTTAAGGATTTAATTGTCATGGGAAAGGCAGATCTTAAAAAGACCAGAAACATTGGGATTATGGCCCATATCGATGCCGGTAAAACAACGACTACAGAACGTATCTTGTTTTATACAGGTATCACTCACAAGATTGGTGAGGTACACGATGGTGCAGCTACAATGGACTGGATGGAGCAAGAGCAGGAGCGTGGTATTACTATTACCTCGGCTGCTGTAACCACAAACTGGATTTACGAAGGTGTTGAAAATAAAATTAACATCATCGATACTCCGGGACACGTTGACTTTACTGTAGAGGTAGAGCGTTCATTGCGTGTATTAGATGGTGCGGTTGCATTGTTCTGTGCGGTAGGTGGAGTTGAACCTCAGTCTGAAACTGTATGGCGTCAGGCTAACAAATATAATGTACCACGTATCGGTTTCGTTAATAAAATGGACCGTTCAGGAGCTAACTTTTTCGAAGTAGTTCGTCAGGTACGTGAAATGTTGGGAGCTAATCCTGTACCTCTTCAAATTCCTATTGGAGCTGAAGAAACTTTTCGCGGAGTAATCGATTTGATCGAAAACAAAGCTGTAGTTTGGTATGATGATGAACAAATGGGTTCTCGTTACGAATTGCAGGATATTCCTGAAGATTTGAAAGAGGAAGCAGAAGAGTGGAGAGGTAAATTAATCGAAGCAGTTGCTGAGCACGATGATGCTTTAATGGAGCGTTATTTCGAAGATCCGGATTCAATCACTCGTGATGAGATGATCGAAGTAATCCGCAAAGCAACAATTGCTCAAACCATCACTCCAATGATGTGTGGTTCTGCATTCAAAAACAAAGGTGTTCAGCGTTTATTAGATGCAGTTATTCAGTATTTACCAAGCCCGCTTGATATTGATGCTATCGAAGGCATAAATCCAAAGACAGATGAGCCTGTATCATATGAAATTGATGATGAAGCTCCTCTTTCAGCGTTAGCATTTAAAATTGCAACTGACCCATTTGTTGGTCGTTTGTGTTTCATGCGTGTTTACTCTGGTAAAATTGAAGCTGGTTCTTACGTTTTAAATACTCGTACAGATAAAAAAGAACGTATCTCTCGTTTATTCCAGATGAAATCAAACAAGCAGTTGCCTCGTGAGGTAATTGGTGCTGGTGATATTTGTGCCGGTGTTGGTTTCAAAGATATTCGTACTGGTGATACTCTTTGTGACGAGAAACATCCTATCGTATTAGAATCAATGGACTTCCCAGAGCCAGTAATTGGTGTAGCTGTTGAGCCATTGAGTCAAAAAGATATGGATAAATTAGGTGTTGCATTAGGTAAATTGGCCGAAGAGGATCCAACTTTCCGTGTAGCAACTAACGAAGATACAGGTCAGACTGTTATCTCAGGTATGGGTGAGCTTCACCTAGAGGTATTGATCGATCGTTTAAAGCGTGAATTCAAAGTTGAGTGTAACCAGGGAGCTCCTCAGGTAACTTACAAAGAAGCAATCACTATGGAGGTTGAACACCGCGAGGTATTCAAAAAACAATCTGGTGGTCGTGGTAAGTTTGCTGATATTCAGTTCCGTTTGGGGCCTGTTGACGAAGGAAAAGAAGGTCTTCAGTTTGTGAATGAAATCAAGGGTGGTAACATTCCTAAAGAATTTATTCCATCTGTTGAGAAAGGTTTCAAAGAAGCTATGCTAAACGGTGTATTGGCCGGTAACGAAGTAGAAAACATCAAAGTTGTTCTGTTCGACGGTTCTTTCCACGCAGTTGACTCGGATCAGTTATCATTTGAGATTGCAGGTCGTCAAGGGTTTAAAGCAGCTTCAGCGAAAGCTAAGCCAATTCTTCTTGAGCCTATCATGCGTGTTGAAGTTGTTACTCCTGAAGAGTATATGGGTGATATCATCGGTGACTTTAACAAGCGTCGTGGTCAGGTAGAAGGAATGGAAGAGAAAAACGGTGCTCGTGTTGTAAAAGCTAAGGTACCTTTGGCAGAAATGTTTGGTTACGTAACAGCTTTACGTACTATCTCTTCTGGTCGTGCTACTTCTTCAATGGAATTCTTAAAGTACGCTGATGTACCTAAGAACATTGCAATGGAAGTTGTAAAAGAAGCAAAAGGAAAAGTAGAATTATTATAAGAATTAGTGTTCTCCACTATGAGTCAGAAAATTAGAATAAAACTTAAATCTTACGATCACAACTTGGTTGACAAGTCAGCTGAGAAGATTGTAAAGACAGTAAAGAGCACAGGTGCGGTAGTAAGTGGTCCTATTCCACTTCCTACTCACAAGCGTATCTTCACTGTGTTGCGCTCCACATTTGTGAATAAGAAGTCACGTGAGCAATTTCAGTTATCATCTTACAAGCGTTTGATTGATATTTATAGCTCAACAGCTAAAACAATCGATGCTTTGATGAAGTTAGAATTGCCAAGTGGTGTAGAAGTAGAAATTAAAGTGTGATAATCTTAAATGTTTAAACAATGCCAGGACTAATTGGAAAGAAAATCGGAATGACATCCGTTTTCAGTGCCGATGGAAAAAATGTTCCATGCACTGTTATCGAAGCAGGCCCTTGCGTGGTTACCCAGGTTAAAACTGTGGAAACCGACGGTTACGAGGCTGTACAGTTGGCGTTTGACGAAAAAAGAGAAAAAAGCACCAATCAACCACAAGCTGGTCACTTCAAAAAGGCTAGCACTACGCCAAAGCGTAAAGTGGTTGAATTCGCTGAATTTGAGCAAGAGTTCAAATTAGGTGATACTTTAGGTGTTGATTTCTTCGAAGAAAACTCTTTTGTAGACATTACCGGAATTTCAAAAGGTAAAGGTTTCCAAGGGGTAGTTAAACGTCACGGGTTTGGAGGAGTAGGTCAGTCTACTCACGGACAGCATAATCGTTTGCGTGCTCCTGGATCTATTGGTGCAGCGTCATACCCTGCAAGAGTATTCAAGGGAATGCGCATGGCTGGTCGTACCGGTGGTGACAGAGTTAAGGTTGAAAACCTTAAAGTGATTAAAGTAATTCCTGAGAACAACCTTATTTTGGTTAAGGGATCTGTTCCGGGAGCAAAAGGCTCATATCTAATTATTGAAAAGTAATGGAACTGAACGTAGTAACTATAGAAGGAAAAGATACGGGACGTAAAGTAACGTTACCGGAAACTGTATTCGGAATTGAGCCCAGCGATCATGCCATTTACCTTGATGTAAAACAATACTTGGCTAATAATCGTCAAGGGACTCATAAGTCGAAAGAACGTGCTGAAATAGCAGGAAGTACCAAAAAGATTAAAAAACAAAAAGGTACTGGTACTGCACGTGCAGGTAGCATTAAGTCTCCTGTATTCGTTGGTGGAGGTCGTGTATTCGGTCCTCGTCCACGTAACTATAGCTTCAAGCTTAACAAGAAATTAAAGCAGTTGGCTCGTAAATCTGCGTTAGCTTACAAAGCTCAAAACCAATTGATCACTGTTTTGGAAGACTTCAATTTTGAAGCTCCAAAAACAAAAGATTACGCTGCATTGGTTGCTAATCTTGAGTTGAAAGGACAACGTTCATTGTTGGTATTGAAAGAAGCTAATGACAATATCTACCGCTCAGCCCGTAATATTCAACGTGCTGATGTAGCTACTATTGCTGACTTGAACACATACGACATCATGAAAGCTAAAAAATTGGTGTTGGTTGAGAGCTCAGTAGAAGAATTCGGTAAACTGTTTAATGTATAAGGAGGCTAGACATGAAAGTTATTATTAAACCGATTGTAACCGAAAAGATGACAGAAGTAAGCGAAAAGTTGAACCGCTACGGATTTGTTGTTGATAAGAAAGCTAACAAGCTTCAAATCAAAGACGCTGTAGAAGAGTTATACAACGTAAGCGTAACAGCTGTCAATACTATGGTATATGCGGGAAAAGAAAAGTCTCGTTATACTAAGAGCGGAGTTATTGTTGGTAGAACAAATTCCTTCAAAAAAGCTGTGGTAACATTAGCTGAAGGAGATCAGATAGATTTTTATAGCAATATCTAATAAAAATGGCAGTAAGAAAACTAAAGCCCACGACACCGGGGCAGAGACACAAAGTTATTGGTGCGTTTGATACGATTACCTCAAGCACACCAGAAAAGTCCTTGTTGAGGCCGTTGAAAAAATCCGGAGGTAGAAATAACTCTGGAAAAATGACCATCCGTAATATCGGTGGCGGTCACAAGAGGAGATACAGGGTAATCGACTTTAAAAGAGACAAAGACGGTGTTATTGCAACAGTAGAGTCAATTCAGTACGATCCTAACCGTAGTGCTCGTATTGCATTGCTTGCATACGCTGATGGAGAAAAAAGGTACATTCTTGCACCTAATGGGTTGCAGGTAGGGCAAGAGCTTGCTTCAGGAACAGGGGTTGCTCCTGAAATCGGAAATAGCTTGCCTTTAAGCGAGATTCCACTTGGATCCATTATTCACAACATCGAGTTGCGTCCGGGACAGGGAGGTATTATGGCACGTAGTGCTGGTACTTTTGCGCAATTAGCTGCTCGTGATGGTAAATATGCCGTTGTAAAATTACCTTCAGGTGAAACCAGAATGGTATTGGTAACTTGTCGTGCTACTTTAGGTGCGGTTGGTAACTCAGATCACGCATTGGAGCGTTCAGGTAAAGCTGGTCGCAGTCGTTGGTTGGGTCGCCGTCCACGCGTACGTGGTGTAGCAATGAACCCAGTTGATCACCCAATGGGTGGTGGTGAAGGACGTTCTTCAGGAGGACACCCAAGATCTCGTACAGGGGTATTGGCTAAGGGTTATAAAACTCGTCATCCTAAGAAAGCTTCAAGTCAATACATTATTGAAAGAAGGAAAAAATAACCGGTTAATTTATTGAATTATGAGCAGATCATTAAAAAAAGGCCCATTTATCGATTATAATCTGGAAAAGAAAGTTCTTGGACAGAACGAGTCAGGTAAGAAGTCAGTTATTAAAACTTGGGCCCGCGCTTCTATGATATCTCCGGATTTTGTAGGACACACTATTGCCGTTCACAATGGTAATAAGTTCATCCCGGTTTATGTTACTGAAAATATGGTAGGACACAAATTAGGCGAATTTGCCCCAACCCGCACATTCCGCGGTCATGGAGGTAATAAGAAAAGGTAATTGGCCTGCCAATATTAAATTCTTTAAACAGTAAAAAATGGGTGCAAGAAAAAGAATAAGAGCTGAAAAAATAAAGGAAGCTAAGAAGACCGATTACTTCGCAAAGCTTAACAACGTACCTACTTCACCTAGGAAAATGCGTCTTGTTGCTGACATGATCCGAGGTAAAGAGGTGAACCTTGCTCTGGATTTGTTGAAGTTCTCATCTAAAGAGGCTTCAGGAAGAGTAGAGAAACTGTTGCTTTCTGCTATTGCTAATTGGAAAGAGAAAAACGAAGGTGTTCGCATCGAAGACGCTAATCTTTACGTGAGTGAAATCGCTGTTGATAGTGGTCGTATTTTGAAACGTTTACGTCCGGCCCCACAAGGTCGTGCGCACCGTATCAGAAAACGTTCAAACCACGTAACGTTACGCGTTGCAAGCAAAGTAGTATCTAATGAAAATCAAGAAAACTAATAGCTAGATGGGACAAAAAGTTAATCCAATTAGTAACCGATTAGGAATCATCAAAGGATGGGATTCCAACTGGTATGGAGGAAACAACTACGGCGATAAGCTGTTAGAAGACTCCAAGATTAGGAAGTACCTCAATGCGCGTTTAGCTAAAGCTAGTATCTCTCGTATCGTTATTGAAAGGACTTTGAAATTGGTAACTATTACCGTTTTCACTGCACGTCCGGGTATCATTATCGGTAAAGGAGGACAGGAAGTTGACAAGCTAAAAGAGGAGCTTAAGAAAATTACCGACAAAGAAGTTCAAATCAACATCTTTGAGGTAAAACGACCAGAGTTGGATGCAATCATAGTAGCCAACAACATCGCTCGTCAGGTGGAAGGACGTATTGCATATCGTCGTGCCATTAAAATGGCTATCGCTTCTGCCATGCGTATGGGAGCTGAAGGTATCAAAGTTCAGATCTCAGGCCGATTAAACGGAGCTGAAATGGCCCGTGCGGAAATGTACAAAGAAGGACGTACTCCTTTGCATACATTACGCTCTGATATAGACTATGCTCAGGCTGAAGCCTTGACTAAAATGGGTCTTATCGGTATTAAGGTTTGGATCTGTAAAGGAGAAATTTATGGTAAGCCAGATTTGTCTCCAACCTTCAATACTAAAGAGAAGCCTTCTGGAAATCGTGGTAATGGAAACAGAGCTCCACGCAGAAGAAATAAGAAGTAATCATCCTTTCACTTTAATTGACAAGTAACGATGTTACAACCGAAAAAAGTTAAATTTAGAAGACAGCAGAAAGGCCGTATGAAAGGTGAAGCTCAGCGTGGTAGCGAGCTAGCTTTCGGATCTTTCGGAATTAAGTCTTTACAGAGTAAATGGATTACAGGTCGTCAGATTGAAGCAGCAAGGGTAGCGGTAACCCGTTACATGCAGCGTCAGGGACAGATCTGGATCAGAATATTCCCCGATAAACCTATTACTAAAAAACCAGCCGAAGTAAGGATGGGTAAAGGTAAAGGTAGTCCAGAGGGATTTGTGGCCCCTGTTACTCCAGGTCGTATTATTTTAGAATGCGAAGGAGTACCTTACGAAGTAGCAAAAGAAGCATTGCGTTTAGCTGCGCAAAAACTTCCAGTGACTACTAAATTTGTTGTTAGAAGGGATTATGTTGAATCTTCAAATGCTTAATGAGAGATGAAAGTAGACGAAATCAAAGAATTAAGTGTAAGCGAGATTAAAGAGCGTATTGAGAATGAAAGAGCAGCTTTACAGCAGCTTGAATTAAATCACGCTACTTCTCCATTGGATAATCCAATGAAGATTAGACATACCCGTAGAAATATTGCGCGTTTGATGACTGTTTTAGGTCAAAAACAACTAACTGAAAAATAATTAACAGATGGAAAGCAGAAATCTTAGAAAAGAGCGTATTGGTATCGTAGCCAGCAACGCTATGGATAAGTCCATCGTTGTGTCTGTTGAAATTCGCGAGAAGCATCCCATCTATGGTAAGTTTGTGAAAAAGACCAAGAAGTTTCACGCGCATGATGAGAACAACGAGTGTAACAGCGGAGATACTGTAAAAATTATGGAAACTCGTCCGTTGAGTAAGACAAAACGTTGGAGATTAGTTGAAATTCTAGAAAGAGCGAAGTAATCATGATACAACAAGAATCTAGACTTTCAGTTGCCGATAACAGTGGAGCCAAAGAAGTATTATGTATCCGTGTTCTTGGTGGAACAGGGAGACGTTATGCCGGAGTAGGCGACCGTATCGTAGTAACTGTAAAAAGCGCCATCCCTGGTGGTGACCTTAAGAAAGGTACCGTAACCAAGGCAGTTGTAGTGCGCACTAAGAAAGAAGTTAGACGTCAAGATGGTTCCTACATCCGCTTTGATGAAAACGCTTGCGTTTTACTAAATCAGGCCGGTGAAATGAGAGGAACACGTATTTTCGGTCCTGTAGCCCGTGAGCTTAGGGACGGATATATGAAAATCGTATCCTTGGCGCCTGAAGTACTATAATCATCAAAGAGATTTAGAACAATGGGTAAATTGCATATTAAAAAAGGCGACATCGTAATTGTTAATGCCGGTGTTAACAAAGGCCAGGAAGGAAAAGTACTTGAAGTGTTTCCTGACAAACAAAGGGCCATTGTTGAAGGTGTTAATATGGTGAGCAAACATACAAAGCCTAATGCTGAGAGTCCTCAAGGAGGTATAATTAAGAAAGAAGCCCCTATTCATATTTCAAACTTGAATGTGAAAGATCCTTCAACCGGTACAGCTACTCGTGTAGGCCGTAAGTTGAATGATAACGGTAAATTAGTTCGTTATTCTAAAAAATCAGGGGAGGAAATCAAGTAATGAGTTATACACCTAGTTTAAGCAATCAATATAAGGAGCAAATTGTACCAAATTTGATGAAACAATTTGGTTACAAATCAATCATGCAGGTTCCTAAGTTGGAGAAAATCGTTATCAATCAAGGTATCGGTGCTGCAACTTCAGATAAGAAAATGATTGAGAATGCCCTTAAGGAAATGACCACTATTACTGGTCAGAAAGCTATTCCTTGTCTTTCTAAGAAGGACGTCTCAAACTTTAAGTTGCGTAAAAAAATGCCTATCGGTGTAAGAGTAACTTTGCGTCGTGAGAACATGTATGAATTTTTGGAGCGCTTGATTCGCGTGGCTTTACCACGTATTCGTGACTTCAAAGGTATCAACAGTAAGTTGGACGGACGTGGAAATTATACCTTAGGTATTGAAGAACAAATCATTTTTCCTGAAATAAATATCGACAATGTGTCGAAAATATTGGGTATGAATATTACCTTTGTGACCTCGGGAAAAAACGATGAGGAAGCTTTTGCTCTTTTGAAAGAGTTTGGGCTACCATTTAAAAACGTAAAAAAGAACTAGTTATATGGCTAAGGAATCAATGAAAGCCCGTGAAGTAAAAAGGGCTAAGCTGGTTGCCAAATACGCTAATAAACGTGCCGAATTAAAGGCAGAGGGTGATTACGTGGGCTTGCAGAAGCTTCCACGTAACGCTTCTCCTGTTCGCATGCATAACCGTTGTAAATTAACGGGTCGTCCAAAAGGATACATGCGTCAGTTTGGTCTTTCACGTATTCAATTTCGTGAAATGGCTTCAGCTGGTTTAATCCCAGGCGTTAAAAAAGCAAGTTGGTAAGAGTTTTAAATATTGTCCCGCAGTGCGCGGGATCAATTTAATCTTTATATAATGACAGATCCAATAGCAGATTTCCTGACACGTATCAGGAATGCCATTATGGCGGGTCACAGGGTTGTTGAGGTTCCTGCCTCCAACCTTAAGAGAGAGATGACCAAAATTCTTTTCGAGAAAGGGTACATCTTGAATTACAAATTTATCGATGATGATAAGCAAGGTGTTGTGAAGATCGCGTTGAAATACGATCCTCAAACAAAAACTCCAGCCATCAAATCACTAAAAAGGGTTAGTACTCCTGGGTTGCGTTCTTATGCAGGATACCGTAGCCTACCACGTGTATTGAATGGTTTGGGTATTGCTATTGTGTCAACATCTAAAGGTGTAATGACAGATAAAGAAGCCCGAGTACAGAAAATCGGAGGTGAAGTATTGTGTTACGTTTATTAAAAAGAAGAAATTATGTCAAGAATTGGAAAAGCACCGATTAGCATACCTTCAGGAGTGAACGTAACAGTTAAAGACAATGCTGTAACTGTAAAAGGCCCAAAAGGAGAACTAATACAGTCTGTTCACCCTGAGTTGGAAGTGAAAGTTGAGGACGGTACATTAACTGTAGAGCGTCCTAACGATGAAAAGGAAATACGTTCAATGCACGGTTTATACCGTTCGTTGATTAACAACATGGTTGTTGGTGTTTCTGAAGGATACAAAAAAGAACTTGAATTAGTTGGTGTAGGTTACCGTGCAACTAACCAAGGTCAATTATTAGAATTGTCTTTAGGTTATTCTCACCCTATCCATCTAATGTTACCTTCTGAAATTAAAGTAGAAGCGGTTACTGACAGAAAGAGCAATCCTATTATTACTCTTGAATCTGCAGATAAGCAATTGCTTGGTCAAGTATGTGCGAAAATACGGTCATTGCGTAAGCCAGAGCCTTATAAAGGTAAAGGTGTACGTTTCAAAGGCGAGGTTGTTCGTCGTAAGGCTGGTAAATCTGCAAAAGTTTAATGTAATTTAAATTAGGAGTTATGGCTGTTTCGAAAATAGAAAGAAGACGAAAAATTAAAGTGCGTGTTCGCAGCAAGATTAGCGGAACCGCAGAACGTCCCCGTATGACTGTATTCAGAAGTAACAAGCAGATTTCTGTACAATTAATTGATGATGTGGCTGGTAAAACATTGGCAGCTTCTTCATCTTTGGTTAAAGATATCGCTGAACAAAGCGGAAGTAAGTCAGATAAAGCTGCATTAGTAGGTAAAAGTATTGCTGAAGTTGCTGCTAAAGCTGGAATCACTTCTGTTGTATTCGACAGAAACGGGTACTTATATCATGGTAGAGTTAAACAATTAGCTGATGCAGCTCGCGAAGCTGGGCTTAAATTCTAACAAACTATGGCTGGAAATAACAAAAGAGTAAGAAACAATAACGATCTTGAATTAAAAGATCGTTTGGTTGCTATCAACAGGGTAACTAAAGTAACCAAGGGTGGTAGAACCTTCAGTTTTTCTGCCATTGTTGTGGTTGGAAATGAGAACGGTGTGATCGGATGGGGGCTTGGTAAAGCCGGTGAGGTTACAACTGCTATCGCTAAAGGTGTTGAAGCTGCTAAGAAAAATCTAGTGAAGGTGCCAGTTATCAAAGGTACTATTCCTCATGAGCAATATGCACGTTATGGTGGTGCTAGCGTATTTATGAAGCCTGCTTCACACGGTACCGGAGTAAAAGCCGGTGGTGCGATGCGTGCCGTATTAGAGAGTGTTGGTGTAACTGACGTATTGGCGAAATCAAAAGGTTCGTCAAACCCTCATAACCTTGTAAAAGCTACTATTACCGCATTAACTGAATTGCGTGATGCAAGCGAAGTAGCTCAGGTAAGAGGAGTGTCATTGGATAAAGTATTTAACGGATAAAAAGGAGAAAAATGGCTAAGATAAAAGTAACTCAGGTTAAGAGTAAGATCGGGGCCACTGCCAGACAAAAAAATACTTTGGCAGCCCTTGGGTTGAGAAAACTTCAACAAACCGTTGAACACGAAGCAACACCTCAAATTGAGGGTATGGTTCAAAAAGTGCTGCACTTAGTGTCAGTAGAAAGATAATTTGGTCAAACGAATTAGATAAATTAATATGAATTTAAATAACTTAAGACCTGCAAAAGGCTCAGTAAAAGCTTCAAAGCGAATTGGTCGCGGTCAAGGTTCCGGACGCGGTGGAACATCCACACGTGGACATAAAGGAGCTAAATCTCGATCAGGTTACTCTCGTAAGTTCGGTTTTGAAGGTGGACAGATGCCATTGCAGAGAAGGGTTCCTAAATTCGGGTTCAAAAACATTAACCGCGTTGAGTACAAAGCTCTTAATATTGAGGTTTTACAAGCGTTGGCTGAAAAAAGCAGCCTAACTGTTATTGAACCAGAAACATTGAGGGAAGCTGGTCTGATTAGCAAGAACGATTTAGTAAAGATTTTAGGAAATGGTGAGTTGAATGCCAAATTGGAAGTTAAAGCTCATGCATTCTCAAAGTCAGCTGTCGAAGCTATCGAAGCTGCTCAAGGAACCGTAGTAAAATTGTAATTGAATGAAACTATTCGAAACCATCCGCAACATCTGGAAAATTGAGGAGTTAAAATCCCGAATCCTGACAACATTAGTGTATTTATTAATTTACCGTTTGGGTTCCTTTGTGGTTCTTCCAGGGATTGATCCTACTGAATTATCCGCTCTAAAAGATCAAACTAGAGACGGAGTACTTGGACTTCTTGATATGTTTTCTGGAGGTGCATTTTCTAATGCTTCTATTTTTGCATTAGGAATTATGCCTTACATCTCTGCTTCAATCGTAATTCAATTAATGGGTATAGCAGTACCTTATTTTCAACGTTTGCAACGCGAAGGCGAAAGTGGACGAAGAAAAATTAATCAGATTACACGATACCTTACTGTTGTGATTTTGCTTGTTCAAGGTCCTGGTTTTATTGCCAACCTTAGAGCTCAATCTGCCAGTGCCATAGTAGAGGATGGATTCGGATTCTTTGCAACCAGTATTATTATCTTGACTGCAGGAACAATGTTCGTAATGTGGTTAGGAGAACGTATTACTGATAAAGGAATTGGAAACGGTATTTCATTGATCATTATGATCGGTATTATTGCCCGTCTTCCTCAAAACCTGATTGCAGAATTCGTATCACGTTTAGAAGCTTCAAGCGGTAGCGGTGGTTTGGTGATGTTGCTAATAGAATTTGTTGTATTGTTCTTTATTTTTGCCGGAACAATTTTATTGGTGCAGGGTACTCGTCGTATCCCTGTTCAGTATGCCAAAAGAATTGTTGGTAATAAGCAATATGGCGGAGTTCGTCAATATATTCCGTTAAAGGTAAATGCAGCTGGTGTGATGCCTATCATTTTTGCTCAGGCTATCATGTTTATTCCGGTAACTTTTGCAGGTTTCGTTGATAGCGAAACAGCAACCGGATTTGCAGCTATTTTTGCCAACTTTACCGGATTTTGGTATAACTTAATTTTTGCATTAATGATTATTGCTTTCACCTATTTCTACACTGCAATAACTATTAATCCTACGCAAATGGCAGAAGATATGAAACGCAATGGTGGATTTATCCCTGGTATTAAGCCTGGCAGAAAAACCGTTGAGTTCCTGGATTCAGTAATGTCTAAAATTACGCTTCCTGGTTCAGTATTACTTGCTATTGTAGCTATCTTACCTGCTTTTGCAATGATGGCAGGAGTTGATCAGGGATTTGCTCATTTTTATGGAGGTACATCACTACTAATTCTGGTTGGTGTAGTTCTTGATACTTTGCAGCAGATCGAAAGTCATTTGTTGATGAGACATTATGACGGATTGACTAAGACGGGTAGGATTATGGGTAGAAGTTCTGGTGGAGCTGCCATTTATTAATGCAGAATTACGATCATTGAAATGATTTATTTAAAGACTGACGAAGAAATAGAGTTAATGCGTGAAAGCAACATGATTGTTGCTAAAACGCTTGGTGAGATAGCGAAAGTAATCAAGCCAGGAGTTTCTACGTTAGAACTAGATAAAATAGCGGAGACCTTCATTAGGGATAATGGAGGTACTCCTGCCTTTTTAAATTACCAGGGATTTCCTAATACGCTTTGTACCTCGGTTAACGATCAGGTTGTACACGGAATTCCTAACAACAAACCTTTAAAGGAAGGTGATGTTGTTTCGGTTGATTGTGGAGCCCTTAAAAACGGTTTCTTTGGTGATTCAGCTTATACTTTTATGGTTGGTAATGTTGCCCCTGAAGTAAAAGCACTTTTAGAAGCAACTAAAGCATCGTTATATAAAGGTATTGAACAGGCTATAGAGAATAACCGCTTGGGTGATGTTGGATATGCTATCCAGAAATATACCGAAGATTTAGGCTATTCTGTAGTTCGTGAAATGGTTGGCCATGGTATTGGTCAGAATTTGCACGAAGCACCTGAAGTTCCCAATTATGGCCGAAAAGGTAATGGAACCAAATTAAAAGCAGGTATGGTGATTGCCATCGAACCAATGATCAATATGGGCAAGCGTCAAATTGTTCAGGAAAACGATGGATGGACCATCAGAACTGCCGATAAAAAGGTATCTGCTCATTATGAACATACTGTAGCAATAAGAAAAGGTGAAGCTGATATACTTTCTAGTTTTAAATTTGTAGAAGAAGTATTAACTTTGCGGTCTGAAAAATAAAAAGTTATATAATTATGGCGAAACAAGCGTCGATAGAACAAGACGGTACAATCATTGAAGCCTTATCCAATGCCATGTTTAGAGTGGAATTGGAGAACGGACATATCATTACTGCACATATCTCAGGTAAAATGCGTATGCATTACATTAAGATCTTACCAGGAGATAAAGTAAAAGTAGAGATGTCTCCGTATGATTTGACAAAAGGAAGAATATCCTATAGATATAAATAGTAAACTGACTGATCATGAAGGTTAGAGCATCTGTAAAAAAGAGAAGTGCCGATTGCAAAATCGTAAAACGCAAAGGGCGCTTATACGTGATTAATAAAAAGAATCCAAAGTTTAAACAACGTCAAGGATAATATTATGGCAAGGATTGCTGGAGTTGATATACCCTCTAATAAAAGAGGTGAAGTAGCTTTGACTTACATCTACGGAATTGGACGTAGCAGAGCTAATGAAATTCTTAGTACCGTTGGTGTTGACCGCGATTTAAAAGTATCTGAGTGGACTGACGAACAAGTGAAAGCTATTCGTGAGACGATCGGTAGCTCTTTTAAAATCGAAGGTGAATTACGTTCTGAGATACAATTGAACATCAAACGATTGATGGACATCGGTTGTTACCGCGGTATTCGTCACCGTATTGGTTTACCATTACGTGGACAGTGTACTAAAAACAACGCTCGTACTCGAAAAGGTAAGAAGAAGACTGTTGCAAATAAAAAGAAAGCCACTAAATAATAAGTAAGATATGGCAAAAAAGTCAGGATCTCAGAAAAAGAGAGTCGTAAAAGTGGAAGCGCAGGGACAGGCTCATATCCATTCATCTTTCAACAACATTATTATTTCGCTGACTAATACCAACGGTCAGGTGATCTCGTGGTCAAGTGCTGGTAAAATGGGTTTCAAAGGTTCTAAAAAGAACACCCCATATGCTGCACAAATGGCAGCTACTGATTGTTCAAAAGTAGCTTTCGACTTGGGATTGAGAAAAGTTAAGGTGTATGTGAAAGGTCCAGGAAATGGTCGTGAATCTGCAATGC
The DNA here is from genome assembly GCA_025499705.1 of Carboxylicivirga caseinilyticus. Classification (GTDB taxonomy): domain Bacteria; phylum Bacteroidota; class Bacteroidia; order Bacteroidales; family Marinilabiliaceae; genus Carboxylicivirga; species Carboxylicivirga caseinilyticus. Next base: position 30,650 of record JAFMVE010000053.1, read on the forward strand.
GTTCAATTCATGCTGCAGGTATCGAAGTAACAGAAATCGTTGATGTTACTCCATTACCACATAATGGTTGTCGTCCACCGAAACGTAGAAGAGTTTAATTTCTCACTAGTTATTAACCATAGGTTTTTGGCGGAGAATTTTGAATAAGAATTGGTTATATGATTATTACATCCTCTCTATAATCAGCGGCTGCCATATTCAATATTTAAAGTCAAAAATTTGTAAGTCAAAAATTTAGAAGAATGGCTAGATATATTGGTCCAAAAACAAGAATCGCTCGTAAGTTTGGTGAAGCGATTTATGGTCCGGATAAAAATTTCGAAAGAAGAAATTTTCCTCCTGGACAACACGGAGCAAACCGTCGTAGAAAAACAAGTGAATACGGTTTGCAGTTAAAAGAAAAGCAAAAAGCTAAGTATACTTATGGAGTTTTGGAAAAGCAATTCCGTAATTTATATAAAAAAGCTTCACGCAGTAAAGGTGTTACTGGTGAGGTGTTACTTGGTCTTTTAGAATCGCGTTTGGATAATGTTGTATTCCGTATGGGTATTGCACCTACACGTGCAGCAGCGCGACAACTAGTATCTCATCGTCACATTGTAGTGGATGGTGGTGTTGTTAACATTCCTTCATATCAGGTTAAACCTGATCAAATTGTTGGAATCCGCGAAAAGTCAAAATCTTTGGAAGTAATTTCTGATTCATTGGCTAATTCTGGAGCGCATAAATTTTCTTGGATTGAATGGGATAGCAACTCATTATCAGGTAAATTCTTAACTGTACCTGATAGAAGCGATATTCCAGAAAATATTAAAGAACAACTGATAGTTGAATTGTATTCTAAATAATTAATTCTTATGGCAATATTAGCATTCCAAAAACCAGACAAAGTAATCATGCTGGAAGCCGACGATAAATTCGGCAAATTTGAATTTCGTCCGCTCGAGCCAGGATATGGTATTACCGTTGGAAACGCCTTAAGAAGAATTTTGTTGAACTCTTTAGAGGGATACGCAATTACTACTGTCAAGATCGAAGGTGTAGATCATGAATTCTCTAGTATTCCTGGTGTAATTAATGATGTTACCGAAATCGTTCTTAACCTTAAACAGGTACGCTTCAAGAGCCTGGTAGAAGAAACTGATCAGGAAACTGTAAATGTTTCTATATCCGGTAAAGAAGAATTTACTGCAGGGGATTTAAATCAGTTTATGACAAACTTTGAGGTGTTAAACCCAGAGCTTGTAATTGCTAAAATGAATCCGGAAGTAAATCTGCAAATGACATTAACCATTAATAAAGGACGTGGTTATGTTGTTTCAGACGAAAACAAACCAGTTGAGGCAGAATTTGGTGTAATTGCTATTGATTCAATTTACACTCCTATTCGTAACGTTAAATATGCGATTGAAAACTATCGTGTAGAACAAAAAACAGACTACGAAAAGTTAGTGATTGATATTGAGTCAGATGGTTCAATCCATCCAAAAGATGCCTTGAAGGAAGCAGCTAAAATTCTTATTTATCACTTCATGCTATTCTCAGATGAAAAGATCACTCTTGACTCAGATGAGAAATTTGGTAATGAAGAATTCGATGAAGAAGTATTACACATGCGTCAACTTCTGAAGACCAAACTTGTGGATATGGATCTTTCGGTACGTGCCTTGAATTGTTTAAAGGCTGCCGACGTAGAAACATTAGGCGAGTTAGTTACATTTAATCGTAACGACCTGCTTAAATTCCGTAATTTTGGTAAGAAGTCTCTTACAGAACTAGATGATCTGTTACTTAACATGGGACTGACTTTCGGAATGGATACCGCAAAGTATAAATTAGACAAGGAATAATCGCGATGAGACATAGAAAGAAATTTAATCATTTAGGTCGTACGAGCGCACATCGTAAAGCAATGTTAGCAAATATGGCTTCGTCTTTGATCCTTCACAAAAGAATCAAAACGACTGTAGCTAAAGCTAAGGCATTGCGTATTTATGTTGAGCCTCTTATTACAAAGACCAAAGGTTTGAGCACTATTGAGGAAAAAACTCATGCTCAACGTACAGTATTTGCTATCTTGAAAGATAAATACGCAGTAAAAGAATTGTTTACTGAAGTTGCTGGAAAAGTAGCAGATCGCCCGGGAGGTTATACTCGTATTTTAAAGTTAGGTAACCGTTTAGGTGATAATGCAGAAATGTGTTACATAGAGTTGGTTGACTTCAACGAAAATATGTTAGAGACTAAGAAAGCCTCAGCAAAAGGTAAGAGAACAAGACGTGGACGTAGTAAAGCTACAGCTACTGCTGTAACTGAAGCTCCTGCTCAGGAAACTGCTTCATCTGAACAAGCTTCAGAATCTACTGATGCCGAAACAAAAGAATAACATTTTTTAAAGAAAGGAAAGACGTTTTGTTTTTCCTTTTTTTCTTTGTTTGGTGTAAATTTGGGGATAATTGTCAGGATGGACTATTATCCTTTTTTTTTAGAATTTTTCTATCAATACATAAATTGAATTAATTATGGGACAAATTACTAACATTCACGCCCGCGAAATCCTTGATTCACGTGGTAATCCAACAGTTGAAGTAGAAGTAACTGTTGAAAATGAAGTTATTGGTCGTGCTGCTGTACCATCAGGAGCTTCTACCGGTGAGCATGAAGCTCTTGAAATGCGTGACGGAGATAAAGGTCGTTACCTGGGTAAAGGTGTGTTGAATGCAGTAAAAAATGTTAACGAGGTAATTGCTCCAGAGCTTGAAGGAATGAGCGTATTTGAGCAAGTGAAAATCGATAACAAAATGTTGGAAATGGATGGCACTAAAACAAAAAGCAAATTAGGTGCAAATGCTATCCTGGGTGTTTCTTTGGCTTGTGCTCGTGCTGCTGCTGAGTATCTTGGAATGCCATTATACCGTTACATCGGTGGAACAAATGCTGTAACTCTACCTGTTCCAATGATGAACATCATCAACGGTGGTTCTCACTCTGATGCTACTATCGCTTTCCAGGAATTTATGATCCGCCCTGTTGGAGCTACTTCATTCCGTGAAGGATTGCGTATGGGTGCTGAAGTATTCCACGCTTTAGCTAAAGTGTTGAAAAGTAAAGGTCTTTCTACTGCTGTTGGTGACGAAGGTGGTTTCGCTCCTATGTTAGGTGGTACTGAAGAAGCTATTGATTCAATCTTAACAGCTATCACTAACGCTGGTTATAAACCAGGACGTAAAGAAGATGGTGGTGATGTTTCAATCGCTATGGACTGTGCTTCATCTGAGTTCTACAAAGAAGGAGTATATGATTACAGCATTTTCGAACCAAACGGAGCTAAACGTACATCTGCAGAACAAGCTGCTTACCTTGCTGATTTGGTTGCTAAATACCCAATCGATTCTATCGAGGATGGTATGGATGAAAATGACTGGGACGGATGGGTTGCTTTGAATGCAGCTATCGGTGATAAGTGTCAGTTGGTTGGTGACGATTTATTTGTTACTAACGTTGATTACTTGAAAAAAGGTATCGAGTTAGGAGCTGCTAACTCAATCCTTATTAAGGTAAACCAAATTGGTACTTTAACCGAAACATTAAACGCTATTGAAATGGCTCACCGCGCTGGATTTACTTCAGTTACTTCTCACCGTTCAGGTGAAACTGAAGATTCTACTATCGCTGACATTGCTGTTGCTACAAATAGTGGACAAATCAAAACTGGTTCATTAAGTCGTTCTGACCGTATGGCAAAATATAACCAATTGCTTCGCATTGAAGAAGAATTAGGTGATACTGCAATTTACGGATACGCGAAAGTTCAAAAGAAATAATTGAAACTGAGATATAGTGAAGAGGCTGTCTGTTTTCAGACAGCCTCTTTTTTTTATCAATATTTCTTGTAATAATTGTTAATGCAACCATTATCTATGAACTAAAAAGATTTAATATGATGCATTTGTGTTGAATGTCACAATAAACTAATTAAAAAAAGTGTATCTTATTGCAACTATACGTAATATGCCCTTAAACAAAAGAGTTTCAATAAGTGTTTTATGTGTACCTTTAGTAAACCTCACTATAGGATAACCCTTTTTTTTTAACAACTCAGCTATATAAAATGGATCATATTAAACAAAAAATCATTGAAATAGGCCGCCCAAAAGCAGAAACCGTAAAGAAGCTTACCAAAGAATATGGCGATAAAGTAATTCAGGAAGTTACTGTCGGTCAGGTTTTGACCGGAATGAAAGGAGTCGTTTCTTTATTAACCTGTACATCAAAGCTAGATCCTGAAGAAGGGATCAGATTTAGGGGCTATACAATACCTCAGTTGCAGGAATTGTTACCCAAGATGCATCAGGATGGAGAACCTCTGCCTGAAGGATTATTCTACCTTATGTTGACAGGTGAATTGCCAACTAAGGATGATGTTAACTTTATTAGTAATCAATGGGCACAGCGAGCTATGGGAATTCCGCCGCATGTGTTCGATGTGATTAATGCTTTGCCAAAGGATGCGCATCCAATGATTCAGTTTAATACTGCAATCCTCGCTATGTCTACTGAGTCTCAATTTCGTAAGGCATATCTGGCCGGGATGGATAAAAAAGATTATTGGGATCCTACTTACGAAGGAGTAATGGATCTAATAGCTCGACTGCCTGTTATTGCGTCTTATATTTATCGTAGGGTATTTCATAATGAGAATTACATCGAAATGGACCCAAGCCTTGATTGGGCAGGTAATTTAGCTCATATGATGGGGTACGAGGATGTGGAGGTTAAGAGATTAATGCGATTGTATATGTTGATTCATGCAGATCATGAAGGAGGCAATGTTTCGGCACATGCAACTCATTTGGTCGGTTCTGCATTGTCGAATCCTTATTATAGTTTCTCTGCCGGAATGAACGGATTGGCTGGTCCATTGCATGGTATGGCTAATCAGAATGTGATGCATTGGATAAATAAAATGCTGCGGGATATCGGAGATGAGAATCCAAGTGAAGAACAGATCAGGCAGTATGCTGAAACAACCTTAAGTCAGGGACAGGTTATACCTGGTTATGGACACGCTGTACTTCGTAAAACAGATCCACGTTTTACTGTTCAGTTAGAATTTGCTAAAAAGTATATACCTGATGCACCTTTGATTCAGTTGGTGGAGAAGATTTATAACGTTGTACCTGAAATATTATCTTCAACCGGTAAGGTTAAGAATCCATGGCCAAACGTTGATGCTATAAGTGGTTCCTTGCTTTCATCCTACGGAATAACTGAGTATCCAATTTATACTGTTTTATTCGGTGTTTCAAGAGCTTTAGGGGTGTTGACTCAATTAATATGGGACAGATTATATGGTCTGCCTATTGAAAGGCCAAAATCGCAGAATCTTGCATGGTATATGAGTAAGGTTAATTATCAGGAATAATCCATTATTGTTATAAAAACTTTAAAAGAGGTGCTTAAAACACCTCTTTTTTTGTTAGTATTTATTAAATTTAACTTAGTTGGCGTAACCATTCATTAAGTATGGGCATATACATTATCTGATTTTTGGATTATAATCATTTACATCATTTGTTTTTTACTATTTTTACCTGATAGGGAATGGGAAGACAAACTATTGATATGTTGCTGAATTTGAAAAGTTTGATTTTTAGACTGTTGTGGGTGCTGCTATTAAGTAGTAGTGTGAATGGTTTGTTGTGCGCTGAAAACTGGAGTGTTAAACACTATTGTATATCCGAAGGTTTATCTAATAGCGATGTAACATCAATCTTTCAGGATAGTTACGGTTTCATATGGGTGGGTACTTCAGATGGCCTTAACAGGTATGATGGATATAAATTTGATGTATACCGTCATAATCCAATAGATAGTGCTTCCATTATTGGTAATAGTATTCAAAGTATTATCGAAACTAAAAATGGTGATATCTGGATAGGTACTAAAAATAGTGGTATTGCTATATGGAAGAGAAAAGATGGTTCATTTACCAACCTCGGAATAGATTCAGAACCCTTTAAGACACTAAAAGAATGCGGAATTTATGGCATGCTCGCTGATGAAGATAAAGTTTGGGTTAAAACCCGTAATTATATTTTTCAAATTGACCAAACGTTAGAAAGATTCGAAAGTTATGGTCATTATTCTTCCGTGTTTAAATCAGGTACCGGAATAGCCTACCCGATAACTTTTCACAACAATAAATTATGGGTAGGTTCCAAGGACGGAATTCATCAGTTTGAGGTATCGAAAAAAACCTTTAACAGGGTTACTTTGGGGCGAGAAAATCAGGATGCTGAAATAAGTGATTTAGTTGAACTAAACGATAGTTGTTTGCTACTGTCAACATTATCAGACATCACACTTTTTAATACAAAAAATAACACCATTCAAAAGGTTTATTCCAACTCTTTATGGAACAATGGACGCGAGATAAATTGTTTAAAAAGTGAATTTGACGGATGTTGGGTTGGAACTTCTGCCGGTCTAATGCATTCAATGGCTCCCAATCAAAGTTTTAAAGATATTTCATTGACGTATGATGGTCAGGAAGAAATAAAAAATATCAGTGCCATCATGATTGATAAGAGTGGATTAATGTGGTTAGGGACTCAAACAGATGGATTATTTAAAGTCGATCGTAAACCACCAAAATTCACCTCAATTACCAAAAATACTTCTGATTATCCATTGGGCAGTTATAACTTCAAATCGGTTTTTGTTGACCTCAATGATGATCTATGGTTAGGAACTCAAAGTAAAGGTATTTACTGCATAGAAAGGAAGAAGAACAGTTTTAAACATTATCCTATTGCACCAATATACAGTAACGAAAATGATCCTGCTGTTCTTTCTATATTAAAAGATAAAGACGGAACTTTTTGGTTTGGAACCAATAAAGGAATATATGTTCTTTATCCTGGAAAATCAACGTTAACAGAGTTTGATTATACCGAAAGTAGTGAATTTCGTAATCTCCTCACATCTAATCAAATAAACGACATTATTCAAGATCGTCTTGGAAATATGTGGTTTGCTACACAGTTTGGGCTTTATCGTTTTAATGGTAAGAAACTTACGAGTTATTTTGCCGACGAAGATAACGAAGCCAGTTTGTGTAATGATGAGATCAATGCTTTGTTTGAAGATGATGAAGGCTGGATTTGGATTGGTACCGATGATGGTGTTAATATTTTTGATGTGGCTGAGGAAAAGTTTAGCAGGATACAGAATACCATTGGAGAAGATCTTGTGATAAGCCATAATATTATTTTATCGTTTGCTCAGGATGCTGAAAAAAGAGTTATTATCGGAACACAGTCGGGTCTTTCATACTATGATAAAAAAACAAGAACATCAGGTTTTTGGGCCGATAATAATGAGTTGACCACCAGTAAGGTTTACTCCTTGGAAGTAGATGGCTACAACAGAATCTGGATGAGTTCAGGTAATGGTGTTTCATACCTTATTACAGATCAGACCTTTTTTAGATTTAATGCAAAGGATGGTGTGCCAAATGTGACTTTCAACAATGGTGCTTCATTTAATAATGCCAATAAAGAGTTGTTGTTTGCAGGCGATAAAGGATTAACCATTATTAAACCAGACTCGATTCGATTGAATCTCATTCGACCAGAAGTTGTTATAACCAATGTTCAATTAAGGCAAAAAGGTAAATTAATCGAAAATTATCAAGGTAACATCACAGATATTTCTTTTAAGTACAGTCGAAATTCACTATTGCATGTCGAATTTGCAGCAATGGAATTTACTAATCCACTCTATAACTCATACAAGGTATTTCTTGAAGGATATGATGATAACTGGAGAAGTATTTCAAATGATAACTATGTTGATTTTTCGAACCTGTCACCGGGAGAATATACGTTAAAGATAACAGGTGCGAATAGTGACTCAGTGCGGAATAATACGCCAACAGAATTAAAGATTACCATTAATCCTCCTTTATGGATGTCGAATTATGCCTATATCTTTTACTTTATATTTGGCTTTTTTATTATTCAAACCTTCATTAATTATCGTGTCAGAAAATATAGGAAAGCTTATAAGGTTTTGAGGGATAGTGCTGAGGATAAATTGAAAATTGAAAAACAGAAAGAAGACCTTTCTAATATTCACCAGAGTCTGACAGATAGTATTAGTTATGCGAAAAGAATTCAGGAAGCAATGATTCCATCTGAAAAGATGGTGAAAAAGATCTTCCCTGAGTCGTTTGTTTATTATCGTCCAAAGGATATTGTAAGTGGCGATTTTTACTGGACGTTTGAGCGTAATGATAAAGTATTTGTAGCTGCTGTTGACTGTACCGGTCATGGTGTTCCAGGTGCATTTATGTCAATTATTGGTTTCGACCTAATTAAAAATATCATCGAAATACAGGGCATTGAATGTCCGGAGATGGTGCTTAATAAGTTGAACGATGAAGTTGTACATACCTTTAGTAATAATGGATACGATGGAAATCTGAAACGTGATGTGAATGATGGAATGGATTTAGCCTTAGTGGTGTATGATAAAAAACGTCAGGAAATTGAGTTTGCAGGAGCCATGAATCCTATATATATCATTAAAGATAATGAAATAGAGGTTCATAAAGGCGATAGGTATCCTATTGGATTTAAGACTGATAGCCCAGAGTTATTCAAGAAGAAGGTAATTTCTGTATCGAAAGATGATATTATATATTTGTTCTCAGATGGTTATGCTGATCAATTTGGTGGACCAGAGGGTAAGAAGTTTAAATATCGTCGTTTCCGTCATTTATTATTGAATATCCATAAGTTACCGATTGAAGATCAGAAGGCTATTCTTCATCAAAAGATGGAAGAATGGATGGGTAGTGAGCATGAACAGGTTGATGATATGCTACTTATTGGATTGAAGTTTTAAACGAAAATATTGTATTGAAAATAAGAAGAGGGTGTCCAAAAACTAAACATCAAAACAACGTCCTGTTTTGTGCGAAAGACACCCATTTTCAGAACATGGAGTTAACAAGGTCATAAATTTGTTGCTGGATATTGTTGTTTCTTAAACGGACTGTA
>JAFMVE010000054.1 GCA_025499705.1 Carboxylicivirga caseinilyticus
AATATATTATTATGAAAAACAAAGAGGCTAATCGGTAAAGATTAACCTCATATATTTTCCTTTTTAAGTATTACTTCTGAAATCGCCTTTTTATGTCTTATTTTTTTACTTATCCTCTAATTCTTTAAAATAAGCATCCATAAAGGTAAAATGAGATAACCAATACGAACATGTACTATCTGTTCCTTTAACAGGATTAACACCTCTCAATTCCAATGCCTTATAACATCCACCTTCACTCTGATCGTAAATCGATTTCTTTAGATTATTCTCTCCCAAATACCACAAGTGAGTTTTCGATAACTGATTAAGATATAGTGGTTCTCGTGTTATCTGATAAAGCTTAGAATAACAGGCAACCATCATAAAAGCCTCATCTGCCAGTTGCTCATTATCTCCTCTGATAAGTTTAACCTGTTCTTTAGTATACCCTTGAATGGCAGGATTAAATACCCCATCAGCAAACAACAGTTTTTCTATGAATCTGCATGTCCGTCTGGCAGCTGACAGATAACGATTATCACCGGTAACATTGTGAGCATAAGTTAATGCCAGCGGAATCAAACCGTACTTACCTTCTAATTTATCTTCGTACCATTGCCATTTAACACCTACTTCCTCAGGGATGAGTTTAAGAATATTATTGGCAAATCTTTTAACCGTTTCTATTAATTCACTATCCGGAAAACCACCTTCTAAAACATGTGATATTCCGATAATTACCGCAGCTTTTGCATGTATATCCGTAAATCCATTTTTTTGTGTAATCAATTTATTAAATAATGAATAGGCAATATCTCGGATATCATTTGTTTTACTTCGCTTAAATAAACTTCCCAAAGCCCAGATGGTTCTTGCTTCACCAAATTTACAAACACCTTGCTTTTTAGACTTGTCATAGTTTAAACCTTTACTCCAGGTTCCATCTTCATTTTCCATGTATTGGATAAATGATAAACACCTCTTCAGTATTTCCTCCTCCTTTTTTCCTTCAGCTGCCAATGTCAATACCTGAATAGCCATTGCATTCTCGCGCAATGAATAACCTTTCCCATAGTCTACAACACCACTTACACAATTAGATAACAACGCATTACCATCATACATCTTAAGTAAATGATCAGGCTTCCATTCCGGTAATAATTCAGGTAGAATAAGTCCTTTCTTTGTCTTAACAGCTTCCAGCATTTCATTGTCCACCGAATGACAAATCTTTAAAAACCGATGACCTATTTTGTCCCAGGTAAACTGCGAACCATATAAAGTTGTATTTTCACGATATGATTTTCTTTCATTTGAACTCCTCAGTGTATTAATCACCAATTGAGATAATTCAGAAGATGATTTGAAAGCAAAGAACTGTCCTCTATCATCTTCAAGAAGAGCTTTTGCATACCAGGTTGGAGTTGATAAAATAACACTTCCGGCTCCAACAGCCAGTGTTAATGAATCATCAAAAAGATTTTGCTCTTTTATATTAGGAGCAACAAATAAATCTGCTTTTTTCAGAACACCAAAAGCTTCGTAATCATTCAGTTTTCGCTCATCAAAAACAATTTTATCTAAAACACCTCTGGATTTTGCTAGCATTAAAAGGGATTTTCGATACTCTTCTCCTCTTAATTGTTTTTCAGAAGGATCTGTAATCCCCTGAATGAGATATATACAATCAGGATAATGATTTAATATGGAAGGTAATGCATTAATTACTGTTTCATAACCTGATTCGGGGTTTAAATAACCAGTTGAAACAATAATCTTCTTTTCATTTATTTTCAGATCATTAAAATATGAACTTGTTTCAAAATCAGCTTTTAAAGGTATACCATACTCTAAACGGAGTAACAAATCAGGATTTACTCTATAAAAGTGTTCCAGAAAATCGATTGCTAATTGACTTTTTGCCAACATTTTTATTGATCGTGCAGCCAAAGAAAGCACAACAGATCTTTCATTTACAGATGGATCATTACCAACAGAATGACAATAAGTTATCATAGGTTTATTCAAGCTATTGGCAAAGGCTAAAATATATCTGGATTCATACCCAAAATAGGCAAATTTATGATACTGCAACAAGCATATATCGGCCCAATTATTCACTTCTTCTGCCAAAGCAACAAAATGTTCATAAGTAGTTGCTTCACATCTGAAATCCTCACACTTGTTTTTATCTATTTCTTTAAGCTTAATTTCACATCCCCCCTGCATTCGTAATGCATCAGCGATTAAATATGTATGATTGGCAATAGCTTCATTAACCTCTCGTGAAGGACTTACAATAACTATTTTCATAAATTCGATTGTTAAATTCTTAATCAAGCAGTTTTGATTAGCTTAAGGATAAAAGTAAGGATTTTGACCTTAATAAAAACAAAAGAGCTGCGATAATGCAGCCCTTTTTACATAAATGATTAATTCTTTTATTTAAAGATGCTTTTAAATTTTTTAGTTAACTCTTCAACTTTCTTTTGCGCATCAGGATCTTCCAATAATTTCTTAACAGCCTTACCGGCTTCTTTTTCTAATTCTTTGCCAACTTCTTTCTGGGCTTTCTCAAGGTTGAGAGATAATTGAGGATCTTTTACAGTTCCTTTAACAATTACATCAACCATTAAATCATCACCTGAAGTCGGCAGATTCATTCCCATCAAACCAGCCATATTGGCTACTTCCTGGCGTGCAACAGGCATAGTAATTCGATAATCAATTGATTGATCAACACCCTGTTTCCCTTCAATTTCAATGATTTTACCATAAACCTTTGTTTTAAAAGGTTCAACAATCACATTTCCTTTATCGATGGTAAACTTAATATTGAAATCTTCAGCTTTCATAACTTTATATCGATCATCACGCACCAATGCTGCAATTCCATTTTGAATTTTTGAATCAGAAACCTGTACTCCATCCGATTTAATATTTCCTCCACCATCAATACTTGACATTATTGGCATGAAATCATTCGAAAGAAGACTATAATATTTAAAATTTGGAGACACTAATCCTGCTGCGTTTTTGGCAATCGGCATCATCGAATCAACAACACTGAAAGAATTGGCAGCTTTATTAATATCTATGTTTTTACCAGTGAAAGCAAAATCAACAAAAGGGCGATTCATATCCGCTGTATTATATTGGCCATCCATTGTCAGTTTACCACCCATCGTATTCATATCTAACCCATCCAAAACAACAGCACCATTCCTGACAGTAATTTTACCATCAATGTTGGTTACATCCAATTTGTCGTATTTCAAGTGCTTAATTTCGGAAGTCAACACTAAATCAAGATTTTTTGGAACTTCAATTATTTGAAGACTGATTGTATCTTCCGATTGTGTAGCCACTTCATCAGATGAATCATATAAAAATTCATTGGAATCAATAAGTAATGACTGATGACTTAATTTACCTTTCAATACACCTTCACTTAAAGCATATGACAAATAATTCTCCAATTTTCCTTTGAGTGAAAAATCACTATCTCCAATTTTTGATTCGAAAGCTTTCAGTTCCATGTATTCTGGAGTAAATTCCATTTCTGCATCACTAATTCCAATAATATATGGCAATTCATTATCGCTATAACTAAAACCTTTCATTTTTACAGTTCCATTGGACTGAATCTCGTCATATTTATCTTCATCAATTAAGGCAGTATTACCATCAAGCGAAACATGTGCTTCAATTAAACCCTTCAGCTCAACACTATCCAGCGGAACAGCATCTTCCAGTGAATTCAGATCAATCTTCCCATCAACCTTACCTTTAAATGTTAGATTACTTACCGGTGTTGTCACAAGTAATGAGGCATCAAAAGGATTTCCTCCCAGTTCGAAATGGAATTTCTCCAGTTCACTAATGGTATTATCTGCACCTCCCCCTTGATTATTAATTTTTAGTGCCACATTAATATCATCAATCGATTTTGGCAAATCAGGATATTGAATCATACCTTCTTTTACTGTCAGATCCAGATTAAATGCAGGCAGATGCTCTTCATCGATATAATCGCCCTTCACAATTCCAGTTAACAACAATTCTCCATCTGTTTTTAAATTCTCCAAATCCTTCATGTACACTTCCGGCACCAGGGCAAGCAATGATTTAAAGTCAGTATTTTTAGTTTTCATTGATAGATCAATGGCATATCTGTCATCCAGCACACCAACAGAACCATCTAACTGTAATGCCATTTTATTAACTCTCAAGTCATTTTCTTTCAAAGTAAACAGCATCTTCTCCAAATTGGCGTTAATAATAGCGTCCAATCCCATTTGAGTATTATTCAAATATTTGATACCATCATACTCAACTGAAACACCCGAGATTTCAGTATTAACCTTAATATTAGTAACGATGTCTGACATATCACCCGACATATTCATATTAAATCCACTGATTCTGCTTTTCAAAGCCATTGTGTTATCAACATATTCAATAGACGCATCTGTTACCTTAAAAGACTTGAGCAGAACTTTAAAACTTTCTTCCTGCGATTCAACAGACTCTTCATCAACTACATCTTCCGTAGTTTCTTTCATGATATTCCAGTTAGCCGTCGAATCAGCCAAAACAATTGCATTTAGCTTTATCTTGTCGAGTAACACTGAATTCACTTCAACATCTCCCGAAATAGCACTGATCAAGTCAACCTTCACTGAGAATTCATTAAAGGAAAGCAATGTATCCTTTTCAAAAGGTTCGTTTCCAACAATACTTAATCCATTTAAACCTATGTAAATATTCGGAAATCCTTTTATAAAAGATAAAGAGAAAGATTCGTAATCAACTCTGGCATTTACCTGTTTATTAATTTCCTCTTTTACCACACTTTCAATCTTTCCTTTAAATAAAAATGGAAGAATCAATAACAGAATAAAAACACCCAGTATAATTCCCAATAAAATCTTTAATACTTTATTCATATCCAGTACATAATTATTAATTGATGTTTGCAATAATTCAAATTTATAAAATCAAAACGTTTTACTGCTTCTTAATATTTTAAAAGAACTAAAAAGATGTACTACCGTTTACATTTTATATTTTTGTTTTTCGCGTTTCAAACATAAACATACTAAAACAATTGATTCATATGCAAGCTCAATTAGCCTTAATCTCACTGTTTACACTAGTACAAGTAACGCTTTCAGCTCAAATTAAAGCAGACTGGGAAGCCGGAGTACCTGAAGGATGCACTACCATTACGGTTGGTAAAAAAGCTACATTCGATGGTTCAGTAATGACTTCGCATACAGATGACAGTCACAGAACCCGATCATGGGTAAACATAGTTCCCGGTGAAAAACATGGAAGACGTGATAAAGTAACCATGTACAAACGCGAAAATGATGATTCGCGAAAAATGCCTGCCTATAAACATGTTGAAGTTGGTCACATACCTCAGGTAAAAGAGACTTATGGATATATCAACTCCGCCTATCCATGCATGAATACCAAACAGTTAGCTATTGGCGAATCTACTTTTGGAGGAAGAGAATGCCTGGTTTCGGAAAAAGGATTGATTGATTGTCAAAGACTGATACAATTAATGTTACAGCGATGTTCAACTGCACGTGAAGCAATTAAAATGACCGACGATCTGACTCAAAAATACGGATATAGCGATTATGGCGAATGCCTTACCATTGCAGATAAAAAAGAAGTTTGGCATCTGGAAATAGTTGGACCCGGAAAAGACAATGTAGGATCTATTTGGGTAGCTCAACGGGTACCCGACGATCATATTAGTGTTAATGCCAATGCTGCACGCATACAGGAGATTGACACAACCAATACCGACTACTATATGTATTCGAAAAACCTGTTTGATATGGCACGCGATAGTTCATGGTATTCTTCATCAGAACCATTCCGCTTTGCTGATGCTTATGCACCTGAGGGAAGAGAATCGAAAGCAGCAACCCGTCGTGAATGGAGAGTATTGAGTCTTGCTGCACCATCGTTACATCTTGACCCGGAAGCCAGAGATTATCCTTTTTCGGTTAAGCCTGATGACAAAATCACATTGGAAAAGATGGTTGATATGTTCAAGGATTATTACGAAGGAACACCATACGACATGGTTGGTCATATGAAAAAAGTGACGGAGGATGGAGATACCATTCCTCATCCTTATGCTAATCCTTTTATGCCTTACGATAAATACGATTTACATAATATAAACGGAGGATGGGGCAAATTAGGTGAAAGAACTATTGCTCGTTGGTACACCATGTATGGAACCATTACTCAAAGTCGTGATTGGCTGCCTGATGAAATTGGCGGAGTTGTTTGGTTTGCTCAGGATAATATTGCAACTTCTGTTTACATACCGATCTATTGTTGTGTTTCTGATTTACCAGAATCCTATAAAACCCCCGGTAGAAATGGATTCAACAGAAATTCAGCATGGTGGGCATTTAATCGATTGAGTACACTGGCTTCATTGAGATGGAACGATGCCCGACATGACGTAGATAAGGAGTTTATACCACTTCAGAAAGAAATATTTGAAAAACAGACTGAGACAGAACGAAACGCCATGAGTATGAATCCTAAACAAACCATTGCTTTTCTGACAAGATACACAAGTGAATGGGGAAATAAAGTAGTTAATAAAGCCTGGCAAACAGGTGATGATTTATGGACTAAATATGA
Organism: Carboxylicivirga caseinilyticus; assembly: GCA_025499705.1. Lineage (GTDB taxonomy): Bacteria > Bacteroidota > Bacteroidia > Bacteroidales > Marinilabiliaceae > Carboxylicivirga > Carboxylicivirga caseinilyticus. Next base: position 6,667 of record JAFMVE010000054.1, read on the forward strand.
TGAGAAATTTTAATCGATAAGAGATTTATACTTAAACTGTGATTCTGTAATTTAACGGGATCACAGTTTTTTATTTAGGCAAGTATACTTTAAACTCGGTGCCTACCCCAATTTCGCTTTCCACTTTTATCTTACCACCATTTTTTTCAACAAGTTCACGCGATAAATTTAATCCAATACCGGTTCCTTTTTCCTGTGCTGTACCAGCTGTTGCCATAAACTCACCAATATCAAAAAGATTAGCCAATTTCTGGGGTTTAATGCCAATACCGGTATCTTTTATTGACAATATCTCATAACTACCATTACTAAAACAAGAGCAGATGACCTTCCCTTCCGAATCGGTAAACTTTATACCATTATGGACCAGATTGCGAATAACAAAACGCATCATTTCCATATCGGCTTCAATATAAATATCTGAATCCACCTCATTTATCAATTCTACACCTTTTTCATTAGCCTGTATAACAAAACTATCGAAAGCTTCTAAAACCAATGAAGACAATTGCATTTTTTGCTTCGACACAGTCATATGTCCTAATTGCGATTTTGCCCAGATCAGTAGATCATCTAAAAGCTTGTATAAATTTTCACTCGATGACAAAATTCGCTCGACATATTCCTTTATTTGGTCTTTGCTATATTGATCAATATTTTTTCTTAATAAGGTAGCAAAACCTAAAATGGCATTAAAAGGATTTTTAACATCATGAGCAATAATAGAAAATAACTTATCTTTCGTGTTATTCAGTTTCTTAAGGTTATCTTCTGTTTGCTTCACAGCTGTTATATCCATGGCTACAGACTGAAATTCAAAAATTTTGCCATTAGAATCAATTAACGCCCTATCGAGGCGGTGAAGCCATCTTATGGAACCATCTTTTAATACTACACGTAATTCAACCTCACTATATGGATTTTCAGGGGTTAAATTTTGAATACTACCCCAAACTTCATTACGTTCTTCTTCAGGAATCTGATTCAGAAAACTGGTTCCCACCAAATCACTGTGTTGTTCTTCAAAAAAGCTACAATATTGATAATTCACATATCGTAATATTCCGTTTTCATCATAACGACTGATTAAGGCCGGGGAGTCCTCAACAACTTTAAAATATCGCTCCTCACTGTCTTCTAAGGCTTTAATTGAAGACATGTAATGACTGACATCATAAAAGAAAATACAGATATTGTCTTTACCAAAGGGAAATGACCTGAATCGAAGATACTTACCTATTTCCTTTAAATGAGTTTCAAAAGAAAACTTTCGATTAAGCATAATACTTAAACGTTCAGGCGTAATAGCCTCTTCGGGCATAAACTCTTTAATGGTTAGTCCAACCAATCCTAATTTGTCTGTTATTCGTCCTGCAGAAGGATTTGCTTTTATAATTAACAAATCTTCGAGTTTATCTTCATCAACGTAAATAGGTTCAACAATAGCAATTCCAACAGGTGAGTTTGAGAATAATTCTTCCAGGAAATAATGATCCTTTTCGATCTGATCAGAAATGGCTCTTTGATTGGTAACATCCTCTTTAATTGCAAGAAATCCAGTAATTATGCCAAAATCATTTTTTACAGGATTTATTGTAGCCCTTTCCCAAATATATTTACCAGTTTTCGTTCTGTTACGAAAGATACCTTCCCAGTTTTCACCATTTTTAATGGTGTTCCACATCTCGGAGTAAAATTGATCGTCGTGGTATCCGGTATTAAAAAAACGTGAGTTTTGGCCCAATATTTCCTCTTCTGTATATCCATACCTCTTAACAAAGGCATCATTGACATACAAAATAGTTCCCCGATCATCAGTAAATACAATGATTCTCGCGGATTGATCCAAGGCTGCTCTCAACTCACCAGAAATCCCCATATACCTCTATCTCAAATTTAAATCCAAATACCTGTGAATTGCAACCATCATTACCCAAATGGTGTGCAAAACTCATATTACAAGTAATACAACATTAGCGAATTCCGGTGAAAGAGACAAATTTAAATGAATAAGTTTTAATTAATTGGATGTTATTTATTCTTAAAATAATACTACACTAAACTCATTTGGACTATAAAACCGATAACCTAACAAAACTCATACTCTGCCAAAGCAGAATTCTTATATTTGCCATTCAATGAACCAATATAAAACATTTTGAAGATGAAAAAACTCACAGCTCTTGCATCTGCATTTATGATAACATGGCTGAATTTTCTTCCGGTAGAAGCTTGTACCAATATTCTTATTACAAAAAATGCATCTGTAGATGGATCTACGATGATTTCATATGCAGCCGATTCTCATGATTTGTATGGTGAGCTATATTTTTGGCCAGCTGCAACATATGACGATGGAGCATTATTGGATGTTCATGAATGGGATACCGGCAAATACCTAGGACAAATTGCGCAAGCCAAACAAACATATTCGGTTATTGGCAATATGAATGAACATCAGGTTACCATCGGAGAAACTACCTTTGGTGGTCGTGAAGAATTACAGAACCCAGAAGGTCTGATTGATTATGGGAGCTTGATATATATTGCTCTACAACGATCAAGAACAGCTCGGGAAGCCATTAAAATAATGACAAGTTTGGTTGAAGAATATGGTTACTACAGCTCCGGGGAATCATTTTCAATTGCCGATGCCAATGAAGTATGGATTATGGAACTGATTGGTAAAGGGAAAGGTATTAAAGGCGCTAATTGGGTTGCAATACAAATACCTGATGGATATGTATCTGCTCACGCCAATCAGGCTAGAATAACAACTTTTGAATTTCAGAAAGAAAACAGATTTAATGATCCGGCAGCAAAAGTATTTCATTCAAAAGATGTATATGAATTTGCAAAAGAAAAAGGATACTTCGAAGGTAAAAAGAAAGATTTTAGTTTTTCAGATGCCTATGCCCCAATTGACTTTGGAGCCGTTCGTTTTTGTGAGGCACGTGTTTGGAGTGCATTTAACATTATGAATCCTGAAGAAATGGGAGATTACGTTGAATATGCTCAAGGTAATTCAACTAACCGTATGCCATTATTTATTAAACCTAATCGCAAAGTTTCGCACCGTGATGTGATGAATATTATGCGTGATCATTACGAAGACACTCCTTTGGATATGACTAAGGATGCTGGAGCAGGTCCTTATGGTATACCTTATCGTTTCCGCCCATTAACATGGAAAGTTGATGACGAAACATATTTCAACGAACGCGCCATAGCTACACAGCAAACAGGTTTTTCTTTTGTTGCTCAAATGAGAAACTGGCTGCCTTCGCATATTGGCGGTATTTTCTGGTTTGGTGTTGATGATGCTGCTTCTACCGTTTATATGCCAATGTACGCTGGCATGCTGAATGTTCCGCATTGCGTTTCTCAAGGTAATGGTGACTTACTTACATTCTCATGGGACGCTTCATTCTGGGTTTTTACCTGGGTAAGCAATCAGGCCTATAGTCGTTATAACTTCATGATTGAAGACATCAAAAAAGTTCAGAAAGAATTGGAAGATAACTTAACGGCGTATACTGTTGCAATTGATCAATCGGCAAAAGCATTGTATGACCAAAATCCTGATCTGGCAAGACAATTTTTAACTGATTTCTCTTGTAATCAGGCTGAGATTGTTACTGACAGATGGCGATCACTTGGTGAGTTTCTTTTAGTAAAATATAATGATGGAAACCTTCACGAAGAAGAAAACGGAGTATTTAAACGCAATGAGCATGGAAATCCGGCACATGCTAAATTCCCGGGATATTCTGAAGATTTCTATCGCTCGGTTGTTAAAGATGCAGGCGATAAATTAAAAATGCGAGAATTACCAAAAAGCAAATAATATAGAATATTACAAAATTGAAAATGGCCGATGTAAAAAAACACCGGCCATTTCTATTTGCTAACTCTCTAAAAAACTACATACAAACTTTTAGGATTTGATCATTATCGATTACAACAATATATATCCCCTTGTCAATCAGATTTAAATCCATTTCATAAACTCCGCCTGACTGTATAGTACTGACTTTCTGTCCAGCCATATTATATACATCCACCTTATTAAATGATATGGTTGATTCAATGTGCAGACTCGTACCTTTAACAATGCATTTCACATTATTAAATTCCGAAGAAACTTTTTGAATAGCTGTAGCATTACCCCAGATTAAATCAACAAACTCAGGATGGTCGACAAAAGGATTACGATTATGCTGATATGAATACACCGCATTATTTCTGCTTACTTCAAAATCATCGACTGGATCTTCTTTGTGCCATTTTAATAAGATAGTCTTAACACCATGTATTGGCTGCTTATCTGTAGTTGGTAAAATCAGTTCTGTCAGATCCAGATTTGGTTCACCATCATCTCCATTGTACCGAGTAGCCATGTAAAAAATGATACGGGCTACATCTCCTTTCATCGCATCCCGTGGTTCAAAAGTATAAGAGGACCCCACATAGCAACCTGTAAAACTGTTATTATACCAAACTTCTCCTCCATTCTCACCAAACGCCCTGTTGCTGCGAGTACTGTTTAATGAACTACTACAAGCCTTTAAATTATGACAGTCAGTTCCCGGACCTTTAGATGTACCAAAATCACCTCTGGACTTAGCCCATACATGTTCACGCGTCCATCCGTTTCCATTATTATATTCCTGAGCCGCATTAACACTCTCGCCTGAATAAATAAGAATTACATTCTCTCCATTATCAGGATCTTTATCTGCATCTTTTAATATATCCCATGCATCTGTAGAACTCGAAGTATAATAATATTCGGTATGCCCTTTTATTATATTATACAATGCATCTTTCAGCTGTATACCATCCAATCCACTGGTTGATGAATAATAACCTTCAGGTATTTGTGCATATACATTAAAACCTGTTATAAATAACAGGACAAGTAAAATTCTTTCCATAGTCTCCCGATTTAGGCGTCAAAAGTAATAGTTTCAGATAAATCACCTAATTATTATGTAAACATTAAAGAAGATTTATATTAATTTAATTAACTAGTAACTATTACATATCATTAAATAGAGAGAAATATTGAAGTCAAATAAATTTAGACTATTTAGTCTACAATAAGATTTTGATTCTTGATAAAAAAACCTCATAAGCAAATGGCATGCCTATGAGGTTGTGTAATAATAACCAATATCTTTTCTTCTTATAATAGTTATACAAAATAAGCTATTGAAATTGTTATATACAATCCCCATTTATTGGTAAATTTAATTACAACATTAATTCAACGTGATGAGTATTCTTCATAAATATGGTTTGAATAAATATGCCTCACAGCATGAAATACCTCCTTTGATTGAAACAGGTAGGGTAATTTCTGTTCATAAAACCAACTATCGAATAATTACAGAAACGGGTATTAGCTTAGCGGAACTTAATGGACATTTGCTTTTTACATTACCAGCCCACGAACTCCCTCAAACTGGTGATTGGGTTCGTATATTAACTTATAATGAAAGTCACATAATTACACAAATTTTATCCCGAACAACCACACTTTTAAGAAAATCACCAGGTAAAACAAGTGATGTTCAGGTTCTAGCTGCTAATGTCGATACCGCTTTAATTATTCAGGGACTCGATCGCGATTTTAACATCAACCGATTGGAACGAATGTGTGTAAGTCTACAAGATTCTCAAATTGAACCAATAATAATATTAAACAAAATTGATCTTGACAAGGATTGGAAAAGTAAGGTAGCCAATGTTAGAAGCAGGCTTCCAAACTTAATGTTAATCCCTATAAGTGCCATTACCAATGAAAACCTTGAACTATTACACAGTATTTTAAAACCAGAAATCACATATGTAATGATTGGTTCTTCAGGAGTTGGAAAAAGTACGCTTTTAAATGCACTCATAAAAAAAGACATTCAGGAAACAAAATCAATTAGTTCATCCGTTGGAAAAGGTAGGCATACAACTACTTCAAGAGATTTATTTCTGTTAGACAACGGTAGTATCTTAATCGATTCACCGGGTGTAAGAGAATTTGGTTTAGCAATAGAAAATATTGAATCCATTTCTCTTAGTTTCGATGATATTAATTCAATTGGTACCAGTTGTCATTTTATAGATTGCACACATACAACAGAACCCGGATGCGCCATTCTAAAGGCTATTAAAGATGGCAAAATCAATGAAGATCAATATGAGAACTATCTTAAATTAAGAAATGAGGCACTTCATTATCAAAGAACAACTATAGAATCAAAAAGACTTGATAGAAATTTAGCCAAACGAATAAAAAAATTCAAAAAACAAAACCCCAAAAGCAGGTAGATATATTCAATAAACAAACGCTTTAAGGTAATTAATTACTTTATGGGATTTATATTTGTTTTCAAAATAAACTGAATGAAATTCTGGAAGAAGTATCATAAATGGGGAGGCATTATTTTAAGTATCTTTTTAATTCTATTCTCTGTTTCTGGAATTTTATTAAATCACCGAAATTGGATTAGTAATTTAAATGTTCCTCGTTCAATTCTCTCAGAATCTTATCAATATATTAACTGGAACAATGCATCATTAAAAGGTGTTTTATCGCTTAACAATGATGAAGAACTGTTTTATGGTAATGTTGGTTGCTGGAAATACAACAAGCGACAAAAATCTTGGAAAAATTTTAATTCAGGTTTTCCTAAGGGAATAGACAATAGAAAAATTAGCAAACTGGCTCTTACTTCTAATCATCGTTTATTTGCTGGTACACAATTTGGTTTATATGAGTTTATTGACAAGCAATGGACACCTATAAATATTGATGCCCAAAGCAAAAGAATTACTGATTTACTGGACGTTAATGACACATTATATATTCTAACCAGAAGTGAACTAGGATCATTGCAGATCAATCAGGATAATCAGCAGGTCTGTTTTCGTGAATTACCTGCGCCAGCTGACTATAAAACACAAGTCGGATTATTCAGAACATTATGGGTATTACATAGCGGCGAAATCATTGGTATCTTAGGAAAGTTTGCTGTTGATGGCATTGCAATTCTTTTTATTTTTTTCATTGTTACCGGCTTAATTTGGTTTATCAATCCAAAATTGATTAAAAAAGCTAAAAGAAAAGGTAAATCCATATTTCGAAAACAATCGTTACTTCGCTGGTCGGTTAAATGGCATAATAAGATTGGCATATACACATTCATCTTTCTTGGTTTCACAACTCTAACCGGAATATTTTTACGTCCTCCACTGTTGATTGCAATCGCTAATACCATGGTTGATCCTATCCCACTTTCCAAATTAGATACTCCCAATGCCTGGGATGACCAACTAAGAGCAATTAATTACAATGAAAAATATGATTTTTTCTTATTATCAACATCAAAAGGATTTTACGCACTAAGTTCAGATAAATCTGAAATGATTAAAATCCCCAAAGATCCTCCTGTTTCTGTAATGGGGATTAATGTATTTGAACCACTAAACCATCAGGAATATATAATTGGATCCTTCAGTGGTTTGTTTCGCTGGGATCCTATAAACATGGAGGTTAGATCATTCCCCGATACTAAACCTGTAGTTCAAGATTCAGCACCAACACGACCAATTAGTGCACAGATGGTTACGGGAATTTATTATAAATCGGACGGTCAATACTATTTCGATTACAACAAGGGCGTAGTGGGTATAAGCGACAATGATTTTCCTACTATACCTGATGTAATTATTGAGAACAGCCCTTTATCCTTATGGAATTTTGCATTAGAAATACACACTGGCAGAATATTTCAGGATTTCACAGGTGCTTTTTATATACTCATCGTTCCTTTGGTCGGAATTACTACTTTACTTCTACTTTTTAGCGGTGTATGGATTTGGTATAAGAAAAAATGATTTAAATTAATTCATTTTAACAGCATAAATATTTGGTGAAAGAAACTTTTTAACTCACCAAGCGTACCAGCATCTGATAAGGGGAAAAGGGAAGTTAAATGAGTAAAATTAACAAAATTGCAACTTTGTTATTTAACAGAGATGCCAAGTATATAAAGGGATTTGGTTTAGATGACACTAACTTTATATTTACACTGAATCTTGGTGTTACTGTATTTATACTTTCTGTATTCGTCAACTTTTTTCTAGACATCGATTATAAAGTTCACCTGATTAATTTCGGCTTTGGTTCCTCTATCATATTTATTTATTGGCTTGCCTATTGGAAACGAAAATTTAAATTGGCCAGAATTTTTCTACATTCTGTTTCATTTATTTGTATTAATATCCTTTGGTTTACAACAGAGGCCAGTGCAGGGCCCGCATCTGTTTTCTTTATGGCATATATTCCCCTAACCATCTTTTTTACGCCACGAAATTCATTACGGGCCATTTTAATTTTAATAGCATCTAATTTAATTGTTTTATATAGTCTCGAAATCCTTTTCCCATCCTGGATTGAAGCCTATGACAATGAAGCATTAAGAGCAACAGATGTAATGATTATGACAATTATTTTTCTTGTATTTGAAATACCATTATTGATTTTTGCTAAAGAAGCAATGGAGAAAGAAAAAAATGAAGCTGTTAATTCTGAAGTGAGAAAATCGTCGATGATTGCAAATCTAAGTCATGAGATAAGAACACCAATGAACTCAATTCTTGGATTTGCTGAATTATTGAGTTTACCGGATGTAACCAAAAGCGAACAGGAAAAATATATCAATGTCATCAGTCAGAATGGTAAAATTCTACTTCAGTTACTTAACAATATTATCAACCAGTCCAAATTAGAAACGAATAATATTGAAGCATCCTATTCAATCTTCCCTCTTCCATCACTATTAGAACAAGTAAGAGATAGCCTAGCCCCTTCCATGAAGGAAAAAGCGAATGTTAAATTGCAGTTATCACCTATACAAGCTGAGTCAATTGAAATAAGAAGTGATTTTACAATTTTGTATCAAATTTTACTTAATTTATCTTTCAATGCCTTCAAATTCACAGACCAAGGTGAGATTAACATTGGTTATACAATAAATAAAAATCATATTATTATATCAGTAAAAGATACCGGCAAAGGTATTCCTGACGAATTAAAACCTCACATTTTTACTCAATTCAGAACTGGCCAGGCCGATGAACAACACCTACCAATGCAAGGTGCCGGTTTAGGTTTGGCAATATGCAAAGGACTTACTGAAGTTATAAATGGTAAAATCTACTTTGATTCCACCGAAGGTGTTGGAAGTAACTTTTATATTAAACTGCCTATCAACCACTAACACCATTCATTCAGCCTTTTATTTCATACATTCATAACAAACTATTCCACATTCGTCAATCATTGCTGCCCTCCAATTTAATTTTACTTAATTTTATTAGGTTAGCAGTTATTGTGCATCCAAACAATGTAAAGTGAATGTTGAATAATATATTACACCCATTATACTTAAAAGTAATACCTGAAAATATCCATTTCAGAAATCGTTTTGTTTTAAAAACAATCGTTTTAGGCTGTCTGCTTGGTATTGTAGCTACTACCTTTAATTTTACATTTCAATTAGATTATAAATTAACTTTATTTACAGGCAGTATAACAGTTTTTTTTGGTTGGCTATACTGGATTGCCCGCTACAAAAACAAATATCTATTTGTCAGAAAATTATTTTCTGTTTTTCTGTTTTTGACATTAAACGGGTTATGGCTGTTGAATGGCGGATCACAGGGGCCAACACTCATAATCTTTCAGGCCATATTTGCCTTGGGTTTATTTATTATACCTGCACGTAACTTTTTAACCATCAGCATTATTTTTGCCCTGAATATAACGGGTCTGTTTGTATTAGAACACTTTGCTCCTGAATTAATCATTGGATATAACTCTGATTTAGATCGACTTTTAGACATTTACCACATTGCAATCATTCTTTTTCTAAGTGAAATTCCATTAATTTATTATGTAAATAAAAATTACAAAACAGAGCAATTAAAAGCTGAAAAATCCGAGCAAATCAAATCTGCATTTTTAGCAAATATGAGTCATGAAATCAGAACTCCAATGAATGTTCTTTTAGGTTTTTCAGAGCTTTTACGCGACAACGATATTAATAGAGAAGAAAAGAATCAATATCTGGATATCATTCAACAAAACGGCAATGTGTTGCTTCGAATTATAGACAATGTGCTCGATTTATCTAAACTGGATGCCAAAGCCATTCCTGTTAAGGAGAATACCATTAAACTGGAGAAATTTTTCAATGACCTGAAAATGGCCTATTCTCATCAGGCGGAAACAAAGCAACTACTGATTAAAGTTGAAAATAAATCGTTCATGAACGATTTGACAATTATTTGTGACGAAAGTATTTTATTACAGATATTTAATAACCTGGTCAATAATGCTATAAAATTTACAAACAAGGGTAGCATTACATTGGGTTACCTACTTAATGAAAATGGATCAAAAATTCAGTTTTTTGTAAAAGATACCGGTATTGGCATAAGCACCTCAATCTTGCCTCATGTATTTGAACGTTTTCGTCAGGGTGATGAAAGATTAAAACGTGAATTCTCAGGTGCTGGTCTGGGATTAACCATTTCAAAAGCAATGGTAGAATTGCTTGGAGGTAAAATATGGATAAAGACAGCTGAAAATCTGGGGACAACAGTTTATTTCTCTATTGATTTAAAAATACCGAAACAATTGGACAACAAGCAAGTCTTCACTTCTGCTATGGCCTTTTAATAATTATGTATTTCATTCAGTATATTATGCTTCCTGTTTTTTGGGTAAGCTAAAGAAAAATGTGGTACCTGCACCTTCTGTCGATTCAAACCAGATTTTCCCTCCCAGAGATTCAATAAGGCTTTTACTAATAGACAAACCTAAACCTGCACCTCCTTTTAATTGATCCACCTTTACAAATCGCCTGAAGATATGTTTTTTATTAACCTCCGGAATACCAATACCCGTATCCTTCACATAAAACAATAAAAAATCACCGGCATCATCGTAACCAACTTCTATTAACCCATTAAAGGTAAATTTATAGGCATTGTTAATCAGGTTAATCAGAATCTGTTTAATACGTTTTCTATCACTTTTCAAAGCAAGTTCTGAACACGAAAATAAGTCCTCCACAAACCTTAACTCAACATTTTCACCATTCTTTTTCGATTTATATAAATTCTTAATCTCCTCAATTAAATCGCCCAGTTGAAAATAATCTGAATGAGTGGTTAACTGATGACTTTCAATGAGAGAAGCATCCAACAGATTATCAATCATTTCAAGTAAATATTGTCCATTCTGAAAAACAATTCTATAATACTTTCTTTTCTCTTGTTCTTCATCAACCATCTCATTCATCAGTAACTCTGAATAGCCAAGAATGGCATTTAATGGTGTTCGTACTTCGTGACTAATATTTGCCAAAAACATTGATTTTAAATGATCAGACTCTTCGGCCTTTTCTTTGGCTTCATTCAATTGTTCAATATTAATTTCCAATGATCGCTGCAAAGCTTTTAGGCTATCAATAATCTGCTTTAAGCCCTTAACAACGAGAGCCAGAGGAATGGAAGCAACAGCTGACATTGGTAAAATATTAAAACTCAAAACAAACCAATGACTTGGCTCCATTAAACTAATCCTGTAATTGTCAAATAAATTATACCATAATCCTAATCCAATGAATAGAATAACCAAAAGATTGACAATTACACTTATAACAGCCCCTCGTAAGCCAAATAACAAGGCCGCTAAAATAGAATAACCAATTAAGTAGATAAATCCAGCTCCATCTGTTCCAAGAGAAATCAACAAAGAAACTCCAAGAAACAAGGCCATGTAAGTGACCACATAATACTTTATCTTTAACGGTACCTGATGGAAAATTATAACCAGCAGAATGGAACAATAAGCAATTGAAACCACACCTGCAACCAAAAAATATTTAAACTGTATTGACCAAACAACCCCAAAACCATAAGCAATTCCACCAAAAATGAGAAATAAAAATAATACCCTAAGAAATATGTATTCTTTCCAGTATTCTATTCCTTCGTTTAGATTGTAATTATTAGGAGTTAGTCTGTCAATAATCCATCTTTTCATAATTGGTGGCTTGGCTTGTTATAGTTAATTGCATTAATCACCTAACGTAACACCCTTTTTTGTATAAACTTTTCTTTGTATTGATAAACGCGAAAAATATTAAGATAAACACGTATGTTATATAGATTAAAATCCTTGTTATTAATTTACTACTATTAACAAATAAAATCAACTAATAATTTGGCACCTAATTATTGATATTGAATAGAATCCATTTATAATCAAATTTTTTAAATGCAATCAACAATTCAATTGATTTACTTTTTAACTATCGATCATTTGAAATGATTATTAACCTTAAATAGACAACTAGATTATTGAAAATTTAAATTAATTATGTTCGAAAAGTATATGCTGATCGATGTAATTACCACATCAAAAGCGAATGAAATCTGTATAATAATTACAACTTTGCGAATATCTGCTACCAGAAGAACATTGATAACTTTATTATTTAAAGTTACAATAAATGAAAAATTCACCTAATAATTAAAGAACCCTTCTTTGATAGACAGACCTTGATTTACATGTTAATGTTACAATTCGGTTATCACACCCGATACACACCAATGACTGAAACTATTTCCTTCCTGATCACCCTGATCGATAATTACCTTCACCTCGTGCCTTCCTTCACTAAGGTTTTCAAGTGGAATAAAATATGGTAATGTTACACTGCCCGGACACCAGTTTGATCGGCTCAAATCACTTGAAGACATACCATTGGAAAAATTTCCTGAAGCAGGATTGTATAATCGATAGGTAGCACAATCAGTACGCCAGGGAGTAACTGAATAAACAGGTTTGCCATCCAATATTATCTGATTTAGTTTTGGATTAAACTCGTCACCTCCACCCCAGCCTCCATGGCCTGTAGCAGTATAAATCAACTGAGCCCTATCAAGGTTCTTATCAAGATCAAAATAAACTGTTAATGTATCATTATTAAAAAATCGACCATAGTTCTGGCCCGACATCTCCATGATATTAACAGTATAAAATAAAGGCTTCAGAAATGGTTGTTTAGTATCCTGACGAGGTTCTTCCGGATAAAAATCAAGTTGCAGACTGACTTTGTGTCCACCTTTATCATAATTTCCAACAAATACACCAATAATTATCTCCTCTTGCCCCGCTGGCATAACCTGAGTTACATCCTCTTTATATATTGCTTCATCAAACCATTGATAACTGTTTATTTCCCTTTTTTGATTAAAGTGACCGACTCCAAATGAGGTAGCAAAACGCATTAACTCGATAGGCACTTCATAAGTATTAGAACTTATCATTCCCTGATATGAACTGCCTCCTTTGTCTTTAAATGAAGGTACCGAATCCAAACCTTTAGTTAATGCATCTAACATCGATAATCCACCCTGATTTTCTTTAATGATAAAAACAGAGCCAACTCTGTCATAAGCATCACCATTGGATGCGCATGTTAATTGGGCAAAAACACTCGCTCCCTCCTTCCATATTTCTGGCATTGCCACACGTTTTACAATAACACTACCATTAGAAAAATGATACACACTGTCTTCAACTAATTCAGGATTTACAGAAGTTTTGGCTGTTGGATCAAAGTTGATGATCTCCTCCTCAAAAATTGGTAAAGTAACATATCTCGATCGAATCAAAAGCTCCTCCATTCTTGATTGCCTGACTTCTTCAGCTTCTGACTCCGGGTAATCAGGAATAGAGGCCAATTTTACCTTATCAATAGCTTCGATTTGATACATGTAGCTATTATTTATCCTGACTCTTAAAACCAAAGCATTTTTTTCAGGAATAAAGGACTTGTATGGCGAGCCACTAGCTGGTGCATCTGTTGTATACCAAACCTCTATTGTATTTGAAAAAGAAGAAAAAGTAGCATACTTACATTTATAATCTAATATATAATCCTGAGATTCTTTAAATACAGGTTTTGATAGTGAATCAAAAGGAGTTGTAACCTTAAAAAGGTTGTTGTTATATTTTAAAATTGAAACTACATTATCGTTCTTAAAATCAATAAAATTCCGCACTTTATCAGAATCATTGGATAGATAAGCAATTTCATTTATATAGGTTACAGTTAAACCTCTCTCATCGATTTTCTTTTCATTAGCATAAAAAGAATATTTAAGCTTATAAGCTGTTTTATTACCCGATAAAGCATTAACAGATATAAGTCCAAAAAAACTATAAATAAGTATATTTCTTAGTGCATTCATTACACGCATAATACCTGTTTTAATTAGAATAAACTAAATATTGAGAAATTAAAAAACTATTTAGAATCCTGTTCTATGTTATCTTCTCCAGAATAAAATTCTCCAATAACAGTTGAAACCGTTGCATCACCAGTTACATTAACAACAGTGCGAACCATATCGAGAATCCGATCAACTGGCAGGATAATACCAATCCAGGCTGGATTCAAACCAACAGAACTCAAAACAATCATCAACATTACCAATCCTGCACTTGGTATGGCTGCAGAACCAATGCTGGCTAAGGTAGCAGTAAGTACAATTGTTAATTGCTGCCCCAAATCCAAATCAATCATATGCCATTGTGCCAGAAAAACAACTGCTATAGCCTGATACATGCTGGTCCCATCCATATTTACGGTAGCACCAATAGGCAATACAAAACTGGATACCTTGGGATCCACTTTTAAATTTTCTTCAACACACTCCAGCGTAACCGGTAGAGTTGCAGCACTTGAACTGGTTGAAAAGGCTAACATCTGAGCTGGACTAATTCCTTTTAAAAAACTCTTATATGATAACCTTTTAACGAAAAACTTCATGATAGATGGATAAATGACAAACGCCATAAAAAGCAGACCAACTAATACAGTTAATGAATACCATGTTAAGCCCTTGAACATTTCAAACACTTTAACAGGATCATCTCCCGCCATCTCGGAGACCAGGCCGGCCAACAGGGCAAAAACAAAAAATGGTGCTGCTTTCATGATAAGATCCACCATTTTCAGAAATACCTCTGTTAAACCATTTATCACATCAATAACAGGTTTTGATTGTTTATTCGGAACAAAAAGCAATGCTATTCCAAAAAAGATAGCAAAAAAGATAATCTTCAACATATGGACATTATCACTCATTGCCCAAAACACATTTTCAGGAACCATATCTTCCAGAAACTGCAAAGGCCCACTCTCCTTTTGATCTTCTACCTGCTTAAGTCTTTTGGCAACAGCCTCATCCTGATCATATCCCCGACGTTTGGCAACCTCATCAATTAAGCTTTGGTTAGATTCATCACATAACAAACAAGTATTATCATGGGCAGGATGTCCCTCCTGTTGTGCCCATAATTCATAGGCAACTCTATTTTCGATACGAACTTCCTTATCCAGCCATACACCTGGCTTGGCAATATTAACTAGAACCAAACCGATTGATACCGCCAAAATAGTCGTAACCAGATAAAGCATTAAAGTACGAAGCCCTAGTTTACCCAAATGTTTAGGATCGCCTAACCCTACAATTCCCCCTATTATTGAAAACAATACCAAGGGAATAGCTATTAACTTCAATAAATTGATAAAAATTCTACCCCACGGAGCAATCCAGTTAATTGTAAATTCACTCCATCCAAAAAAGCCTGATAAAACTGCCCAGACAATTCCTAACAATAACCCAATAATGATTTTCCAGTGCAATGCGAGGTTTTTCATTTTTCAAATTTTATTGAAGTAAGCCCTAAAAATACTAAATCAAATACAGAATATTCATGAATTATTGGAATTATCCCCTCATGAGAACCTAACAATCCATAAAAAACAAAATCCTCCATAAGTGGAGGATTCGTTGCAATATTATTTCTGATTATTGATACATTTTATTCATTAAGATGGCATCGATCATAACCATGGCAGCCATTGCTTCTACAATTGGAACTGCACGTGGTAAAACACATGGATCGTGTCGTCCTTTGGTTGTCGATTTAATTTCTTCTCCACTACGATTAACTGTGCTTTGCTCTTTCAGTACAGTAGCAATGGGCTTAAATGCAACATTAAAATAGACATCCTCGCCATTTGAAATTCCCCCTTGAATTCCTCCCGAACGATTGGTACGCGTACGCACTCTGTCTCCATCCATATAAAACTCATCATTGTGTTGCGATCCCATTAAATGAGTAGCATCAAAGCCCAAACCATATTCAAATCCTTTCACAGCATTGATGCTTAACATGGCGCTTCCTAACATAGCATGAAGCTTACCAAAAACAGGCTCTCCTAGACCTACAGGAACTTTACCTATTACACAACTGATAACTCCTCCAACAGAATCTTTGTCACGACGAACCTGATCAATATATTCAATCATTTTCGCAGCCATTTCCTGATCGGGGCAACGAACAATATTTTCTTCAGTTTGATTTAAGTCAAGTTCTTTATATGACTTCTCCAGTTTCAAATCACCAACTTTTGAAGTATAGGCATTAATAGAAATACCCCATTGCTTCAACATCAATTTAGCGATGGCACCAGCCACAACACGGGCAATTGTTTCACGGGCTGAAGAACGACCTCCTCCCCGATAATCGCGAATGCCATATTTACTCTGATAAGTATAATCGGCATGAGAAGGACGATAAACGTCTTTAATATTGCCATAATCCTTCGAACGCTGATCCTTATTCCAGATTACAAAACCAATAGGTGTACCTGTAGCCTTACCTTCAAAGATACCTGAGAGAAATTCCACTTGATCTTTTTCATCACGCGGTGTTGTAATTGCTGACTGCCCTGGTCGACGACGGTCCAGTTCACTCTGCACAAAATCTTCATCAATAACCGTACCCGGTAATACTCCTTCAATTACACCTCCCACAGCTTTACCATGAGACTCACCAAAAGAGGTAAGTTTATATAAAGTTCCAAATGAATTTCCAGCCATAAGTTTGAATTTGTAACAATTTGAAGTTATTCAGCTTGTAAAAATAATACTTTAGAAGCTGTTGCCCAACCATCACTAAAATTAATATATAAAAAAAGGGAGGTTAAACCTCCCTTAATAATATCTTTGGTTTGATTATCCGCAAGAACAACCGCTACCGCAGCCACCTGAACCACAACTATCACCGCAGCCTGAACCACATGAAACAGCTAATTCATCCTCTGTTGCTTCACGAACTTCTATTACTTCTCCTTTAAAGAAAAGATCATCACCTGCTAACGGATGATTAAAGTCCATCTTAACTTTTTCATCGTTTACTTCCACTACGATACCATTTAAACGGTTACCGTGTGCATCCTGCATAGGCACTTGATTACCAATAGAAAGAAGATCTTCATCAATCTTGCCTTCTACTTCAAATATATTTTTTGGAATTTCAACAATTGCATTTGGATTTACTTCGCCATAAGCTTCTGCTGCTTTAAGCTCGAAATCAAAATTAGCACCTTTACCAAGACCTTCTAATTTGTTTTCGAACATCTCCAACATTTTGCCGGCACCAAATACAAACTCCAATGGGGCATGTGCCTCAGTTTTCTCAACCACTTCACCATCAGTGCCATTCAGGCGTAATTCGTAGGAAAGGGTCACAAATTTATTTCTTCCTATTTCCATTTTCAAGATATTTTTGCGTATAAAATTGGTTACAAAGAAAATCAGATTTTTCGGAACCATCGAATGATTCTCCTAAAAAAGACATTTATTTGAAGAAAAAGTTCATTAAATACTTAAAAAATAAGTGAAAGATTGTAAACAGCCCCTTTATCTTTCCAGCCAGTCTTTGAATATCTTTACTTTATCGCGACTTACAATGATTTCTTCATTTGATTCCATGCCAATCATTTTTAGCTTTAACCGGCTTGAACCATAACCCAACATATCAGAAATGGAATTAATATTTACTAAAAATTTACGACTGATTCGAAAAAACTGCTCCGGATTAAGTTGTAATTCCATTTGCTCAAGGCTTTGGTCAATACTATATGTTCTTCCTTCGACAGTTCTAATATAATTGGCCTTATCCATGCTATATGCAAACGATATATTCGCAGTCTCTACCATTTTAAGGTGCTCTCCTACTTTAATCAGATATCTTGACTTATAATTATTCTTTTTTATTTGTCTCGCGGCATTTAATAAAGCCAACCTGACTGTTTCGTCCAACTGATTCTGCCCATTTCTATATTTTTCCATAGCTCTCATTAAATGGCTTTCTTCTATGGGTTTTAGCAGATAATCCAAACCGTTTACCTCAAAAGCTTTAACAGCATAATGATCGTAAGCCGTGGTAAAAACAACAGGAAAAGAAACTTCAATTTGATTAAAAATCTCAAAACTAATTCCATCAGCCAATTGAATATCGAAAAACGCTAAATCAGGCTTATTGGCTGATGCTAAATATTTAACTACCTGCTTGACAGAATCACACATTGCCACAATCTCACAATCCGGCTGCAGTTTAATGAGCATTGATTCCAATCGTTTTGCAGCCAAATGCTCATCTTCAACCAACAGTATCTTCATCATTCAAATAAATTAATGGTAGTTTTACTATGTACTTATCGTTATCAACACCAAAAAACAGTTTCTTACCTGTTAAATACAAAATTCGTTCGTACAAATTACTCAATCCTAAACCAGTTGAATGTTCTTTACTTAATTTTGGCAAATAAGTATTACTAATAACAAGGTCATGATGATTCATTTCTATTTTTATATCAAGGCGTTGATCTCCTGAAATAATATTGTGCTTAAACACATTCTCCACCAACATCTGAACAGAAAGAGGAATCACCATTGCCTTTGAACCGGCATCAGCTTCTATTATAAAACTAAACTTCTCTCCAAAACGAATATTTTGCAAATACAGGTATCTTTTTAAAATTTCCAACTCTTCATCAAGTGTTATCAATTCCTTATCCTTCAATTGTAGTATATCGCGATAGAATGCGGATAATTCAACAGTAAACTTCTTAGCTGACGATGTATCAATATCAATAAGACTTGTTAGTGCATTTAAACTATTAAAAAGAAAGTGTGGATTTACCTGAGTCTTTAACGATTCGTATTGTAATTGTAAAGCTTCTCGTTTTAGTATCTCTTTATTTTGAACCTCAGTTCTCCACTCAAAAAAGAAAGATCGGGCATAAAACCAGAGTGCGATAAAGTAAAAAATGATAAACTCAATCCACATTACATATCCATACTGATCAATAAAATGAGCAAAACTCATTTTGCCGATAAGGGTGTGCCAGATGTAATTAACTCCCATAATGACAACACTGCTATACAATGCTGAAAAAAGAAGAACTATTAATAGGCTTTTAACTGGTTTGGTAATCCATGACACATAACGGTTTTCGATCCAGGCGAAAACAAAACCAAAACTAAACAGGCCATAGCCCAAAAACAGACTGTATCCTCCATTATAAAGTATATTACTAAGTTTTATTGAGCACGATGGACATGCCAGATACATAAAAATAAAACCTATTGAGAATGAGATAATACCTGCACTAACAAGACGGACAACTATTCTTTTCCGATTTATATTATTTGTTCTTTTATTTGACATTAGGTTTGTATTTGCGTTGAAGGTATAAATTATTTTTTAGCCAAACATTTTTGCAACATCACTTCATTGTGATAACTACCCCAGCCAGGAAATAAAGTATTTGCTGATTTATTTTTTTCGAATAATGCTTTTGCTTTTTTATACAAAGGAAGTGCATTATCAGATCCTCCACCAAACATTTTGGGAGTATGAAAAATATTATTGGCCTTGCAATAATAAACACGTGGATTATCTGCATTCAGTTGCTCAGCCTTCTCCAGACTCTGATTTGATAAGGTTGAATACTTATAGCCTCGCATAGCACTTGTAATTCGTAATGAATAAATAAAACCTTGTAAAACATAAACTTCCGATTCATCAGACTTTTGCTTTAATAAGTCATCGAGAATAGCCTGAGCATGATCCAATGCAGAATCAATCGAATCGGCATCATTCATAAAATGAGTTGTTCTGGCATAAGCATAAGAGGCATAATACGATGGTAACCATTCCATTTTTTCCACATCAGCAATACGCATAAACAAAGCTGCAATTTGGTTCATTTCTTCAATTGAAGTACTTTTTTCAAGTTTAACAATGTTGAGTTTCATTGTTTCCTCATAATCATTTGCCATTAATAACTGACTTGCTAAAAGGGCTGTAAATAATACAATTGTTTTCATAATTTTAAGTTTAATTTGATTAATATATTATTGAATTTTAATTAGATAGCACAAATAAATAATTATTGATTCCATCAAAACAGACCCGTCTCACTATTATTTTATTGAAATAAATATGCCCAGGAATAAAAACTGTTTAACATCAGGTAAGAGAGGTACCAATGAATCAGGTTTTCCATCATAGTTTTTGATGGTTTGATAACCAACCAATTGCTCACTTCCCAATACATTAGATATGGAAAAGTGTATGATTGTATAATGATTTGCTATATGGGTAAGATAGCTTAGATTCAGGTTCAGATTATTATATATATCTGCCTTTCGAGTCATAAAATCAGCATCACCAGGTTGATGATATGGACGTCCCGAAGCCGTTGTCCATGCTGCTCCAACCTGTGTGTGGATGGCTCCGATAAAATATTTAGCTACGGCAGAAATAGTATGATTGGCAATAAAATCAGGCGTTGCTTCAACTGGGTAATCCAGAAACAAGCGTTTTGTATCGATATAGGAATAAGACACCCAATAATCAGTTCCACTAAAAGTTTTACGATCACGATAAAACAAATCTATCCCCTTTGCATATCCAAAACCATTGCTTGAAAAAGAATTATTATAGGGATGAGTACCCTTTGAGTAGGTCACTAAATGATCGTAATCTTTGTAATAGGCTTCTAATCTTAATAAGCGCTCCTTTAAACTGCCCGTTTGTAAACTCATTATATAATGAGTAGCCTTTTCATTGTTAAAATCAGAACCAAACTTAAGATAATCAGCAACAGGGCTTTGAAAATACTGACCATAAGCCACCGAAAGTTGAGTATTTTTACCTGTGCGATAAGCTGCTGCAAAACGAGGTGATAAATTTTGTTTATTCAGATAGGTTGAATACTCAAAACGTAAACCTGGTCGGATTGCAAATCGGGAGTTTAACTTTATTTCAGGTTCTGCAAAAAATCCCAGAATATGATCATCATATTTTCCCTCCCAATTAATTTCGCTTTGTAATTGATTATAATGATGTTCGTAATTTGTGAAAGCATCTGAGAAGCCTGTTTTCAATTTAATACCATCACTTAATTGAGATACAAATGTTAATCTGCCTTCAATATTCACTTCATTCTCTCTGGTTCGATGAATCCAGGCCAGCTGACGATCATTATTAAGAGTAGTTGCGACGCCACTTTTCAGCATACTTTTTTCACCTATTGGCAATGAATAATTTACATTCAAATATGCATTGGTATTATTATTGGAAATTTTTACTTGTTCTGCATCCCATTCAGTATTAAAAGCACGTTCCCCATATTCTGCAGTAGAAAATATTTTTAGTAGCCCACCATTATTAAACTTTTTCCGATGAATAAAATTCATCTGTTCGGATTCACTTGGCTTTGTCCAATCCAAACGATTATTAACCAGGTTGTAATAAGGAGCCAGGTTCATATAACCCAGTCCTAATGAAGTTGACCTATTAGGTGCACACCATGTCTTTGATAAATCAGCTCCAACACTCATCAGTGAGACACCAGTCAACTCTTCCACTTCAATATCATTTGATTCCAACACCAGTACTGACGATAAGGCCTGACCATATTCTGCACTATAGCCGCCTGTACTGAATACCGTTCCACTAAATAAACTTGGTGAGAATCTTCCGCGCGTAGGTAGATCCGGAACTTTTGAATAATATGGTTTGGCTGCCAATAAGCCATCAACATAAACACTGGTTTCAGAGGCCGCTCCTCCCCGCACCAACAGTCTTCCATCATCAGAGGAAGATTGCGTACCCGGAAGAGTTTTTAAAGCACCATTAATATCCCCCAACGAACCTGCTGTTGTATAGATATCCAGAGGTTCCAACACCGAAGCACGCTCTTTATCATCGGCAGCAAATGAACCTGCTGTAATGGTCACCGCATTCAACCCGGTCACGCTTTCATTTAATTTAATAAGAAGAGGATCGGTATTATCCGATAAATTGATTGTTTGTGTTTTATATCCAATAAAACTGGCATTAAGTTCCTTACCTGTAACATTCTCAACTTCTAACTCAAACTCACCATTTGTATCTGTAATAGTTCCGTTATAAGTGCCAACAATAGAAATATTGACTCCAACCAATAATTCTCCTGTATTTGACAACACTTTACCTTTAACTATCGTCTGACCATCAATCCACTGACCAGTTAGTATTAAAATAAAGAGAAATGATATAGTATGAATTTTCATAGTAGTGCTTCTTTAAATTTGACAGTTCAAAGATGAAGCACGCCAGATGGATGTGAAAAAAAATGCCGACGAACGGTTTTATTATTCTGATGAATCGTAAAAGGATTCAGATCACCCGTAAAACAAAAAAAGAGCTGTTATCATAAACAGCCCCTCTTTATTACTAACCCAACCCTAACTATTGTCTATTTTTTATTTTCTTCTGTTTTAAAAAAGGCAATTGCCTGATTTAAACCTACGGCCTGAGAGGCCAATTCTTCGGATGATGAGGCCAATTCTTCAGATGCTACAGAATTTTGTTGTGTAACATTATTCAATTCCTGAATTGCCCCGTTAACCTGATTGACTCCATTATTCTGTTCCTGACTGGCAGCGGCAATTTCCTGAACCAAATTTGATGTTTTCTCAATCTCTGGTAACAACTGTGTTAACCTGTCTAGAGAACTTTGTGATAACTGGTAACTTTGATTGGCCAGTTCAACTATCTCTTTGGCAGCACCATTACTTAATTCGGCCAGTTTTCGAACTTCACCGGCAACAACCGCAAATCCTTTACCCTGATCACCTGCACGTGCGGCTTCAACAGCTGCATTCAAAGCCAGAATATTGGTTTGAGCAGCAATGTCTGAAATGATTTTTATTTTTTCTGATATTGCCTGATTTGCTTGTACAGCTTTTGAAGATTCCTCTTTAACGCCCGACATTTCAATGGCAGCATTCCTCGAGATCTTGTCCGTATTAACAGAGTTATCAGTATTCTGACCTATTGAACCAGTTATCTCTTCTACAACGGAAGATATTTCTTCGAGTGAGGATGCCTGTTCTGTTGCACCTTGCGAAATATTCATTGCACTTTTGGCTATTTCAGATGTCCCCCTTTCAATCTGGCCGGCACTATTCTGTATTCCGTCTACAATCTCAGTTAACTTGTCAACCATCAGATTATAGGCATTCGATAACTCACCTAATTCATCCTTTGTATTTACATCAGACTTACCAGACAAATCACCTTGTGACATTCGGTTAATTAAATCATTCAGCTTTATAATTGGTCGTGTTACCCTTGCTGATAAGAAGTATGCATATGTACTTCCCAATACAATAAATAGTAACAAAAGTACTATAGATCCAATTACATTTGTTCTGATTGGTTTTTGATAGACACTAACAGGAGAATATGTAAGTGCCATTAAATCATTCTCCATTTTATTGAATACTCCAATGTATTCAATACCATTTAAGGTAAAAAAGCCACTACCGGTATTGTTTGTACTGATTTGTTCCGCTAAATCTCCCAAATATTCATCATCTAAATGAAGGTTAAAAATCATTGAAGTATCTCCCGAAGCAACAACATTACCTGAATTATCTACTATGATTGTTCTGTATTCTTTGCCCTCAATATTCTCGAGAATATCTAATGAAAATCCATTTAGTTTTATAGCTATAGCAAAAAGTGATAATAATTCATTTTTTTCATCAACCAGAGGATTACTTACCAATACAACAGGATCCCCTGTTATAGGTGAAATAGTAATATTACCTAATGAAGGTTCTCTTTTCCCGTAGGTGTCCACATACCATGTGTTGGTTTTGTCTTCCTTAGCATTATATCCTTCAGATGCCCCCATCAAGCCATCTATTAATACAGCTCCATCAAATGTGAAGAATATATTTTCCATGATCTTGTTTTGCAATTGCAATTCATGATTCAATATTTTACGAATCATATGCCGTTTGTCTTCATCAATAGTACCATTTGCACATTCAATAAAAAAATCATGGATATATAAATCATCTGAAATGGATTGAGCCAAGAGCTTTAAATCTTTAAATTTGGCATCGAAATTCTTACTTCTTTCATGAGAAATTGAAGCCAATTCATTTATGGTATTAATTTTTATTTGTTTTAAACTGTGATTTGTAGATAAAACAATAAGTATTGAAACTGAAATAGTAATAGAGATTGTCACTGACAAGTAAATTCTACGTGCCAAACGTGATTTAAAAATGCTTTTTTCCATTGTTCCCCTTTAAAACGTGTGTAGTCTAATCAAATATTCAAGTATGAAATTGATTTATCTTTTATGTTCTCCAGACTCACTCTTTCATATACTGATAATACGTATTTAAGTTACGTATATTGCTAATATTAAGCAAGTTTAAAACTTATTAACAATCTGTTCTAATAGTTTAATTCTTCATTATAAGATCATAACTTAATAGCATTACATTAGGGCAATTAGCTTGTTTTCTAATCAATATTTCAATTCATAATCTTTTCAATCAGACAAATAAAAAAAGAAGGTCTTCGAAAAATTACACATCATTTCACTATTTTCACGCTGAAATAAATAAATCGTAAAAATGTACAATAAAGTCATCATAATAACCGGTGCTTCATCAGGAATTGGATTAGCATGTGCCAAAGAATTTGCTGGACGTGGAGCTAAATTGGCTTTGGCAGCCAGAAGTGAGGATAAACTGCAGGACATCAAAACAGAATTACAAGAAAAAGGTACCGAGGTTATCACTATTAAAACGGATGTTAGTGTCGAAGCTGACTGTAAACATATGATTGATGAAACGGTTAAGGCTTTTGGCAAAATTGATATTCTAATTAATAATGCCGGTATCTCAATGAGAGCCTTATTCAAAGATGTTGACTTAAGTGTCATTAAGCAATTAATGGATGTAAACTTCTGGGGAACAGTTTATTCTACAAAATATGCTCTACCCTATTTATTGGAACAAAAAGGTTCTGTTGTTGGAGTTTCTTCTATAGCTGGCTATGTTGGATTACCAGCACGTACAGGTTATTCTTCTTCAAAATTTGCTATGCATGGTTTTTTGGAAGCTCTTAGAGTTGAAAACCTAAAAACTGGTTTACATGTATTAATTGCTGCTCCGGGTTTCACTGCATCTAATGTAAGAAAAGCTGCTCTGACAGCAGACGGAACTAATCAGGGAGAAACTCCACGCAAAGAGGAGAAAATGATGACAGCAGAAGAGGTGGCCAGCCATATGGCAAAAGCCATTATCAAACGAAAACCTACATTAATCCTCACTTTTGTCGAAGGCAAAGTAACTGTATTTCTTAAGAAGTTTGCTCCAGGATTACTGCGTAAATTGACCTATAATCATATGGCAAAAGAACCTGATTCTCCTTTTAAGTAATATGTTAGAAAGTATAAGCACCATACAGGTTAGATACTGCGAAACAGATCAGATGGGCATTGTAAATAATGCTAACTACCCAATTTATTATGAATTAGGACGAACTGAATGGCTGAAAGAGATTGGTATGTCCTATAAACAATTGGAGGCTGAAGGAATTATGATGCCCGTAATTGATCTTTATTCAAAATATTACCGCCCTGCTCATTTTGAAGATACACTTACAATAAAAACCCTGGTAAAAGAAATGCCAACCAGTAAAATTCGGTTTGATCATACCATACACAATCAGGAAGGCAATTTAATTAACGAAGGTTATTGCCAATTGGCCTTTATGAGAGCTGATAATCGTCGTCCGACCCGAATACCGGAGATACTTAAAAATCTGTTGGAAAAATATTTCTAATAGAAATCAGGTAGTTTGCCATAGATATTCATTACCTATCCAAACAATAAAGGCAATACAAACCAGAACAATAATCACGCTTCCTGCAATTTTATTGAGCCAGAATAAACGACGCAGATTAATTTTTGATCTAAGCATATTTATCAGGGAACTGAGGGTAAACCACCAGGTACTGGCTCCTGCAAAAACACCTAATATTAACAAGAAACGATCAAATAGTTCCTGCCTGGCATCAACTACCCTGAAACTGGCAAAAAAGGCTAAAAACAAAAATACCGCCAATGGATTAGCAATGGTTAAAATAAAGGTAGATGCCATATCCTGAAACAGGCTGGTGCTTCTTTTCTTTTGCCTTCGTAATTGAACCGCCGGATTATTGAAGAATATCTTTAGCCCAAGTCCAATTAACACCAGTGCCCCAACGATCTGAATCCATAACATCTGGGTTTCGATAAAACCAACTATGAATGAAAGACTAAAACCTGCAATAATAGCATAGATAGTATCCGACAATGCAGCACCCAGCCCTGAGAAAAAGCCAGACATCCTGCCTTTATTGAGCGTACGTTGAATAACCAATACACCAATAGGACCTAATGGAATCGATGCAGATATCCCTATAATTATACCATCTATTATATACTCCAAGCTCATTAATCCCAATCTATAAATGCCATATCAATCAAAACTGGTTAATATCATTCCCTTCTTTGGCAAAAAGTCTCGCAAAAGTATAAAAACCTTTTAAGAATATCAGAATAGTATTAGGTTAAATATGTGTAAATCCTGATTTAAAAAGCCCTTGTTTTCTCAACAAATAATATATAAATTGAATGTGTTAACGTAAAGTTAACATTCGTTTAATTTTAAATCAACCTTAGATTTAATATCACTAACTATGTTTGCCTCGCGAAAAAGAATTCTAAATACATTTTTTGATGGAAAATATCTATTTAATTCTGGTTATTGTATTATTTGCATTAGCCATTTCTGACTTAATTGTTGGCGTTAGTAATGATGCCGTTAACTTTTTGAATTCAGCAATCGGAGCCAAAGCTGCTCCATACACTATAATTATGGTGGTTGCTGCAATTGGTATTCTGGTTGGAGCTACTTTTTCCAGCGGAATGATGGAAGTTGCCCGTAAGGGGATATTTAATCCTCAGTTCTTCTTCTTTGATGAGATAATGATCATCTTCTTAGCCGTAATGATTACGGATGTTATTCTTTTGGATTTGTTCAACACATTTGGGATGCCTACATCCACCACTGTTTCAATTGTATTTGAAATTTTGGGTGCCGCAGTAGCCGTTTCATTGGTTAAAGTAAGTAACGATCCAAGCATGAGTATCAGTCAGTACATTAACACTGCAAAAGCATTGGGTATCATTTCAGGTATTCTGTTATCAGTTGTTATTTCCTTTTCTGTGGGTGCTCTGGTTCAGTACATTACCCGAATGATATTTTCATTCGATTATGACAAACGCCTGAGCTATTTTGGAGCCATCTATGGTGGTATAGCCATTACAGCCATTACCTATTTTATTCTTGTTAAAGGTGCAAAAACAGTAACATTTATTGATGATGCAACAAAAGACTGGATTAAGCACAATGGCATGACTATCATTGCTGTTAGTTTGGTTGGCTGGACTATCTTACTTCAGATCTTAAAACTTATTTTCAAGATAGATATTCTTAAAGTAATTGTATTAGCTGGTACTTTTGCATTAGCTATGGCTTTCTCAGGTAACGACCTTGTAAACTTTATTGGTGTGCCTTTAGCTGGTTTTGAATCATTCCATATTTTCCAGAAAGCAGGAATGGAGCCAGGAAGTGTAAGTATGGAAGCTCTTGCTGGTAAAGTTGCTACACCAACATATATGTTGATAATTGCCGGATTGGTAATGGTTGTTACTTTATGGACATCTAAAAAAGCTAAAGCTGTAGTTAAAACTTCTCTTGATTTAAGTCGCCAGCAAGAAGGTGATGAGCGTTTTGGATCATCTATTTTGGCTCGTTCAATTGTTCGTGCTTCTATTAACACTTCTAATGCCCTTAACAGCTTTCTGCCTGAGCGAATTAAAAATAGTATCAACAAACAGTTTGATTCTACAAACTACGACGAAAGACGTAAAAAGCTTGGAAAAGATGCTCCTGCCTTTGATATGCTGAGAGCCTCAGTAAATTTAGTTGTTGCCAGTATTCTGATTTCTTTGGCAACTAATATGAAATTGCCACTGTCAACAACTTATGTAACTTTTATGGTTGCAATGGGTAGTTCACTTGCCGACCGCGCATGGGGACGTGAAAGTGCAGTTTATCGTATCACTGGCGTTCTTTCAGTTATTGGAGGATGGTTCTTTACTGCATTTTCAGCTTTTACTGCAGCATTTATTATGGCATTATTAATAAGCTGGGCCGGCCTATGGATGATAGCAGTTCTTATTTTGTTTGCCTTATTTATGGTTTTCAGAACTCATCTAAAACCGAAAAAAGAAACTACTGTTGAAACTGAAGTTGCCGAATATGAAATTGAGGAAGTTGAAGGAGAGATTCCTGCTGAGAAAGTTTTATCAAAATGTACAAATAGTGTAACTCAGACATTAGAGCGCATTTCAGATATTTATTCTCAGACCTTACATGATTTCGAAGCTGAAGACAGAAAAGCTTTAAAAGAAATTAATAAGACTGTTAAAAACATTAATAAGAAAACGAAGAAACTTAAGAGCAATGTTTATCCTACAGTAATGAAACTGCAGGAACAATCAATTGACTCAAGCCTATACTACGTTCAGGTTATTGATTATTTAAGAGAAACTGCACACTGTCTTTCATTTATTTCTGAACCTTGTTATATTCATCTTGATAATAATCACAGAATTTTCAAACCAGAGCAATTTGAGGATTTAAATAACCTGAGTGCTGCAATAAAGAAATTTATTGCTGAAATGGTTTCAGTTATTAAAACGAATGATTACGATAAATTGGACGATCTAATGGAAAAAAGAGAGTCAATCCTTGAATCGATTCGTGGATATCGCAAAGCTCAGTTAAAGCGCATTAAAAATGAAAAGGCTGGCACAAAAGTTAGTCTGCTCTACTTAAACATTATGCATGAAACTCAAAACCTGTTGTTGCACATGATTAATTTAACAAAAGCACAACGCGATTTTGTTGATTTTCAGAAAAACTAATACACTACCATGAGGGTGTCCAAAAATTAAACATCAGAACAACGTTAGTTTCAATTTGTAATAAAATATCATTTTATGTCACCCCTAAATCCCCTGAAGGGGAC
>JAFMVE010000055.1 GCA_025499705.1 Carboxylicivirga caseinilyticus
CCTTTTAGGGGAGGTTTGGTGGGGTATAATGAAAGTAAAGTTACAATTTGAAAGATTCCTTATTTGCAGAATCACTTTTTGGACACCCTCTTTTATTCGATTATATCTTCTGTCAGAATTTTTCGTAATCATCGTAGTCTCTTCCTAATTCAATATTGTAACCCACTTCGTGTGCTACTTCTTTTTTAGGTTGTTTTGGCGCCACCTTTTTCCCAACTTTCATCGATGGTTTAACCTTACTTACTTCCTTATCTTTTTGATTTGCTTCTGCATTATTTTCTCCGCTAAACACCAATATAGATTTACTTAACTGCACTGATAGGGTATCTAATTTTGTGGCAGCTTCTCTGATTTGCTCTGCATTGGCAGCGTTACGTTGAGTAACATTATTTAGCTGTTGAATAGCATTATTTATTTGTTCTACTCCTGTCACCTGCTCCATCGAAGCCAAAGTTATTTCCTTCACTAACTCAGCTGTTTTTTGAATTTCGGGAGTAATAACATCCAATTTTTGTGTGGCTTCTTTTGACGAATCAAGGGTGTCGACCGATGATTTGGTTATTTCTACAGCCGCAGCCTGACTTCTTTCTGCCAGTTTACGCACTTCTGCAGCAACAACAGCAAATCCACGTCCTTCCTGACCTGCTCTGGCAGCTTCAACAGCAGCGTTTAATGCAAGGATATTTGTTTGAAAGGCAATATCACTGATTACATTAATTTTCTCGGTAATCTCATTTATATTTTTGGCAGCAACTTTTGATGCCTGGTTACTCGCCTGAATACCTAAGGATGCCTTGCTGGCAATTTCTTCTGTTTGCTTTGAATTATCTGTATTCTGCTGAATATTGGCATACATTTCTTCCATTGATGAAGAAACTTCCTCGGCCGAAGACGCCTGTTGTGTAGCTCCTTCTGCCAGTTCAACAGCTCCGCTATTTAGTTTTTCACTGGCTTTAATAATTTCCTGAGATGAAGAAGTCACTTCATAGATTACAGTTTTAAGAGTTTCAACCATGGTATTTAAAGCTCTTGAAAGCGCACCTACCTCATCGTTACTGTTGGCAATAAACTCAACTGATAAATCGCCCTTCGCCAGTCTTTGTGCCTTTTCAATTCCTTCTTCAATTGGTTTAGAAATAGCCTTTGAAAGAACATAAACAAGAAATAGAAATAATACAAATACAACCACCAGGGCATAAATCAAAAACTGCTTTTGAAGCGAAACAATGGTTGAATTGTCATCACCCAATTTCATCATCAGATCAAGACCAACATCAGAAGTAGCACCAGTATCCCACATAATATTTTTTGCCAGCTCAAACCTTTTCAATTCAAGTAGTTTAACTTCTCTTAAATCTGTTAGATAATCAGTTAAAGAATTTAAAGCTATTTGAAGCTGATCATCAAAATCGCTACTATAACTACCATTCGTTTTTTTCTTTATTGAAGTAAGAATCTCCTGCTGTTCTTCCAGTGAACGATAGTCCTGTTTGTTATCATCAATCACCAACTGACTAACGAAATCGTTAATTAAAGCAGCTGTTTTATAGGTAGTAGTACCAACTCCTCCAGCCTCTTCTTTTAAGTTCTGACCTGCTTCAATAAATCGATCCATAGCAGCATTGGAAATGGCTTGTTTCTCGAAAAATTGACTGGTGACTTTCTTATATTGGATAATATTATTTTCAAGTACCGACATATCGATACCCTTCTCTAACATAACATTTCCTTTTCCTTGTAATACGGCTATCAGATTATCTAAAGCTGAATACATTCGGGCGTAACTGGCATCAGCACGATCGCGAAAATAAGTTTCACCTGTAAATTCAAAACTTCGTGAATATTCTCGGGTTTCTTTCCAGTATTTGTCGAGTTTTACTGATTCCCGAACAATAGGAATATATGTACTTGTCAACGATGAAGTACCATTATCAACTTTTTGTAAATTATACAATATAACTACTCCAAGTATCAATACAACGGCCATTATTACCGCAAACCCACTGCCAATCTTGGCACGGATTTTAAGATCTTTCCAACTCATACAGATTATTTTAATAGATAGCTTCCTTGGGTTTAAATATGGGAAAATTTATGTCTTTAATGAAATTTTTTATCGACAAAATATTACTTTTATCTGCTGAAATACCTTAGAACATAAATATACGCACGTTATGAAAATCCAAATTATTCTGGCAGCTTTCTTAATATTTCTTTCTGGTTGCTCTAAAAATGAGAACTATAAAATTGGCTTTCTTTATTCATCTGAAGTAACAAAACGATTTGTTATTGAAGGAAATTATTTCAAAGAAAGAGCTTCAGAACTAGGTGCAGAAGTTATGATAGACAATGGTAACGGTAATGAGGCTGTGCAGTATGACAAAGCAGTGGAAATGTTTGACTCTGGTATTGATGCACTGGTTCTTATCGCAATTAATGCTAACACAGCAGCATCCATTGTTCGTGAAGGACAAAACAGAGGTGTTAAGGTAGTTGCATACAACCGGATCATCTTTAATTGCGAACCCGATCTATACATTTCAGGCGACACCAAACAATTAGGCCAGTTAATGGTAAATGAAGTTTTGAAGAAAAGAAAAGATGGTAAGGTAATCATCCTTGGTGGTGACAAATATGACCGCAATGCGATTGGATTGCAAAATTCAATAGATGAAGAAATTAAACCTTACGTTGAATCCGGTGCCTTTGAGATTTTATATAAAACATACATTGAAGAATGGAGCGATAAAAATGCAGAATATGAAATGAAACAATTCATCTCATTAAGCCATGAAAAACCAGATATTGTTTTTGCCGGTTTCGATGGAATGGCTGATGCAGTAATCAAAGTTCTGGAAGAAAATGATATGATGGATGGTGTTTTAATTACTGGTCAGGATGCTGAAATTACCGGTGTAAAAAATATTATTGCAGGTAAACAATTGATGACAGCTTATCACCCGTTGAAATTGAATGCTTATACTGCTGCAGAATTGACAATAGACATGTTGAATGGAAAAAATATAGACAAAGAAAAATTAAGTTATACTTTTAATGGTTCTATTGAAGTACCTACCATT
This sequence comes from Carboxylicivirga caseinilyticus, assembly GCA_025499705.1. Taxonomy (GTDB): domain Bacteria; phylum Bacteroidota; class Bacteroidia; order Bacteroidales; family Marinilabiliaceae; genus Carboxylicivirga; species Carboxylicivirga caseinilyticus. Next base: position 3,081 of record JAFMVE010000055.1, read on the forward strand.
AAAATTCCTTCAATAGCAATTACCAAAGAAAACATTGATAAAGAGTTAATAGAAACCGGAGTTTACAAAAAACAAGAAGTATATAACTAATTAATAGTTTCTATTCTTCTTTTTACTTTTTCATGTAGTTTTTTGCTGAAGTCGCTATGAATGTAATTATCCAAGCGCATACACACTTCGGCAGAAAACTCTATTCCGTATGCAGCCACATGCATCCAGTCTTCTTTAGACAGATATAAATCTTTAGATTTAATAATATTAAAATCAAGAAAAGCCTTAATCATACCTGCATTAAAATTATCACCGGCACCTATTGTACTAACAGGCTCTATAACCGGAACTTTATAATGTCGGTAATGATTTTCACCAAAAGCATATACTCCATTTTTATTGGCTGTAATAATTAAGTTATTACAGTATTGGGCTACCTGTGAATAAACCTCTTTAGGATCATTAGTTCCGTATATATTCACAAAATCTTCATCACTTCCCCTGACTAAATCAGCCAATTGTAAATTCTCCTGAATAATTGGCAATAGTAATTCTCTGTTTTCCAGATGATGACTCCTGAAATTAGGATCATAAATGATGATAGCACCAGCTGATTTTGCTTTATGAAGATATTCAAGTAAACGAGGACGAATAACCGGATTTAATCCAAAAAAAGAACCAAAAACTAAAATATCACCAGGAGTAAAATCAGGTATTTCACCTACCAGTCTTTGCTTTGGATAGTCTTTGAAGAATTCATATTCGGCATCATTATTCTCATTAAGAAATGCCAGTGCCAAAGCCGATTTACCTTCATCGAAACGACAGATATAATCAGTATTAAGCTGATTTTCTTTGAGAAATTCCATAATCATCTGCCCCAAACGATCTGTTCCAACTTCACTAATAAAATAAGAGGATACATTCATACGAGCCAAAGAAACCATAGTGTTTAATGCACTTCCTCCGGCTTTTGCAGCAACAGGTTGATTATCTTTAAAAATCATATCCATTACTGTTTCCCCTAATCCAAAAACTCTCCTCATTCCCGATACTCTTTAATTAAAAAAGCCACTCCTATAATGGAATGGCTCTAATATAATTCAATTAATTTTATTTCACCAACTTACTGATGGTTTTAAAGACATCTGAACCTGCATAACGACATAGTTCGAATAACAACGATTCGTATGAAGTTATAATAACTCCTTCCTGTCTCATGCGTTCAATTGCATTCTGTTTATTCGCTAATGTACGCGAGCTAACACAATCTTCAACAACAACCGGATGATAACCTCTCTCCAGCAAATCTATGGCAGTTTGTAAAACACAAATATGTGTTTCCATACCCGCTAAAATAACAAACCGCTTTCCTGTCAATTCAGTTTTTTCCATCAATTTTGGTTCATCACAACAGCTAAACGCCATTTTTTCGATATGCGGATCTGTAGCAATTAGTTTTTCAATGGGTTCAATTGTTTCTCCCAAACCTTTCTTGTATTGCTCACTTACTACAACAGGTACTTCCAAAGCTTGCAATCCTTGAATTAATATCTCCACATTTTTTGCTAATTGCTCATGCTCATATATGTGAGGAAATAATCTTTCCTGGATATCAACAATCATAGCAACAGCATTATCTTTCAACACACGCATAATTATCTATTTTTTAACACACTAAAGTTAAGGTATTTATATTCATCAAAAAAACCTATGAGTTGCTCAGCAATGGCATCAACTCCTCCCACAACATCTGACTCAATATTAAGAGGTATAACTGGATCGTGAAGTGATAGCCGAAGTAAAAACCATCCTTTCTGAATCTCATCAGTACATGATACTCTTATTCCTTCGTAATTATCAGGTAAGATCTTCCAGTCATCCTTAGCATCCGCAAATTTACCCAGATCACGGATTACTTTTTCACCATATTCTTTAAAATCTTCGGTTTCAATTTTTATCCTGAACTCTTTACTCTCAGCCGGCTTTGGCAACGCTTCAATCAAGGTAGACAGCTGTTTCCCATCCTTCTTCAAACGTGCCATTTTAATCAGAATTTTGGTAACAAGATAGGCTCCATCATCCAAAAAATAATTCTCTTTTAAAGCTGCATGTCCCGATGTTTCAATGGCCAGCCAGGATTCTTTACCTGTTTCATTTAAACGAACAGACTCATTGATAACATTTTTATACCCTCTTTTAAATCTGTGATGCTTGGCTTTTAAATAATCATTAATAAACCACGACAAACCATCTGACGTGATGGAATCAGTAACGACTACTGAACCCGGATGTTCTTCATTAATAATCGCGGCTGAAAGGGCAACAAGTTCATTCCTGTTTACGGGATTTGCATTATTATCCACAATGGCAGCTCTGTCAACATCTGTATCAAAAATAATTCCCAGATCAGCTCCAGTCTCTTTTACAGCTTTACAAATTGATTGCATGGCCTGCTCATCTTCGGGATTAGGAATATGATTTGGAAAATTACCATCAGGTTCCAGAAACTGGCTGCCATTAATATCGGCACCCAACTCTTTCAACACTTTATGAGCATAAAATCCACCGGCCCCATTACCCGCATCCAGTACAATTTTAAAGCCTGAAAGAGGTTGGTTGTAATTTTGATTATCGTTTACCTCTTTTTTTATTTTTTCTGCAAGTATTTTAGAATAAACATCAATAAAATTAATGTCCTCTATAATTCCAACAGAATTATCTGAAAGATATGTTTCAGAAGCGGCAATATCCAGAATCTCGGAAATATCAGCTTTTTCGAGGCCTCCTCTAGAAGTAAAAAACTTCAATCCATTGCGATTAAAAGGAAGATGACTTGCGGTTAACATCACACCTCCATCGGCCAGATATGGTTCTGTAACGGTTGTCATAAACATTGCAGGTGTTGATGCCAGATCACAATCCATAACATCAGCTCCCTGATCCGAAAGTCCCTTAATAAATGATGCTTTCAGTGCTGGACCCGAAAGACGAGAATCCATTCCCACAGCAACCTTTAACCTTTTACCATCATTTTGCTTTTTAAGCCAGGTAAAAAAAGCCTTTGCTAACTGATAAACAACCTTTTCATCCAGGTTTACATTCTCTCCTGGCACACCTTCCAGTGCAACTCCTCTGATATCGGAACCATTCTGTAAACTCTTCCAGTTAAATTCCATAGACCTATTATTTTATACCGGCTGCCTTTCTCGATTTATCACCCAGATATCCTCCATGATGACGCTTTGCATAATCAGCATTGGTAAAATTGATTTTTTTCATCAGCAAAACAACCAAAATATCACCAATCACCGTCATAGTGGTAGTAGATGTGGTTGGGGTCAAACCTAGCGCACAAACTTCTGTTGGATTTCCGGTACTGATGCAAACATCAGATTCCTGCGCCAAAACAGACTCTGTATTACTGGTTATTACAATAATTTTAATATTAGGACGAAGACCACGGGCTAAATCAATTAGTTCAATTATCTCACGTGTTTTTCCGGAATTGGATATCATCAGCATAACATCGTTTTCCTGCACAACTCCTAAATCGCCATGTTGAGCTTCGCTTGGATGCAAAAATACTGCTGGTGTTCCGGTTGAACTAAAGGTGGTGGCCATATTAATTGCAATCTGACCGGCTTTACCCATACCAGTTGTTATAAGCTTACCTTTTTGCTCATGAACCTGGCTATAAATAAGATTAACGGCTTTTTCAAAATCATCGGTTGCCGGAATATTCTGTATCGCTTGCGCTTCATGTTGTAAAAGCGCCTTAACTTCCTCTAGAATCATATATTGAATTTTTTCAAAACAAAGGTATTATTTTAGTTTGCAAAAGACCATGTCAAATGGCATCCTAATTTATTTATATTAAATCAAAAGCCGGATTAATCCAATCCTTATAACTTTCAATGTTATTATACTTCTTCAGTTTCCTGAAATGGCGTTTGCCTTCTGTTGAAGATGATAAAGGATAAAACCAAAAATCATTAAAATAGTTAAAAGCCTGATTCCAGTTTAATGCATTCTTCATAACCAAATCAAAATAAACCTGATGAAACAACCTAAATCGCTCACCTTTTTGCTTTTCATCTAATAAATTAATGATTGAAGGATCTCTTAACATACCACGCCCCAACATCACTGCTTTTATATCCGGAAATCGATTATAAATATCTTGAATATCATCATTTGTTATAAGATCACCATTTGCAACTAACGGAATATGAGTATTATCAAACATTCTCTCAAAATCAATCCAATTGGGTTGGCCATTATATTTTTGCGTTACTAAACGAGGATGAATGATGATTTCGTGTATTGGAAACTTATTTAAGACTTGCAGAATTTCTAAGCCCTGATCGGAATGATTCAGTCCAGCACGCATTTTAATGGATAACCTCACATGAAGGTCCTTACTGAAAAAATCACTTAATAGTTGCTCAACCAAATAAGGCTCTGACAACATACCTCCTCCCTTTTGCCTTTTTACAAGCATTGGAAACGGACAACCCATATTTATGTTTACTTCATCAAAACCAAGTTTACTTACCTTTTGCGTAAAATCAATTAAAAATTTCGAATTATTGCTTGCAACCTGAGGAACCAAAACACAACCTGCATTTATCACCTGATCCAGTTCAGGTAATAGTTGTGGATCAGAAAAGCTATCTTTCTCTTCCTCAAAAAAAGGCGTAAAATACTTATCTACAACCGAATAAACTTCATTTAAAGCTCTTCTGTAAAACACATTCGTATACCCTTGTAATGGAGCCAGATATATAGGTTTTATTGAATTCAAAACACAAAATTGTTTTTTAATAGATTGTAAAAATATTGAAATTTTAAAAAGCCTTCTTATTACCTTGATTAATCTTAGTTGGCACTGATATCATTATAAGAAAATTTAGTTATTTTGTGGAAATAAGTTTTATCGAAAGAAAACGAAACGAAATGAATGACTTCGATCCAAATACAACAGTCGGCCGACGCGGACTTATACTTAAGATATTAGATGACAGAGGACAGGTTAACGTACATGAACTTAGTGAACAATTTAATGTAAGCGAGGTAACTATACGAAACGACCTTACTCAGCTCGAGCACAAGAATTTGTTGATACGTGCCAGAGGTGGAGCCATTAAAACGGACAAGGTTAATCTTGAAATAAAACTCTCAGACAAAAAAATACAACATTCAAAAGAAAAAGAAGCCATTGGTAAAAGGGCTGCCAGATTAATTGAGGACGGCGACACAATTGTTTTGGATTCCGGAACAACGACTAAAGAAGTAGCGAATCATCTTCTTAGATTCAAAAATCTTACTGTTATAACCAACGCATTAAACATTGCAGCTCCTTTAGCTGAAATGGAACACATCAATATTATTATGCCGGGAGGTGTGATGCGTAAAAAATCTCTTTCACTGGTCGGCTCTATAGGTCAGAATAATCTGAAAAATTTCTTTAGTGATAAACTATTTATTGGTGCAGATGGAATTGATGCTCAACTGGGTATCAGCACACCACATATCGAAGAAGCTGCCTTGAATCGCACTATGCTTAAAATGGCCAAAAAAGTTATCCTGGTTGCTGATTCCAGCAAGTTTAAAAAACGAAGCCTGGCAATTATTGGTCAACTCACCGACATAGACGTAATTGTTACTGACAGAGGATTAGCTGAAGACGATTACGAAAAACTAATTAACGCTGGTATTGAAGTAATAATAGCCGATTAGGAAAGATTTTGAACATACCCAATGGTTATAATGTTAAAACTGTATAAACCTTAGCATATATGATCATTATAATTTCACCTGCCAAAACACTTGATTTTGAAACAAAGGTTCCGGCAACCTCAAATACAGATATACGTTTCCCAAAGGAAGCCACTGCATTGGTAAAACAGCTGAAGAAATTAAAACCAGCTGCATTATCAGAATTGATGAGTATAAGTTCGCCTCTGGCAACGCTTAATCATCATCGTTTTCAGCTTTGGCAACACCCATTTAATGAAGCAGAAACAAGAGCGGCCTTATTTGCCTTTAAAGGAGATGTTTACACCGGAATAGATGCTTACTCATTAAATACAAATGAGGTGGATTATGCCAATTCACACCTTCGTATTTTATCCGGATTATATGGTTTGCTTCGTCCTTTGGATAACATTATGCCTTACCGCCTTGAGATGGGCACAAAGCTTGAAATCAGTTCAAAAAAGAATCTTTACGACTTCTGGGGCGATAAAATCACCAAGCTTCTTCTGAAAGATATGAACGAAAATAAAGAAGAAGTCTTGATTAATCTGGCATCCAATGAATATTTTAAGTCAATTGACCGAAAGAAACTAAAAAAACAAATTGTTACACCCGTTTTTAAGGATCAGAAAAATGGTGAATATAAGGTAATTAGTTTTTTTGCAAAGAAAGCCAGAGGATTAATGACTCGTTTCATCATTCAGAACCGAATTGAAAATCCGGATGATCTGAGAGCATTTGATCTGGATGGATATTATTATCATCAGGATTTATCTAAACCAGATATGCCAACGTTTGTACGTGACCACCCATAATCCATTTATTTGGATTTAGAGTTGATCCGTTAATTTTTTTGTATTAACTTTTAGTCAATACAAATATGAATTAGGAGACAAATTATTAAAACACACATCTATGAGTCAAAACAAATTAATTCTCCAGCGATATGGTAACTTACTAAAAGAGGAATCTTTAGTAACCATGAATGACAAGATTCTTCCAAACACCTTTGTATTGGAAGCTCCGGAACCCTTCCCTGGATATTTTGGCTACTACAGTGATATCCCTTCTGATTCTAAACCTTTATATTTATACCTGGTTTTAAAACAGCTCTATACACTGGAAGAAATTACACGTGCCACCCAAAATATTAAGCATTATTTTGGCACCGATTTTAATGCAGCTGCTGGTACTGTAAATATTTATAATAAAATGTTTCATGTAATTAGAGTTAGACACTTGGATAGTTTTGATCAGATAGCAGATTTACAACAAGGCTACCTTGATCAAGGAATAGAATTCAAGAAGAAACCTAAAAACATTGAAGGGAAAGCAATCATCCGGTTGAAAAAGTTTTTTATGCTTGAAGAAATAGAAGATGGAGTTTATTTCGATTTAGACGAGAAAGATCATGGCTACTTTACAATACCTTACAAATTAACCTGGAAGTTATTTGAAGATATTACCCGAAAAGCCAAGCATAACTGGGATCATAGTGTGTTTGATGCTGCGATTGGACACATACATGCCGATTTTGGTATCAGAGATATAATAAGGATTTACAACCCTAATATTGATCGAAATTACCTATTAGAAATACGTAAGATTTATCTCGACAGAATTAAATAATTATTGAATATCAGATATAGATACCCGTTTCTTTTGATTCGGGTATTTTTTTTAGACTATTTGGTCGAATTTTTCTAAAATTTAACATTAAAAGGTAAACCAAATCCTATTCTTTTACCTTTATTTACATGTAATATTCATATATCAAATCAAAAATGTTTAAACCTAGTAAACATCTGAATCTTATTCATGCTGCTTTTGCTCTGCTTTTGGTATCATCCTTTAGCTGTCAAAACAGTAGCTACCAATCACAAAAAGTGGAATCACAAACCATCTATTTGGATGATTCTTTCAAAGAGGATCAATCAGTGGTTGATTTTATAGCCCCTATTAAGGACAGCATAGACATTCAAATGAATCAGATAATTGGTTATGCTGCAAGAACTTTGGACAAGAATTTACCCGAAGGATTGTTAACTAATTTTGTATCAGATCTGATATTGGAAGAATCCAGAGCTGTCTGCCAGAATAATGATAAGAAACTTCCTCAGCCGGATATGGCCTTAATGAATCACAAAGGTCTCAGAACCATCATTGAAGAAGGTCCGGTAACCGTTAATAACATCTTTCAATTAATGCCTTTCGAGAACGAAATTGTGTTGGTTACCTTAAACCGCGAACAAACAATTGAGTTTTTGGATTACATAGCAAGTGAAGGCGGTGATGGAATAGCCGGTGCTACATTTACTATTAAAAATGGCAAAGCTTCAAACATAAAAATTAATGGTCAACCCCTTAGCAGAGAAAATTATGTTGTAGCAACTTCTGATTACCTTTCTAAAGGAGGCGACCATTATGATGTTTTCAAGAAGGGAACTGTAACAGAAACCAAGGTTAAGTTACGTGATATGATTATTGATCATATTAAGAAACTCGAAGCCAACAATCAAAAAATTGACGCTAAACTGGATAACCGAATCAAATGATGAAACACGACAGACGTAAATTTATTAAACAGATTGGTGCCGGTACTATAGCCATGGCTGCTGTTCCGCAACTTTATTCATGTTCAGACAAAGAAGTTCGTTTAACCATTTTACATACCAATGATGTTCATAGTCAAATTGAACCATTACCGGCTAATCATCATGAATATCCTAATGGTGGCGGCTACGCCAAGCGGGCAGCTTTAATAAGTAAGATAAGGCAGGAAAGCGAGCATGTTTTATTACTTGATTGTGGCGACATATTTCAGGGCACACCTTACTTTAACTTTTTCAAAGGTGAGCTGGAATTAAAACTTATGAGCAAAATGGGCTACGATGCAGCAACCATCGGAAACCATGAGTTTGATAACGGAATAGAAGAACTGGCAATTCAATTAAAAAAGGCCTCCTTTCCTTTTGTGTGCAGCAATTATACCTTTGACAATACACCTCTTGAAGGAATGACCTTGCCATACCTGGTAATTAACAAAGGATCATTAAAAATTGGTATAGTAGGCTTAGGTATTGAGTTGGATGGTTTAGTTACCAGTGATCGATTTGGAAATACAAAGTACATAGATCCAGTTGAAGTGGCTAATAAAACTGCTCAATTACTGAGAGAAAAAGAGAACTGCGATTACATTATTGCATTATCACATTTAGGTTTCGAATACAAGGATGACAAAATATCGGATATAAAATTGGCAGAAAACACTTCAGAGATTGATATGATTTTAGGTGGCCATACTCATACTTTCATGAAAGAACCTACCTTTGTAAAAAACAAGCTGGGTAAAGAAGTTGTCATAAATCAAATGGGTAAATCAGGCATTTTTCTTGGTCGCCTCGATGTTTCTTTTTCTAAAGGCTCTACTCAACCTACTGTAATTAATAAATTATATCATGTCTGAAAAATTAATCTTATCTGATAGTGCCATTGATCAACTTTGTGAACAACACAAAGAGGACCCTCATTTTTCAACAATTGCGTTACCACGTTTACGATTACTAAATAAACTTCAGGTATTTTTTATTGATGAAGCCCGATTGATATGGGAGATCGTATATTCCCCTATCAATAAAGCCACAAACTGTGTAAGAATTCACTTAAACGATCCTAATGAAAGATTTGCCTTTTATTACGAGATACCTTTAATGCAACGCTTTGACTTACATTTATACCTGGGCAATAATACATTTAACTTCTTCGAAGCACATCCTTTATTGATTGAAAAGAAAGTAATTGAAAAGGATGAATTTGATGTAAAAGCTACGAATCATACACTACCACATCTTGATTTAAATGTACCCAAAGCAAGATTTGAGAGGCCTTTACTTGAAGAAGATATTACCCTTGACAGCGTGCGTGAATCGCAAATATACTCTAATGTTTCTAAAGCATTTTTAAAGTTCAATGAAGGCCTTTTCAATATTATAAACGCCCAATGGATGTTATAAAAAAACCCCGCCAGAAGCGGGGTTTTTCATATATTTTAAACTATAGTTTATTCAATCGGCAATTGACGTTTAAAACTCTCATCAAGAGAAATAATAGTTTCAGTAGCAGAAATACCTGCAATCGACTGTAATTTATCGTGCAATATTCTTTTCAGATGCTCATTACTTTTTGCATAAATTTTGATAAAGATAGCATACTGACCAGTAGTATAATGACACTCAACAATTTGTGGGATATCCTCCAACATCTTCACCACTTTATCAAACAAACTTGCTTTTTTAAGAAAGATACCCATAAAAGCACAAGTATGATATCCAATTTTTGTTGGGTTGATGATAAACTCAGAACCTTTAATTACACCCATATTCATTAAACGTTGAATACGCTGATGAATAGCGGCGCCTGACACCTTACATTCCCTGGCTACTTCCAAAAAAGGAATACGTGCATTTTTGGTAATCAGTGATAAAATCTTCTTATCTAAGCTATCGATTTGTGAATTGCTCTCCATACTAAATATGACAATTGTTAGAATTTGTAAATAAAATTACACTTTCATTGATAATTTGGTACGAAAATAATCTATATAAATTTAATATCCAATGAAATTGGTTTCAAATCTTAATTACTTTCATAACATCAGTAACAAATAATAACCACTCACCCCTAATTCAAACCTCTCTTTTTCAAAATATTAATAATTCAATTGCAAAAAAAGAGCATTCTCTAATGATAATTTATAAGCACTTATTTAAATCAACATTAACTCATTGGTAACGTTCCCGAACTGGGGAATTGATAAACTTTTAATTCAAATTCAGGTAAAACAGCCAAGATATGATCCATAATATCAGCTTGTATCGATTCGTAATTGGCCCATGCCTGATCGTTACTAAATACATAAAATTCAATTGGTAAACCCTTTTCAGTCGGTTGCAGATGACGAACCAAAAAAGTCATTTCATTGTGTATCTTAGGATGATTATGCAAATACGATTCAAGGTATTTCCGGAATAATCCAATATTGGTTAGTCTTCGGCCATTTACTAAAACACTCTCGTCAATCTTATTCTCCTTGTTATAATTTTCAATCTCTTCCTGTTTTAATTCAATATATTCCTTTAGAAAGTGAATTTTTTTAAATCGATCCAGCATTTCTTTAGAACAAAACTTGACACTGCTCATATCAATATTTACAGCACGTTTAATCCGTCGGCCACCGGAATCTTCCATTCCTTTCCAGTTCATAAATGGATGCGAAACCATTTCATAAGTAGGAATTGTTGTTATTGTTTTATCCCAGTTTTGGATTTTCACAGTATTAAGAGAGATATCCAAAACGGTTCCATCAGCATTATGAGATGGCATACTAACCCAGTCTCCTACCCTGACCATCTTATAAGCAGAAAGTTGAACACTGGCTACTAATCCCAGGATTGTATCTTTAAATATCAATAATAACACAGCTGCAATGGCACCTAAACCGGTAAATAAAGCTCCCAGCTTAACATTGAACACAATTGACACCACAACCAATACTCCAATAAAGTATCCAATGATCTGGGCAACCTGAATGTATCCTTTAATTGGTCTTTCCTGGGCATAATCATGCGATTCGTAAATATCCATGATAGCACTGAAAAATGCTGTCAGACTCCACACAAAAACCACAACCAGGTAAATCATAATTCCTTTATGAACCAATTCACCTATCTGCGGAAAATCGTTGAAAACAATACCATTAAAAACATACAATACAAATGCAGGAGCCAAATGAGATAATCGTTGAAAAACCTGTCGATCCACAAAAAAATCATCATTCTTCGATTTGGTCTTTCTAATAATTCTTTCAATGGCCTTAATAATGTAATATTTGGTAAGCTTATTAACCAGATAACTGATCAACAATACAATAACTGCCAATACAATAACTTTCAGAAGTAAACCGGACGTATCCGATAATCCCAAACTGGTAAAATACTTATCAATCCAACTATTAATTATATTATCAAATTCGATGGTTCCTTGCGTTTCTGTCGCTTCCATTATTTACTCTTTTATTCTTGATTTATGGTTTAAAACTGTATTTTTAAAATTTCTGATAAAAATAGATCAATGCAAAAACTATTAGTAAATATCATTATCTTTTTTGGAATGACAAGCTGTTTAACAGCTCAATCCTTTTTTGATAAACATTTTGAAGATAAATCAATGCGAATTGATTTAATACTTGCCGGCAATAAACAAAATCAAACGGTATATATAACCGAATTAAAGAAAGAACCCTACTGGGGCGGTTCTAAGAACAATCTGAAAGATCAGTTCAATTATGGAGAATATCGCTTTTTCATTATCGATGAAAACACAAGCGACACCTTGTATTCAAAAGGTTTCTGTACTCTGTTTGAAGAATGGCGCAGTACCGAAGAGGCTAAACACATTAACAAAGCTTTTTACCAAACTGTGACTTTTCCTTATCCCAAAAATGAATTCACATTTATTTTGAATGAACGTCACCGGGATGGCAGCTTTTCAACAATGTTGACCCAAAAGATTGATCCATCTGATGTGAATATCAGACAAACACAAACCGGAAAATACGAGGTCGCTCAGATCATCAACAACGGTCCATCCCATCAAATGGTTGATCTTTTATTTATCGCTGAAGGATATCAGGCAGATGAAATGGACAAATTCAAAAAGGATGTAAAAAAACATGCTGATTATCTATTGAAACAGTCTCCATATCTTGAGAATAAAGAAAAGTTTAATTTTTGGGCAGTTTGTTCGCCTTCTCAGGAAAGTGGTCCCAGCGAACCCGAAAAAGGCGTTTGGAAAGAAACGGCTGTTCAAGCTGCTTTCAACACCTTCTATGTTGACAGATACCTGGAGTCGACTAATGTAAAAGCAATTCGTGATATTGCAGCAGAAGCACCTTATGACCACATTGTAGTTCTGGTTAATTCGAAGCGATATGGAGGAGGCGGTATTTATAATCATTTCTCTTTAGGAACATCAGATAATTATCTGGCCCACGAGGTGATGATTCATGAAATAGGACATGGCCTGTTTGGTCTGGCTGATGAATATTACACATCAGATGTAGCGTATCAGGATTTCTTCAACCTGAAAGTAGAACCCTGGCAACCCAACATTACTACTTTAATTGATTTTAATTCGAAATGGCAATCGATGCTTTCATCACATACTCCTGTGCCGACGCCAGCCGATTCAGAATTTGAAAATACAACCGGTGTTTTTGAAGGAGGCGGTTATGTTTCAAAAGGTGTTTATCGCCCCGCCATCAACTGTAGGATGAAATCAAATGAAGCCAAAGGTTTTTGTGAAGTCTGCAAAAATGCAGGCGATAAAATGATAAAATTTCTAACTCAATAAATACAAAATGAACTACATAGCAGCTAACAACCGATATGAAACAATGATTTATAATCGTTGCGGACGCAGTGGTTTGAAATTACCCGCCATCTCATTGGGTCTGTGGCATAATTTCGGATCTGCCGATGTTTTTGATAACTCGCGCTCGATACTGCTTCATGCATTCGACAACGGTGTGACTCATTTCGATCTCGCTAATAATTACGGACCTCAACCCGGTTCAGCAGAAGAAACCTTAGGTCGTGTATTAAAAAGTGATCTAGGGAGCTATCGCGATGAATTGGTAATATCATCCAAAGCAGGGTATTACATGTGGGAAGGACCATATGGAGAATGGGGATCGAAGAAGAACCTGATTGCCAGTCTGAACCAAAGCCTGAAAAGAATGGGATTGGAATATGTTGATATTTTTTATCACCATCGTCCCGATCCGGACACTCCTCTTGAAGAAACCATGGCTGCACTTGATTTAATTGTTCGTCAGGGTAAGGCTTTATATGTCGGTTTATCGAATTATACGGCTGAACAAACACAAAAAGCAGAATCGATATTGCGTGATTTAGGTACCCCATGTTTAATTCATCAACCGCGATATCACATTTTTGATCGATGGGTTGAAGGTGGATTACTGGATGTATTGGATAAGAGAGGAATTGGCTGCATTCCGTTCTCACCATTAGCACAAGGCCTGCTAACAGACCGTTATCTGAAAGGAATACCTGAAGACTCAAGAATGGCTAAAGCCCATTTTTTGAAAGAATCGATGCTAACCGATGTGAAACGTAAAGCCATTACTGAACTTAATGCAATGGCTCAACAACGCGGACAATCGTTGGCACAAATGGCTATTGCCTGGTTATTGAGTCATAAAACAGTTACTTCAGTGCTTGTTGGAGCTTCATCTACCAACCAATTAGACAATAACCTGGCTGCTTTAAATAATATTGAGTTTACAGCCGAAGAACTTGAAAAGATTGAGACAATATCAAAACCCGTTTGGGCATAAGTCGAATTGAAATCAAAAAAGCTGCCTCATATTATTTGAAGGCAGCTTTTTTAATATTTTCCATTGTCTAGTCCTGAAATAGCGTTACACAAAAAGTAAAGCTATGAAAGAAGAAACTAAAGCAAAGTATGTTAAGCGCACACAGAAAGACTACTCTATGTCTTTTAAATTACATGTTGTTCAAGAAATTGAACGAGGTGATTTAGGTATAAAAGCTGCGACCAGAAAGTATGGAATTCAAGCCCATAGTACTGTTACTAACTGGCTCAGAAAATATGGTAACTTTGATTGGGAGAATCAAACACCATCGTATATGCCGAAATCAAAAGATCAAAAAATACTAGAGTTGGAACAAAAAATTAAACTTTTAGAGAAGCAAAAAGCTTTTCTGGAACACCAGGCCGAGCGGGCCGACAAAAAAGCTATATTCTTTGACATGATGATTGATATGGCTGAGAAAGAGTTTAATATCCCAATACGAAAAAACTCCTTACCCGAGGAATCGAATACTTTAAAACATCGCAAAAAGAAACAATAGTTTCTACCTGTAGATTACTCGGGGTAAGCCGACAGGTTTATTATAGAGCTAAACAAAGTTCATCAAGGCGTCAACAACGAGCTGAGGAAGTCATCAAGCTTGTTCAATCTGTTCGTGTCAGAATGCCAAGGTTAGGTACTCGCAAACTTTATAAGGTTCTTTACGAACCATTGCGGGAGCTTCATGTAGGGAGAGATACATTATTTGCCATAGTAAATGCCAACCATATGTCCATTAAACCAATACGAAGTTATCGAACAACAACCAACTCGCACCATAGATTCCGTAAGCATAAGAACCTAGTGTCCGAAATGACTATCTCTCGGCCCGAGCAGGTTTGGGTATCAGACATAACCTATATTGGCAACAGAGGCAATCATCATTATTTGTCATTAATAACTGACGCTTACTCTAAAAAAATCGTAGGCTATAATTTATCTGACAACCTAAATGTTGAGGGTGCATTAGATGCTTTAAAGAAGGCCATAAAAAAACGAAAATATGAGAAAGAGCCGCTAATACATCATTCAGACAGAGGTATTCAATATTGTAGCAATCAGTATCAAAAGCGATTGAATAAGAGTAATATATTAACTAGTATGACTGAATCTTATGACCCATATGCTAATGCCATTGCAGAGCGTGTTAATGGAATTATAAAAGGGGAATTTGAACTAGAGAAATATGCTCATAATAGTAAAGTCCTAAAGGCACTTGTGGCAGAAAGTATTGAGACATATAATAAATTAAGACCTCATTTTTCATGTGGCATGCTTACGCCAGAACAAATGCACGAACAACGAAAAGTAAAAATCAAGAAGTACAGCAAAAAATTAGTCCCCAAGGGTACCCTTGGGGACTAACAAGAATGTTATTATTTTAGTCCAATAATCTGTAACGGTTATTTAGGACTAGTCACATTCTTAATTATTGAAAAGGTAATCTTTAATCTGTAGGAATGAAATTCTTTATTGGATTATTAATTTATATGTATCGCTCACCTCGTCAGAGCTAACTGAAAGAATATAAATTCCTTTTTCCAATGTAGAACTATTTAATTTCAATTCTGAACTTTTTGTTTGGGTACTAACCATTAAGCGTCCACCTAAACTGTATACATTCAGATAAACATCCTTTCCCTCTTCGTTGCTAAACGTGATTTTAACCTCATCACCAGATATAGCAGGATTTGGATAAACAGAAAGGTTTTGACTTATCTTTGTGTTCTTCTCGATTGAAGTTGGGATTGTAATGTTTGATAAAGTCTCATCCCATTGATACCAGCGAACATTCCAGTGTGCTCTTTCTTTTATTCCATCAACAAGTTTCAATCGATAATCGAAATGTGATTTTCTTGTTTGCTCTCCTTCGTAAATAAAATCAGTATTACAAATCACGGCAAAAACAACATCATTGGCTGCAGGCTTATCAATATTCAATGTACATTCTCCACCAAATACAGGTTCTCCATACACAACCGACCCATCAGTAGCTCTGTAACACAGTTGGCAACTCATATTATTCCCTATTGGTCTAAAATCGACTGTAACCTTATCTGCATTTACAATTAAAGGAATTTGATTGGCACCCGACCATCCAGGAGTTGTTCTGTATTCAGGTGTAAGCAATCCGGTACCATCGTCTGATGTTTTAGCATATGGTGTTGCATACCAAACCTCAGGATTTAACCATGAAGGTTGCCATTCAGCTTGTATACTACCTCCAAAATTAGCGTCCAACAGATTACGACATGCTCCCGACCATGGGCCTATATCCAACATTGCCTGTTTAGCCCTGTATTCCATAATCAATCGCCTTGTTTGATATTCGCCTAAGGTATCAGCTATCCCCTCTAAAACCCTATTCTCACAGTATCTCCATATCCAGGCCACACTATGATCACCAAAAATCTGACTGAAGATTACCGGAAACAGGTTTCCATATTGATTACCTCCTAGCAAGTTACGCCAGGTACAAATTTGCTGATCCCCATCAAACATATTTACACCTTCTGCCGATGGCCCACCAAAACTATCATCCTGCAGCCAGCCAGAGTAGCACTCAATAGGCATGAATGGTGCAATTAAGGCGCCTGCATTCAAGAATCCCATAGACAAATAATCTCCTGACTTCTGTGATTCCATTTCCTGCTGTAACCAGGTATTTCCACCCTCGTGAAACCATGCTGCATTTTTAGCTCCAGGTAAATCAGCCAACACTGCATGAATTCCTTCGTGTATCATTGCACCCATTTGTCCCTCACGATCTCCGTATGTACATGCTGGATCGAATGAGTAAACCGGATAATAAGAAGCTAAAACCATTGGCCAACTTTGCCCTTGATAATCGATACTTCCCATCCAGCCACCTAAGGCTGTATTATCGGCATTATCAGTGCATAAACCAGATCCAAATAGATAGATCGCACTTCTGTATCCGTTTTTTGCCCTTTTATCAGGTGGCCATCCCATCACATCCCTGAAATAAGCAAAATCCTGATTGAATCGATCTAACATTGGAGTAATAGCTGCTTCTGTAATTTCATCACGGGCATTGGGCCCCCAAACAAATGTCCACCATCCTGAGGACTGGCGACCGGCCACATTTGCACAATCATCCAAATCCTGTGTTGGCATTTCCAATTCAGGATATTCATCCTTAAAATCGTAATAAATAGGAGGATCATAAGCCGGCCAATTATAAGCCGAACCATTATTACCAGAACTCACTGTAAGATTAACTCGACTCTGAGAATAACCCCCACAATCATTAATACACACAATCTCATATGCTCCCGACTGATTCAATTCAACATTCCCCAGATAGATATTATCGACACCAGAAGCTATAAAACCATCAGGACCAAACCAGTATATTTCAGCTTCTTCTGCAACCTGGGCTGTAATGGTAACATCATCACCAACCGTAACAATAATATTCGATAGTTGTACCTGTTCGCCATCGTTCACCTGTACTGAAGCAATAATCTCAGAAGCTGCACAAGGAGCTTCATCAGAGGCAAACACCTGCCATTCAATAATACCTGTAGAAGTATTACTTTTCATGGTAATACGAATTTTATTCGCCCAAACTCCCATTGAAAGAGAATTATTGATATTCAAATCAATTCCGATCTGACCAGCATGTATCCAGTTTACGCCATTCCAGTATTCAATATATGCATCAGTTGGCTTAGAAATTCCACCTCCATCAGACCACCAAAACACAGAAGTGGATTCAATATTAATTGCTGTTGGCCACTCATATTGCACCCAGTTATAGGTATTATAAAAAGATTCACCATTCCAGTTACCATAAGCTCCTGCAGCAGGCTTAGCTGTTGAACTGGTTGATGAAACACCATCGTTAACAGCACCTAAAGTCTCCCATGGCGATACATGTGATGTGGAAACAGTTGCCTCCAAAGCTCGGTTAGTTATTGTTTGTGCCCTGGAACTTTCCGTCCAAAGAAACAAGAAAAGTAAGAATAGATTAAAAAAAGTACTTTTTAGCTTCATATTACATAGATTTATTAGTTAAGAAAACTGATTTAATCGATTGTAGATTCAGTTTCAAAACTATGTATTGAAATACCTCTGACTATATCACATATATTTATTTTACTGGCACAGATGTTTAGTAAGCTTAGAAACTAAAACGGATAAAATTAAGAAGCATGTAACAATTAAATGTTGAATGCCTTAACTCAAACCCAGTTTTTTCATTTCATAATGAACAACTTACAAATAAAACCTCCATTTCCTCTGATGTAAAGCAATACAAAAACAAGGACTAATACTGTTACATTCTCATCATTGGAAACATATAAATTAATCATCTTTGAGATTGTATACCTTTGTAAAATATCAGCTACACCTATATCAAATAACAATAAATCCATTTATTGCTCTATAATTTTACAGATTGTTATTTCAGGGATATTCTATCTTACATTTTATTGCTAAAGAATAATTATTCTTTAATTTTGACTTGTAAAGTTTACAAGCGATACAACATGGAATATTTAAAAGCAGCTTACTCATTAATTTCTTTAATCAAGGAAACCAACTTAACTATTTTGGCTAGTACAGATAAGCTTGTTAAAACGCCCAATTACATGTTTATCAAAAACAATGATTCTATTGTGCAGGAGGTTAAAATGACTGCTTTTTGTAACGAATTTGTTAATAACACTCTTAGAAATATTCCTTCGCAGGCTTTTGTAATGACTGATATTGCCACCATGGATGTTAAAGGACAAAAGCTTACATATGTTCTTTATAAAGGTTATCATTCTAAAATAGAAAAAGGTCTGGTTTTCTACCAGTTAATCAATCAAGAGACATTCGAACCAATAGAATCTCTTCAGTTCAGTAATGTGGAGGACAATATTTTTTATCAGATTAAAGCTCCACAAAAAGAAGAAAGTTCGTGTAATGCGATGGAAACGGATAAAGAAATTAAAGGAGGCAAAAGCATTGTGTTTTTCATTGGTCATATGGATGAAGAACGCTTAATTTACGATATCCAACGCCTAATATTTGACACTGTTAACAACGTTAAAAATCACACAAAACTTCATTTCGAATTTATTATCAATATTTCTCGGTTTGGAGGAAAACCTTCTGCCGACTTATTATCCAAGGTAGAAGCCATTGATGAATTCACACAAAAAAACCTTTACCCTGAATATCCCAATGTTACATTTACTTTTGAATTTGAGAACGAAGAAAAATAAGCTTCTCACTATCAATTCAGATGTTTTTGATTCTGTTATCTAGTTCGCATTTTATTTAGAATTGAGTAACCTCACCCTTATTTTGCAATTGACTACATAAAATCAACAATTCACTTCATTGCATTTTTATTAGGTGTTTATTGGTTTTAATATTGCTTTATCAAATATTGATTAAAAGTAAAATTTAAACTAAATAATATGAACCGGACATTTACCAAACAATACAAGGTTAAGAGCCTATTGGTTTTTGCTCTGCTGTTTTCCACCATTTTTGGTGAAACTTTAAAGGCAGACGAAAAGCCAGCAAAAAAAACAAAAGTTTTTGTTTATGAAGATGGAAACTTCACTATTTCATCCGTATCTGAAGATTTTCCATTTGATCTGAAATATCAGGGCATTATTGAAATATCAAGCGATGATAAAATGATTAATTCAATCTCTCCTGGTGGATTTGTAGAAATTAATAAAACTGCATTTGGAAACAATCGTCGTCTGTTCATTCATGCTGATGACAACAGCAAGCTTACCTATGAGTATTATGTGGGCAAAACAAAAACTTCTTTTGAGCCTGAAGGTAAAAAATGGTTAGCAGAGATTCTGCCTGATATAGTTGCCAAGAGTGATTTAGGAATAGAATCACGAATACATCGAATCTATAATAAGGAAGGATTAGATGCTGTTTTTGAAATGATTGAAAACAGATCATCAACACGTAAATCACGCACTGAATGGTCATTCTTCAGCATGGAAACTGTTACGGTAAGCGGTAAATCAAAAACCAATGCCTTAAAAACTCTGATCTTCGATAATCAACTTAAAAATCAAGACCTTCGAAGGGTAATTGACGAAGTAGGTGATATCAGATCGAACAGTACTAAAGGAACTCTATTACGTTTCATTCTTGAGAATTATAAACTAAACACAGAACAGGCAGCAGCTTTATTGGAAGCAGTTTCAACTCATGAATACAATACAGAACGTGGTTCAACGCTACGTATGTTCAATGCTAATTATTCAGATGATTTCATTATACGAAAAGCTTATTTCGACATTATTGATGATATGGAAATTAATTCTGAAAAAGGAAATGTATTGAAAGATCTGATCAGGAAAAAAACACTGTCGAACGATACATGGATTAGTCTTTTGAATGTTGTTTCTGATTTCTCATCTGAAAGAGAAAAAGGTGCTGTTCTTCTTTTTGCACTTCCTTATATTCCTAAAGACAATGGTGTAATGGCTGAGTTCAGAAGTGTTTTGGATGATATGTCGGACAGTTACTATGTTTTGAAAGGAGAAATTACCACCGCCATGCTTGAATCAGGTCTTTCGACCGGCAACCAAAAACCTGACAAAGGATCTCTTTTAAGCTATTTGAGAACCGCTGAAAACATATCTTCAAACAGTCAGCGAGGACAGATTCTGCGAAAAGCAAATCGCTTATTTATCAACGATGATGAAGTGATAGATGCCTATTTCGCAGTATTGAACAGCATGGACAGCGAAATGGAGGTTTATAATATAATGCTTGATTTATTGGACAAGAACAAGCTTAATGAAAAAGCAATGTACCGATTACTACGACAAACCAGCAATCTGGTTCCTGATTTCCAGCATGGTGCAGGAGCCATACTTCGCCAGGTAATTCAGCAGTTTCCATTAACCGACAGCAACTATAATCAGTTCTTCCAGATTATTGAACGAATGGATCAGAACTCAACTATTGAAGAGCTTTTGAGAATGGTTATAGATCACCCTGTTTTAAATGATAAACTATTGATTAAAGTGATGGAATGTAATCAGCGAATAGAAGTTGATGTTGAGAAAGCAGCCATATTGGTTCGTATCAGTCCTCACATTCCGGGCAAAGACTCATCTGTTCAATACATCTTTCAATCAATGACCAAAGAACTTGAATCGGAATATGAAAAGAACAGAGTTTTAAAAACTATCCGCTAAATTAGAGGAATGCTTATGTCCGGATCAATCTATTCTTCGAAGAAGCTATTAATACAAGCGTTGGTCAGCACCCTATACGGGGTGCTGATTTACAGCTATCTGATATTCAGCGAACGAGGCGATCTTAGTTCTTTCGGAAACGATATGGATACACTTTCGTTATTCATAATAACTTCCTGGATAATTTTTGGAGTCTTCTCATTAGTTACAACAGGACTAAATCTGTATAAGAGCTGGAACAACGGCACCAGTTCCCGGTTTTTCATTCAGTTTGTGGCTAACACCCTTGTTGCGCTGGTTATTTTATTATTGAGTTTATATATTTTTATCCTGCTCAAACATCCCGATAAGTCCTTGGGAATTTTTCTTTCTGAATCGGGTGATGTCACTCTCAAATTCATCATTCTGTTTGTTATTTCCAATGTAGTATATATTCTCATTAATCTTTATCAATACTCGTACACCAGCTTTATTCAGGCTAATATCGAAAGCGAAAAGATGATAAGGGAAAGGCTTAAACTCCAATATGAAATTCTTAAAAGTCAGCTAAGTCCGCACTATTTATTTAATACACTTAATACTATTGCATCGCTGCTTCATCGCGACATAGCCACCACTGAGAGTTTTGTAAGAAGATTTGCACATACATTTAACTATATTCTAAAAAGTCATCAAAAAGACCTTGTATTGGTAAAAGATGAATTGGATTTTATTGATGCTTATTATTTTTTACTACAGATTCGATTTGAAAATGCACTGGATCTTTCAGTGCAGATTGATGACAGTGTTAAGCAAACATTTATTCCTCCCATGACCCTGCAATTACTAGTTGAGAATGCCGTTAAACACAATCATTTTGATGAAGATAAACCACTGAATATAAAAATTGAGTCGGACAAAAACTCTTTACGTGTCAGCAACAATTTTGAACGAAAGCCAGGTTTTATAGAGGTCGATAATCAGATTGTTAAAAAACCCAACCATCACGTTTCGCATAAAGTGGGTCTTGAAAACATAAAAAAACGTTACTCCTATTTCACCAGACATGAACTAATAATAGACCGAGACAATTATTTTACAGTCCAACTACCATTAATAATGAATCATTTATAGCCATTTAATTTATGATTCATTAATTTTAATCGAATGAAGAAAAACAGCACCCTTAATAAATGGCTACGCTTTCTGTTACCTGTCCCGACAGGAATTGTTGCTTATATACTTATTTTACTGGTTTTTGACACTTTGGATGAACTGGGAAGTCATTTCTTTAGCAATGAAGTTGCCATAACTATTTTCTTCTCTTTTATCCTCCTCGAAATTCAAAGAACGGCTTTGATATTTCTCGACAAAAAATTTCCAATTAAAATTATTAACCGCCATGAGGATGAATCAGAAAACACCGAAACACCCACAAAAACACCGGGAGCATCCACAAGAATCATAATCATTCCTCTACTTTCCCTTCTTGTTTCCATTATTGTAATATCAACACTGGTAATATTATATTACATCTATATTATCGGATTTAAAGATTTTAATCTTGAGTTAATTGCTTTCAACGGGGTGTTTGGTATAATTTCAATGGTTTATGCAATAATACATGTAAGTACTTCCTTCTTAGCTGTTAATAAGCAAATCAATTACATACGCGAGAAAGAACTTCGTAAAAGCCTGGAACACGATTTGGAAAATTACAAGCTGCAGATTAATCCACAATTGCTGTACGATAGCCTTGAAAACCTGATCTCAATTGTTAAGCATGATAAAAAGATGGCTGAAAACATTATCAATCATCTTTCGGGAATATACCGTTATATTTTGGATACCAGACACATTGAACTGGTTAGTGTAGCTGAAGAATTAAGAAACCTTAACTCATTGATTTACATTTTAAACATTAAACACAACGGAGCCATCAGAATTACAGATAGTTTGGATGAAGAATGCAATTGCAAACAAATGGTACCCGGAACCATATCAACCCTGTTGACCGAAATATGTAACCGATCCATCATTAATAAATATCAGCCATTAGAAGTAAATCTCATCAGTTCAAATGAGAAACTTCAATTCAAGGCTACCAATCATCCCAAAATTAATTTGGAAAGCATAAATCATTGGAACATCAACCACCTCAACAGGGCTTATGATTATTTTAGTTCGGAAAGACCTGAGATAATTGATAATGATACGGAGATAAAAATTAGCATACCACTTTTTGAAATTGAAGAGGAATAGACCATGAGAGTACTAATAATAGAAGATGAAAAACCAGCAAGTGAGATACTTGTGAGATTATTGCAGCGCTACGATTCAAATATTCACATTGAAAACATTCTTGAATCTGTTCAAAAATCGGTTGAGTGGTTACAAAACCCTTTGAATAATGTGGATTTGATTTTCATGGATATTCACCTTTCTGATGGATTAAGCTTTGAAATATTCAATAAAGTACAGGTTAATATTCCGGTAATTTTTACAACTGCCTACAACGAATACGCTATTCAGGCTTTCAAAGTAAACAGCATCGATTATTTGTTAAAACCAATCAATTACGATGATTTATTTCACAGTCTCGAAAAACTGGAAAGTCTTCGTCAAAACCTATCTTCGGCTAGTCAACGATTAAAATTGGAAGAGCTTAATGAAGCATTATTGCATTACAGAAAAACCTATAAAGAACGCTTTATGGTAAAACTGGGTGAACGAATAAAATCGGTCACAACCAATAAAATAGTTTTATTCTATGCCGAAGGTCGTACTGCTTTTATTCTTACCGAAAAAGGAAATCGTTATATTATCGATTACAAACTGGAGGAACTGGAAGATATGTTGAATCCAGCTGAATTCTTTCGTATCAGTCGATCATTCATTGTCAATATAAATAAAATACAGGAAGTACTGGTTCATTCGAACAGCCGTCTGAAGATTAAACCTGATGTTGAATTTGATCGTGAGATCATTGTGAGTCGCGAAAAAGTAACAGCCTTTAAAAGTTGGTTTAATGGATAATGCCTGACTTTTAGATCAGTAGACTCTTAGAGATTAGTACTATTTAATTCCAGACTTATGCTACATTTTTTTAGCCTCCTAATGACTGATAAACTACTGCCTGCTGCCTTGTTTCTTATGGACTAAATATAAAACTATTTACCTACCTTTGCAGCCTCAAATAGCTGATCATGATTAATTATTTATCTGCCGAAAACATTACCCAGCATTGGGGCGACATATGCTTATTCGAAAATATCAATATAGGATTATCCGAAGGTCAAAAAGTAGCACTGATTGCCCGTAATGGAGCCGGTAAAACCACCCTTCTGAATATTTTAGCAGGTAAAATGCCTTCCAATGAAGGAAATGTAATTCTTCGAAATGGTATTACATTGGGTTATCTTAGTCAGGATCCATATCTCAATCAGCAACACACAGTTATTGAAGAAGTATTTAATACCGAAAGTGAAGTTGTTCAAACGATTAAAGCCTATGAACAGGCCATCGAAAAGAACGATCAGGAAATGATGGGCACGCTGATAGAAAAGATGGATGCTCTGCAAGCCTGGGATTATGAGCAGCGAATCAAACAGATTCTGTCGGAATTAAAAATCACAAAGTTCGATCAGCCTGTATCTGAACTATCAGGTGGTCAGCGTAAGCGAGTTGCTCTGGCGAGCATTTTGATCTCAGAACCTAATCTATTAATATTGGATGAGCCCACTAACCACCTCGATCTGGAAATGGTTGACTGGCTGGAGCAATACCTTTCAAAGTCGAAAGCTACTTTGTTAATGGTTACTCACGACCGCTATTTCCTCGATCGTGTTTGTAATGAAATAATTGAGCTGGCTGATCAGAATATTTATAAATACGAAGGCAATTACTCCTACTTTTTACAAAAACGTCAGGAGCGTATTGAGACTCAACAGGCAGAAGTAGAAAAAGCCCGTAACCTGCTGCGACGAGAGCAGGAATGGATGAATCGAATGCCACAGGCTCGCGCTACAAAAGCTAAATACAGGATTGATGCTTTTTATGATTTGAAGGATAAAGCTTCGCAGAACCTGAATGAACAAAACCTTGAAATAGGTATAGGACAGGCCCGACTGGGCAAAAAAGTGGTCAACCTGCATAACATCTCCAAATCATTTGATGACAAAAAACTCATCGAAGACTTTAGCTATAAATTTGCACCATTTGAGAAGGTTGGTATTGTTGGCAAAAACGGAACCGGCAAATCTACCTTCCTGAATATTTTAACAGAAACACTTCAACCCGATACAGGTGAAGTTGAAAAAGGTGAAACCGTTATTTTTGGATATTATCGTCAGGAAGGAATTAAAATAGACGAGAGTAAAAAAGTAATAGATGTGATCTCCGAGATTGCAGATGATATTTCATTGGGCAATAACCAACGTATGTCAGCAGCTCAGTTTTTACGTTACTTCCTCTTCCCTAACGAAATGCATCATGTATTTGTTAGTAAACTTAGTGGCGGTGAGAAAAAGCGTCTGTTCCTGATGACTGTTTTAATGCGTAATCCTAATTTTCTGATTCTGGATGAGCCTACCAACGACCTGGATATATTCACTTTAAATGTACTCGAAGATTATCTTCAGAATTTCAAAGGATGTGTAATCATTGTATCGCACGACCGTTACTTTCTGGATAAAGTTTGTGATCATTTATTCGCTTTTGAAGGTGAAGGAAAAATAAAGGACTTCCCGGGTAATTATTCCGATTACCATGACAATTCAAAAAAAGAACAACGCGAAAAGGTCAAAACCGAAAAAAAACCAAAGCCAGAAGCAAATACACAAACCAAAGACAAACCTAAAAAACTTAGCTACAAAGAAAAACGAGAATTAGAATCTTTAGAGACAGAGCTGGAGGAACTTGAACAGAAAAAAGAAGAGTTACAAAACATTTTAAATTCAGGAACGCTAGGACCAGATGAATTGGTAGAAAAATCTGAATTACTGGGCCAAACAATGGAATTCATAGAAGAAAAAGAAATGCGTTGGCTTGAATTGAAGGAAATTGAAGAAATGTAATTATGTATTCTACCATTGGGTGTAATTACTTATATTTGCATCAATTAACGACTTATGCCCAAAAGACTTTTAACCATAATATTGCTATGTTTGCTCATAATCGGCCAAACAGTTACTGCAGATAACGAGAATAGCATTGCTCGCGAAATTAAAGTCGGAGTTTACCATAATCCACCTCTCATTTTTTCTGATTCAACAGGCAAGGCAAAGGGTATTTTTATTGATATACTGGAACATATTGCCATCGAAAAAAACTGGAAACTTAATTACTTCAATTACACTTTAGAAGAAGCACTCATTGCAACGCAAAATAACCTGATAGATATTGCGCCCTGCATCGCCTATTCAAAAGAAAGAGAAAAAACAATACGATATTCCAAAGATCCGATCTTTATTAATTGGGGAGTTATATACACTGGTCTGGAAAATACAATCCGTGATATTTCAGAAATGGAAAATGTAAAACTGGGGATTGAGAAAGGAGATATACATGGGGCTGCTTTTATCAAACTTCTAAAGGACTTTAACATTCATACTGAAATATTTAATTATGCCGATCAGAAGCAATTAGTTGAAGCCATAAAAAAAGAAGAAGTTGAAGCTATTGCCATCAATAAAGTGTTTGGTTTCAATGTCAATTTAAAAAAAGAATTAAGAGAAACACCCATACTTTTCAATCCTGTTCATCTCAATTTTGCTACCAGTCGTGAATCTATTGAGTTGATAAATGAACTTGATACTGAGATAAGTAGATTCCTCACTCAATCACCTGAAGTTTATCATTCCATTATCGATCGATGGATGTTAGCTCCAATTGAAAAAGAGAAACCACTTTGGCTAAAAGTATTTTTATTCGTTATCGGTTCAATTATTAGTCTTCTCGTTGTTTATTTAATATTTCTAAGAGTTAGAATAACCAACAATAATAGGGCACTTAAAAAAGAGCTTAAACTCAGAGCCGCTAACGAGAAACTTATAGCCCAATTAGTTAATGAGAAGGAATTAATATTAAACAGCATTGATGAACAGGTTGTTTTTGTTGATCCAGCATACCGGGTTCTTTGGGCAAACAAAGCATACAAAGAAAAAACAATCAAAACATTTGATAATCAGCTAGGACAAAAATGTTTTGAAATAGTATATGGTAATAAGAAACCTTGTGAATTCTGTCAGATTGAAAAAAGCAAAATATCCAATAACACAGAGGTTTTAGAATATTTTGATGAGCAAAACCAAAAATATTACCGTACTAAAACCAGCCCAGTGTATGATGGTGGAACCTCACCAATAGGTTTTGTAAAGGTTATAAGCGATTTTACAGATAAGAAAAAAAATGAAGAAGAATTGATTGCAGCCAAGGAGAAAGCTGAAGAATCGGACTTTATGAAATCGACCTTTTTAGCCAATATGTCACATGAAATTCGAACTCCCATGAATGCCATTATTGGGTTCTCAGAGCTTTTAGAAGATAATGATCTGACCAATGCTCAAAAAAACAACTATCTGAATATTATTCAATCCAATGGTCAGCATCTGCTGCAACTGATTTCTGACATACTGATATTTTCTCAATTGGAAAGCGGACACATCGAACTCCAATATTCCAGTTTTAACATTACAGAAGTATTGAAGGAAATCTATCAACAATTTAAAAGTGAAAAAGAGAAACTCGATAAACCTGATCTTGAGATTCTTTTATCCATTGATAAAATTGAAAGTAACACAAGCCTGCATTCCGATAATATCAGACTTAAACAAATTATCTTTAACCTGATGACCAATGCTCTTAAATTCACCGAGAAAGGCAGTATTACATTAGGAGCCTATATTAATGAGAACATGCTTGTGATTTACGTTAAAGACACAGGTATTGGTATCCCGAAAGATCAACAAGCAAAAATCTTTCATCGATTCCTGCAGGTAGAGAATCCGCATCTTAAGAAAGCAGAAGGAACCGGATTAGGTTTAACCATTTCCAGTGATCTGATAGATTTATTAGGAGGTAAAATTGAAGTAAAATCAAAAGTAGATGTTGGCAGTACATTTACAATTTACCACCCTATTTACCGGGAAGAATCCTCTAACAGTATAAAGCAAAAACAAAAAACAGGGATTCAATAATATTTACTCAGCATTTACAAACTATTAGTAAAACATAAGCAAAACTTACTATTTAATTTTTTTAGTATTTTCTTACTCTCGATTTGGTAATCTAAATTTATTCTCTACATTTGTAGCACGAAAAAAACAGAGAACAATGGCTCACAACTTTTTTTATAGCTTTTATTATTTCTTTTTTAGCAGACTAAAAGAGGTGGGCACGCTATAAGACATTCAGAATAGTAAAATATATAGAAACCCGCCTCGTAAGGCGGGTTTTTTCATATACTGACTTAAACACAATGAAACAAAAGAAAAAAATAGCAATACAGGGATGGCCGGGAGCAAATCACGAGATTGCCGCAAAAGCGTACTTCGAGGATGATAAATTAGAAGTAATACCGTGCCTTACCTTTCCGGACTTGTTTCAGACATTAAAAGAAGATAGGTCGATTTATGGAATTATTGCTATTGAAAATACATTGGTAGGTAGTTTATTACCTAACTACACCATGCTTAAAGACAGTGACCTGCTTATTATTGGTGAGTACAAATTGCGTATCAAGCACCAGTTAATGGCATTACCCGGGCAAAGTATTGAAGATATCCGCGAGGTACATTCTCACCCTATGGCATTAGCGCAGTGTGAGGAATTCTTTAAAGCATACCCTCATATTAAATTAATCGAATCGGAAGATACAGCCTTAAGTGCCAAGCGTATTTCGGAAGAAAAAATAACAGGCATTGCTGCCATAGCTTCTGAACTGGCGGCAAGCATGTATAAACTAAATATAATTGCCAGTGGTATTGAAACCAATAAACGCAATTACACCCGCTTTTTAGTTATTACCGACAGAGCATTGACTGAAACGGATGAACTTTTGGCACAAAACAGAATCAATAAAGCATCATTGGTTTTTTCATTGCCTCACGACGAAGGAAGCCTGTCGAAAGTTTTGACTGTTCTGAGTTTTTATAACATCAACTTAACCAAAATACAATCCTTACCTATCGTAGGACAAGAATGGGAATATTTATTTTATGTTGATGTTACATTCAATGATTACAAACGCTATTTACAATCGTTGGATGCTATACGACCTTTGTGCAAAAAACTAAAGATTCTGGGCGAATACGAAAAAGGTAAACAATCATACCCTATTCAAAACGGTAATACAGTAGAAACAGCCAACCATGAATAATATACAACCAGCTGATAGAATCAATCAGGTAGAAGAATACTACTTCTCTATCAAACTAAAAGAGCTTGATAAATTAAGAAAAGAAGGCAAGCCAATTATTAACCTGGGAATCGGTAACCCTGATATGGCTCCTGCTCCTTCAGTTATTGAAGAGATTTCGGAACAAAGCAAAGTCCCTACCAATCATGGCTATCAAAGTTATGTTGGCATACCTGAACTGCGGGAAGCATTCAGTACTTGGTATGAGAGATATTACGGTGTAAAAGTTGACCCAGGAACAGAAGTTTTGCCATTGATGGGATCTAAAGAAGGCATTATGCACATTACACTTGCTTTCCTTAATCCGGGCGATGGAGTTTTGGTTCCTAATCCGGGATATCCAACCTATGCTTCGGCCAGTAAAATTGCCCAGGCAACTTTGATTCCTTATGATCTGGATGAAAACAAAGGCTGGTTGCCCAACCTGGATGAGCTTGAAAAACTGGATTTAAGCAATGTTAAGCTGATGTGGATTAACTATCCGAATATGCCTACCGGAGCCAATGCCAATACTGACTTTTTCAAGAAAGTAATTGCCTTTGGAAAGAAGCATAACATTGTTATCTGTAATGATAACCCATACAGCTTTATCCTGAATGATTCACCCCAAAGTATATTATCCATTGAAGGTGCCAATGACATTGCCATTGAGCTTAACTCACTGAGTAAATCTCATAACATGGCCGGATGGCGTGTAGGAGCTGTATTCTCTAATCCAACTTTCATTCAATATATTTTAAGAGTGAAAAGTAATATGGATTCAGGAATGTTTAAACCTCTTCAGCTGGCAGCTGTTAAAGCTTTGGAACTTGATAGCAACTGGTACCAAAGTGTTAATCAAGAGTATAAACAACGAAGAGTACTGGTTCAGGAAATAATGGATATTCTGGAATGCACCTACGATACTAATCAAACCGGAATGTTTGTTTGGGCCCGCATTCCTGAGAAATATAAAGATAGTGGGGAACTATCGGATAAGATCCTTTACGGAGTAGATGTATTTATAACTCCGGGTCTTATATTTGGTGAGATAGGTAACCGATACATTCGAATCAGCCTTTGCACCAAGCAAGAAGTATTAAAAGAAGCAAAACAAAGAATAGAAAAAATCATAAAACAATAACCATGGAAAATAAACTGGATTTACTACCATTGGAATTACCAGGTGTTAAACTGGAGCGTCCTATTTTAATTGCCGGACCATGTAGTGCCGAAACAGAAGATCAAGTGCTTACCACAGCCAAACAATTAGCTGCTCAGGGAGTAAAAATATTCCGCGCAGGAATATGGAAACCACGTACTCGTCCGGGAGCTTTTGAAGGTGTTGGAACCGTTGGTTTGCCCTGGTTGAAGAAAGTGAAAGAAGAAACAGGTATGTTTGTTAGTATTGAGGTTGCTACAGCTCACCATGTTTACGAAGCTTTAAAGTTTGGTGTAGATATGCTTTGGGTAGGTGCCCGTACAACAGCAAACCCTTTTGCTGTGCAGGAAGTAGCAGATGCATTAGCAGGTGTGGATATTCCGGTACTGGTAAAAAATCCTGTGAATCCTGATTTGGAATTATGGATTGGAGCATTGGAACGTATCAATCAGGCAGGAATTAAGCGTTTGGGTGCTATTCACCGTGGATTCAGCACATACGATAAAACAAAATACCGTAACAACCCTGAGTGGCAGATTCCAATTGAGTTACGTCGTCGTATTCCTGAATTACCTATTATTACTGACCCCAGCCACATATCTGGTAAAAGTGGTATGATTGCTGAAGTATCACAGGAAGCAATGGACCTTAACTTCGACGGTTTGATCATCGAATCGCATATGTGTCCTGAAAAAGCCTGGAGTGATGCCAGCCAGCAGGTAACACCTGATCATCTGAAACAAATCATGACTGATCTGGTAGTGCGTCAATCTGCTATTGGTGAAAAGCCACGTGTAACGCTGGATGAATTACGTAAGAAAATAGACTTGCTTGACCAACAATTATTGGAAACATTAAGCTCAAGAATGAAGATTTCTGAGGCGATTGGTAAATACAAATACGATAACAATATTACGATTCTTCAAACTCGTCGTTACGATGAGATTATGAATAAACGTCGTGATCAGGCTACAGATAATAACCTGAATCCTGAATTTGTTGTGAAAGTATTTGAACATATTCACGAAGAGTCAATCAATCGTCAGAATATTATTATGAATAAAGAATTGGCGAAAAAATAAATCAAACGAGGCTGGAGTAGTGCAAAAACTAAACATCAAAACAACGTTAGTTTCAATTTGTAATAAAATATCATTTTATGTCACCCCTAAATCCCCTGAAGGGGACTTAAGCCTCCC
>JAFMVE010000056.1 GCA_025499705.1 Carboxylicivirga caseinilyticus
AAGTCCCCTTCAGGGGATTTAGGGGTGACATAAAATGATATTTTATTACAAATTGAAACTAACGTTGTTTTGATGTTTAATTTTTGGACACCCTCAATAAGTTGTGAATATTTTTACTCTACAAATATTTTTTGAGTATGTATTTGATTAATACCTACAACCTTTATGATATATACACCTTGTTTATTCCATTCCATTCTATGTTCAGTGCCTGTAAATAAGGTGGAATTAATTAATTGACCATTCAAATTATATAACGAGACTCCTTTGCTTTGTTCTTCCCAATTACACTTAATGTAAATATCACCTTTAATACAACTTACACTAACATCATTGTTCTTATTACTTATTGAAGTAGGAACCTCATCTTCAGCATCCAATGAACCAGTTAATAAATGTAATATAAATCTATCATCACAAATCCCTTTATTGGTAGTAAAAGTATAATTATTTGTCAATCGGAGATCAACGAATTGACCTTTAACCTTATCTTCCAGAATGATCTCTTTTTCAGCATCAAATGTACTAATACCACCAACACTTAAAACATGCTCTCCATCACAAAAAGCCTTAAATCCAATTTGAATAGCACAAGAATCGAACTCTGTTGGAAGAACATTAATTACAGCCTTATTATCTGACTTTAAAGAATAAAGATATGATAGTTTATTATCTGATTCCATCCTTATTTTTGAATCCAACTTACTAAAATCAAATGTACCATTATCCCTTAATGCCACAACCGATTCACTTGAAGTGAATTCATTTTGCAAATTAATTCGTAATGTATTTTGGTTTCTATTAGAGGACTTAAGTGCTGCAGAACCATGTATTCGCTTATCAGCATTCATAAAGACATCACCATTTGTTGCCTTTTCAACCCAAAAACTTTGCCCCGGTGCCAATATTCCATCAAATGTTTCCGGAGTAGTAATGCCTGTTAACACATTGTAGGTTGCCAAATAACGACTATTCCAATCGTCTCCTGTGCGGACATAAACCGATCCTTTAGTATTTCTAAAATCACCTGTTATATCATCCTCTACAGTTAACTGATAATATGAAGGATAAGGATTAGCAATTAATTGCCATCCATTAGATAGTGTTTTTGAATATGAGGTGTTGTTATTCAGTTCTCCCGTATGAACAAACTCTGTTCCTTCATTCTTAACGATTAAAGAATAGCCTTCCATTGGATCTGAAAAAGAATAAGGATCTGATAATACATTCCATGAACCTATGTAATTATACAAGAAATAAGCATTATCACCAGAAATTGCATCATCATAGTCACTAATATCAATTCCTGTAACGGAATGACCTATATACCAATAACGTCTGCTTGTATAAGTCCATTCTACGTTTACATTTCCTGTAACAGTCCCATGAGTAATCAATGATGAAGGATTAGTATTACTATTTTTAACAATTAAATTATCATTAGTAACTAAATCACCGTTAACAGTCATCTGCGCACCCGGTTGTAAAGTCAGACCTGAAATATGATTGATAGTCAGATCATTTACCTGCGCCACTGCTGTGGTATTTATTACCGGTGCTGAACCAGTATTATCAATGGTAATATCAGTACCCGCACTTGGAATATTCCCACCCTGCCAATTTGAAGAATCAAACCAGTCGCTGTTATTGCCCAGCCAGGAGAATGAAGGTATTGAAATCGACCCAAAAGTAATATAATTACCTCCAGCATTAGTATTAAACGACATTACAGATACCAATGGAGCAGAGCCGCCTGAGGCATTTCCTGTTTTTGTTCCTAGAGCTACCTCATACCACTTATCTGTATTCCATTGAACAGCACGCATATCTGCTTCAGCCGGATTCACCCCACTACTGGCATCCCATCGCAAAGTTAATTGTGCATTACCTGCAGCCGGTGCCAATACATTCCAATATTCGTTATGACTCACAAAAGCCACAGGCGACTGCAGAGCTGTCGGATCCAATCCATCATTATCCGGATTATTATTGTGATAGGACGCCTGCCAGTAACCCCCTGATGAAGCATCAGGAGAAACAATTAACTCACCGTATCGCGAAGCATTTCCGATAGGAAAAGTAAATGTACTTGAATTCAGAATATTCTTTCTCATTTTGGCAGCAACAAAACTATTACTACCTCCTCCAACTACAGCTGATGTTGATGTATTAGTTAGTGTTATCGTTTTTGATGCTTTAGTTTGAAGAATACCATTTGTTAAATACAAATCATTACTCACTTCAATATTTAAATTCATATCAACACCAACACTATTATCAATTTCTAAATTATAAAATGCGCCTCCTAATGCAGATGTAAAATCAACAGATCCATCAATGGCCTGCACTGAAGAACCGTTAAATGTAACTGTTGAACCATTGATACCTGCATCAAAAGTTCCGGCATTAAATAGCAAATCACCATGAATAGAAATATTACTGTCATGTGTATTTACCAACTCAGGTCCATCAAAGGTTAAATCACCATATAACTGAACATCTATATTTGGCAATCTTCTGGCTCCTGTTCCACTAAACAGAACGCTATTCACGTTTGGAATCTCACTCAGCACATCATAATCTGAAGAACCTGAATACTCCAAAATACCTCCGCTGGCAGAGAAAAACGTATCATACGATCCGGCAGGTAAATCCCCATTCTCAAGTTTTAAAGTACCTGTACCAAATACATCTCCCAGTCGATGTCCTATAGATGTACCGATATTTACAATTCCGGATGCATTAATATAGGTTCTATAGGCAGCTTCAAAATTATCAGGGAATGATAATGTATGATCTACATAAATAATACTTCCGCGCGGCCCACCGGCTGTAACATTAACACCTGGAGTACCTGTTGCCTGCGTATCCGGATCATAGGTGGCCCAGGTACTCTGGTCGGAATAATTTCCATCTGTAACGGTTATAAAAGCAGGTACCTGATCAGGTATGGCTGTTGATACTCCTGCTGTGTAATCCCCATCAATTCCTGAATCATCAGTATCGGAAAAAGTAAACAATGAAATATCATTAACCCCTGATCTGCCGTGAAAATCATCTGTAGTAAACTTATTCCAATCCGTACTTCCCAATAATATACGGGCAGTAATATACTGAGCTGTATCCCCTGGCGCATCACCATCGTTAGAATACATACTGGCATCAGCCGTAAAGCCTGATATTCCATCAGCATCCAGAGTCCAGCTGTATTGTAGCACACTACCCTGATCGGCAGGTAAAATTGAAATATGGGGTTCATCAGCTGCTTTCACACGTATTGAACCTGTATTATTTCCATTAGCCGTAATATCGAATTCTATAGGAGTATATTTACCCAATGAACCAATTGGATAAGTAAATAAGGTAGAAGCAGATATAACAGGGAAGGTTTTTTTAATTCCATTATCGGTAAACGATAAATTGGTTTGAATCATATTTGAAGAAGAGAATGGATTTACCTCTTCAATAGCTGCAGACTCACCAAAAACCAATAGATTTCGTCCTATATCAAAAACACCATCCTCCATTCTTAATTTATCGGCAAAGGTAATAGCACCTGATTGCGTTGGTAGAACAACGCCGTTTGAGTTATTGATGGTTAACACTGAAAACGTTCCGCTTCCACCCAATTGTTGCACATCAGAACCAGCCATTACAATTCCATTACCGGTTGAACTGGTTGTAATATTATTGGTAAGATCACCTTCAACTGTTAAATCATGAGCGGCAGTATTTAATGTTCCGCTTGATAAAATCAAATCATCTGATACAGTGATGGCTCTATCCAAAATCAAAGCTCCTGTACCGGTTTGCTTAATAACATCAGCAAAGGTGGTCGTTCCTATTCCTGATATAGTTTGATCGGCATCACTCACAAAATAGGTGGTATTATTATTGGCTGTGAAAGTTCCATCATTAACTAAATCTCCGCCTAAAGTCAAATCCAGGCCATTGGCATCGAAAACAGCATTTGTTCCTATGGTTAAAGCACCATTAATGGTATGTGCCACGGTTAGTAATTGAATAGCATCTGAATCATCTCCTGTAATTTCAATATTATTAAGGGCCTGATCGGCATACATCACAAAAGTAGCTGCGACTTCGTTGGTACCATCAAAGGCAAAACCTGAACCAGTGCCATAACTAACTGTTTCCGGAGTAAAATAGAGTGAAGGTATGCTCGAACTGGTATTTGATCGAACGATATTAATTACATCACCATCTGCCTGAGTAAAAGAACTACCTGTACCCAATATCTCAAACATACCACGTGTAGCCTTAATATCTGATCCAACGGTACCAATATTAACTGTTCCACCATTTTGCGCAAAAGTTAAGATTCCTTCTTCTGTATTGGTTGTTCTTCTAATTTGATCACCAACATGTAACTCTCCACCGCCAGTAACATCAATACTTGAACTACCCGAAGCCGTAAACTCAATAAAACTGGTACCATCAGAACTCTCAACTCCTACATCATTAACCTTGGTTCCATCAATATTGGCAATTCCACCATCTACAACTAAAGCTCCACTTAAACGAAGGCCGTAGTTAGCACATGTATTTACAGTAGCTCCATTAGTGACCTGTAAAGTTGCACTTGATGGGATCTGAAAATTAGCTCCTCCGGTTGTTAAATTAAGCTTGATATCGGAATGATTTAAATGACAAATACCTGATTCTAAAATCAACGACTTAGTTGTTCCATTAGTCCAGGCTGTTAAATCAAAATCGGAATTAAAAGCCACTGTCTGATCTTCGGGCTTATCAATTCTAACCCTGTAAAATGAGGCCGGCGTACCCGTACTGCTATAGGTAACACTTTCGGTTCCTTCGAATACGACATTTGCAGACGAAAAGGATATGGTTCCCCCTGTTTGGGCAATATTCCCCCTTAAGTATATTTTACTTTCTTGGTTGTTGGCATCACTAAATGTACCTCCTGACATAATGATATCTCCTTCAATATCGAAATAACGGTTACTGTTATTGGTTGTAAAGAAAGACAGTGTACCTCCTGAAATATTCACATCTCCTCCTACAGTGACAGTTTCTCCCTGATATGTAAGGAAATTCATTGTGACTGACTCAACTACTATTAAATCTTCATTAACCAATACATCCTCATCATCCTGGCACCTTACTTCTCCCGATCCGGTAATTTTTAAATTTGGATAATAGGCTATTTCGGAATCAGAAGGCATTGTTCTTGGATTACCTGTCCCATCAAAAACTATGGTAGCCGTTGTATTATTCAAAAACTCTGAATGATCAGCATCTAAAATCCTATATGTCCCTTGATTCCAACTATTATCTTCTTCATAAACAAGAGTACCACCTCCTTTTATTACTCCAATATCATGTCTGAAAATCTGATTTACTCCCCTATCCTCAACAATTAAGGTACCCCCTTCTTCTATTAATATTTGCGATGCATCATTGTTATTGGAGTTAATATAAACCGTATGGCCTGAGCCAATAATACAATAATCGATATTTGTAGGCTCTGAACCTGCACTTTCACCTCCATGTCCGGTTTCAGACCATGTATTTCCATTATTAAAGGAGCCATTAGTGACGGCATCCCTACTATATAAAGTTCGGGGAGCATCCCATTCTCCATACCAAAATCCCCCTTCTAAAACACCATAAGAGAAATCACTCTCCAACAATGAAGAATAAGGAAAAGTAAGAGTAGTACCTCCATTAGAGTCTCCATTACCATCATCATAATCACTCCAAACTCCATCATTAAAAACATTCAATGTTGGATAATAATATACCCATATAATAAACCTTTGACGAAAAACATCTACATCTAGAATCTCATGGTGAGTAAACTCATAACGGATATTAGCCTCATCACTATCTAATCCTTCTTGCTCTACTTTCCAATAATAATCAAGTGCATAGGTTTGGTCAGTTACTGTTGGATGATAATCATTAACAGGACTTACTGTTATTGTTCCGTTTGATGATACCGCAGAATTGGCATCTACTTGCATAGGAGTATACCTAGTGGTAGTACTACCCACAGGAAAAAACTGTATATTAGTTCCATTACTACCTGATGCTATTGGCAAAGTTAATCCTCCATCGCTGGCTAAACCATTTGTATAAAAGAACCTGTTACTTCCATCGTTATTATTTATACTACCTGTAACCGTTAAGTTATATGCCCCTAAGCTAACTTTACCAGTACCAGAATTAAGAAACGTAAAATCTTCTACATTGACATCTGTGACCAAAGCAGCTCCATTATTTCCATTATTTAAACGGATATTACCAAAGTTAAATTCTTTACCAAACTTGCCCTGTAATACAGGTGACGACCCGGTCAATTCAATACCTCCGGTGCCCGATGATGTTAAATCTCCATCTGATATTTTAACACTATCGGTTACTGTTGGCCAGTAATCAATTACATCTAAAGCACCTCGTGTTAAACGTAAAGAACCATCTATATTAATGTTGTGATTACCAGTTAAACTAACTGTATAGTAACTACCAGCTGTTGAATGTCGGTCTTTATTAATAGTTAATCCGCTTCCAAAGGTTAAAACTCCTCCGGTTTGATTGTTAATTGCTCCATCCTGCGAACCATCAAACACCAAATTACCTACTTGCGTATAGGTTCCTGCAATAGATAGTTCGCCACCTATAGATACATCAAATCCATTATCATTAAAAGTAGCATTAGCAGCAATGGTCAAATCGTTCAAAACAGTTAATTCAGAACTTCCTCCGGAATTACCATCTTGATTAACCACCTGAACTTGCTGACCTGTTGCTGAAGCCTGAATATCTAAATTATATAAAGGTACAGTGGCGTATATTTTTGCCTGATTACCAGAGGGAGAATCCGTTGGCGTATTAAACTGAATAGTTCCTCCAGTAACATTATAGTTACCTTCCCCTGAGATGATTCTAAGAGCAGTTATATTATGCCTGTTTACAGCCGAGAATTCAATAACACCTCCTGTCATCTCAAATATTTGCTCTTCATTTGCAATATCAAAGGAAGGCGATCCCCAAACATTAGTTGGCAGTGCATGAATATGAAATGTACCACCTGATTGAAAATAATTCAAACGTCCATTTGAATTATATTGCCATAATTGGGTAGTGTTAATAGTTCCTCCTTCAATTTTTATAGTGGCAGAAGTTGATGTATTGTCATAATATCTAATACCATTTGCATCCTCTGGAATAGTAAATGTTCCTGCAGCCATTTTAAGCTCACCAAATATTGTTAATCCTTGCCAGTCTGATGGTACTTCCCATGCATTAACATAGGCCGAGGCATCAAATGTTGTAATATCTGCACCATTAACATAAAGTCTTCCTGTTGAAGGTATGGTAAATTCATTGGGAGCATTACCATCAATATTTTCTCCTAAACGATCAATAACAATATTAGAACCTAACTCTAAGGTTCCATTCTCGATAACAACAGGCAAACGTTCTGCTCCTGAAGCTCCATCAGTTCCGTCTAAACCATTATAAGCAAGATAATCAACCGGTCCATATAACGAGAAATTAGCACTATTATCAGCCGTAACCGCTACCTTAAAAGTTTTATTTACACCTTTATCAACAAACAAACGGTACAAATCGGTAGTTCCGTTACATTGAAATTCGGTATCGGTGGTTCCTGAGAATTTTAGTTTTACGGCTCCGTTAGTAGCTTCAGCATACTGTGTCGAATTTGAAAAATCTACTGATCCTTCATTGGTAAAATCACCGTATACATTTAACCAGTGAAAAGCTGCTCCTATACCAACCGTTATGGCTCCGGCACTTTCAACATAAACATTTCCGTTAACCGTAGTAGTTAAAGTTGTAGTTCCTGCATTGTTAATTTGTATGGTACCGGCTGTTACAATTAAGTTACCATCAAGCGTAAGGTCATCTTCAATGGTAACCACCTGACCAGCATTCATGTCTATCTCCAGGTTACTAAAACTGAAGGCAGTGGTAATATTAAAACTGTTTCCATAAAACACTACTGTTCCATCGTCTTCATCCTGGCTGGTAAAATCGGCATCACCACCTACTCCAATGGTAGGAT
Organism: Carboxylicivirga caseinilyticus; assembly: GCA_025499705.1. GTDB lineage: Bacteria > Bacteroidota > Bacteroidia > Bacteroidales > Marinilabiliaceae > Carboxylicivirga > Carboxylicivirga caseinilyticus. The sequence goes on from JAFMVE010000056.1 coordinate 8,072, forward strand.
AATTATCAGCAGCCATTAATAAGCGTCCGTTACCTTTTAATGATGCAAAGTTATGACCTGTTGATTGACGCAGATCGAGACTACCATTTATGGTTACACTTCCGCAATTTAAAGTAACATTTCTCACCGATGGACTATCATACGGTGAGAAACCATCAGGCACCTTTACTGTTTTACCACTTAAGATAACCACATTATCCCCTCCTGATGGAATGGCACTCCCCACAGGTACGGCACCAGCCGGATCAAGTGTCCATATATCCGGATTATCCCAATCTCCGCTGGCTAAGGTATACCAGGTATTCTGCGAAAAGGCGGTTCCACCCATCACAAGCAATACAAATAATAAAGAGTATATTTTTTTCATAATCAACATTTTTATAACACAAAACAAATATCAAAATTTGATCTCTGTGCATTTCTACGTAAAAAGACTATAAGGTTACATTTATTTAGACAAAAGATCATTTAACAATGACCTATCTTAAAAAAATGGTTATAAAATAATAATAGATTTTTAAAGATCTAATTTACATCCAAGTCTTTACCCTTACAATACAAAATTTACTAACTTCCTAGAATAGATGCACAAAGCTTGTGTAACAAAACTGAAATACTATTGTTCATGATCATATATTTCGTGCATAGAAAGGGAAAAGAAACAAACCTTAAAACACATTATTAACTACATCTAGATAAGTAGAGTAGATTTTATTTTAACTATTTAAAATGAATTGATAATTTGGTAAGTTATGATACAATATCGAAGCAACCTTTTCTAAAAATCTTATTTAGAGTCTATAAATACTCATACATAAAAAATCAGTCCACCTTCCTTAAGATCTTCCATTCGGCAACGCAACAAATAATTCCGGTAAGGGAAGGACATTTATCTTCTAAAACTCTTTCGACATCCGAAGGACGTTTGAGATCACTAAATAACTCGACAGGGAAAGCGATATCACCCAGATCCATCTCCGTATCCACATTTCTAACACCAAAAGTCAATAAGGTTATCTCTTCAAATCCCGGCATAATCTGAGCTACTTCTTTTACAAAACTAAAGGCCCCGATACGATCTTCAGCTACAACAGGCACTACATGGAAAGCTCTTACAATCTCGGGAGATAATAACTGTCGAAACTCGCGACTGGCAATGCTTAGAACCATCGAGACAACAATACCACCCGAAACAACGATCTCACCCGGTTTATACCTTTGGTAGTTATAATGTATGGGATGTGTATTTTTAAAGTAAGTCGCCCAATAAAGGTTTTCGCTTTTACCTACAGGACGAACAAAAGGATGCAACATCAGGTCGCCAGGCTCAAAATCCTTAATCTTATTTTCAAGTTCTATCCCTCTTACTCTGGCTAAAATTTTTTCTTTAAAATGATGATTCTTTAAATTACTGTTTCCTTTAGCATTCTCATCACCACAACCATCGATAAAAGGAAAGAGGGTAACTCTTTCAAGCGAAAAGATAGGTTCACCTTTTTGGTTCGAAAGCACGTGCTCAGAAATAATAATCGAATATCTGTTGTTTGATGTAGGTTCAACCGACTTTATAGTAATTTCACAGGTTAATGTATCCCCTGCGAAGGCAGGGTTGAGATATAATGCATTTCGTATTTCAAGATGCAGTAAACTTGAATGAGCAAAATTTTCAACGCCCAGACTCAATGTCAGATTTAATAAAAAGCCATAAGGAAGGTATAACTCATGAAAACCAAGAATTCCGGCAAATTCACGACTATTTTCAGTATATGATGAAGTTGGCATAAAACCACTCCATAAACTATGAATAGATTCATCAGCCGTAATACTAAAATGACTAACTATCTCCTGACCAACAACAACTTTGTTAAGATCCAGCCCGTAATTGACTTTTTTATTAGGTTTGATATAATCCTGCATCTACATCTAATTTGATAGAACAAAAATAGGCTAATTATAGATAAAACAAGCACTACTTGACACCCAGAGTATCTTAAAAATTCCTAATCCTTTCAATTTTTCATGTTCTATTCGAGTTTTACTTTCGAATTCATAGGCGAAAGCAAAATAAAATGCATATTTTTCAAATTACCCCCTATGTTTTTATTCTTAACTCATGTAATTTAATATTTACACTGCCAAACTCCATCAATTCTCTCTCCACAAATAAGGCAATACCCATCACTTCTTAACTTGCTCATCCTTATGACTCCATCACGATTTATTATTTCTGTTTTGCAATTTGGACAAAAGGTTGTTGTGACATTCTGCTTATGTACATTTCCTAAATAAACATATTTCATACCGACTTCCTCTGCTATTTGCCTGGCCTTCAAAAGAACCTCCAATGGCGTCCAATTTATATCAGGAAGTCGATATGTTGGAACAAAACGGCTAAAATGAAGGGGTACTTTTCCAAAACCTTCTTTCACCAGCCACGAGCTCATCTTTTCAATCATCTTAATATCATCTGTCCATCCCGGTATAATTAAATTGGTTATTTCGAGCCAGGCTTCAGAATCATTAATTAACTGCAATGTTTTTAACACAGGCTTAAGTGATCCTCCGTTTAATTTATGATATGTTTTATCATCAAAACTCTTTAAATCAATATTCGCTCCATCTAAATATGGCAACATTTTTTTCAAAGGTTTAGGATTAATATAACCAGATGAAACCAAGACATTTCTTATTCCGTGATACTTTGCATTTTTTGCTACATCCAACATAAATTCATAATACACCACCGGATCAGTATAAGTATATGAAATACTCTCACAATTCGTATCCAATGCAATCTTGACAATTGATTCAGGTGCTAACTTCTGTGCACTATATTCATCAACAGCATTTTGAGAAATTTGCCAGTTCTGACAATTCAAACAGGATAATACACAACCATTGGTACTAATCGAAAACGATTTACTCCCGGGTAAAAAATGATAAAGTGGTTTTTTCTCAATCGGATCAACATGCATTGCTGAAACCATGCCATAGGATAAAGAAAAAAGTTTACCTTCTAAATTTTGCCTTACCCGGCATAATCCAATTTGACCTTCTTCCAAAACACACGTATGCGGACACAAAACACATTTAACCTTATTCTGCATTGATATATAAAAGCCAGCTTCTTTCATATCTCCAACAAATCATCTTCAACCTCAGAAACAACAGTACACTCATAAACAAACAGCTCTGCGTTTTTTAATTCTTCATTTGTTAATCCAGCCTTATTTTTGGCACAGTGAGAAACAAATTCATCCTTAGTCCATTCATTGCGAACAGCCACTGCAGGCAGGAAAGTTCCTGATTTAAATTCATGACGTACATAAATACCGTGCTTTCCAATTTCTATTTCTTCAATTGAAGAAATTGGCTTTAATGGTCCCAGTACTGATATCTCAAGAGTAAGATCATTTAACTCTTCTCTACGAAGCTCTTCAAATCTCGCATCCCTAATACCAGCATCAACAGCTAATCTTTGAACCAAATCTTTTAAAGGTTGATTTGGGCTAAATGTGCCGATACAACCTCGTAATTTGCCCAAAACATATACCGATACAAAGGCTCCTAGATATTCGTTTAATGGATAATCCGCAAGCTTCATTTCTTCTGCCACTAAATGAAAGTATTTATACAATCCTTGCCGGGCATACAAGAACAACTGTTTACGCGCTTGCTTTGATAAATTAAACCCACTTTTTTCGATAATGACTATCGACTGATAACCTACTACCCGCGAATGGTCTCTCATTAATTTATCTCCTGAATTTTGGTATAAAACAGGACGATAATTCAAACCTTTTTCAAACTTACTTAATGATTGAAATAACAAAACTGCTGTCCAACCGCATAAATTAGTAACAAGACCCGGAACCGGTTCATGCTTTTGATCCAAGATAAATTTTCTTAAACAATTCGGAGAATTCTTCAAGATAGCCTCTGTTGTTTCCGAATCAACCCGACTTGCATCCTCGTAACCGGGATAATGCGAAAAATCTGTACTGATTACAAAAAGGTTATCATCACTAAACAGGTATTGTAATTCATTTGCCACTTCTTCAATCACCCCTTTATCATCAGCTCCTACTATCATTGGAAGTATTTTAAATTTCTTATTTAACCTCCTTTGCAAAAAGGGCAATTGAACTTCCAAACAATGTTCCTTTTCATGTGCTTCAGGATGATAACTTAGATACTTACAATTTTTTATTAGTTGATTAGCCAATTCAAAATCAACATCGACCAATCCCAGTGGTGTTTCATAAGCCTTCTTTAAACAAACTGAAACACCTTTGAACCGATGATGATGACTTGATCCGATAAGAATTATTCGCTTATACTTTGCATCCTGTCTAATTTGCACAAAAGCACTGGCAGCAACTTCTCCAGAATATACATAACCGGCATGAGGAACAATCACAGCTCTTAATACTTCATCATGAATCAATACATTTTCTGCCTCCTGTAACAAAGAATCAACCGAATTACGCAATTCCACTGCATTATCACTATAAAACATTCCACTAACAGAAGCCCTTCTAATATGAATCTTTTCCATAATAATGCTGACCTATCTTTATAAAGTTACGAAGAAAATTCACCAAATAAGATTTTTTAACATCCCACAAAGTTATCCTGAATTCCAACCTGATAAGAGCAGATCAAATGACACAACAGAATCTCAACAATAAAATCAAGTTCTTTTTTTTGCAACAGAATTTGGAATAAAAAGAAAAGGATGTATCTTTGCACCGCAATTGAGAAAAACGGATGATTCAGTAGCTCAGCTGGTAGAGCACATCCCTTTTAAGGATGGGGTCCTGGGTTCGAACCCCAGCTGAATCACTAAACAAACAAGAGGCGATTAAGATAACTTTTTTAGTCGCTTTTTTATCAGCGTTGATTCAGTAGCTCAGCTGGTAGAGCACATCCCTTTTAAGGATGGGGTCCTGGGTTCGAACCCCAGCTGAATCACAAAAAACAAGAGGCGATTAAACACAGTTTTAGTCGCTTTTTTTATCAGTGTTGACTCAGTAGCTCAGCCGGTAGAGCACATCCCTTTTAAGGATGGGGTCCTGGGTTCGAACCCCAGCTGAGTCACAAAAAGAAGAGATTATTCAATTTGAATAATCTCTTCTTTTGTTTCTATGATAACTTAAACTCTACCTTCCCTCCAATTGCTGAATCACCTGATTCAGATCCTGCGAAGCTTCAGGATAACTATTCAGCATACCTCTAGCAAAGGCTAGTGCTTTTTGTTGCATACCATTATTCAAATAAAACTGTAATAAACCAGCATTACTGTTATAATCTTTCATCAGATTAATTTCCTTTTTCAGATAAACTTCAGCCTTCTCCTTATCGCCCATAAAATCATACATCATTGCAATATTATGCGCCACTCTTGGACGACTTTCATCCAGCTTATATGATTTCTCCAACATTTGCAGCGACTCATTATATTTCTTTATCTCAGAAAGTAACAAACCATACGAATAAATTGCATTTGCATCATCAGGCTCATTCTTAAGATAATCATCAAAAAGCTTTACTGCTTTATCATTTTCCCCCTGGCGATTATAGGCATGCGCAAGATTAAGTTTCACAAAATGCAACTCTTGGTCTTGTTTTAAAGTTTTCAAATACCACTCAACAGCCAGTTCCGTTTTACCCAGATTATAATAAAAGTTACCTAAATTGAATTTTCCGGTTGGAAAATCAGCATTATAAATCAATACTTGCTCGTATTCATCCAATGCTTTTTGATAACTCTTCTTATAGCTATCCGGTATATTACTCTCTCCTGCAGCTAAAAGAATACGGGCCGCTTCAGTTCGAACCGCCTTTGTTTCATCATTCAGCATGGGTAACATCATTTTAATATCTTCCTCAGACTGCACTGTTATTGCCCTAAGAGCAGCCAATCTTATTGTAGGATCTAAATGATGAATGTAATTATTTACCTGTGGCTTTAGTGAATCCTGAAAATATGTTCCCAAATGTTGAATTGCAAGTGCACGTATACTCATCGGATACAATTCATCTGCAGCTATAATATTCAAGTGGCTGATAGCTGAAGTATCTTCATTACGTGCTTCACTAAAAGCTTCCGCAAAATGATATCGCCGACTTTCCCCAAACCATTTCTTAATATTGTTTTCCGACCATTGAGCACTTTTATCTGTATGACATTGATTACAGGCATTTGGCACACCATATTTCATGGTCAGATCAGGCCGGGGAATCCGAAAACTATGATCGCGACGATAATCCACTCCCATATAATGACGCCCATGCATATGACAATTAATACACAATGCTCCAGAACCAACTTCCATTTTAATTCCTGATTCAGAAATCAGCGACTCACCTTTCATTCCTTCCGATTTATGAAAATGATGTTCTGGCGTATCATAAATATCAGGAACATGGCATTGAGCACATAGCTTATTATATTGCTTCCCCTGATTACCAAACAACAATTTACCACTGTGTACATTATGACAATCATTACATTGCACTTCTTTCATATGCATTTTACTTTGCATAAACGAAGCATAAACATAATCTTCATCCAGAATTTGCCCATCGATATACCACGTTGGATCTTCCGGCAAATTTGGTACCACATGGTCATATATATTTTTCGAATGATGATCAAAATCCTGCAACGAAGCCCGTCGACTGTGACAACGAACACAATTATTTACATACTCAGTATGATCTATCCCACTTGTTTTTACAACCAGACCATAATTATCGATATCTTCCTGAGCATATTCAGGCAAAGAGGCCCATTCAAGATGTTTTGAAGCCGGACCATGACATGCCTCACAACTCACATTAATCTCCGACCATGTCGTATTGTACGTATCCGTTTTATGATCGTATCCTTTCTGTAAATTAGTTGAATGACAATCTGCACACATACTATTCCAGTTCTGCGCCTGATTCGTCCAATGTAACCAGTCATCATTCTTTATTTGCTGACCGGTATAGATATAATCTGCCATATGATACCAGCGACTACTGTCGCAATCCCAGGTAAGAGCGAGTGTCTGCAATCGCCGACCAGGAAATTCAACCAAATATTGTTGCAATGGATAATTCCCAAATACATACTTAACTTCAAAATCCTGCATTGTGCCATCTGCACCATCTGTATTAACCATAAATCGGCCATCCCTTTTAAAGAATCGATGATTCATGCCCTGAGCCTCAATAACAACATCATTAAAGTCACCTAAAACTGACGAATCAGTAGCATCATCCATAGCCTTGTTATGATGTGATTGCAACCAATCATTATATTCAGCCTGATGGCATTCAACACAAGTTTCAACACCGGTATATTCAGCCTGAGCTGTTTTAATCACCTCTTTTCCAGCATAGGTTTTTATCAACAAATAAACCGGCAACAGCAATAAAACTACAATGCCCAATATTCGAATAATCTTACTATATTTTAAAATATCAGTCATCTATACATAGGTTACTTGTGAATTTTCATATTTATTTCTCCTTAAAGGACTATTAACATCAACCATTACCTTGTCGTCCTGAATTGTAATGGGATAGATATCCAACGCCCTGGTTGCCGGAGGAGATAATACCTCGCCATATTTATTAAAAGAAGACGCATGGCACGGACAAACAAATCGATCTTTATTTTGATTAAACTGAATAGCGCATCCCAGATGAGTACAATGAATCGAGATAGCTAAGAGGCCACCATCTTCCAAACGCGACAAATAAAAATGAGCAGCCCCAAATGGATATACTTTACCTTTTTCGAAAAAATTGATATTCCCGGCATCAAACCAACCATCCGAAACTTTTTTGGCTTTTTTCTTACGCAAAAGTCCCGTAAAAACATAAATTATTTCAAGTGATAAAAGCGCATAAACAGCTCTTTTAATAAATGTTCGTCGGTTTAATTTAAACTTCATTAATTGTATTCTTAAAAATTAAGCAAACAAATGCATTCCTTCTCCCCTAAATAAGCTTCCTACAATGGTCATTACAACATAAGCGACAATAATGATTGTAAACATTGCCATCATCAGATCAATTTTGGAAGCATTGTATTTCGATTTTAAAAAATACAGAAATGCTGCAGCAGGAACCAAATATAAAAGCAATAGCAATAAGCCTGTACTAATCAGCAAGGGAACCTGTGGCATCCAGTTGCGTAAATCCAGAAAGAATTCGCTTGAAAGGATCACAAGTAAAGTAAGCACCAATGCATAAACAACTGAGATAATAGTCAGCTTCTTACCTTTATTAGAATTAAACCAAACCCCAACATTTAAATCTGTATATTTTACAAAAGGAATATAAACCAGAAAAACAGTTACTAACAAGGGAATTATAAATATTCCAAAACCGGGATGAATATGCAGTAGCAATTCCTGAAACCCCATAAAATACCAGGGCGCCTTACTCGGATTAGGACTAATTAACGGATCAGCTTTTCCTTGAAGTGGAGCATTTATAATCATGGACAGTATAAACAAAACAATTATAACAATCAGAGCTACCAAAATCTCCTTAAATACCAAATTTGGATAAGTGGGCACCAGGACTTTTTCATCACTATTCTGAACAGTAACTCCTTTAGATTTGCGCACCAGCCAAAAGTGAACAGACATAAGAAAAACCATCAGTAATGGTAACAACCCAGTGTGAAAATGATAGAATCGAAGCAATGTTATTTCAGTAACTTCATCACCCCCTCTAACCATGTCGGCTATTGCATCTCCCACAAAAGGAATATAGCTTAACATGTTGGTCATAATGGTAACTGCCCAAAATGATAACTGATCCCATGGCAACAAGTAACCCGTGAAATTTGAAAATACAACCAGAAACATTATTAACAGACCGTAAATCCAATTTTTCCGGCGTTCGTGATAAATGGATTGAGTATAAAACACTCTTAATACATGTAGAAACGAAACCAGCACTAGAGCCATACCACTCCAATAATGAAGATTCCTTAACAATTGGCCAAACAAAACCTGATTCTCCAACTCGATAATGGAATCATATGCACCCTTAACAGAAGGGACATATGCAAAACGCAGTAACATTCCTGAAATAAATAGCATAACAAATAACAAAGCAGCTATACCTCCCAAACCAAATGTTCGTGTAAACTTAATTGATTGCGCATCTACCTTATTAGGATGTAAATGCAAAAGTAATTTTGTTATGGCCTTTGAATGTCCGGCTGTATTCATTATAAAACTTGTGTTAGGTTGCAGCTTAAAGTAAGATACTATTAATCATTTCCACTCAAAAGTAACCATTTTCATCATATTTGAAATTGATTTAATTATTGACTGCCTATTTTATAGAATCACCTAAAATCTTACAATAAATGCTTCCTTCTTTTTATTTTTTTGCTTCTCTCCTTTATCATTTTGCTTTATTCTATCTCTCAATATCATTTTATCAAAAAGAATCCGATTCAGGAATTCAAATTATAACTAATCATTTCACATTTATATCAAATATCAATCAATACCGCCATAATTAACTAAAAACCTTGATATTTTAATTAAACAGGAGAACAAGACCCCGTTTAAATTAAAAATTCAAAACAAAAAACACTTTAATATTTATCACCCCCCCCTATTTTTATACTTGCTCTTTGATATTTATTGGTATTTTTTCTTACCACCCCCTTTAATTTTAATGTTTTTATATTTTTTAACATATTTTTGTTTGTACAATTCAAAATAACCCCCATCTTTGTAATGGATTTTTTCATAAAACTTGGATTTAGTTAGCTGATTTAAGGGTAGGGACAGGTAAACGTATCTGTCCTACTTTTTTTTTAAAATCAAAACTCAATTCTGGTTTAACAAATAATTAGTCTGTTGTTAACTTACACATAACACGACAATTAAAAAATCCCACCAAATTTGCATTGGATTTTTTCATATAACTTGGATTTAGTTAGCTGATTTAAGGGTAAGGACAGGTAAACGTATCTGTCCTCTTTTTTTGTCCAATTTTTAGTGAATAAAAAAAGGCAGCAAAGCTACCTTCTCTAAAACATTATATCGATTTCAATCAAGCTCCCAATAACTCTTCCAGCACAAGCATAACACCATCTTCATCATTTGTCTTCGTTTGAAACCTAGCTACTTTTTTTATATCATCATGAGCATTTCCCATGGCATAACTATACGCAGCAGCCTCAAGCATCTCATAATCATTCAGATAATCCCCGAAAACCATCGTCTCTTCATCCGAAATACCTAACTTATTTTGAAGAAACTTAATTGCTTCACCCTTATTAACTCCTATCGGCATAACATCTAACCAAATAGAACTTGAAGTACTAATCTGAAACTGATCTGAAAATACCTGCACCGATTTCAGCGTGGTAGATTCAAGATTATGAAAATCATTAACAGCAATCTTCAAAACATCATCCTCAACCGTTAAAAGGTCCTCAACAAAAGTACAACGATGATAATATAAACGAGCTTCTGCAAGAAAACGCTCATTACGAGACTCTACATAAGCACCTTCTTTACCACATAAAACGATATCAGCCCCCTCAATACTTCTAATATGCTTAATTAATTTTTCAACATTATTGGTTTTCATCGGCTTCAGCAACTGCACATCCTTTCCCCATTTGATATACCCTCCATTCTCAGCAATAAAAAACATATCATGATCAATATGCGCAAACTCTTTCTCCAAAGTATAAAACTGTCTTCCACTTGCCACAACAAAATAAATTCCAGCATCACGCAATCTCCTGTACATTGACTCAAACCCAACGGGCAACTTCTTCTGAGAATTCAAAAGAGTACCATCCATATCACTCGCTATCAACTTTACCATACCCGGTTCCTAATTCAGATTAAAACTTCTTAACTAATAATTAAAAACCCCGTAACAAATGTATGACGGGGTTTTGATTTTAATTTTTTTCTATTTGACTTCAAACTCAAATTCCACATCCGTTGGCGGCAAACATGTTTCATTATCACAACACATGAACGTAACATAGCCTTTTATTTTTGCTGGCTTTTTTGTCACTCTCACATTTTGAGTAAAAACAGCCTTTTCCTTAAAGAAGGGTACATCCAAATCAAAAACCTCATCATGCTTAACAGTTGCTTTCTGAACTTCAACAGCATTTTTTAAAGGTCGATAACCTTCACCTTCTTCAAAGGTGATTGTTGTTGCCACCGGACCTCCTTCTGGAACATTTAAACCATATATTTTCCAACCCTCATCTACAGTTGCTGTAGCAACCACCTGCACTTCATATTGATTTACCTGCTTTAATTCAATCTTCCATTTTACAGGCTCTTTCATCTGGGCAGTTACCGACAATAAACCCATGACCAAAAGAGAAAACAGCATAAACAAACCCTTTTTCATAAAATATCTATTTTTTTTAATCCTCAAATTATATCATTCCAAAGATACACCATTTTACCTTTCAGAATCATTTTTAGAAAAACAATCCCAGATAATAAAAAGTTAAGCCGTTGTTAAAAAAACACACCTCACATTAAATAGTGAGCAAAAAATGACTGCTTAGGTACAACATTTACTATTTTTATTTTTCCAGATAAAATTATCAACTAAACAAATACAAATGAAAAATTTATCCATCCTTACATTGATTTGCATTGTTTCATTATCCGCATGCAATTCAACTTCTCAAAAAAACTCATCCGAAAAAGCTGATGATATAATATTGGTAGACAATTTACTTGACAAAGCAGACCAATTGGTTGAAAAACAAATAAAACTAAAAGGTCACGTTACCCACACTTGCAAGCACTCAGGCAAAAGAGCCTTTTTAGTGGGCAATGATGAAAGTTTTACGGTTAGAATTGAAGCAGGAGGAGAGATTAACGGCTTCGACCAGAATCTGATTGGCAACACCTTGGTAGTGAGCGGAACCTTAAAAGAAAGAAGACTAACCAAGGAATACATTGATCAATGGGAAAACGAATTAAAAGACAAAGCTGAAGATGGATCAGCCGAATCGTGCTCCACAGAACTAAGCAACATCAACGACATGCGCGACTGGATGAAAAAACACAATAAAGACCACTACTCTATTTACTTTGTTGAAGGAACAAACTATGAAGTTGTCGAGTAAGAAGATTCGTAAATGGCTTCGCATCCTACATCGCGATCTTGGCTATCTCATGGTAGGCATTTCCCTTATTTATGGCGTTTCAGGATACATTATGAATCATATCAATGGTTCAGATCCCGCATTTAAACAAGAGGAAGGAAGTATTCAAATCGATAAAAACCTGAATACAAATGAAATTATTCAAGCCTGGAAAAACATAGATGATATTCCCGAGATTAAAAGAGTATTAATACTTGACGATAGTCATTACAGGGTTATGCTTGATGGAGGCCTTGGTATTTACGAAGTAAATTCAGGTATTATTGATTATAAGTGCAATACAAAAAAGCCAATTGTATATTTTATAAATAAATTACATTATAACAAAGTAAAATACTGGATTTGGATTGGAGATATTTTTGCTTTCTCACTGATCTTCTTTGCTCTATCTGGTATTTTTTTAGTTAAAGGTTCCAAAGGCCTAAGTGGCAGTGGGAAATGGTATCTGATTGCAGGAATCATTATCCCATTATTGTTTTTATTCTGGATTTAACCCAAGTGAAATCAGACTTCTACCAGTTAGATTAGAAAAGTTCAAAACAAATCTTTAACCTGAAAACTTATAAAATCAAACGGAGTCATTCTTTGCTCCGTTTTTTTGTTCCTCATTAAATAAAAAAAGAGGTAGCTAACCGAAGGTAAGCCACCTCTACACACAGGAATTGTTGGGAGGAAAAATCTCTCGTAACAATGCCAAAGGTCTCCTTTTTAAGTAGTATACCCGTTACGGGTTTGTTATTTCTATCTTAAGTTAAGATTACCCTTGACCAGCTTTTAAATTAAAAATATCCTCAATTTAAAACTCAATATAATCTCCTATAAAGAATAAAGCAGCCATTTTGACATCAACACAACCTTAAATAAGTCATTTTGACATGATTATTTTAATACAACAAAGACGAATTGTCTTAAAATACATGATGGCATTAATGTTGAAATATCTTTTCCAAACAATGAAAAAAATTAAAAACTTAAAAAATAGGAGATATAGTTATGAAACTTGTAAGAAAATTCAACGGACAATTACCAGAGACAAACGATTGGTTTAATAATTTTTTAGGAAGAGATTTTTTTGTAGAACCAGATCAATATTTTGGCACTAGAAATAATCAACCTAAAGTTAACATTAGAGAAAGTGAAGAAACTTATCAGATTGAGGTAGCTGCACCAGGATATCAAAAAGATGAATTCAAGGTTGAGATAGACAACAACATCCTGACTATTTCAGTTGAAAGAAATAACGAACCAACAGATGAAAATATTAAGTATTCTCATTATGAGTACAAATACGGTTCGTTTAGCAGATCTTTTACATTACCTAAAGGGAAAGTGCAGGAATCGAAAATTGAAGCTCAATACAACAATGGAATCTTAACCATTTCAATTCCTAAAACAGAGGAGGCCAAACCAAAACCTAAAAGAATACTGGAAATTCAATAATATAGTCTGATTTAAATGAAAATGCCGCGGTACAATTATGCGGCATTTTTTATTTAAAATATTCTTCTTCTCTTTTTGCGATATTTACCCCCACTACTATTCGGGTTGGCCGTTTCACTACAAGGAACTGCAGGACGTTTACCGCCCATTCGAAGATTCCCTTTCTGGTTAAATTCAAAAATCATTGAAAGTTCATGAGCTCCCTGAGTTGCCCAGCCTAAATTTGATATTGTAATATCGTAACTGTATCCAACGCGCACCATACCAAAATCATATGCCAGTAATGCCACAATTGCATCCTGGTTAACTGCCGAGCTTTTTGCTTCATTAAAGATTGGTAATCCCCGATACCAAAAACCCAGCTCAAGAGGACCATTATACCAATAAAGTCCAACATCTAACTGATTTTGATTTGCTTGATTCTGATATCTGAATGATGTTGAAAAGGCTCTGTTCATACCCTTATTTCTACGTCTTTCAGTCCATATATTATATCCACCAAATACAACATATTTTAAATCAACCTCAGCTTTTTCATTCATAAATGAATAGTTTGGCTTAGCCAGATGATCAACCGTTAATCCCATCCAATATTTTGAACTGTAAAAAAATACAGAAGCAGCCAAATCTATATATTGAACCTGATCATTAGTTAGCCGGCCCCAACTACCAGATCCTCCACCAGACCCAGGCGGTTGATCAGGAAAAATGATTTTACTAAAATCAACTGCTTTATTTCCATACGAAAACTGAATAGCAGGAATCACCTGCCAATCGCTCGACAACAAAAGATTATAAGAATACTGAAAAGCTGCCTGTGTAGTAGTCAACCCGGCACTACCTGCTTTATCCTGTATTAGATAAAAACCTATTCCACTATTAAAACTGGAAAAGAAATTATCAAATGAAACAGAGGCGGTAGAAAAAGCTTCATTAATGGCAGGCCATTGATTTCGGTAATTCATAATAAGCCTGCCTCCATCTGTTGCTCCTGCTAACGAAGGACTTAAATACAATGGATTAGCATAGAACTGCGAAAAATGCATATCCTGCCCTTTTGCACCAACAAAATAAAAGAGACTTAATATTATATATATACCAACTCTATTCTTCATTATCTAAACAAGGTTACATCACCCGTGCGGGTTTCAATGGTTCCATTAGAATATTTACAAACAACTTTCCAGATATATACACCAGCGGCACATAACTTACCCCTGTAATAACCATCCCAACCTATCTTAACATCTTCACTTTCGTAAATCAATTCCCCCCAACGGGTAAATATCTTCAAATTATATTCAACAACACCATCCTGGACAAACGGATAAAATACAAAATTATCCGGATCACCTGCCGTATACTGACCACCATTGGGCCCATTCGGATTTGGTGTAAACGCATTTGGAAAATCTATCTCTCCTGCGGCTTCTGCCACTACTGCGCTCCTTATAATACGTTCATTTGTACAACCTTTATCATTCTCAACCAGCAGAGTAACATCGTAAGTACCGGGTTCCTGATACAAATATTGAATGGAGTGTTCTGTTGATGTATTACCATCTCCAAAGTCCCATAAATAGGCAACAGCACCTTCTGACTTATTGATAAAAGAAACAGTTTGTGGTAGTTTAACTTTTATTGGTCTTACCTCAAAATCAGCTACCGGCACTTCAAAAACAGTAACCGTAACATCATCCGCTTCAATTACTCCTCCTGATCCTTCAGCCGTTAAAGTCACCTTATAATCACCCGTTGTATAATAGGTATGGGTCGGCTCTTTCTCTGTTGAAATATTTCCATCACCAAAATCCCAAAGAAAAGTATGCGCATCCACACTATTATTATAAAATTTAACAGTTAAAGGAGGACAACCCAATGTATCAGGCCCATAATCAATAGATGGCAACATTGGCAGAATTTCAATAGCTTCATAGGTTGAATCAGAACAATGCTCGCTCTTAACAACTAATTTAATATCAAAATCACCAGATTCTCCATAAGTATAAGAAACAGGATTTTGCCCTTCATAACTATCACCATTGCCCCACCACCATGTATAATTCCATCCTGAATGAGCTGTTGTATTTTCAATACTCACTGTTGAATTTGGCATTTGCTGACTTTTGGGATTAGCATTAAAAGAAGCATCCGGAGTTTTATAAACCGTAACATTGGTATAGGCTGTATCTTTACATCCAAACGAAGATTCTGCTATCATCGACACATCAAAGACCTGATCATTTAAGGTCGAATTAAGAAAGATATTTTTCCCCGTATATGAAGTAGATGAATTTCCATCTCCAAAATCCCAATAAAACTTATTAGCACCTTCTGAATTATTGATGAAACTTTCTTCATATGGAGAACACCCTTGTTCGCCATCACTAATGGATGCTAAAACTTTAGGAAATACCTGAACAATCGTTTCTGAAGAATCTTTGCATGCATAGCTATTACCGACCACCAAACGTGTAGTATAATTTGCCATGGCATATTCATCATTGTCATAAACATGAACTATATCAGAACTTCCTGTAACCTCCTGTAAAGTTCCATCACCAAAATACCACTTACTATATTCAGCACCGATGGATGAATTAGTAAGCTGCACATTCAAAGGTGCACATCCTGAAGATGGTGTGGTTTGAAAACTACTAACCGGACTAGGATTTACCGTTACAGTTGTGTAAGCAGTATCTTTACATCCATACGAAGAGGTAGCTTCCATAGCCACATTAAATACTGAAGGCTCAGTACCCGTATTTATAAATTCATTTATACCGTTATAACTATTAATTGTATTGCCATCACCAAAATCCCATGAAAAACTTACAGCCCCAGCTGACTCGTTTAGGATTGTTTCCACAAATGGAGAACATCCAACTCCTCCATCAGAAATAGCCGCCTGGACAGCGGGAAAAGCTTTCACAATTGAAGTTGATGAATCTTTACAACCAAAACTATTTTCAACTAATAACTTTGCAGTAAATGATTTTAAATCCAGCTCTTCATTTAAATAAGTATGGGAAACAGAACCTGCAGCAGCTAAATCAGTTGACTGACCGTCACCAAAAAACCAATGACTAGTGCCGGCTCCCTGCGATTCATTGGTGAAATCAACCAATAATGGTGCACAACCTTCTGTTGGTGTGTATGAAAACATACTGACAGGGCTAGGATTAACAGTAATAACAGCCTGAGCGGTATCAAGACAGCCAAAAACCGATGACGTGTATAAATTCACATTAAAACTTTTACTAGCTGATGTGGTATTTTCAAAAATATGCGATATGGCATTAATACCAGACACAATGGTTCCATCACCAAAATCCCAATTATAAGAATAGGCTCCCGGATCACCCAAAAAATCAACCTTCAACGGATGACATCCTTCAACAGGTTCAGCAGCAAAATCATATCCAACCAATGGATAAACAGTTATATAGGCACTTGATGTATCCGGACAATCATAGGTATTATTTACTGCCAACTTAACTTCATAAGACTTTACAAACGTTTCTGAGTTTATAAATGAATGCGATACATCTTCCTCTATCGAAGCAGGAGAACCATCACCAAATGTCCATTCATATTCGGTGGCACCTACCGATTCATTTGTAAAATCAACGAGTAACGGACTACATCCCGGTGCCGGATCATTAGTGAATTTTGAAATTGTATTAGGATTAACCGTTATGGTATATTCAACCGAATCGCGACAGCCATAATTGCTATAAGCCAACAGCTTCAATGTATAATCAGCTGGCACCTGTAATGGATTTGAAAAAGTATGTGATGGATTAACCTGATTAGAACCAAAACCATCTCCAAAATCCCAAAGGTAAGAATCTGCATTTAGCGATTGGTTCACAAATTGGTTTGAATAAGGACTACATCCTGCATCATCAAAAGGACCAACTGCAGCTGTTACTACCGGATAAAAATCAATTGTTACAGTATCTCCAGCTTCACAAACATCATTGATTTCGACCCACGCAAACTTATATTTACCTGCAAGATCAACTGATACATCTGTGTTTGCATTCAGATTATTATTAAAAGTTGAAGACCCGGGCCCACTAACCTGTTTCCATGAGCCAGCTCCAATATCAGGAATCGCCACTAACAACATATCCAATCCGCAGGTATCTGCATCATTCATAACCTGAGGATTTGGAATTTGAACAAACGACACAAGAACTTCGTCTACATCTGTACAACCATTGTTATCTTCTGTCCATTGAAACGTATAATCACCATAGTTATCAACTATAACCAACGAATTCGGATCTCCTAAATCAGAAACTGAAGCATTTCCTGGTCCGGTTACAAGAGACCATGTGCCGGAACCTTTTGTTGGCACTGCTTCAAAGTAGTATCTCAATCCACAAGACTTAGAATCAGGTCCTGCATTTGCAATGGGTGTTTCATAAACAACAACCGTTATACTATCAGAATCCTCACATCCATGACTATCCAAAACATAGTATTCGAACTTAAACGTCCCGGCTTCAGTTGCATTAAATACAGGGTTTTCAACATCTGTTGCAGAAAGCAGATCAGTGCGATCTCCACTCCATGTATGTTGAACATACACTCCTGATCCTCCAACAGGATTAGGCTCAATAGCTTTTGATGAACCTGTACACAATTCAATATAATCGTTAGCAAAGATGATAGCAACTGAATCTACCACAACTAATATTGTATCTTCATCATAGCATGAATTATCATCTGTTACCCGATAAATCAATTCATAATTACCTTCATCAGAAGTAATAAACTGAGGAGTTTGTACATTTATATTATTCAACGGTGTTATATCTCCCTTCCAGAGATGAGTATAAGGCAATGCTCCACCCGATGGATTTCCATCTAAATCAAGCTGAGTGCCTGGACATAAATAAACGGGAGATCCTGTTGTAATACTTGCTGATGGTGCAGCGATTACTTCAATAACAGTCTGACCTGTTGCACTACACCCATTTCCGTCTTCGACATAGTAATCAATTGTGTGGGTTCCCGAACCAGCAATCGAAGGATCAAATATACCTGTATTGGAATCCACAATACCAGGTCCTGACCACACACCTCCCGATGTAACAGCAGTTAGAGTAACTGGATCTTCATTCTCACAGAAGGGACCGGCCGAATTTACTGTTCCATCCGGAATATCAACAATTAAAGCAATTGCAGTTGTTATAACAGGAGGATGATCTCCATTTATTGGATCGGCGGGAGTTCCCGGAATATTCGGATCATCATACGGATTACATTGATTCCAGTTCCGAAGTGTTATTTCAAAATAATCTCCTACGTTATAATTGTTTGGAATATAAATGGGTAATGCAGTGTTTAAAGGCGGTACCGGACCATAAATAGGTTCGGTGGTGACATCAACGGTACCTGTCATTGGATAAGTTTCTAAAACCCCATTTACCAATGCCGTATTGATATTAGTTCCTCCGGTTCCGTATATCCATTGAATCCATCTTTTACGCTCGTTAATAAAGTCGTTTTCGTCTGGTGGAGTACAATTCCACTGACTGTTATCCACGAATGTCACAGTACCATCATTACCAACACAAATAGGAAAAACCAATGGATCGATGGCCATTTCGCCGCCATTGTATTCATCCGTATCCCACACGGTTACATTCTGTGTTTGGATACTACTCGTACACTCTACTCCATTAACAACTAACGAAACATTGGGCTCGTAATTACATTTATCGCCCGCGATAGGATATACATGAGAATATGTTAAGGTCCACTCATTACCACTTGTATTGATGGCAGGAATTATTTCAGCAGGATTACCATCATCCCACCGAAAAATAAATTCAACACTGGTTCCTGCATTATTTACACCTCTATAGGTTACAGTCCAGTCAACAGTTACCGGTGCACATAATTTATCCGGTATTATATCGTTTGCTTTTGATATAATATTACAATCCTGCCCCTTTCCAGTAACAAACAGAAAAAGCAGGTAGAATAATATTAAAAGAGCTCTTTTTTTACCGTCCATAAAGCCTTTCTAATATTAGTATCGTACTTACAATGGCAAACGATAAAGAAACTATTGTATTGTTCAATGTTTAAGTTATCGTTAAACCGTGATTTTTGTCAGGTTTGATGTTTTTCTGCAAAACGCTGAGTTTAATCATTTTTTAAACCCCGTTTCCTTGCAAATTTTACACAACCCAATTAACATACCCAACCGAAAAAATTTCTTTGTCGAAGAGCATTGACTGTAGTACGGCATATAATGTATTATAGTTCCGTTTAACAGGTTATTTTTTCGTTGTGTTTACAAATATATCAAGCTATGATCAATAAATTAATTGCACAAACGATACCATTCTTCCCCAAAAAATTCGTGTGGATTTTTTCAAAAAAATATATTGCAGGGGAAACAATCGAAGAAGCAATATTAGCATCCAAACAGCTTAATGATAAAAACATAGCTGTCACAATTGACCTTTTAGGCGAATTTATTAAAAACATTGAAGAAGCAAAAGAAAATAAAGATAATTACCTGAATATTATTGAGCAATTTGAGGCCAATAAAGTTCGAGGAAATTATTCGTTAAAACCTACAAGCTTTGGCCTTTTAATTGATAAAGAAGTATGTTTTAACTATATCAGGGAGATTGTGGCGAAGGCTGCTGAATATAATAATTTCATTCGAATAGACATGGAAGATTCGGCATGTGTTGATTTAGAAATTGAATTATACCGAAGGTTAAAAGCCGAATTTCCCAAAAACGTTGGTTTGGTAGTTCAGGCCTATCTTAGACGCACACAATCAGATCTGGAGAAGTTAATGGATATTCACACTGAAGAAACGCCATTAAACTATCGTTTATGCAAAGGAATCTATGTTGAACCCAAAGAAATTGCATTTAAAGATCCTAAAAAAGTAAACGAAGCATACCTGAAAAATCTGGAATTTTTACTTACCAATAAGGTATTTGTTGGTATTGCCACACATGACAGAAAACTTGTAGAAGGAGCCTATCAGATTATTAAAAAGAATAACATTCCTAAGAATCAATTTGAATTCCAAATGTTATATGGGGTTACTCCTGAGTTGAGAAAAGAAATTCTTGACAATGGTTACAGTATGAGAGTATATGTTCCTTATGGTAAAGATTGGTTTGGCTATAGTACAAGAAGACTAAAAGAGAATCCAAAAATGGCAAGCCACATTATTAAATCTTTGTTTGTTCGAGGTTAGCACCTAAATATTTAAACCAAGTAAAAAGGCTATTCAAAAATTTGAATAGCCTTTTTTATAATTAGCATCTTCCTCTTGAACATGGACTATTAGTAACAAATAAACCAAATAACCCTCCCACTATAACATGATTTAATACTTCACCCATCTCAATAGCCGAAACGGTTTTAGCATCTGTTAGATAATAAACAACAAAACCAATTACTGCTCCACCAATCATGTAAATGGCAGTTTTTTGAATATGTTTAGATTGTAAAGTTCTTTTTAACCAAGAACCTTCCGGTTTTAAATCTAATTTTTTAAATTCCATATCTACATATTTAGATTTTTCAATACAAACATAAACATTCCATTTGAATTCAAAAAATCTAATTATGATTCATCTGTAAACCAATGAAATGCTAAAACAAGTTAAATTTTCACATCTAGATATTTACATTTTTATATTTATCATACATTTGCTCAAAATATTAAACAATACTCTATGAAAATTTTCAATTATTTCGAGTACAACAATACATTATCAGCGGGAGGACAACCAACAGAAGATCAAATTCAAGAATTAAAAAACAAAGGTTTCGAAGCCATTGTGAGTTTATCTCCTGTAAGCACAAAAAACTATCTGCCCAACGAAGCTGAACTAACTGAAAAATTAGGAATAGATTTTATACATTTCCCTGTTGACTGCAGTCAGCTTCAACCAATCCATTACACCACCTTCAAAGGAATAATGCATGGCTTGAATGGGAAGAAAATATTTGTCCACTGCGGAGGAAATATTAAGACTTCAAACCTGATTCATATGTATAAAGAATTGGAGTTAGGTGTTAATGAATCTGATTCATTAAACGAACTGAAACGAATTCAGAATCCTGAAGAAAAATGGTTCAGCTATTTTAAATCATTCGGAATGCAGGGATTAAACTAATTTCAGGGCTGTCACATGACAGCCTTTTAAATTACTTAAGAATGGGTAACCTCCGGAATAACAATGTTTGGAAAAGACCTCTTCCTAACATAAAACTATTCATGGCCAACCACAATGCATGATTACCAAGGTTAGACCTTAACAACAAAAATATCGCAAAAAACACCAAAGTTGCCATCAGCATAGTGTTCCTCATTAGTCTTGAAGCTGTAGCACCAATATAAATTCCATCCCATATAAAAGATGAAAACCCGGTTAATGGCAAAACAATAAGCCAGGGCAAATAACGTACAGCTACTTCTATCACTTCATTCTGGTTGGTAAATAACAACAATATTGATTTACCTCCAAAGGCAAATAATAATAAAAACAGAATCGCAAAACTTCCTCCCCACAAGAAAAGTAACCTGATTACCCTTTTTACCTGCATCTGATTACGGCTACCTGTAAACTTTCCAACAAGTGCTTCTGCAGCATAAGCAAAGCCATCCAGAAAGTAAGAAAACAAGAATAAAAATTGCAATAATGCACTATTGGCGGCCAGAACCAGATCACCTGTACCGGCCGATTTAGATGTAAAAAAAGTAAATACAATGATCACACACAATGTTCGAAGAAAAATATCTCCGCTAACATTTAAAAAGGATAGCAAACCAGATTGCTGCAGAATATTTCTGACATTGAAATAAGAGAGAATGTATCTATATTTTTTCAGAAACAATATGCCTGAAAGAATAATACCAACATATTGAGAAACAACGGATCCCAATGCCACTCCTTCCACCTTCATATCGAACCCTTTAACTAAAATAAAAGAGGTAATAATGTTAACTACATTAATAGTTACTGAAATAATCATTGGATACATGGCATTTTGCATTCCCAAAAACCACCCATTAATAACCATTAATGCTATAGCTGCAGGAGCTGCCCAAATACGAACATAGAAATAATCGCTTGCTAATGCCTTTACTTCTTCACTACCTTCCAGCACCAAAAAACTTAAGCTAATGACCCCCTTTTGAAGAATAAGCAAAATAAATCCGGCTGATAATGCCAGGAATAATCCTCTGAAAAGTAGCATTGACATTTCTGAATTACTCTCCTTTCCATATGCCTGAGCAGCCATTCCACTCAAACTCATCCGCAAAAAAGCAAACCCCCAATACACAAAATTAAAAATCACTCCTCCCAAAGCTACTGCACCCATAAAAGAAGCACTATCCTGATATCCCATTAAATGCATATCAACCATCCCCAGTAATGGCACTGTGAGATTGGTTAAAATGTTAGGAATTGCCAGGCGTAATATTTCACGATTCATTCTTATTTTTTATTTGAGCCACGAAGATAACCATACAATTATGAATAAAAAAAGCTCATGTATATTGCTGAATTACTGAAAGAATTAAAAAAAGTTGTTTTTTTATTGAACATTTTAGGATGTTTTTATCTTTATAATTTGGACTGAATCTAATTAAATAATATTTTTGGATTCGTAAGTCTTTTAATTTGATAACCTAATAAAAAAAATAAAAAGACATGGCATTTGAATTACCAAAATTAGATTATGCATATGACGCTTTAGCACCGCACATCGATGCGAGAACTATGGAAATTCACCATACAAAACATCATGCTGCTTATACATCAAACCTTAATGGTGCAGTTGAAGGCACCGATTTAGCAGGTAAAAGCATTGAAGATATTTTAGCAAACATTTCTGACCTATCGGCAGCAGTGCGAAACAATGGTGGCGGATTTTACAACCACAACCTGTTCTGGAAAGTTATGTCACCTAATGGCGGCGGCCAGCCATCGGGTGATTTAGCAGCAGCAATTGATAAAGCATTTGGATCATTTGATCAGTTTAAAGATGCTTTTTCTAAAGCAGCAGCAACTCGTTTCGGTTCAGGTTGGGCATGGTTGGTTAAACAATCTAGCGGTGAGTTGGTTGTATCATCAACTCCAAACCAGGATAACCCTTTAATGGATATTGCTGAAGTTAAAGGAACACCTATTTTAGGATTGGATGTTTGGGAACATGCGTATTACTTAAATTATCAAAATAGACGTCCTGATTATATTGGAGCATTCTGGAATGTGATTAATTGGGACGAAGTAGCAACACGTTTTAAAGTTTAGTTTGTTCATTTTGTCTGGGAAAAAGGGAAGCTCAAACGAGAGTTTCCCTTTTTATTTTTATTTTTTTTGAGCAATTCAAAACACTAATGTGAAAAGTTTGTTTAACCTTTAGACAAAAATTAAAAACAAACTTTATTATGATTTTTGAATTACCTACATTACCGTATGCACTTGATGCATTAGAGCCTGTAATATCTAAAACTACATTGGAATATCACTATGGCAAGCATCATCAGGCCTATGTAAACAACCTGAACAACCTTATTAAAGGAACCGAATTTGAAAATGCTGATTTAGAAACGATTGTTAAGAAATCAGAAGGAGGCATTTTTAACAATGGAGCTCAGGTTTGGAATCACACATTTTATTTTACTTCTTTTTCTCCTACCGGAGGTGGCACACCAAAAGGTAAATTAGCTGAAGCTATTGATGCAACATTTGGATCATTTGATAAATTTAAAGAAGAGTTTTCTCAGGCTGCAGCTACTTTATTCGGATCAGGATGGGCGTGGCTGGTTAAAAAGGCCGATGGCACGCTGGCAATTACCAAAGAAAGTAATGCTGGTAATCCTATGACCAGTGGATACACACCAATCTTAACATGCGATGTATGGGAGCATGCTTACTATTTAGACAAACAAAATGCTCGTCCTAAATACATTGAAGATTTCTGGAAGATCATTGATTGGGATGTTGTTTCGGAAAGATTCTAAGCCCTTTAAAAAATAAAGAATTTTAAAAGAGACTTGATTGCATTTTTTGTATATTAAGTCTCTTTTTTAATATCCGTATATCAACTAATTAAATTCCATTTTATGCTAAAAGACTTAATTAAGAAAAACCGCAGTTACCGGCGCTTTCATCAGGACAAAACCATAGACAAAGAAACCCTGATTGAATTAATTGATTTAGCCCGTTTATCCCCATCTGCAAGAAATGCTCAGCCTTTAAAATACTATATCTCCAATGATGATACAACCAATGACAAAATCTTCCATCATCTTGCATGGGCAGGTTATTTAAAAGATTGGAACGGACCAGCAAAAGGAGAGCAACCATCTGCATATATAGTTCTTTTAAATGACACAACTATCTCGGCCAATTACTTTTGTGATGATGGCATAGCCTCCCAAAGTATTTTACTGGGTGCTGTAGAGAAAGAATTAGGAGGTTGTATCATCGGCTCGGTAAACAGATTGCAGTTGCAACGTGAATTGGGCATCAACGATCAATATAAGATTGTTCATGTTATTGCACTGGGTTACCCCAAAGAAGAAATTGATCTGGAGGAAATGAAAGATAACAATCACATTTATTGGAGGGATGTAAATGATAAGCATCACGTTCCCAAAAGAAGTATTGATGAAATTATTATAGATTAACCGGATTCCGGCTTACATAGCCGGATTTCTTTTTTTGTGCCCAGCCAACCAAAACAAATGAATATTGTTATAAAATAAAAGACCAAACAAAAATGATCATGAGAACATTTTTATTATTCATATGTGTAATATTTGCTACAAATATTAGTCGAGCACAGATAACAAACATTGATTCATTACGAATATCCGGGGTTGTTTTTGAGCAAGACAGCTTACACATACTCCCCTACTCTCAGTTTAACATTCACTCTCAAAGATTTACATCCAATGAGCAGGGACAGTTCTCTTTCTGGGCTAAGAAAGGAGAAATTATTAAGTTCTCATATCTGGGTTTTAAAGATACTTACATTCAGATTGAGGATTCTCTGGACTTGAATAATTATATTATGGGTGTTTTTTTAACCAGAGATACTATTCAAATTGGTGAAGTAATAGTCGTTCCTCGTTACGAAAACCTCACAGCTCAGGCACGTAACATGCCGTTATTAATTACTCCGGATCAGGCCTATGCTCAAAATAATATCAAGTCATCGACGAATCAGGCTTTAACACAACCTCCATTGAAAATGGACCGCGAGATGAATCAGGATATGGTATTACGCGAACAGCGCTGGGGAACGGTTTACAAAACACAAATACCACCCGACCGTACAATTGGAATAACTTCCGAGAATCTGGGTACAATGAGTTTATTTGTAACACCAAGAAAAGAAAAAATAAGAGCCACGATAGACCAACCGTTAAACCGACATGAACTTGATCTGATTCTTCGTATTTATGAAGAGAAAGTAAAAGCAATGTTGGGGAATCAATAAAAACAAAATAAAAATATGCTTGGTTCTCTGATTAAAAATGCAAATTTGCAGGTTAGTAGAGAAAAGCTCAAAGAATAAAATATGGAATTTACTTTAAATGGGAACAAAGGTTATTCAAAAGTGGAAACCTACGATGATGAAACAACTGACAAATTATCTTCCAATTACAAAGATATATTAGAGTTACTGGGTGAAGATTCAAAACGCGAAGGACTGGAAAAAACACCACTACGTGTAGCTAAAGCAATGCAGTTTTTAACGCAGGGCTATAACATGGATCCTGAAGAAATTATTCGCTCAGCCATGTTCCGCGAGGATTATCAGCAAATGGTAGTGGTAAAAGATATTGAAATATATTCGATGTGCGAACACCATATGTTGCCATTCTTTGGCAAGGCTCATGTTGCATATATACCTCGTCATCATATCACCGGATTAAGTAAATTGGCTCGTGTTGCTGAAGCATTTGCCCGTCGTTTACAGGTTCAGGAAAGACTTACAACCCAAATTAAAGATTGTATCCAGAACACACTTAACCCGCTAGGTGTAGCAGTTGTAATTGAAGCTCAACATATGTGTATGCAAATGCGTGGAGTTCAAAAGCAACACTCCATTACAACAACTTCTGATTTTACCGGAGCATTCCAGAAAAACCAGGCAACGAGGGAAGAATTTTTTAATATTATTAATAGTAAATAATATATAAGAGGGTGTCCAAAAACGGATGCCCTCTTTTTTTGTTCATAATCAGTATTTTATCTTCTTAATTATTTGTTTATATGCTTGATATTTAGTATTT
>JAFMVE010000057.1 GCA_025499705.1 Carboxylicivirga caseinilyticus
GTCCCCTTCAGGGGATTTAGGGGTGACATAAAATGATATTTTATTACAAATTGAAACTAACGTTGTTTTGATGTTTAGTTTTTGGACACCCTCATTCAGAGTGTTATTTTGTAATATATTTCTTGATTTCTTTGTCACCAATCCAAATAACTTCGTTGGTTTCGAGATTGGATAATTCAAGATTAACTTTGTAAAAGTTAACACGTTCTTTTTTGTATGTGTCAACAATTGAATTGATATCACCATTTAACATGAAGTCAGCACCCAGTTCCTGTCCCCATTGTTTGGCAGTAGCCATGCTAGCAAATTCCTGCTGAGCAGCTCTTTCTTTTCTAAGCTCTTCTCTTTTATCACCTGCTTGTACCAGTCGAACACGACCACTGTTGATAAATGCTCGTTCTACATCTTTAATAAAGGTTTCAGCACTGATATGTTCGTGAGATTTATTGTAAATCAAACCAACCACCACCACGGGTTTATTTCCTGTTGATTGAAGATGATTGTCAATCCATGCTCCACCCAGGATCTGGTTAACCATTTCTTCTGCTACCAAACGCGAGTCGGTATCATTCCATCTTCCGCTTAGATCAATGGCTTCTTTGGTATCAACACGTTCCACTTTGTGAGTCATACATCCGCTAAGGATGCTTAATGCAAAAACTAATGTCAGGCTTAGATAAATTTTAGTCTTCATAGTAAGTAGTTTATTTGATTTATGCTTTTACAAAAAGCAGACCAAATTCTTAAAAATTGTTTAAAAATTTCTCTATAGCAATATAAGTTTCTTCTGTTACAGGTACAAGTGGTAAGCGTAAATTATTATCAATCAAACCACGTGCGTTTAACAGTGCTTTAATTCCAGCCGGATTACCTTCGCTAAATAAAAGTTGAATTATATCCAGTAAACTATAGTGGATTTTACAGGCTTCATCCAACGATTCATTTAAAGCTTCCCTAACCAATTGACTAAATTCAAATGGAAAGCCATT
Organism: Carboxylicivirga caseinilyticus; assembly: GCA_025499705.1. GTDB lineage: Bacteria > Bacteroidota > Bacteroidia > Bacteroidales > Marinilabiliaceae > Carboxylicivirga > Carboxylicivirga caseinilyticus. The sequence continues at coordinate 990 of JAFMVE010000057.1, forward strand.
GGCTGTTACAGATATTACTCCATCAGCACCTAAAGCAATTAATGGCAGGGTAGAAGCATCATCACCACTTAAAACCATAAAATCATCAGGCTTTTTATGGATGATGTTCATTATCTGCATTAAGTCACCTGATGCTTCTTTTACAGCAATGATATTTTCAAAATCATTTGCCAAACGGATGGTTGTTTCAGCATTTATATTGCTTGAAGTTCGTCCGGGAACATTATACAATATAATAGGTACAGGAGAGGCTTTGGCTATTTCTGAAAAGTGCTGGTAAATACCTTCCTGACAGGGTTTATTGTAATATGGAACAACAGAAAGAATACCATCAATACCATCAAAATCAGTTTTGTTAATGGTGTCAACAATCCTGTTGGTATCATTTCCACCCATCCCAACAATGATGGGTTTTCTACCTCCATTGGCAGCAATGATGTGACGAACAACTTCACGCTTCTCTATTTCGCTAAGTGTTGAGGCCTCGGAAGTTGTACCCAGTGCAACCAGAAAATCAACCTGATTTTGGATAACGAAATGCACCAGACGATCGAGAGATTCAAAATCAATCTCTTTTCTGGAGTTAAAAGGTGTAACTAGAGCTACACCGGTTCCGCCTAGTTGATAGGGTGTTAGCATTACGTTTTATTTATTGTTGATAATTGAAAGGTAATGTATAATTTGTTTTTTCAATTCTTTTATGGTATCTCCTTTTTTTAATTCAATCATAAAGTCGAACATATCATTGTCGATATTGGCTCTGCCAGCTTTAAAATGTGCTTTAGATAATGAGCCAATGTAGGTTATTGGAAATAAAAAGTCATCTGTTAAGACAAATAATAAGTGAAAGGGGGTATCAATAAACCTGGTGATATTTTCAGATTTTGGAGCATAGAAGAAGCCAAAGTCCTTTTTGCAAACAAAGCTGTAGGTGTTATCACCAATGTAATCGTCGTCGCGTTTACTTTTATTTATATAACCCAGAAACTGACTCTTAATATTAAACTCTTTTAGTTCAGAGGCCAGTTCTTTAACAATTTTCAAGTTATCGGGTTTGGTTGCGTCAAACAAAATACCTGCTGTCTCAGCGGTTTGAAGGTTATGGATAGAAGCTTTGTGGGGTTGTTTACTGATTTCTCTTTTAAGTAAATAACCTGCTACTTTTTGCCTTAAATTATCGATGATATTGCTCATTATTGCTGTTATGCTTTTTTATTCAATCATTGATTTAAACTCTTCTTCGGAGATAATCTTAACGCCCAGTTTTTCTGCTTTAGCAAGTTTACTTGGGCCAATTTTATCTCCAGCTACAAGATAGCTTGTTTTTGACGAAACTCCACTCACATTTTTACCACCATTTTTTTCTATTAATGATTTTAGTTCATCGCGGGAGAAGCTGGCGAAGCTTCCGCTTACAACAAAGGATAATCCTTCCAGTTTATCAGAGTGAGTGGCAGTTTCTTGCTCTGAAAGCTCAAATTGCAAACCAATCTTTCTCAACTTTTCTATAAGAGTTTGGTTGTTCTCGTCACCAAAATAACCTTTTACGCTGCTGGCAATTCTTTCACCAATTTCGTCAACCTCGGTTAGCTCTTCCAACGAGGCATTCATCAGATTATCGATATTTTTAAAAGCCGATGCCAGTTTTTTAGCAACAGTCTCGCCAACATATCGGATACCTAATGCAAACAGAACCCGGGCAAAATTAACTTGTTTGGAAGTTTCCAGCCCGTCCAGAATATTCTGTGCTGATTTTTCACCCATCCGTTCCAAAGAGGAGAGTTGCATGGGGTGAAGGTTATATAAATCAGCCACATCATTTATCATTTGGTTTTTGTATAACAGATCAATGGTTTCGGTCCCCAATCCATCAATGTTCATCGCCTTACGTGCAATAAAATGTTCAACCCTTCCCTTCACCTGAGGAGGACAAGTAGCAGCATTGGGGCAGTAGTGGGCTGCTTCACCTTCAATTCTGATTAACTCACTGTTACATTCAGGACAGTTTTTGATAAACTCTACCTTAGGTGCATCGGCTGCTCGGGCATTCTCATCAACTCCAACAATCTTAGGAATGATTTCACCCCCTTTTTCAACATAGACCATATCACCCAAATGTAAGTCGAGTGATGCAATAATATCTGAATTGTGAAGTGAAGCACGTTTAACCGTTGTTCCGGCAAGAAAAACAGGATCGAGATTAGCTACCGGAGTTACAGCACCGGTGCGGCCAACCTGAAAAGTTACTTCATTGAGTTTTGTATAGCCTTGTTCGGCCTTAAACTTATATGAGATGGCCCAGCGAGGAGATTTGGCGGTGAATCCCAACCGACGTTGCTGATCAAGGCTGTTAACCTTTAGTACAATGCCGTCAATATCAAAAGGCAAATTATGCCGTTCAACATCCCAATGATGGATAAACTCCATCACTTCTTTAATACTTTTGCACAATTGAATATATGGTGGAATCTTAAATCCCCAGCTACGAGCTGTTTCCAGGTTTTCTTTATGGTATTGATTGGGTAATTCTTCGCCCAGCATATAATATAAGAAACAGTCTAACGGACGTTTGGCAACCTGTGAGCTGTTTTGCATTTTTAAAGAACCTGCAGCAGCATTCCTGGGGTTGGCAAAAGGTGTTTCACCAGCTTCTTCGCGTAACTCATTCAACTTGGCAAAGCCTTTGTGAGGTAGAAATATTTCTCCACGAATTTCAAAACTGGCAGGATAGTCTCCTTTCAACTTTAGCGGAATACTTTTAATTGTTTTTACGTTGGCAGTTACATCATCACCCTGCACTCCATCACCACGGGTAACACCTCGAACCAGAATTCCGTTCTCATAAGTTAAGCCAATTGCTGTTCCGTCGTATTTTAATTCACAAACAATTTCAAATTCCTCATCAGGTAATTGTTTGGCTACTCTGTTATAAAAATCCTGAATTTCTTCTTCTGAGTAGGTATTACCCAACGAAAGCATCGGGTAAACATGTTTTACCTGCTCAAAATCTTTATTGAGATCACTTCCAACACGTTGAGTTGGGCTGTTTGGATCGGTAAACTCGGGATATTGTTTTTCAAGTTCAATCAGGCGATGCATCATCTGATCAAAATCAAAATCAGATATGGTTGGTGTGTTAAGTACGTAATAATTATGGTTGTGTATATGAAGCTCCTCTCTGAGCTGATTAATTTCCTTCTGTATATCTGTCATCTCGTATAATGTAAATACTGGCGTATAAACAAAAATACAATTTTTGGAATAATAAAGATGGAAACAGGAATAAAGTAGAAAGGTAAAAGTTAAAAGTCAAAGGTTAAAACTCAAAAATTAAAAGATAAAACACAAAGCTCAATAGTTTAAAGCCAAAATGTAAAATTGTGAATTGCCGATGAATTACTAATTGTCACTACGATCAATTGATAATTGGCTCATCGATTTAATGAATTATATTTGTAATCCAAAACACATCCATCATGTTACTCGACTTTGCACTGATCATTCTGTCTGCCCTCTTGTTAAATTATTTATTTACTCTGTTGAAGTTACCGGGTATATTAGGAATGATTTTGACCGGTATTCTTTTGGGGCCAAGTGTATTTGATTTAGTTGATCCGGAAGTATCTCTTTTTTTGAAGGAGTTTAAAACAGCAGCTTTGATTGTTATCTTAATCAGGGCTGGCTTGGGAATTAACAAAAAAACCTTGCACAAAGTAGGGCGTCCGGCTATTAATTTAAGCTTTATTCCTGGAGTATTGGAAGGAACAACGGTATTACTGGTAGCTCATTATATACTTGGGTTTTCGTTTATTGAGGGAGGAATGCTGGGATTTATCATTGCTGCTGTATCTCCTGCAGTGGTAGTTCCTGCCATGTTAGATTTGAAAGACAAAGGTTATGGAGAGAAGAAGGATGTTCCAACTCTTGTTTTGGCTGGTGCTTCGGTGGACGATGTTTTTGCCATTACTATATTTGGGGTATTTACCGGGTTAGCGGCAGGAAATTCAATTGATTATGGACACATCTTTTGGAGTGTTCCGGTAGGTATCTTGCTGGGTGCATTATTGGGAGCTTTAATTGGTTTGTTATTAGTCCTGTTTTTTAAACGATATCATATTCGCGATACAAAAAAAGTGATCATTTTTATGATTGTAGCCGTGGCTTTTTATGAATTTACCGAATGGGAATCATTAAAAGAATTTGTTCCCTTGGCTGGTTTGCTGGGGATTATGGCCATTGGTTTTATGATTTTAGAGAAATATAATAAACTGGCAAATCGCCTTTCGGCCAAGTTTAATAAAGTATGGGTACTAGCCGAAATTTTGCTATTTGTATATATTGGTACTGAAGTACAAATTTCACAATTAAACTCCTCGTTGATAGGTATTGGCTTATTAATTTTATTATTGGGTTTAACTGCCCGAAGTATTGGTGTGTGGATTTCGTTATTACGATCAGAATTAAATTACAAAGAGCGTTTATTTAGTGTGATTGCCTACCTGCCTAAAGCTACGGTTCAGGCTGCTATTGGTGCTGTGCCATTAACTCTGATTGGTGAAGGAAAACTGGGAGATGTAAGTACCGAAACAGGTCAGACTATTTTGGCTTTAGCAGTATTAAGTATTGTTGTTACGGCACCTATCGGAGCCATTGGAATTAAATTATCCGGACCACATTTGCTTGAAAGGGGAGAGGGTTCGATGGATAAAGTATAATACAAAACACCCCGGATAAAGACCTATATCTTATTCCGGGGTGCATTTAATAGGGAGAGGTTATTTCACAGCAATAAGTTCTTCAATATTATTTAAGGCTGCTTTTTTAATTAATTCCGCCATTTCATTATCACTATTAAAAAGTGTGATTCTACTATAATCTTCAATCAGAAAATTGTAATTGCGGTAAACAGCATGCTTGGATGTTGTTCCGTTAGAGTACAATTGTCCGTAACTAAGGTCAAAACCATTAATTGAGTTTTTTGACTCGTGATTCAGATTTGTAAAAGTTAACCGTATACCATTTTCATAGTTTACTTCGAGTTTGTAGTTAATATAACCATTAAAGGTATAAGCCAGATCGAATGGATTTTTTGATAGGGTCAATGGTATCTGACCTTCAATGATCACTAAATTTTTTTCTTTGCATTGCGCACAAACATTAGCGTTAGTTTTTTCAATAAGAGCCAATGTTAAATTACTTACAGTTTCTTTTGTTTCCGATGGATTATTTGTCTCAATTTCTTTTGTGAAAGTTAATGCATCCTGTGCTTTAACAGGATTAATAAGTATAGTGAATAAGATCACCATTATACTTAACCGAAAGGTTGTTTTCTTTTTCATTTGTGTTAGATTAAAAATTCCTGTATTAAATACTACACACAAATTTAATTGGGCAACATGAAGTTAATTTAAGCTGAAACTAAACGAATGGTTAAGCTTTTAGAGACACTTTAAGTAATTGTTAATAATTCATAAATGGTCGTTTTCAAGAATAAAAAAGGTGCAGTTGTTGAACTACACCTTTCATTTTAAGACTATTATATTTTTTAAAATCCCATTCCAAAACGACCCCAATAATAATTTTCAAGATCATTCCATTTATAAATCGTTGCACCTGTAAAATCAGTAGTGTATCGATTCAGCAATTCCGGTATATCTTCTTTTTTTTCTTCTTCCAATAATTTATTTACCTTTTTTTCAAGCAAAGCTCCATCATTTATGCCTTTTTCTTCAAAATAAGTTACTTCGTTCAATATAGCTTCTTTGGTTTCCTGCCAGGCTAAAGTAGCCAGCTTATTTGCTTTGCGGTATTTCCAGATAATAGCATCTTCACGATATCTTTTCTGACCACAATATTCAAATCCGGGAGGTAATTTTGTTGTGCCTGCATAAATTGGAATTCTTGGGCTTTGGCCAGGATTATCAAAAGATAACCATGCAACACCACCTACTTCATCAGGCAGCCAATCGCGTAACTGTATAATTTCGGAATAAGAACACCATGAAACAGCTACCGTTCTTTGAAAAGTAATGGCAGTTGAATCAAGATAATTATAGGTATTGCGGGCTGCCCCTGTTAGCCATGGATTAGCAATTGGCGACTTAACTGTATCCTGACTAATTACCTTACCTTCTTTATCACGTTTTTTCTTTATGGTTTGAATATTTTGGGTCATGTCATATTCTGTACCTTCATATGTCTGACGATACAGAGCCATAACATCTTGCACACTAACTGGTTTATCGGGTTGAACAGAAAATGGTAATTCAGCTGCATCATAGCTCAAATTAAGAGAGGGTGCCAGTTTACTTAAAATAAAGAATTCCCTGATGTTGAATGGTTTTTCATTGTCGCCATATGCTTTCCAGAATTTAAAAGGTTTTTTTCCATCCCATCGTCCTAATGATTTAGCTACTGAAAAAACATTCTCAGAAGCCATAAAGTGATCTTTATCCTTTAGTTTGAGTTCTCCAATGCGCGATATATTCGCCGATACGCCTACATGTCCTTCCGGAATGCGCTGTGCAGCCCACACGCCACCTATTTTATCAGGACCTTCACCAAAAATTTCTAGTTGCCAAACTTCTTTCTTATCGGCAATGGTAATACATTCACCCCAATCACCGTAGCCGTATTCTTTTATCAGCTGACCAATAAGTTGAATGGCATCGCGGGCAGTTGAACAACGCTGTAGAGCTATTCTTTCCAACTCTTCAATTAAGAACATTCCGTTTTCGTTTACCAACTCTTCCGGACCGACTATGGTTGTTTCACCAATGGCTAGCTGTTTTTCATTCAAACATGGGTAAGCAGTATTTAAAAAGGCAAAAGTTTGTTTGGCTTGAGGAATCAAACCAACTTGTTTTACATTTCGCATATCCCAAGGGGTTTCTGTTCGTAGCTTACCTTTAAAAATTGGGGTAGTAGTATCGTTTTCAAAAGTTTCGCCTTCTTCCATGGTGATCCAGGTTCTATATCGACCATCACAGGTATGGCTGGTTATTACCGATCCATCACTCGAGGCTCCTTTACTCACCATGATTGATGTACAGCTTTCTCCAAAATAAGGTTCATTCTTCTGATCATAAATGCTTTGAGCATTTACTATTGAAGACAGGCTTATTAGGCCAATTAAGACAAAAAGGCATTGTTGCTTCATACTTCTTTTCTTCTAGATTAAGATTCAAGTTGCAAAATAATGATTTTGGTTTTAGTGAAAGTATCGTCATTAAATAAAAAGGGTTCGCAAATTGAACATGCGAACCCCAGATTGTCTGATATTTTAATGTTTGGTTAATTAAATTCAATGATATTTATTGGAATATTGATGATTGCCTGATAATCTTCACCAGCCTCAATCATATCGAAATCATCACTTTCGCAAATCCAATTGATAATTATTTTGCGATTTTTATCAGTTAAACTTTCAAATTTTCTAAAGATATCTAATAGATATATTGATGACCTTGTATTAAAATATTCTAATTGAATATTGAGTTCAGTCTTATCTAATGGATGATCGATGTATTCATCAATCCACTGGATAATAGGATCAAATAAATCAGAACAATTCTCAGGCGTTAACTTGCCTTTGAATTCAATCAAACCATGATCATAATCCAGTTTAATAAATGGAGTGGTCCTGGTTGGTTCCTTTAAAACTATTTTATCCATTTTTCGAACTTTGGTTTTTTAAATAAATACCATTCCCGATACTAAAATTTAAAGATCGTCTATTTAACTTATAAATGCAAATGTTGATGACGCAATTGAGTTAGGTAATAGGTTAAGAATATATATATTCCTATTCAAATTATAATTCAAAGGATATAATTATTCGTGTTTATGTTTTAATCTTGATTTGTTATATTGGTTGAAAATCAATGTGTAATAGTTGTTAATTTATGCTTGAACAATCATGTTGATTTATCCAACAAACAGAATTGTTAATTAAGTAAAAATATTACTTGATAAAATTGCTTACTTTTCTTGTCGTAACTTTTAATTAATTTATTGCTTATGTATCGTCGCGATTATATACTTCGAATTATTGAACAGATAGCCCAGTTTATTGCTCGATTATTAAAACTTCAGCAAGAAGAAAAAATTGATCAGGCGTATGATTTTCTGGTAAATCATTCTGACAGAGTTACGGGTTTTAAATATGATGTGTTTCTAAAAATGAGCCTGGAAGAATTCGAGCAACATCTTGATAAAAATGAGATAAATGATGCTTACCTGGATACTTTAGGACAATATTTATTAATATCTGCTGATGTTTGTCTTCGGTTAAAGAAGGATGAAGAAGCTATTCATCAACTTGAAATGGCTCGGTTTTGTTTTACTGAAGCAGAACAACGGTTTCAGAGTTTTTCATTCAACCGGCAAATAGAAATTGAAAAAATGAATCAGTTAATGCTACGTGCCGGTATTGTTTAAATTGTCATAAGGTTGATTAATTTAACAACTAAACCTTATTTTATGAATTCACTAAGAAAGCTCCAGAGCAGTCTTTTGCTCGTTTTTACTGTTATTTCTTTTACAAATGCTCAGGATCAACTTATCAAGACAAATAATGATACAATTCATTGTATTGTTAAGGAAATTGGTGATCTGGAGATTAAATTCACGAAACCTGATGTTAGTGAAACCATTGTATTTGGTATTGATAAATCGGATGTGTTGAAGATTATACTTGCAAATGGAAACGAGATTAATTTTAACCTTGCCATAACAGATCCGGAGAATTATGCTGCTGACAATAAGAATATAATAAAAACAAATTTTCTCTCACCCTTATTTAATCATGTTAATATTTCGTACGAAAGAAGTATTCGACCCGGTCAAAGTATCGAAGGTTCATTAGGAATTATTGGGGTAGGAAACGATGTTTATAATACTGATGAGAGTGGCATGTTTCTCAAATTTGGCTACAAGTTTATTAAAAGTCCTGATTATTACATTCGAGGACAACGATATGCGCATATATTAAAAGGTGCTTATATAAGACCGGAAATAGCCTTTTCGTATTATAGCTATGATTACGAAGTAAGCGACTGGTATTATGGTACAACAGACTTGTCAAGGGAGACGAATGTAATGTTTGCTTTTTTGTTAAACTTTGGTAAGCAGTGGGTTATTGATAATGGTTTTGTGGTTGATACTTTTATCGGTGTCGGTTATGGTTTTGGTACTGATGATAAAAATTATGGTTTGCATAAAGGTTTTATTGGAGGAATTGAAGAGTTTCCTATGGCTTTATCCAGTGGAGTACGCATAGGTTGGTGTTTTTAACCGAACAATTGCAAAACCCCAATTAATTGTGATTGACTGATGGTTTTATAATATGCAAATTCGAATAAACGAATTAGTTATGGATAAAGTCATCAGTCAAACAAGTAACGGAAGAGTTTTTTTGTGCTCTAACTGCGATAAGATTCACATCGAATTTTATCATTTTCTTTTCTCATTTGATGAAGAAGCCTACGATTTCTTTAAGAATAACATTACTAAAATCGACGGTAATTATTTCGAAAATGTCAATTCAGGACTTCATTACAGACGTAAAATAATTGTGCCTTTGGGACATCGTAATGTTTCGATGATGTTAAATCAGAAAGAACTGCGTGAATTACAATTATTACTATCTCAGCGTACCTATAATTGCCTGGTAAATACATTCCTGTCAGTCAAAGAAATTGGAATGCCTATTGCTGCTAACTGAGGTTGTGAAATCAATAAAGTACCAATATTTGATTAACTATATATAGGGATTCTAAATTCTAATTGCATGTAATTTAAATCTTTATGGCTTTGCTGGGATTGATGATTGTGTTATATCCTTCTCAAAAAGCCCAATAATAGGTGATTGATTTGTGTTGTCGACCTGATTAGTTTTGCTTTTGTAATTTGACAACTTAAAACAAATTAAGCCGATGAAAAAAACAGCTATACTTTACGGTTCAACCACAGGTAATACAAAATCGATTGCCAAACTGATAAATCAATGTCTGGATAATCAGGCTGAGGTTAAAGATGTTGATGATTTGACCGCTTCTGATATTGAATCATACGAATGTTTAATTCTGGGAACAAGTACCTGGGGACTAGGTGATTTGCAGGATGATTGGGATTCGTTTATCACCGAATTAGATAATGCAGACCTGGAAGGAAAAACCATTGCTTTATTCGGGCTGGGTGATGCAGCCTCATATCCTGATACTTTTGTGGATGGTATGGGTACTATTTACAAAGCAATTGTTGATAAAGGATGCCAAATTGTAGGTGCAGTTTCAGCTGATGGTTATAGTTTCGACGCCTCTTCAGCAGTAATAAATAATAGCCTTGTGGGATTGGCTATTGATGAAGATAACGAAAGTAATAAAACGGAAGAAAGGGTAAGAAAATGGGTTGATTTAATACTTGCAGGTTTGAATTAATTTACCATAATCCTTTTGGTATTGAATTATTAGTGCATAGGTAAGTACAATTGTAGAACAGGTCATTACTGCATAGATCAAGATTAGTGTTAGGTTTATTTTATACGTGTTTGGAAAATGCCAGCAGTAACGATCTGTTCTTTTAATAAAGAGTATGTTATGAGAGTATTTTGTCATCATATTTATGAATATAAAAAGGGTTTAAGAAACCTGATTTTACATACTATGGCAGCCAAAGATGTTGATATGGCTATAAAAAAACTGGAGTCAAATGAGATTGATTATTTGATTCAATCGGTAAGTATTAATAAGGTAAATATATTTTTTGGAGCTAAAGAATGTGTAGATGTAATCAACTGTTTTTGCCATAAAAGTCTGAATGAATTATCACCTGAAGAAGACTTTATTTTGGGTACTTTGTTGGGTTATAATCAGGTTGTGCAGTGTGCCCGGTATTTAAAAAATAATGAAAATGCAAGTGCATCGCTGAGGAAGGTTTCATAATTAAACCAGTCCGTTAATACGTTAACAAACTGGTTTAATTGGATATTTCTTTATGGTCTGTCATATAAACAGCACTCCGGAAGTTTGTTATAGACCGAATCAGGTGCTTTTGCAATTTCGGTATCATGACCAACCGCAGCAATTGCTTTGTGAACGGTATGAATGTTTAATGATGGGATACCTTCAATAGATATCATCTTGGTTTCTTCATTCCACTCAGCACTATTAACGCCCTCGACTTTCGAGGCAGCTTCTTCAATTCGATCTTTACACATTCCGCAATTGCCAAACACTTTGAAGGTATATGTTTCATTTCTAGTTGCTGACTCTCCAAAATCGTTCCGATCATATTTACAGCACGAGTGAAGATTATCATACGATTCTTGCGTCGCCTTTTCTAATTTGGTATCATATCCGGCAGATGCTATTGCCTTGTGAATAGTTGTGAGATCTGTTTCGTTAACCATGTAGTTAACTTTGAATGTTTTGGTATGCTTATTCCATTCAGCAAAATGAACGCCTTTAACTCCTTTGGCAGCAGTCTCAATGGTTTCTTTGCACATACCACAATTACCAGCTACCTGAAATGAATCTTTCTTCATTTTCATGCTCATATCCATGTGGTGCATATCGCTTTTGGATGAATTCATCATGCTTTGTTTTCCTTCCAATTGTGCCGCGGCATCAATTTTAAATACTCCGTTGGCAGCAATTACTTCACCTTCTTCAAGACCATCAGCTACCACATACGAATCATCAGCTTCGGGTCCCAATACAATTTCACGATAAAGAAAAGTAGGTTGTTCCCGTTCTTCTACCTTTACATATGCAACTGCTCTTTTACCCGTCCAAAGCACTGCCGATTTAGGAATGATTAATGCATCATCTATCGATAATTTTGATTCGACATAAGCGGTGACAAACATTCCGGGTTTTAAGTTTCCATTAGTATTAATTACTTCGGCTCTTACTTTCGCAACCCTTGTTTGAGGGTTTAGTATCGGATCGATAAAACTCACATTTGCTTCAAAGGTTTTACCCGGTTGAGACTTCGCACTGAAGCTAATTTTATCTCCTTGTGTAATCCATGGCAGATCCGTTTCATATGCATCCAATTGAATCCAAACCTTACTAAGATCGGTAATCTGAAACATATCGGTTCCTTCTTTCACATAATCGCCCTGTGCAACATTTCGTGACGTGACAGTGCCGCTTACAGGCGAAAGAATATTAAAATGAATAATTGGATCACTGGCGTTTTCTATTTCGCTGATTTGTTGAGGTGTTAAATCCCATGCGGACAACTTGGCTTTGGCAGCTTTGTATAACGCCGGGTTGGTTTCCTTTAATGCAGCAGCCTCAATTAATTCGCGTTGAGCACTCACCAGTTCAGGGGAGTAGATAGTAGCCAAAGCTTGTCCTTTACGTACATTTTGCCCGGTAAAATTGATGTTCAGCTTTTCAATTCTCCCACTAAAACGGGCGGTAAGCTGAGCAATTTTTCTTTCGTCAGGTTCAATCTTTCCTTGCAAATATTCTTTTCTGATGGCTTGTTTTTTTACCACTTTTACCGTTTGAATATCGGCCAGTTTAATAGCAGCCTCGCTCATTGCAACTTCATCTGGATTGGCATCATCACTGCCTTGCATCGATTTTAATGGAATCAGATCCATTCCACAAATGGGACATGAACCTGGTTCTTCCTGTTTTATCTGTGGATGCATCGAACAGGTCCATGTGGTTGATTCTTCAGCATGATTGTGTTGATGTTGTTGCGTTTCTTCTGAATGAGATGGTTTTATCATCCAGCCAATTAGCAGGCCGGCCAACAAAGTGATGAGTACCGCTTTGTAATTCGATTTTATATATTGAAGTATCTTTTTCATAATATCTTTTTCAATTGTTTTTTACTGTCGATAGTCAAACATTTATTTAAAAATCTACTGACTACTGCCCCCCCCGATAGCTATCGGGGTAACTAACAGACCAATATTATTTTCCCATTAAATAGTTGATAAAAGCAATGGAGGCCAGTTTGTCTGTTCTGGCTTTTTCCAGTTCCAGCTGATATTTCAGCATTCGTTTTTGCATACGAAGCATCTCTTCAAAATTGCTGTTTTGATTGGCATACTCAGTTTCAATAATTCGCAAGGATTTGGATGACAGTAATATCTGCTTATTAAAAAGCGTTAATCGACGCTCAGCATCGGTCATTTCATTATAACTTTTCTCCAGAATATTTTCCAGAATATTGATCTGATTACTTTTGTTGTTAGTTACTGACTCTTGCTCGTAAATCACTTCCTGCACCATACTCTTATATTTTTTTCGATACAGTGGAATGCTAAAACCAATCTTAGGAAATAGTATTGCATCCTTTCCTGAAAGATTATTTTCACCTTTACCTATAAAAGTATAGTCGATGCCAATATTAAAATTTGGACCACCAGCTTTTTTTGCTGTTTCTTTTTGATAATCAAGTGCAGATGTTTTTAAATCCATCGAAAGTAAAACATGGTTTTTTGCCTTTATGGAATCCATTATTGCTTCTTTACTCAATAATAAATCAGTTGAAATAATGGTGTCACCAACTGAAATCTCCGAAGTGGTACCAATCAGGTTCTTGAAATTGGTTGTCAATAATGATTGAGTATCTTTCAATTGAGCCAATTCATTTTCGAGGTCATTAACTTCCATTTCAATTCGGTATTGATCAGCTGCTGATACCTTACCGGCTTCCACTTTAGCCGTAGCCACACGTTGAAAGGATTGCAGAATACTCATATTCTCCCAGGTGATATCAATAGCCTTTTTATTGAAATAGATATTGTACCAGTTGGCTTTAACTTCCTGAAACAACTTTGATTTTTGTTGTTCAAATATCTCATATTGAGCCTTTGCATTAGTGATGGCAGCATTTTCTCGTGCCTGCAAAGTTCCAAACCAGGGAAACATCTGCGAAGCTGATATTTTAAACTCCTGCGGACCTACACGAGTCTCAACAGGTTGGATAAAATAAGCAAAAGCGATCTGAGGATCGGGCAAGGCAGATACCTGAGGAGCTTTTTCCAATGCAGCCATATATTTATTAAATGCCGCTTTCAACGCTGGATTGTTTTCAGCTGCCAGTGTCAGGTAATGATCCAGATTGTCTTGAGCCTGAATATTACCGCCAGTCCATCCTAATAAAATCAAAAGAATGCTCATTGCACTTTTTGCTATTGTTTGATATCTTGATTTATTTGGTTTCATGGCTTTCTCCTTTCATCGTTTTAGATTTCCATAAATAATACAGAACCGGAACCACAAACATGGTTATTACTTCGATGGTCATACCTCCGAATAACGGAATGGCCATCGGCACCATAATATCTGATCCCTTACCGGTTGAGGTAAGAACCGGTAATAATGCAATAATGGTGGTAGCTGTGGTCATAATAGCCGGACGAACACGTTTGGATCCGGCTTCAAGAATCAACTTCTTCAAATCGGATTTGTTTTGAGGATTGTGTTTTTCCAGTAATTGCTGGATGTAGGTACTAATTAATACCCCGTCGTCGGTGGCAACACCAAACAATGCAATAAAACCAACCCACACAGCCACACTCAGATTGATGGGTGTTATCTGGAATAAATCCTGTAAGTTAATACCTGCCAGAGTAGCATCCATAAACCAGGGTTGTGCATATAACCAAAGCATGATAAAACCACCCGAGAATGCAACTATAATTCCTGAAAAAATCAGCGCTGTTGATACTACAGATCGGAATTGAAAATACAGAATCAGGAAGATGATCATTAGCGAAATGGGTATCACCAAACTTAGGCGTTTGGTTGCCCTTATCTGATTCTCATAATTACCCGTAAATTTATAATTGACACCTGCCGGTAATTCAAAATTACCTTCAGTAATCTGATTTTTGAGATAAGCCTGAGCATGTTCAACCACATCTACCTCGGCAAATCCATCTTTCTTATCAAAAATGACATACCCAACTAAAAAGGTGTCTTCACTTTTAATCATCTGAGGTCCTCGGGTATACTGTATATCTGCTAACTCACCCAGTGGCACCTGAGCTCCATTATCTACCGGAATCAAGATGCTTTTCAGATCTTCAGGATTATCACGAAACTCACGTGCATAACGCAGTCGAACCGGATAACGTTCGCGACCTTCCACAGTGGTGGTTAATGGCATACCACCAATAGCACTGCCAATTACCATTTGAAGCTGACTGATGCTCATACCATATCTCGCAATGGCATCCCTGTCTATCTTTATTTCAAGATAAGGTTTACCAACCACCCGATCGGCAAATACCGACTGCGGATTTATGCCTTCAACATTCTTTAGAAGACTTTCCAGTTTCAAACCTGTTTGTTCAATACTTTCCAGACTTGGTCCAAAAACCTTGATTCCCATGGGGGCTCTCATTCCGGTTTGTAACATCACCAAACGTGTTGAAATAGGCTGTAACTTGGGAGCTGATGTTAAGCCTGGAATCTGACTCCTGGCAATAATTTCATTCCAGATATCATCCGGCGATTTAATTTCATCGCGCCATTGTCTAAAGTATTCACCATTTTTATCGGTGATCAGATAATCAGCAATGTTTGCTTCAATTCGTTTTATTTCCTTTTCTGATAAGGAAACTTTTTTCCACTCATCATTATTCAATGATTCAATCAGATGATTATCCTTATCATATCTGTATTGTGAGTCTTTGCCCAATGGTTGCAGGTTCAGGAGAAACATTTCATCCTTATCAACTTTGTAACGCTCGCGATGCCCTTTGTCATTCAGAATATATTCCGATTTGTAATTGATTACATTCTCGTACATCGAAGTTGGGGCAGGGTCGAGGGCTGAGTTAACGCGTCCCCATTTACCAACTACCGATTCAACTTCGGGAATGGAACTAACTCTTTGGTCGAGTAAACGAATTACATCCAGATTCTCAGCAATGCCTGAGTGAGGCATGGTTGTTGGCATTAATAAGAAAGAACCTTCATCCAGCGTTGGCATAAATTCTTTACCGATACCCGGAAATTCTTCACTTAAAGAAATGTAAGCACCCGTGTTTTGAATGAATTTTGGCATAAAACCAAATACTTTACCAAAGCCTTGCCATACCATCAAGCCAAATAAAATAATCACTATCGGAATGGAAATGAAGGTGGCAATATGATTCAAACACCAGCTTAGAATGCGCTCGTAATAATAGATTACCAGCGATAAAGCTCCCAGAACCATAGAAACAATTAATATCACAAACAGGAAGTTTGCAATGGTCGAATTCTGCGCACCTAATGGCATCCATATTTTTGTCAGGAAGAACACAACTACTACCAAACTGATGGTAATGTTTACAAAATTGCCCCATCGTTCATAAGTGGTTGGTTTTAATTCTGATAATAAGCCGTTGATACCAAAAGCAGAAATGGCCAAGGCAATCAAATTACCTGAAATAATAGCTAGTATAATTCCGGCCGCTATTAAAGCAATGTTCACAAATGCTTTATATTTCTTCTTATCCGTTTTGAGTGAGAAAATCAGGTTTGCCAAACTTGGAATGATAATCAGTCCAACCAAAAGTGCCGACAACATGGTAAACGTCTTGGTGTAGGCCAAGGGTTTGAAGAGTTTTCCTTCGGCTGCCTCCATGGCAAATACCGGTAAAAAGCTGATTACAGTGGTGGCCAGCGCAGTGATAACCGCTCCGGCTACCTCTGTTGTAGCAACGTAAATTACCTGACGGAGTTGTTTTCCCTTTGCCCCTTTATTTTCAGGTAGATCAAGATGCCTTATAATATTTTCGACAAAGACCACGCCGACATCAACCATAACTCCGATGGCAATGGCAATACCCGATAATGCCACAATATTGGCATCAACACCAAAGTGCCTCATGGTTATAAATGTGATAAGAACACCCAATGGCAATAAACTGGATATTAATAAGGAAGCCCTGAGGTTGAACACCAATACGATCACAACCAGTATACTGATTAGTAATTCAAGGCTGATGGCTTCTTCCAGTGTCCCCAGTGTTTCTTTGATTAAACCCGTACGATCATAGAAGGGAACCAGTGTTACCTTTGAAACTGTTCCGTCATCCAATGTTTTAGATGGAAGTCCGGGAGCGATTTCGGCTATTTTTTCTTTTAGGTTATCAATGGTTTTCATGGGGTTGGCACCGTATCGGGCAACCACAACGCCACCAACAGCTTCGGCACCGTCTTTATCCAATCCACCACGTCGGCTTGCAGGACCGAAGTTGATTTTAGCAACGTCTTTTAATTTTACCGGAACATGATTTCTAACCTTTACAACACTGTTCTCAAGATCTCTAATGTTTTTAATGTAACCGATGGCTCGCACGAGGTACTCGGCCCGGTTCACTTCCAAAGTGCGAGCACCAATATCGAGGTTACTGTTTTTTACCGCTGCAATAATTTGCGACAGATTAACGTCGTAGCCCTTCATGGCAAATGGATCCACATCTACCTGATATTCTTTTATGAATCCGCCAATGGAAGCCACCTCGGCAACGCCTTCGGCAGATGATAAGGAATATCGCACATAGTAGTCCTGAACGGTTCTTAATTCCTGCGGATCCCAACCTCCGGTAGGATTTCCTTTTTTATCCCGACCTTCCAAGGTGTACCAATAAATCTGACCTAAAGCTGTGGCATCAGGCCCTAAAGCAGGTGCGACTCCATCGGGTAATGTGCCGGCAGGTAAGGAGTTCAACTTTTCTAAAATACGTGTTCGACTCCAGTAGAACTCAACATCTTCATCAAAAATGATATAGATGCTCGATAGTCCGAAAATGGAGTTGCTTCGAATGGTTTTAACACCCGGCATACCCAAAAGAGCCGATGTTAACGGATAGGATATCTGATCGTCGATATCCTGTGGCGACCGTCCGGGCCACTCGGTATAAACTATTTGCTGGTTTTCGCCAATGTCGGGAATGGCATCAACGGGTACCGGATCGCTTGGTAAAAAGCCGGTATTCCAACCAAAAGGAGAAGTGATGATTCCCCAACTGATAAATACCACTATTACCAGGAATGTTACCAGCTTATTTTCCAGAAAAAAGCGGATAATTTTATTTAGCATATCAAAATGATAATATGGTTACTGAATTGATTTTAATGCGCAGACCATATAATAGAACATGTAAATCCATTATGAAGATCTACTCAGAATACAATAGGTTGACAATAAACTACTGCCTTCTGACTCCCCGATAGTTATCGGGGCAAACAAACTCATTAAATATCAATTCAAATAAGATTGAAGAAAAGAAAGGCGTTTGCCTAGAGGAGGCGGTGGGGGAGAAGCTGTTATTTCTACAAAATCTTCTGTTTCTTCCTCTATTACATCAGAAAAAAGAAAGATAACAGGAGCTATGTATATGAATGGAACAGTTATTTGTGCATCTGTCACCATGTTAAAATCATCTTCCACCTGAAAATGATGAGTTTCGTTATGACAACATTTAGATGTTCCTTCGTTACTACAACAGCTCTTAGCCTCTTTATTAATACTTACATCCACTAATCGTGTACCACAATAATGTTTTGATACGGTGAATCCCATGGTGGAAGTCATCAGTACCAATGTCATTAATATATGTGTGATTTTTCGGATCATGTTAAAACAATTACTACAAAGTTAAACATTACAATTTTAAAATGGTTTATAAAAGCCTGTTAAGGTGTTGTTAATAGTTAACTTACTCATTTAAAATTGGGCTTTGTATTCACCCTTAGCTCTTGCAATGTTTACACAACAAATGCAACATCAGGTATGGAATTATTGTAATCAAATGCAACAATTTTGCTATATCAATATACTTGAATAGTGTGAAATTGGTTATCGGATTGAATCACTCTCAACATTTTAAAAGTTAACTAAAATTTGACATTATGAAAGCTAAATCATTACTTATGATATGTGCTTTATTGTGCATTTCATTCACTCAGATTAATGCTCAGGATAATCCAAATGCAGCCATTCAATTTTGGGCACAAGGAACCTATTGGACGCCTGTATTTTGTGGAGGTGAAATGGTTGATAATTTGGAAGGAGGTACAATAAGAGTACATGTTGTTTATCGTTACAAAGATGGAAATTTCTTTAAAGAAATAGATCAGATTAAGGGCGAAGTAACCAGCAATAAGACAGGAGAGGTTTTTCAGATAAGGGAAATAGATAAGACTTACAAAGAAGATGTGTGGTATGTAACCTGGCATTATAACCTTATCGGAAATCAGGGGAGTCATTATATTGGAACAATAACCTATAATTATTCAAATGGAGCAATAACCTTTGATAATACTGTTTGTAAATAATTTGATTAAATAACAAATCAAACAGGTTGATTTGATCCATCATGAAACCCGTCAGGCATGTTTGTTTGATGGGTTTTTTATTTAAAAAATTAATTAATATATGTAAGTGTATAACGCCTTGTAAGTAAGTTAGATTGATAAACAAATAAAGACTTATAAAATATACTGTTACAATTATTAACAAATATTCATAAATAATTATAGCCAGTTAATTGTTAAATGATTTAATTGATTGATAGTATATGCGTTGGCTATAAGGTGTATCTTCACTAAATTAGTATAGCTAATACAATCCATTTATGAAATGGGTTATGTCAACAAAACAAATTACGTGTTGCTTAACCAACCAAATTAAACATCATTAATTAAAGATTGATATGGAATACGATGTTAAACTGCCCTTTAGGCGATTTATCAATATGCTGAAAGTAGATAAACAGGACATTTTTAGCATTTATATTTATGCTATTTTCAATGGGTTGGTTTCTTTATCACTACCACTGGGTGTGCAGGCTATTATTAATTTAATAACAGGTGGTAAGGTCTCAACTTCATGGGTTGTTTTGGTTACCATTGTTGTACTGGGGGTCATTATGAATGGAGTAATGCAAATTATGCAAATGAGTATCTCGGAGAATATTCAGCAGAAATTGTTTGCCCGATCAGCCTTTGATTTTACATTTCGTATTCCTCGCATAAAATTAAGTGCTTTGGATGGTAATTATGCTCCGGAGTTAATGAATCGTTTCTTCGATACACTAACCGTTCAAAAAGGATTGTCAAAAATACTACTGGATTTATCATCTGCGCTTTTACAAGTATTATTTGGAATGATATTATTATCAATTTATCATTCCTATTTTATTCTCTACAGCGCCATTCTGTTAGTGATTGTGTTTCTGATTTTCAGATATACAACAAGAAAGGGGTTGATATCCAGTTTAAAGGAATCTACCTATAAATATAAAGTTGCTCATTGGTTACAAGAGTTGGCAAGAGCACAGGATACTTTTAAAATGGCAGCTAATTCAAACCTGCCATTAGAAAAAACAGATGAATCTGTTCTGGGATATTTGAAATATAGAAAGAGTCACTTTAGAATATTGGTTATTCAATGGGTCAACCTGATCAGTTTTAAGGTGATTATGATTGCCGGATTGCTGATTGTGGGTGGTTTACTGGTAATTAATCAACAAATGAATATTGGTCAGTTTGTAGCTGCTGAGATCATTATTTTAATGATTGTTACTTCGGTTGAAAAGCTGATGACGCTTATCGAAACGGTTTATGATGTACTTACCTCTGTTGAAAAAATGGGGTCAATTGCTGATATGCCTTTGGATTGTGATTTAGGAGAAGATATTGATTTAAGTAAATCAGAAGGATTCGACATCACCATCGAGAATCTTAGTTATGCATTCAATGAAGCCTCCAGTAACGAGGTCCTGAAAGATCTTAACCTGAATATTAAAGCTGGTGAGAAGATTTGTCTTACCGGGTTCAATGGTTCCGGTAAATCTATGTTAATAAAGCATCTTGGAGGTATGTATGATAGTTACAGCGGTAATATTCAGTTTAATGGAGTATCACTTAAGAACTGGAAAAAGAATGATTTAAAATCACAGATTGCATCCTGTTTATCTAAAGAAGAGATTTTTGCCGGAACCATTCTTGAAAATATTACTCTTGGTAAATCAAATATCTCGCGTTTAGAAGTTGAAAAAGTAGCTGCCATAATGGGTTTTAATTCATTTGTTGATACTTTGGAAAACAGGTATGATACCATGCTGATTGCAGAAGGTAAAAATCTGCCAAAAAGTGTGAGACTTAAAATTATTTTAGCCCGAAGCATAGTAGTTGAGAGCAGGCTGATTTTATTAGGTGATCTTTTTAATCAATTGAATGAATCAGATAAAGAACAATTTATAACTTATCTGCTTAGTCTTAAGTCTACAGTCATCGTTACATCCAATAATCCATCAATAGCTGATCGATTCGAACGTGTATTAGTTCTTAACAGGGGCCAGTTAATAGCTGATGGATTGCATCAAAACATGAAACATTTAGGTTGGTATAAAAACGTTTTTCAATCAAAATAAACTATGCTAAATATCTCACAAAATATAGAAGTAGGATCAAAGATTGATAAGAGTAAACTTAAATCGTTTTCTTTGGTCAGGAATTATGTAGCCGGTAAGTTGTTTACCCGTTTGTTGTATCTGTCTTTTTTTGCATTGGTTGCTTCCATGTTTTTACCATGGACTCAAAATATCAGATCAACAGGTTATGTAACGGCATTGAAGCCTAATCAACGTCCTCAAACCATTCATTCAGTTATAGGTGGTCGTATCGAAAACTGGTTTATTCAGGAGGGTGATTTTGTAAAAAAGGGAGATACTATTCTGTTTTTATCCGAAACAAAAGCGGAGTATATGGATCCTAAATTGTTACAAAGGACTCAACAACAGATTGAAGCGAAAGAATTAGCTGTTCATAGTTATATGGAAAAGATAAAGGCTTTGGATGAGCAAATCAGGGCTCTTTCGCAAACACAAAGCCTGAAGATGGAACAAACCCAGAACTATGTGAAACAGGCAATGTTGAAGATTCAATCAGACAGTATTGAATATGAAGCCAGTAAAACCAACTACGAAATAGCTAAGCGGCAACACGAAAGAACACAGAAACTTTATTCTGATGGTTTGAATTCATTAACTGAGTTGGAATCACGTAAACTAAAGATGCAGGAGACACAGGCTAAAATGGTAAGTGCCGAAAATAAGTTGTTGACCAGTCGTAATAATTTAATCAACTACAAAGTAGAGTTATCTTCAATCCGAAATCAATACCGTGAGAAACTGAGTAAATCAGAATCAGATAAGTATTCGGCTATGTCGGCTTTGTATGATGCTGAGGCTACCTTGAGTAAAATGCAGAATCAATATATGAACTATTCGGTTCGTACAGGCATGTATTACGTAACGGCACCACAAGATGGATATATAACAAAAACCATCCGAACCGGAATTGGAGAAACTGTAAAAGAAGGAGATCCACTGGTAAGTATAATGCCTGCTGATTTTGAATTGGCTGTTGAAATGTATGTTGATCCGATTGATTTACCATTGTTGCATGTTGGTGATAAGGTGCGTTTTATGTTTGACGGATGGCCTTCGATTGTTTTTAGTGGCTGGCCTAACGTATCGTTTGGAACATTTGGTGGTAGAGTCTTTGCTATTGATAATTTTATTAGTGAAAATGGACAATACCGTATTCTGGTTGAACAGGATAAAGAAGAACAGGCATGGCCTGAGCAGTTAAGGATCGGTGCCGGAGCTGATGGTATTGCCTTACTAAATGATGTGCCTGTTTGGTATGAAATATGGCGTCAAATGAATGGATTTCCTCCTGATTATTACAAAGGGGAGAAAGTGAATGAATCAACCAACAAGAAAAAATAATATTAAATATGACATTGAAACGTATTGTATTAATAATAGTAGTTGTATTTAATGGGTTATTAGTTAAGGCACAAAGAGACAGTTCTGTGTTTACTTTGCAGCAATTGCTTTGGTATGTCGAGCAATATCATCCTGTTTCGTTACAGAGTCAGATATTAATTCAACAAGGTGAGAGTGAAATACGTAAAGCCCGGGGTGGTTTTGATCCATATTTATTCGCAGGTCTGGATCAGAAATACTACGATGATAAAGAGTATTACAGCCTCTTAGGAACAGGATTAAAAGTGCCAACCTGGTATGGTGTTGAGTTAAAAACAGGGTATGATCAAAACAGGGGTTATTACCTCAATCCTCAAAATACTGTTCCTGACGATGGTTTATGGTATGCAGGAATTTCAGTACCTGTTGGTAAAGGTTTGGTTATTGATAAACGTAGGGTAGAACTTAAAAAGGCCAGGTTATACGCTGAATCAACCAAAGCAGAACAGGAAAAAATGATGCTGGGTTTATATTTCGAAGCGGTTAAAAAATATTGGGATTGGGTAGCTGCATATAATGAATACAAGGTTTATGATGAAGCTGTAGAATTAGCTCAGACTCGATTAAGAGCCATCAAAGGGAGTCACGAATTTGGAGACAAATCAGCCATTGATACTCTTGAAGCCTATATTGTGGTTCAAAACCGACAATTAAATAAGAAAGGGGCAAAGCTTAAATACGATAATGAAACACTCGAATTGTCTAATTATCTGTGGTTTGAGAATGGAGTGCCTCTAAGTATTACTGATATGCATCCTCCGGTTTATACGGTAGCCGATAAGGAAGATGTTATTTCACCGGATTCAATTAATAATCTGATAAATACATTAGGTATATCGCACCCTGATATGCAGTTGATGGATTATAAACTGGCTTCACTGGAAGTTGATCGAAAACTTAAACGAGAGAGTTTTAAGCCCAATTTAAAACTTAATTACAATATTTTAAATGAACCTCAAGGGAGTAATGTATTCAGGGGATATTCCATCAATAACTATAAATGGGGATTTAATTTTAGTATGCCATTATTCCTGCGAGAGGAGCGGGGTTCCTATGAACAGTCAATCTTTAAAATTAAAGATGCTAAATGG
The DNA here is from genome assembly GCA_025499705.1 of Carboxylicivirga caseinilyticus. Classification (GTDB taxonomy): domain Bacteria; phylum Bacteroidota; class Bacteroidia; order Bacteroidales; family Marinilabiliaceae; genus Carboxylicivirga; species Carboxylicivirga caseinilyticus. The sequence continues at coordinate 24,888 of JAFMVE010000057.1, forward strand.
AAACAAAATCTGAAATTAGTTGAGTTACAAAATAATTTGCTGAAGTATTACAATACACAATTAACATTATCCGAACAAGTTGATCTTTACGCTAATGTGATTAAAAACTACAATCGCCTGCTGGAAGCAGAAAAACAGCGTTTTGATTCCGGAGAAAGTTCTCTTTTTGTGGTTAATGCACGTGAAAATTATTTGATTGAAGCCCGATTAAAAATGATTTCGTTATTGGCCAAATACAACGTTTCATTGGTTGGAGTGGGTTATGCGGCAGGTATCTCAATTTTTAAAAATTAGGTGTAATGAGTAAAACAGCTTTGGTAATTGGTACTACCGGATTGGTAGGATCACATTTGGTACAGGAATTATTGGTTAATGAAGAATATTCAACAGTAAAAGTATTTGTTAGAAGAGCAACCGGTATTAGTCATCCAAAGCTGCAGGAATTCATTTGTAATTTTAATCGTTTGGATGAGATAGCCGAAAATATTAAAGGTGATGTATTATACTCCGCTATGGGTACCACGTTAAAACAAGCCGGAAGTAAGGAGAATCAGTATGAGGTAGATTTTACTTATCAATATGAATTTGCCAGATTAGCTGCCGATAATGATGTTAAGGAATATATTCTGGTGTCATCTGTGTCGGCAAATGCTCGTTCAAAAGCTTTTTATCTGCGGATTAAAGGTGAACTTGAAGAGGCGGTTAAGAATCTTGATTTTGAGAAGATTATTATTTTACAACCAAGTGGATTAATGGGGCAACGTGATAATAAACGAAAGCGTGAGGTTATAGGTATTGCTATGATGAATGCAATAATCAGAGTGCTACCTGGGCTAAAGAAGTATCGTGGTATTAAAGGAGCAACAGTTGCAAAAGCCATGGTTAATCTCGCAAAAAAGTCATTCAACGAAAAGGCAATAACAATAAGACTGGATGAGATATTTGAATATGCCTGATATTTAAAAGTATTTCGAAATTACTCAACGCAATTAAGTTGGAATAATAGGAGGAATTTGTTTGGATATTGTTAACTTGCCATTCCTTTGCAGTATTAAATCCAATCCATTTTCAAATCTATCGAATATGAATACTTCTATCATTGAAATGAAACCGATTGGTATCATCCATACTCCATTTACCAGTATCGAAAATATGCCTATTCAACCAATGGCAGCTAAGGAAATTTTAGGAACAATTGAGATCTTTCCTGAATATGCTGAAGGATTGCTTGATCTGGAAGAATTCTCACACATTACTTTATTGTATCATTTTCATAAAATAGATGGCTTTCAACTTAAGGTGAAACCTTTTATGGATACTGTAGAGCATGGTATTTTTGCAACCAAATCACCCAAAAGACCCAATGCAATTGGATTATCAACTGTAGAATTATTGTCGGTTGAGAAAAATGTAATCCATATTAAAATGATTGATGTTCTGGATGGTACGCCATTATTAGATATTAAACCTTTCTTTGCCAGATTTGATAACCGCGAGGATACGAAAGCAGGCTGGCTCGACAGGCAAATAAATCTGAAGGTTGATAGCCTGAGATCGGACGACAGATTTAAATAATAAAAAAGGGCGTTTCTGATTACCAGATACGCCCTAAAGGTATTGTTAGCAAAAAAGTTATATCGATTAAATTACTTTCACGTTTACAGCATTCATGCCTTTTTTACCTTCTTTCAATTCAAATTCTACTTCGTCACCTTCTTGAATTTTGTCAATTAAGCCGGTAACGTGTACAAAATGTTCTTTTCCGTTGTCTTCGGTGATGAAACCAAAACCTTTTGCATCGTTAAAGAACTTTACTTTTCCTGTATTCATCTTTTGATTATTAAAAATATGGTGCTAAAATAATCTAATATTTCGATTATATATAACAAATTATAAAATGTTGACATTTAATCTTTTATTTTATTCAAAATTCAGACATAGAGAATACATTGTTTTTGGATGTAATATTCATGGAAACAGTTGGTTAGTGTTGTTTGATTGGATCTAATATTCATATAGAAGAGGCTGATCAAAGTCTTTAAAATTTAAGATAACTCTGTTCCCTTCAACCTGTAAAGAATGAATGTCAAAACTTATTTCTTTACTGAAGTAGGCATCGCAAAGTTCATCATTCTTCAACGAAAGACGTAAAGTGCGTTGTGGTGGAAATGATTCAGCTATTGCTTCAGAGTCAATTAGTTTAACAATCCAGGAAGAACCATCACATCCACTGGAAGAAAAATTAATCAGTAAACAATCATCCTGAATGCTGATATTGTTGATGTTTAGCATGTCGTCAGGCGCATTATTAAATTCATCTGAACTAATGACAACAGTTTGATCGCAATTAGATTTGGTTATATTCTCATCATTACAACAGGCCTGAAATGCAGTAAAAATTGCAATTAAAGTGAAGATATGGACTGAGTTTTTCATATCTGTAAGATGAGATATAATCCCAAGGGTTGCTTGAAAAAAGAAGAGTCGGTTGCCCGACTCTTTTGCTTATTGCATAGCCTCATAAACTATTTTTCTGTAATCGCGGTAAAAAGCGGTTGTATTACCTGGCATCATTTGTGTAAATGTGAACCCGAAAAGGTTATTTTTTACATCAATCCAGAAGTGAGTATCAGCAGCCCCTTCCCAGGCAATTTCTCCTGCATATGGATAACTGCCTTCCGGATTATCAATCAATTGCAATTTAAAGCCAATGGTCCAGCCTGTATTATTCCATGCTTTCTTTCCATCCGGCATCTGGTTTTCATAAAGCATCGAGATGGTTTCCGGTTGAAAAATTCGAATTCCATTCAATTCTCCTTTATTTAATATCATCTGACAAAAGCGAGCGTAATCCATCATGGTAGATTGTAAACCACCACCTCCCATTAAGAGTATTGCCGGTTTGGTAAATCGACTTTCATCGATGGACTCAATTAATTTAATTCCATTAGTGCTGTCCGGAGCATAAACACAAGTATAACGGGCAATTTTCTCTTCAGGGACAAAGAAACCTGTATCATTCATTTTGAGTGGTGTAAAAATATTGTCGGCTAAAAATTCATCTAGCTTTTGACCAGAAAGTACTTCGATGAGGTAACCAATTACATCAATAGATACACTGTATTCCCATTTTTCACCAGGTTGAAATTTTAAAGGTATCTGTGTTAAACGTTTTATTTTTGGTTCCAGTAGTTCGTTCCAAACAAGAATGGAATCGGCTCTGTAAATTGAATCAACATATGAATTCGGAGTCCAGCCATAAGTTAGCCCGGAAGTGTGTGTCATCAGATTACGTATCGTCAGTACAGGATTCTGATCAACCAATATAGGTTGGCCGTTCTCATAACCTTTGAATACTTTGGTGTTGGCAAACTCAGGAATGTATTTGCTAACAGGATCATCCAACTCAAATAAACCTTTTTCATAAAGTTTCATTAAAGCCATGGATGTAATACTTTTCGTCATGGAATAGATTCGGAAAATACTTTCGGTGCTCAAAGGTTTTTGATTCTCAACATCTGCCCATCCATATGCATTTGTTTGAATTAGTTTTCCATCTTTCACCAACATGGTTGTGATACCAGCCAATTGTTTGTTGTCGATATATTTTTGCATGGCTGTATCGATCGAAAGAAGAAATTCAGGATTTAATCCAACTTCTTCAGGTGATGCTTCCGGAAAGGAAAATGGTTGTTGACATTGGCAGAGAATGCCAATGAGTAATAGATAAAGTAATTTTTTCATAGTCTGGATTTTGAAATGTCTATCTAAGGTATAAAAACTTTATGTATGAGCAAGATATACATATAAATAGCAAATCAATTAACGTAATCCAAAAACAAGTATCTTTAGTTAAAATATTGGACAATGAATTTTTTAAATAAAATAGTCCTTGTTACAGGGGCAGCCAATGGAATAGGAAGAGGAATCGCTTTGGAATATGCGAAAAAAGGTGCAACTGTATTGGTTGCCGATATAGATATACTAAAGGCAAAAGATACTGTTGCTCAGATTGAAAATGATGGAGGGACTGCTTTTGCTTATGAAGTGAATGTTAGAAATGCCAGTGAAGTTGTAGAATTGTTTAATGTTTTGAAGAACCAGTTTGGTGGTTTGGATATTCTCATCAATAATGAGGGTGTTTCGAGATGGAAATCGCCATATGAATTAGATGTAGAGGAATGGGATGAGATAATAAATACTAATCTTCGAGGTGTATTTCTTTGCTCGCGCGAAGCAGCAAAAATAATGCGACAGTCAGGAGGAGGCTCTATCGTAAATATTGCATCAACCCGTGCAATCATGTCAGAACCTAATTCAGAAGCTTATGCTGCTTCGAAAGGAGGAATTGTTGCCCTTACACATGCAATGGCAGCATCTTTTGCACCAGACCATATCCAGGTGAATTGTATAAGTCCGGGATGGATTGAGACTGGAGACTATTCTCAATTAAGCGAAAAGGATCATAAACAGCATTTTTCACAAAGGGTTGGGAAGCCTGAAGATATTGCTAAAGCTTGCATGTATCTTACGCAATCAGATAATCAGTTTGTTAACGGTGTTAACCTGATTGTGGATGGTGGTATGACCCGGAAGATGATTTATGAGGAATAATAGCAAGACATTTGTGCAGTCTACAGATAACCGCGAGTTTTGTATAATATAGAATTGAAGTCTAATCAGATTGTCAAATTATTGCATTTTTGCATTCAATGATTTGAAATTTAGTGTTTTCAGCTGTGATCATAACCTTGCTGTAGATTTTTCGCAGGTGTGTAGCATAGTTTAGGTGCTTGTTGGCTACAACCACAAACCGTCCATTTGGCTTTAAACATCGGCAGGTCTGTTTAAACAGACTTAACGAAACTTCGATATTGGTTTCGTGGCCAAAATGAAAAGGAGGATTGGTTACAATTAAATCAAAAAACTGATTTTTAAAATCACTCAGATCGTTATTAAAGAGGCAGTTTGCTTTGGGTAGGTTTATTTTGGATGATTCAACAGCAAGGTAAAAATCATCAACCAGGTAAAGGTTGGATGATGGATTGTTCTTTTCCAGATGATAAGCAATAATTCCATTGCCACAGGCAAGGTCTAATATTGAATCTTCATTCTCATAAATATCAAGGTTATCAAGTAGAAATCGGGTTCCCATATCTATTTTACCTGATGAAAAAACACCTTTGTATTGCATAAGTTCATCACCATTTTCAACAGCAATCGTTTCGGTTAATATTTCATCCTGCTTTGTTATAGGTTCAGAAAGTATCAATAATCTTGATTTTTTATAAGCCAGTGATTGTTCTGCTTTTTTAAAATATTTTTGCGCCACATCAAGCATTGATGAGGTAAAATATTTTGTCATAAACCCACATATTACAATTCCGTCTTCACTTATCATTTGAGAAACCTGGTGTAGATATAATGCAAATAATTCCATTGATTTTGGAACCTTTACTATTGCGGTTTCGATTTTTAAGTTGTTGATTGATAAAATATCAGAGAAAGTAATTTGATCCAATTGAATTCCATTGTTAGCCAGGTTTTTTTGAATAGCTTTTTCCTGACTTTTATAGTCGATTATTACAGTAGGTTTCAAATGATGAAGAGCGATGGACAGGAAACCAAATCGATCATTGATGATAGCAACCGGTGATTGTAGGTTATTTTCTCCTAAATATGACAGAATATATTCATCAGCAGCATTCCAGGGTTTAAGTGATGTTAAACTAGTCTCGGGATAACGTTCTATTTTGAATGAACCTGTGCTGCTTGAAAATGACTCCATAGTAAATTAAATAATCAGAAGGCAAAGATAACGGTATATTAGTAACTATGGTCAATATGAAAATTAGATCTTAATATTGCTGGCACATAACTAAAAAAAAGAGGGTGTCCAAAAAGTGATTCTGCAAATAAGGAATCTTTCAAATTGTAACTTTACTTTCATTATACCCCACCAAACCTCCCCTATAAGGGA